>JADFDS010000032.1 GCA_018262715.1 Bacteroidota bacterium
AATAATTTAGTACCATAATAAACCCTTCGACTGCTCATGGACAAAATATTGATTTATAATGACAGGCATGCCTTCCGGGAATGGCTTGGCAAGTGCGGGGCAGAGAGTGATGGCATATGGATACTCTTTAGCAAGAATGAAAAAATTGTCACACTTTCAGCCGCAGAGGCATTGGAGAAGGCGCTCTGTCACGGATGGACAGATGGTCAGATACAATCACCGGACGACATATGAGGCAATATGGCAAAATGAAATAGCTAAAAAATACAGGAAAGCACTGGAGCTGGACGCCGGCAATAAGGATATCAAGAAATTACTCCCCGGACTCGAATCAAAATAATCTACATGTATAACAACGGACAAAAATGAAAATCTACCTGAGATTAATAGTTGCATCTCTCATCCTTGCATTTTCAATTCTTGCTGATGCCCAGTCTGACTTCAGGCGAGGGTACATCATCACGAATGATGATGACACCCTGGTGGGCTTTATTGATTTCAGAGGCTATACAAGCAACAGTCAGAAATGCGGTTTCAAGCCTGCTGAAAATGCACCTCCTTCAGTATTTAAACCAGGTGACATCAAGGCATACCGGATAATGGATGATAAATATTATGTTTCAAGACCGGTTGAAACAGAAGAGGGACAAAAGGAGATGTTCCTCGAGTATCTTATTAAAGGAGAAGCGAGCATCTATTATTACCGTGACAACAAGGGTGAGCACTACCTTATTGACAAGCGGGGCGGACCGCTGACAGAGCTCCCCTACCATAAGGAAGAGGCTATTATCGACGAAGTCCCGCGTTTCCTGGAATCAACAAAACACATCGGTCTTCTGAAAGCCTATATGAGTGATTGCCCGGCACTCTTTAACCGGATTGAATCACTGAAAAAACCGGATCATGACAATCTGATAGCCCTGGCAAAAGACTATCACCAGTTAATATGCAATGACAACAGTTGTATTGTATATTCCAAGAGAAAACCTGCACTGGGAGTGGCTGCTGAACCAGCCGTCATTTTCAACTGGTTCAGGTACGGGACCGGCATATACACAGGAACAGGCATTTCACTTCATTTCTGGTTGCCGCGCAGCAGCGAAAGACTGTATTTTAAAACCGGATACATGTACACCAGAGGAGTTCTTTACCAACGACGTAATGATGAGATGGAGTGGATAGGTATCGAACGTTCCATACACAGGATTCCGGTTCAGTTTGAGTACCTGGTTCCGGGGAGAGTGGTGCAACCCAGGTTTAATTACGGAATTAATCTGATTGGTACGGATGATTATGATAAAGCATTCGATCAGACGGCCGGAGCGGGTTTACTGGTGAAGGTCTACAACCAGTTATACATAAGTGGAGGGGTTGAAGCAGATTGGACTCC
This sequence comes from Bacteroidota bacterium, assembly GCA_018262715.1. Taxonomy (GTDB): domain Bacteria; phylum Bacteroidota; class Bacteroidia; order Bacteroidales; family VadinHA17; genus SR-FBR-E99. The sequence goes on from JADFDS010000032.1 coordinate 1,391, forward strand.
TATCCTGTTATCACTGATGATGGATTTTGACATCGAGTTGGTATCTCTCTCGTTAAACTTCGGTTTATATTACAGGTTTTAGTATCACAGGTTTACAGACTGAAAGTACGGAATAAAATGAGTAACAGATTCATTATCCATCGTGGTGAGCTGGTCTTTGAGGAAGATTGTCTGCTCATCAAAGACGGGCAGCCTGCCTGGTTCAGGATTGCCAGCATTGTCAGCCTGATAGCCATAATGCTATATGGAGTACTGGTTATCATCAAGTACTTCAGGGGCGATGACTCTTCAGATCTTTGGATCGGTGTAACGATAATCAGCCTGGGAATTCCGGCCATGATTGTTCAGTCGAAAATTTCTTATGACAGCAAGATAGAATACAAGCACATACGTAGTATCAAAATTCGAAGGAATCTTACAGACCAACTGCTTGCGGATATTTTGCTCAACAACCGTAAAAAGCGCAGGATAGTGCTTGACAGTGAAGATCTCGGGCGGTTCGGGAGAGATCACCTTGACAAGCTGATTGAAGAATTCAATGACAAACAGGTGCAGACAATTCCTGCCTGAAGTCCGCAATAATTTGTACCTTGCACATGAATCAGACCAGGTTGTGAAATACCTCAACAACAGAATCTCCAAACATTCATAGCATGAAAGGAATAAATCCGCTACTTGCATTATTTGCCCTGATAATTTTTACAGCCTTCAGTTCATGTGCCTCGATACCCAAAGGTGCTACAGCTGTCAGCCCATTTGATAAAGAACGCTACCTCGGTAAATGGTACGAGATTGCCAGGCTTGATTTCAAATTTGAGCGGAACCTGAACAACACCACCGCTGAATATTCCCTTAACGGGAACGGAACGATAAAGGTTGACAACCAGGGATACAACACAGTCAGGGAAGAACGGACCCAGGCCATTGGCAAGGCGAAGTTTGCAGGTGACGACAAGGTTGCCATGCTTAAGGTTTCATTCTTTGGTCCTTTCTATTCAGGATACAATGTCATAGCTCTGGATGATGAATACAGGTATGCCCTGGTAGCAGGAGAGAGCCTGAAGTATATGTGGATACTCTCACGCGAAACCACCATCCCTGACGAAATCAAAACGAAGTATCTGAAGCTGGCAGAGGAAATAGGTTACAACACGTCTGAGCTTATTTGGGTAGAGCATAACAACTCCAGATAATAGGATCATCATGGAATTCGACAGGCAAAGGGTCACTGAAACTGCCAGGCGAGAGATTATGGCCGGCAAATCCAAGGAGGAGGTCTTCAGGGATATATACGCCTCTTTCAATGATCCGAGGTTGCATGAACCAATCGCAAGGATAGTTCAGTATATCCCGGAACCGGCGAGAATCAGGAAATACGGGATAATCAATACCATATTCATGTTTCTGCTTGCCGCCATCTGTATTGCACTGATAATCAGGTCACAATACACTGGCATGGTTATACCGGCCATCCTGCTGTATCTCGTCTCCACCCGCCAGACAAGGTACTATCAATGGATAACGTTTGTCGGCGGACTGTTGTTAATCATCTCCCTGACAATGGCCATTACCGGCTGGCCGGAAGTAAAAGAGAATCCTTTGCTGACGCTTGGCCTGGCAACTCTGACGGGAGTGCTGTTCATTCTGTTCGGGATACTCATGCCCAGGCTACTCACTCCCGGCTATAGAGCGGTTGAAGAGACGACAACTGACAGTGACGGGCGGACGGTTACGCATAAAAAGTTGATTTTCTGACATATATTCAATCAACAACCACCTATTTCAGACTCATACCGCAGGAACATCATGAAAAAACTTGAAGATATACTGCTTCTTGGCAATCCGCTTCTGTATGAAGTGAGTGAACCGGTTCTTGAGAGTGAAAGAGATCTTCTGCCAGGATGGAAGGCGGACCTCCACGGCGTAATGGAGGAGGTGCGGGCGAAGTATCACTTCGGCCGGGGCATAGCAGCGCCTCAGCTCGGAATTATGAAGAGGGTGATATACATCAATACAGGAAAGCCCCTGCTCATCATCAACCCTGAGCTTCATGACCTCGGCGATGAGATGATGGAACTGTGGGATGACTGCATGTGCCTGCCCAACCTGCTGGTGAAGGTAAGACGTAACCGCAGCCTGACACTGAGATACCTCGACGAGCGCTGGGAGAACAGCGAATGGCATGTTACCGATGACCTCGCCGAGCTGGTTCAGCATGAGTATGATCATCTGAACGGCGTTCTTTGCACAATGCGGGCCATCGACGGGAAGTCGTTCAGGTGGAAAACGTAGAGAGATTTGAGATTTGCGATTTGAGATTTGCGAATTGAGAATTGAGATTGCAGGTGGATACAGAAGCTGCCATGTAAGTGACAACTGAACTCACGGCGATAATGGTTATCTTTGATTACTAAAACAGGATAACCTATGACCGCGACAACCACCACCACCGCAGCATCCGCAGCAGCTACAGCTACAGCTACAGTTATCGGTGCCACCGGCCTGATCGGCGGTCACCTGGCAGAGCTCCTTACAAAAGATGACTACTTCAAGAAAGTACGGCTGATAACCAGGAGAATGCATGAAAACACCCCGCCGGGTGCTGAGGTGGTTATCATCGACTTTAATGATCCGGTTGCTTTCAGGTCGGCTGTTGCTGGCAGTAATGCAGTATTCTGTGCCATCGGCACCACCCGGAAGAAGGTAAAGGGCGACATGGATGCCTACCGGAAGGTTGACCATGACATTCCCGTGAACACCGCCCGGCACTGCCAGGAAGCCGGTTGCCGGCACTTTGCGCTTGTCTCCTCGGTCGGGGCATCAGCAAAGAGCGGCAATTTCTACCTGAAGTTCAAGGGTGAGGTTGAGGAGGCTGTTGCGCTGATGAGCATCCCCTCCGTTTCCGTTTTCCGGCCTTCCATGCTAATGGGCAAGCGGAATGAGTTCCGCCTGGCGGAGGAGATCACAAAGATTTTCGCTCCTCCCCTCTCCTTTCTTTTCCCGGCAAAATACAGGCCCATAAAAGGTCATGATGTGGCACAGGCCATGATCGCTGCCGCGAAAAGGGCAGAGCCGGGATTCAGGGTATATCACTTCAACGAGATGAAGGCTCTCATAAAGGACAGGGAAGTCTGACCACATACCTTAACGCGAATATTATCCACACCAATGGAAGTAAATATCAGAAGAGCGGTTGAAGAGGATTTCCCGGCAATCCTGAAACTTATAAAAGAGCTGGCTGAGTATGAGCGGTCTCCTGAAGCCGTGACCAATACTGTGGAGCAGATGCGCCGCGAACAGAACCACTTCCGCTGTTTCGTGGCGGATAATGCAGAGGATGGCATTATGGGCATGGCGCTTTACTTTTTCGCCTATTTCACCTGGGTGGGGAAATCGATCTACCTCGAGGATATCATTGTCAGCAAGCTGTTCCGTAACCGGAAAATAGGTGCAGCCCTCATGCAGAGGGTTATGCAGGAAGCCCGGGACGAGAACTGCAAGAGAGTCCGGTGGCAGGTGCTCGACTGGAATGAGCCGGCCATCGGTTTCTACCGGAAGTGCGGCGCCGAGATCAGCGGCGACTGGCTGAACTGCACCTTTGACGAAAAGGGGATCTCTCTCTTCAACGAAATGATGTCATGATGAGAATTGATATTAGGCATCAGGCAGGCGGATTTGCCGGAGCACTGAGAATATACTCCGGCAGAACCATGAAGGTCACGCTGCTGCTATCAGTCATATTCATTCTTAAAACTATAACCAGCTGTATTGATCCGGCGGAATGGGATTTTGAGTTAAGTTTCAACAAAATTACCATCACTAACCTCGACAATTCCGGATTTTATCCCACGGAGACCAACAGCGATATCATGTATGCCCCGGCTGTGGCTTTCACTGTGACCCTTTCCGACGAGACAATCCTGGCTTCAGGCGTTAACAGGCGAAGCAATAACAGCTTTACCGGATTCACCCCTGCATACGCCATGTCTCCGGAACCCAGGTATTATCCGCTGAACCGGATCACAGGAATCAGCATTGTCACACTTGAGGCTATGTCACCTGAAATTCCTGCCGGCACCGATGTCACAGGTCTGTTCGCAGCCTGCGTGCCCCGATTCAATGCACCTGGTTTCCTTTACATTGATTCCTCGGAGCTTCTATCAGCCATAGACCGGGACTTTTACCCCGATGAACCGTCGGTCACCTTTCAGTTGTTCTGCCGGGAGGAAATTGCAGGCGACAAGGCGCAATTTGAAATCAACATAACCCTGTCGGACGAAAGCACACTGTCTGCAACCACCAACCTGATAACCCTTGTCAGGAACGAATAGCACATATGCAATGAGACGCTATGCCAAAATAATGATGTTCCTTCTGCCTGCGGTTGCCGTTTCTTCCCTCCTTCCGGCCCAGGGCCGGTTCATCGAAAAGAAAGAGGCATCACTCTGGTTTGGCGTGAGGGATATAACCCGCGACAGCCTGGCTAACGGCGCCAACCTGGATTTTCTGAACTATCTTCACTCCTCGGATGAGATGGCTGAATACCAGTATCTCGGTCTTTCGGCACATCTCTGGTTCCGGGGCAACTGGGAGGCGGATTTTAAGGTGGCGATGTATGATGATTTTGCGCCTACCAGCCTGAACATTAAGGCTATATGGATGCCATATAAATATCTGGGGTTAACGGCCGGATTCTACAGCTATCCTCAGCTGATGAATGAGTTTAATATGTTTCACCGCCTTTCCGACGAAGGGTGGTATGGTGACACGGACAGCAACTTCAGGCAAAGGCGGGTTCATGAAACAGGAATCATGGCAGGGGTGGCAGTGCCGGTCAGTTACCGTTTCATCCACCTCAACCTTTGTCTGAATGGCGGTATCAGCACGCTTTCAAAATTCCGTGAGAAAGTGACACAGAAAATGATCAATGGCAACATGAGGCGTGAGATCAGGTACAGTACGAAAAACTCCCCGGCGCTCTTCTTCTTCCCCGAAGCAGAACTGGGCCTTGACTGTTTCAGGATCGGCAGTTCAACACTGGGTGTCAGAGGCCATGCCAGCTGGTTTACAGTTAAAAGGTCTGTTGACTACAAGATGACAATATGGGAATGGACCTATGATAATCCAATGCAGGAGGATGTTGCCAATCCGGCACACAGTTTCTCTAAATTTGAATTTGATGCAGGTCTTTACCTGACCTGGTGAAGTATGTTTCAGAGCACCCGGATTGCATCGTCATATCGCAGAGATTTTGCTTTTAACTTAATAGTTCTAATTTTGTTTTAGACTAAAACCTGTCCCAATGAGCGAACTGATCAACAATTCATCGGAAAGAAAGAAGAGGCTTAAAACACTTATACTCAGGCTTCACCAGGGCGAAGCCGAAGAAAAGGTCCGGGAGGATCTTTTAAGCACCCTCAGCCAGATCCCATACGGAGAGGTTGTTGAGGTTGAGCAGGAGCTGATCAGCGAAGGTCTCCCGGAGGAAGAGGTGCTGAGGCTCTGCGATGCCCACTCGGCAGTGCTTCACGGCAACGTCGATCTCTCGGCGGCAAAAAAGATACCGGCAGGACACCCGGTTGATGTGCTCATCAATGAAAACAAGGAGTTGAGGAAGGTTGTTGCCGAGATAGAGAACCTTATATCAGCCATCAGCTATGATTCAGGTCCGGTAAAGGACACAGAAAAATTCAGGCTGACCGGCCTGTTCAACAGCCTGTGGGATGTTGACAAGCATTACCAGCGCAAGGAATACCTCCTCTTCCCGTACCTCGAGAGGCAGGGGATCACCGGTCCGCCCAAGGTTATGTGGGGCAAGCATGATGAGATCAGGGAACTGATAAAGGGGGGCATCGAGCTCCTTCGCAGCGGCGAGATCACACGTGAGGAACTGGTAGCATCAGCTGAGATTGTGCTTCTTCCGGCTGCACAGGGGGTGAAAGATATGACAACAAAGGAGGAGGAGATACTCTTCCCGATGGCGCTTGACAACCTCAACGAGGCTGACTGGTATGCCATTCAGAAGCAGTCGCTTGAGATAGGGTACTGCCTTTATGACCCGAGGGTAACCTGGAAACCTGAATGGGCGCAGGAAGACATCCTCCATGAGATGAACAAGAATGCAGACACAGTTCAGCTACCCTCGGGCAGCTTCACAATTGAAGAGTTGCTGGCCATACTTAACAGGCTGCCGATAGACATGACCTTCGTCGACCGCAATGACAAGGTAAAGTATTTCTCGCAGAGCGAAGAGAGGATCTTCCAGCGGAACAGGGCCATCCTGAACAGGGATGTGAGGCACTGCCATCCGCCTGCCAGCGCACACATAGTGGATAAGATCATCGAGGATTTCAGGTCGGGCAAGGCTTCGAGGGCCCCCTTCTGGATCAATATCGGCGGAAAGATGATCTACATCGAATACTTCGCCCTGCGAAACGATAAGGGAGAGTACCTGGGCACGCTGGAGGTGTCGCACAATGTTACCCCCTACAGGGAGCTTGAGGGAGAGCAAAGGATATTATCATATTCAAAATAACCATGGATCAGAACAAGATAATCATAAGTCCCAAGACGAAGGTGCTGGCGCTGATTGAAGCCTACCCGCAGCTTGAGAATACGCTGATAAGCTATGTGCCGGTGTTTGAGAAGCTGAAGAACCCGGTTCTGAGGAGGACGGTTGCGAAGATTGCCACCCTTCAGCAGGCGGCGGTCATTGGCAACGTGAAGGTTGAGGAGCTCATAAATGTGTTGCGGAAAGAAGTCGGGCAGGACCTTATAGCCGGAGCTGCTGAGCAGGAGCTGAATACCGTCATGCCTTCATGGTTTGATCCGGCTCTGGTGAAGCAGGAGACTGACATCAGGCCTATGCTGGCTGCCGGCGAACAACCGGTTAACCAGGTGATGGCTGACCTGAACACGCTGGAGGCGGGTCACATATACAAAGTAATTGCGCCGTTTGTTCCGGCACCTCTGATAGAGAAGGCCGCCAGCCTGAACATCGATCATTGGCTCAAACAGGAGGCTGATGAGCTATTCAACGTCTATTTCAGGCGGAGCTGACCGGTCAGGGTATTCATGGAAATAAAATCAGATCATACGGACAAGGTGTACTCATACCTGGCGCTGCGGAAGGCGGTGGGCTGGATAGGCATCCTTCTTCCCATTGTGCTGGTGCTGGGCCATCTCATCATTTTCGACGGTGAGAGTGTGCTTACGAACATGAGCGTTTATTATCATACAGGTATGCGCGATGTGTTTGTGGGTGCAATCTGTGCAATTGCGCTGTTCCTGTTTTTTTACAGGGGTTATGACAGATGGGACAACAGAGCTGCTGACCTGGCAGGTTTATGCGCCCTTGGTGTGGCATTTTTTCCCACTGTGGAGGAAGGATCATGGGATTGGGTGGCATGGATTCATTTCACTTCTGCAGCCTGTTTCCTTGTGATACTGGCGCTGATTTCGATATTCCTTTTCACCCGTGGTGAGAAGCATCCCACTGAGATGAAGAAGAAGAGGAACCTGATATACAGGGCATGCGGCATCGTTATGCTGGCAGCTCTGGCTTCAATCGAGGTCTTTTTCCTGTTCTTCGACGGGGTTAATTCCGATTCAAGGTTTGTGCTTATTGCAGAGACCATAACTCTTATGGCGTTCGGCATCTCGTGGCTTACGAAAGGCGGAACGCTCTATCCGGATAAACCAATAAAGAAAAACGATATGGAAAACGATGAAAAACTGATCAGGGTCTTTGTTGCCCCTGAGCCTACAGTCATGCTGCTGCTTGAGATGCTTGAAGAGACAGGCATAAAGGGACTGATAAAGAATGACTCGGGACTCGGATACCTCGGAGCAGTGCCTCAGGTCATGGATCTGTATATCCTGGAGGAGGACCTGGAGAAGGCCACTCCCCTTATTAACGAGTTCAAGGAAAAACACAATTCCGAAAAGGATTCCTAATAACAACTCCTGTATGAAAAAGACATTTTTACCTGCAGCAATCATACTGGTGCTGATTGCTGTCTCGTGCAACGTTTCAACTCAAACATCTGATATGATCATTACAAATGCCAGGATCTGGACGGGGAACGCGGTACAGCCTTATGCGGAGGCTATGGCGGTCTCCGGTGACACTATTATTGCAATTGGAAGCAACCGCGAGGTAATGAAGTACAAATCAGGTTCCGGTGAAGTTATTGACCTCGGGGGCAGGTTTGTTGCCCCGGGATTTATTGACTCGCACCTGCATCTGCTCCAGGGAGGATCAAACCTGGCCTCGGTGCAGCTTAGGGATGCGTCAACACCTGAGGAGTTTATCAGCCGTATAAAGGAATATGCCGCAACACTGAAGCCCGGAACATGGATTCTCGGTGGCGACTGGGACGGGATTGGCTGGGAGAGCCTCCCGCAGAAGGACTGGATTGACTCTGTAACCCCGGATAATCCTGTGTTTGTGTCGCGGCTTGACGGACATATGGCGCTGGCCAACTCGCTGGCCATGAAGCTTGCAGGTGTTGACCGCAAGGTAAAGGATGTCTCCGGCGGCACAATCACACGGGACGGAAGCGGTGAGCCGACGGGTATTTTCAAGGACAATGCCATGGATCTGATATCTGTCAGGATTCCGGAACAGTCCGAGGAGGAGGTTGACAGGGCCATTGTTGCGGCGATGCATTACCTGGCATCCAACGGTGTCACTTCTGCGCATGCAGTTGATGCAGCCGCTTATTCTGATGCCCTTGAACGGGTACGTGCGCGGGGCGAACAGATAACCCGCCTCTATTACCTGCAGACAATCAGCAGGTGGAAGGATATGAAGGAGCAGGTTGAGCGTGACGGACGCGGTGACAGGTGGATCAGCACCGGTGGAGTCAAGGGATTCGTTGACGGCTCGCTGGGCTCGCACACTGCGGCGTTCCTGGAGCCTTATGCTGATCTTCAGACAGATACAGGCCTCTTTGTGAACAGTGAGGAGGACCTCTACAACTGGATTCTGGAATCCGACAAAGCCGGGCTGCAGGTTGTGATTCATGCAATCGGTGACGAGGCCATCAATTTCCTTCTTAACGCCTATGAGAAGGTGGCTGCCGTTAACGGGGAGCGTGACAGGCGGTTCAGGATCGAGCACTCGCAGCATATTGCACCCGCGGATATTGAGCGGTACGGGAAGCTGAAGGTGATTGCCAGCATGCAGCCATATCATGCCATCGATGACGGCCGTTGGGCTGAGGAATACATCGGTCCGGAACGGGTGAAGACAACCTATGCATTCAGGTCACTGCTTGACAGCGGGGCAACCCTTGCCTTCGGGAGCGACTGGTTCGTTGCGCCGGCAACACCGCTTGAAGGGATATATGCCGCCACGACACGCCGAACACTTGACGGTAAAAATCCCGGCGGCTGGGTCCCGGAACAAAAGATAACCGTTGAGGAGGCACTGAAGGCATATACGATCAATGCCGCCTATGCATCTTTCGAGGAGGATTTCAAAGGGACACTTGAGCCCGGAAAGCTGGCCGATTTCGTTGTGCTTGACCGTGATATCACCGCGATTGATCCTGTGGAGATCTGGAATGTGAAGACACAGCAGACCTGGGTAGGCGGGAAAAAGGTGTTTGACCGGACGGAAGCACGGTAACCGCGGCACGCATGATAATAACCAGACAACTTATCAGGACGGCGGCAGTGATGATGCTGTTGCTGCCTGTCCTGAACTGTCAGAACACTGATGCTCAGATGAAGAGGGCCAGAGACTACGGAATAGAGATTGGCATACTGCGTACCGGCAGTTACAATGCCATAACGGATGTGCCCGGCGTAAAGGTGGGCCAGGTGACACTGAAGGAAGGCGACTCGGTAAGAACAGGAGTCACCGCCATCCTACCACATGAAGGAAATATCTTCCAGCAGAAGGTCCCGGCCGGAATCTTCGTGGGCAACGGGTTCGGCAAGCTTGCCGGGTACACACAGGTTGAAGAGCTGGGCAACCTCGAGACGCCGGTGGTGCTGACAAACACGCTTAGTGTGCCGACTGCCGTTGCTGCGGTGATTGAGCATACTCTGTCTCAACCAGGCAACGAAGGGGTGACAAGTGTCAACGCAGTTGTCGGCGAGACCAATGATGCCAGGATCAATGACATCAGGGGAAGGCATATTACTACGGAGCATGTTCTGGAGGCGATCCGGAGTGCGGCCGGCGGTCCCGTTGCCGAGGGTAATGTCGGTGCAGGCACCGGGACAGTTTGTTTCGGGTTCAAGGGAGGGATAGGTACATCATCGCGTGTGCTGCCTGTCACCCGGGGAGGCTATACAGTTGGTGTACTCGTTCAGACTAACTACGGCGGGATACTGCAGGTCAACGGCGTTCCTGTCGGGCAGGAGCTCGGGCGTTACAGCTTCAGGACCACGGTGAACGAATATAAGGAAGACGGTTCGTGCATGATTGTTGTGATGACCGATGCACCGCTGACATCGAGGAACCTGAAGAGGCTTGGGTCCAGGGCTTTTGCAGGCATGATGAGGACGGGAGCATCCGGATCGAACGGCAGCGGGGACTATATCATTGCAGTATCCACGGCTGAGGAGCTTCGTATCCCCTACTCTTCCGAATCGATATACGAGCAGTGGCACGAGATCAGGAATGATGAGATGGATCTTCTTTTCCAGGCTGCTGCGGAAGCAACCGAGGAGGCCATAATAAACTCGCTCTTTGCCGCAGAGACGACAAAGGCGAGGAACGGCATGACCGTAGAAGCACTGCCCGTTGAAAAGACACTGGAAATAATGCGTAAATACAACAGGCTGAAGGAGAGATGATCACCCGAGAAATAAACAGGAAATAAATTCATAAAACAGCCAGATAATACTCGACGGATGAGAACAGCCATAATCTTTTCTGCTTGCCTTCTCATGGCTTCATGTGCAACCAAACAACCAGGTAATGAAATGTTTACAGGTCTTGATTCACTGATTAACGCGGAATTCCAGGCCCAAGAGCCCGGGGGTGCGTTACTTGTCATGAAGGGAGACAGTGCCGTTTATCTCAGTAGTTTCGGCCTTGGCGACATGGTGACAGGGGAAAAGATCACCGAAAACACCCTCTTTAATCTGGGCTCTATATCCAAGACCTTCGTAGCCAACGGGATACTGATACTGCAGGAGGAAGGGAAGCTCTCGGTTGAAGATCCCCTGAGCAAATACTTCCCTGAGTTTAAGAGAAGGGAGTTGGCCAAAAAGGTGACGGTGATGCACCTGCTGACCCACACATCGGGACTCCCTGACAACAGGCCCGTGAGCGAGAATCCGGAGTTTTTCCTCACTGCGAAGGACTACGAGAACTGGGCCCCGGTGACGCAGGCGGAGAACCTGGTTTTTGAACCTGGAGAAAAGTATGAGTACTCCAATCCCGCTTTTAACGGCCTTGCACTGATTATAGAGAAGGTCAGCGGTCAGAAGTGGCAGGATTTCATTGCTGAAAGGATTTTCAAGCCTGCAGGCATGGCCACCAGTACAATTACTGACGGTCCGCACCCGGAGACAGGTGTTTCTCATGCCTACGAGATGACCGGCGGCAAATGGGCTGAATCTGACTACGGTGAGTTTCCCACCTTCCCGGCAGCCGGCAACGGAGGAGTCTGGAGTTCGGTCAGGGAGCTTGCCCTTTACGAGAAGGCCATAAGGGAAAATCGTTTCCTCGGGGCGGAGCTTACCGGCAAATCAAGGACAATCTGCCGGCCTGATACATGGGCAGGTAACGAGTCACCCTTCATTGGTTACAGCTGGTTCATCGGCGAGGAGCAGATCCTCGGGCAGGCCAACGTATTCGGGGTGAAGTTCGTGTATCACACCGGAGACCAGGGTGGGTTCAGGGCGTTTCATTTCTCGGTTCCGGAGAAGGATCTGCTGTATGTTGGCCTGTTCAACCGGCCGCCTGAGGATATGGACCGGATCATAATCAAGGGACTCTCTATCCTTAAAGAAAATAACTGGCTCGATAATTAACAGGTGATGCATATCATCACAGGCTTTTAACTTTTTATTGCTCCGGGTGTTATATTTGCCGACCGAAAAGGAAATAAGAAATCCATGACAATTCAGATTCTTCTGCTTCTCGCAGGTCTGGCTTTGCTGATCATCAGTGCTGAGGGGCTGGTAGGTGGCGCCACTTCACTGGCAAGAAGGTTTAATATCTCAGATCTTACAATCGGACTGACAGTTGTAGCGTTCGGCACATCAGCTCCCGAGCTGGTGGTCAACCTGATTGCATCGTCGTCTGACCATCAGGACATTGTATTCGGTAACATACTCGGAAGCAATAACTTCAACCTCTACATCATTCTCGGCATCGCAGGGCTTATTTTACCCCTGAAGGTTCATATAAGCACAGTCTGGAGGGAGATACCCATGTCTCTGGTGGCGCTTGTTATCTTTTTCTTTATGGTAAATATTCCTTCAGCCGGAGGTGGGCGGATGCTTGGAAGGACTGACGGGCTGATTCTGCTCGCACTGTTTGTCTCTTTCCAATACTACATATTTCACCAGATAAAGAATCTCGAACGGGAGCCTTCCGAACACAAGAATCCCGGGCCTCTGTACAGGACCATTGGATTCATCGTTCTTGGGCTTGCCGGTCTTGTTATCGGAGGCAGGCTTGTAGTCACAAATGCAGTCTTCATTGCAAAGGCGATGGGGGTCAGTGAGAAGGTCATCGGTCTGACAATCATTGCGGCCGGCACCTCTCTCCCGGAGCTTGCCACCTCTTTAGTTGCCGCTTTCAGGAAGAATCCGGACATAGCTGTAGGCAATGTCGTCGGATCAAATATCTTCAACATACTGCTGATTGGCGGGCTGGTCTCCGTAGTCAGGCCGGTGGCGTACAATCCTGTTTTCAATACGGATTTTTATATCCTTGCCGCGGGCACTGTTCTGCTGTTTATCACGATGTTCACTTCACAGCGTCACAAGCTTGACAGGTGGGAGGCCGGGCTACTCCTGGCTGTGTATGTCGGGTACACCACCTGGCTGATAATGAAAGAGGTTTAATACTTTCTTCAATCAGTTTTTCACAACTGAGGCGGGTATGCGCCCACCCAGGGTGTGCTTTTCTTCTTCAGCCTGAAAACCGACATCACCTCCTGTGGAAAAGGTGCCGGCCTGGCATTTAGGTAAAATGACGGTAGTGGCCTGAAGTTTTTCAGTTCCGGGCTCATGAAAGTGCTGTAATCCTTAATCAGGATGCTTTTCGTCTCGAACCCGGGGAGTATTTTGTTAATCTCTTCCGGAGAGTTCATTTCCGCAATACACTGTTCGTTCTGCACCGGGCTCCAGACAATGAGGGGCATCTCCTTGCGTTCCCCGGTCCTCACGTACACGTTGTTGTCAATGGTGCTGAACTGCGGATCGCGAAGGCGGCCGCACAGCATTGCGCGCTGCCAGACGAAGAGATGAGGCCTGTTCAGGGTTGCATCGGCCACCATCAGGTTATTTACAAAAACATGACCGTCACGTTCATCGACCCCCGGGCCTGTTGCCGGGTGCCACCCAAAGTGGTCACCCACGGCGCTGCGTTCGCTCCGGCTTATGCATGCCGTGCTGTTGACGAGGGTGTTGTTATACATTACAGCGTCACAGCTGTTGAGGATATGTATTCCGAGTTCACAGTTTACAAAGACGTTCCCGGCGCAGACGGCCCCTTTGGATATCTCGAAGAAGAAACCGCTCTCGCTCGGCCAGGTCTGGAGGTATGATACCGCCCTTCCGGTCAGCCCGACGTTTTCAACCCAGTTGTTGGTAAAGACCGCATCCACATTGCCGACATCATACCAGATCCCGTTTGAGAAGGGAAGGTCGGTCACCAGGTTGTCATTGCAGGTAACCCGGTAGCACTGGTTGAATATCTTCACGGCTGCCGGATAGTATCCGCTGATGCGTTCGATGTTGTTCCGTGTGAAGATGTTTTTTTCCAGCAGGACATCGGATGAACTGAGTACATAAATTCCCTCGGTGCTGGTGTCACTCACCCTGCAATTGCGTATTGTAAGTCTGTCTCCCCGCAGGTATGCTGCAACGCGTGAGCAGAATGAAATGGTGCAGTGTTCCAGGGTAGTGCCAATCACATCCTTTCCGTGTTCAGCTTCAGGTGATATTCCTTCCGGGTCTTTCCCGTCGATCTCAATTGCCCTGTATGCGTATTGGGTAAAGGTGATACCTCTTATCACCGGGCCGCGTCCGTCGGAAGGTCTCCCGTTGTATTCGCCCGTGATGCGATGGATGCCGATGTTATAAGCGGTTATCTCAACCAGCTTGTCTTTCGGGTCAACGCCGATATAAACCAGGCCTGTGGAATAATCTATGAAGAAAGTGTTCTCATTCACTTCGCCCTCGTAACCGGCAGACTGCAGGAACCGTCCGTCAATGAATACCATGTCATCATTGAACCTGTGAAGGGGAGTCTCCTTCCCGCTCCTCAGTCTCTGCCACCAGTCGGCCGGAGCTGAAGGGAAGAGACGGTCCCACTTTGTGACCCACAGTCCGTTGCCAAGGTCATTCCATTGTGTAGCCACACCTGTTCCCTTAAGTACAGGAAGTTCATCGCCGTAAGGCTGGATAGTGATACCCTGGTTCAGCACCAGGTCACCTGTCCTGTATGTGCCGCCTCGCATGATGATGACATCTCCGGTGGTTGCTTTTGCAATGGCAGCCTCAATTGTTGAGGGTGCTGCGGCGCTTATACCGGATGCGCCGGGGTTGCCGTCGGGAGCGACGTAGAACGTATTGCCGGCTTTCTCAGGCACCGGCCAGACCTGCCTTACCGGTCCGTATGGTCCGCCTGAAGGTTGTGAGCAAACAGGAGCCACGAAGGCAATTATCAATGCAACGGTTGCTGCCGTCCGGAAAAAAGGATTTAACTTTAATGTGGGTTCTGTGTTCATATTATATGGAGTTATAATCATGAAACCGATTTCATAAAGTTATGAATCTTTAAAGTATCAGTTAATACAATGAAGACTAAAAGTATCATTCCAGGAGTCATAATTTTACTGGCATCAATATCTGCCGGAGGACAGGACCTACAGGTCAAACAGTCTCTGGCAGAGATTGAATGGAACATTAAGAATATTACCGCGGGGGTAATTCTGAAGTCGGCCCGGGCAAGGCTGTTCGACTCTGACCAGGCGATATATGTCGTTGAAACAGATACCACTGCCGGGCGGTTTGAGATAGGGGTAGCTGCCGGGGACAAGGCTATCGTCACCAGTGCATATGCGGCCGGAGAGGGAGTATTGGCGGCCATCAATGGCACCTTTTTCAACATGGAAAAAGGTTATAATGTTCACTACGTCAAGGTAGACGATACCGTGGTTTCGGTGACCGATGAGAACGAGTACGGAATAAGGGCTACCGGGGTTTTCACTGCCACCGGCGAGGCAGTTGATATCGCGAGCTGGGGGCCGGAGCGTGAGGATGCCGGATATCTGAACGCTGAGGATGCCATTGTCACAGGTCCGCTTCTTACCGATAACGGAAAGGATATTGCCATTGACAGCACCAATTTCAACAAGAACCGTCATCCGCGGTCGCTCCTGGGCATCACCGGAGAGGGCCATGTACTTTTCATTGCCGTTGACGGCAGGCAGTCTGGCTATGCCGACGGTATGAGCCTCTTCGAGCTGAGACAACTGGCGAGGAGCCTGGGATGCACCGAAATCCTCAATCTTGACGGCGGCGGGTCAACAACTCTGTACGTTAAGGGCGAGGGGGTCAGCGGCGTGGTCAACAAACCATCCGGAAGAGCTGAGAGACCAGTCCCGAGCATTGTTTTCTTAAAAAAGATTGAATAACCAGAAAAATGATTAAAAATGAGTTATACACTGAAACCTGGTGAAAAAGCCATAGACTTCCGGCTTCCCGCCACTGACGGCAGGGAATACAGCCTGGCTGACTTCGATGATCACCCGTACCTTGTGGTCTTCTTTACATGCAATCACTGTCCATATGTGATCGGGTCGGACGAAGTTACAAGGGCCACAGCGGAAAAGTTCCGTGACAGAGGGGTGGCTTTCGTTGGCATCAACTCCAACAGTGAACACACATATGAGGAGGACAGCTTCCCAAACATGGTGAAAAGGATGAAGGAGCACAATTTCCCGTGGAAATACCTGTATGACAGGGATCAGCAGGCAGCGAAGGATTACGGTGCACTGAAGACACCGCACTTCTTTGTATTCAACCGTGACAGGGTGCTGGCCTATACCGGCAGAGGCGTTGACTCTCCGAGAGACACCACGCGGATGACCGTCAATGACCTCGACAGGGCGCTGGAGGAACTTACAACGGGCAGGCCGATCAGCGTTGCAGTCACCAATCCCATCGGGTGCAACATCAAGTGGGAAGGGCGTGAAGCCAAGTGGATGCCTCCCGAAGCCTGTGACCTGGTCTGAGTATTGTTGCCGCCACCTGAGCCTGTAACACGATATGAGCACACCCGCCATACAAATCTCGGATCTTACCAAGAGATACGGCAAAGACCGGGGCATTGAGAACATAAACCTTCAGGTGGAGGAGGGTGAGATCTTTGGGTTCATCGGTCCTAACGGCGCCGGCAAATCGACTACCATACGGGTGCTGCTGAACCTTCTGTTCCCGACGGGCGGAAGCGCACGTATCATGGGACTCGACATATTACGGGATTCGAAGAAGATAAGGGCGCAGACAGGCTACATCCCCTCTGAAGTCAACCCCTGGCCTGACATGACTGCCAGGGAATTTCTTCGTTACAGTGCCTCATTCTACGGTATCGCGCATGACGCGAAGAAAATCCCTGAACTGATGGAGATGTTTGATGTTGAACCCGGGAGAAAAATATCAGACCTCTCATCGGGTAACAGGAAGAAGCTCTCCATTATCCAGAGTTTTCTTCACACTCCCGCGTTGCTCATTGTCGATGAGCCTACCACAGGGCTTGACCCGCTGATGCAATCGAGGTTTTTCGATATTCTTCGTTCTGAGAACAGGAGAGGGATGACCGTTTTTTTTTCCTCCCACTCGCTCAGCGATGTGCAGATGCTCTGCGGGCGGGTGGCCATTATAAGGGAAGGCAGGATCGTCAATGTGGAAGCAATCGAGACCCTGAGGAAGAAACAGCTGAAAAAGATCAGGATTGAATTCGTAGACAGGATACCCGAAATTCTGACCGGCATGCCGGGAATGAAAAATGGTGTCAATGTCTCGGGTAAAGCCATGGAATTTATCTGGTCAGGCGATATGAACGGCCTGATTGCTGCTCTAAGCGGAAAGGAAATTGCTGACATGACTGTAGAGGAGCCTTCGCTTGAGGAAATCTTTATGCACTACTACAATTAGTCCGCGATGATCAGATGAACAGGAATCTGTTTCTCAGGGAGTTTCGCAGCAATGCAACAGGACTGCTGATATGGACGGCAATAATCGCCTTCCTCACCACTGCCACCATGTCTCTATACAGCATCTTCCTCGAAAACAACACGAAGATACTGGCCATGATCAGCATCCTCCCCGAAGGCGCATTGCAGTTCAAGGGTGTTTCCAATGTAAACGATCTCTTTTCCGTCCTTGGTTTCTATTCCGCCAATAATGTGATTTACATGCTGGTACTGGGGAGCATCTACTCAATTGTACTCTCTTCCAACATCCTCCTGAAGGAGGAGTATGGCAGAACCGCAGAGTTCCTGCTTTCATGGCCGGTGACAAGGGGGCAGGTCTTCTTCAGCAAACTGGCCGTGGTTGTCATCAACATTTTGGCAATCAATCTGATAATAACCGTTGCCGGGTACATATCACTTGAGACCTGTAAGAAGGAACCCTATAGTGTTGATGCGTTTTTTATTATGTCAGTATACACCCTCCTGCTTCACTTTTTTTTCGCAACGCTTGGTCTCTTCATGTCAGTGCTTGTAAAAAAGCCAAAGCCGATAACCACACTGGGTGTAGCGTGGGTCATGGTTCTCTATTTCATCTTCACCATTTCCAATATCACACCTGATCTTTCATGGGCAGGATATGTCAGTCCCTACAAATTCATTGATCTTGATGTGGTTAACCCCGCATACGCGTTGGACCTGGTAAATATTATGTACTTCACCCTGTTTTCGTTTTTACTGATCTTCTTTTCCCTGAGGATATATCTCAGGAAGGATATTTATCTTTAGAAAGAGTTTTCAGTCCGGAAGAAAAACTAAATTGTTCGGGCGGAGGATCAATGAATCAGTCAATTATGGCAATCACGAAAATCACACATATACTTATGGCGATTACACTTCTGGTATCCGGCCCTCTGTGGTCACAGCAATACCAGGGAAGCACTTTTGACGAAAGCGGCGACGTCGGAAGTTGTGGGATCAAAGGATCGACTGAATTTCTGCCGGAGAGTCAGGAATATCTTCTGACCGGGTCAGGCGGCAACATCTGGTTTGGCTCTGACCAGTTTCATTTTACATGGAAGAAGATGGAGGACGATTTCATCCTCAGTGCCGATGTGAGGTTCGTCGGTTCAGGGAAGCATGAGCACAGAAAAACCGGATGGATGATCAGGGAAGGGCTTGGCGGTGCCTCGCCCCATATCAGTGCGGCAGTGCACGGCGACGGGCTGGCCTCGCTGCAATACAGAGTTGCAGAGGGTGGAGAGACATACGAGAGAAGGTCTCCGGTTGTTGCCCCTGATATTATCCGGATTGAAAGGGAAGGTGACCTGTTCATCTTCTCCGCTGCAGTCAGGGGGAGGCCATTTGACACCGTGGCTGTAACTCAGGCATCGCTGGCCGGCGAGGTGTATGCCGGCCTGTTTGTCTGCTCTCACGATAACACCGTTACGGAAAGTGCTGTATTTTCAAATGTACGGATTACAAGACCGGCATGGCCAGGCCTGGTACCTTACCGCGATTTTCTGGGGAGCAATCTTGAGATCCTGGATATTGAGACAGGCCTTCGCAGGGTGGTCTTCCAGGCACCAAATTCGATACAGGCGCCCAACTGGACGCCTGACGGCAGGTACCTGATATACAATAGTGAAGGTTTGCTCTACCGCTTTGACCTTGAATCAGGCAGGCCGGAGGTGATCAATTCAGGATTTGCGACCAGCAACAACAATGACCATGTGCTGTCATTTGACGGAAAGATGCTGGGCATCAGCCACCATGCAGCAGAAGAGGACAACAAATCGATTATATACATCATGCCTGCTGAGGGGGGCACTCCGGAACGGATCACCGCGAAGGGTCCCTCCTATCTTCACGGCTGGTCGCCTGACGGACGCTGGCTGACCTATACCGCAGAGCGAAACGGTGACTATGACATTTATAAAATCTCTGTGAAGAAGAGAAAAGAGATCAGGCTCACCGATACCTCCGGCCTGGATGACGGGTCTGAGTACTCACCTGACGGCAAGTATATCTATTTCAATTCAGCCCGCACCGGTACCATGAAGCTCTGGCGGATGAAACCTGACGGTTCGAAGCAGGAGCAGCTTACATTTGATGAATACAACGACTGGTTTCCGCACATCTCACCGGACGGGAAGCAGATTGTCTTCCTCTCATTCATGCCGGAAGTGAAAGCCGATGATCACCCGTTTTACAAACACGTGTATATCAGGAAAATATTGATTCCGGGAGCTGACGCCGGCCGGCAGAAGTTTGCGCCCCTGACACCTGAGGTAATTGTTTATCTTTACGGCGGACAGGGAACTATCAATGTCCCCAGCTGGTCCCCTGACGGAAAAAAGATAGCATTTGTAAGCAACTCCGGTCCGACCGAATGACCGTATGATAAGAATAAGAAAGATAACCAATCCCTTTCACGAGGCCAATACCAGGAAGATTGAGGCAGTGAAGGAGATACTGCGCAAACAGTTTCCGGCAATAAGCGAAAAAAAGATCGGTGAGCTGGAGACCCAGTTCGTCAATCCTCTCAGCAAGAAGTATCAGACAGCGGTTTTCGTCGCAGAGGATATTCATGAGGCAGTCAGGGCGTTTGCCGTACTTCTCTTCATGCCTGACCTGCAGTTCTGTTATCTCGATTACATTGCAGCATCACCAGACAGCTCATCGTCCGGCCTGGGGAGTGCACTCTATGAACGGATAAGGGAGGAGGCCATATCGCTTGATGCAATTGGTCTCTTCTTCGAATGCCTTCCGGATGATCCGGTTTTATGCCATGATCCGGAGACGCTGGAGCAGAACCGGAAAAGACTGGCTTTCTATGAGCGGTTCGGAGCCAGGCCTGTCGCCGGCACACTCTATGAAACTCCTGTCAAACCCGAAGACAATTGTCCTCCCTACCTGGTCTTTGACGGGCTTGGCCATCGCACTGCAGTCTCACGTGATGAGCTTCGCGGAATTGTAAGGGCAATCCTTGAAAGAAAATATGGCGATTATTCCGGTGAGGAATATAACAACATGGTTATTAACAGCATAACCGATGATCCGGTGGCTATCAGGCCGCCGCGTTATACACGCAGGAAGATTCTGCCTGAGCCGACAGCCGCCATACCGGAAAAGAAAAAGATATGGCTTGCAGTCAACGACAGGCACACAATTCATCATGTCAGGGAACGGGGCTATGTGGAATCGCCCGTAAGGGTAAAGAGCATTCTTAAGGAGCTGGATAAAAGCGGGTTGTTCAGGGCAGGCAGGGTGCGTGAGTACCCTGACAGGCACATACTTGATGTGCATGACAGGAATTACTTCAACTATTTCAGGAAGGTAAGCCGGAACATACCCAGGGGGCAGTCGGTCTACCCCTATGTATTTCCCATCAGGTATGCTTCGAGAGCGCCAAAAGATCTCTCGGTCAGGGCCGGTTATTACTGTTTTGACACCTTTACGCCCCTGAACCAGGATGCATTCCTGGCAGCCCGCTGGGGTGTGAACTGTGTAATGAGCGCAGCTGACGAACTGTTGGCAGGAACACGGTATGCCTATGTCCTTACCAGGCCGCCGGGCCACCATACTGAGAGGTCTGTCTTCGGCGGGTTCTGTTACTTCAACAACTGCGCGATAGCAGCCCATTACCTTAGTCGCAGCGGAAGGGTGGCCATCCTCGACATAGACTATCATCACGGCAACGGGCAGCAGCAGATCTTCTACGGCAGAAGCGATGTGCTCACCCTTTCCATTCACGGGCATCCCTCCTTTGCGTATCCCTATTTCTCCGGATTTGAAGAGGAGAAGGGCGAAGGGAAAGGGCTGGGATTCAATCACAACTTCCCCCTTCCGGAGAAAGTGACACATGAACAGTACGTGAAGGTGCTGAGCCGGGCACTTAACCTGATCAAGAAATTTAAGACTGATTACCTGATAGTTGCGCTTGGTTTTGATCCCGCCAAAGGTGATCCGACAGGGACATGGAGTTTTACACACAACAACTTCACGGCAAACGGGGAGATGATAGGCAGCATGAAGCTGCCGACGCTTGTGGTTCAGGAGGGGGGTTACCGGAACCAGTCGCTTGGCATAAATGCCCGTGCCTTCTTCACCGGACTGCACAGGGCACATAACGGTAAAAACCCAATGAAATGAAGAAATCGATATTTACAATGACCGGAATAAAGCGTTACCTGCTGGTTGCGGGAATACTGCTGGTGGCCGTGATACTGCTTGCAAACAAGCTGGTAATATGGGGCGCCGCATTCATTGCCGCCGGGCTGATTATCCTCGGGATACAGCAGTTGATCCAGCTGAACGTGAAGGTCTCAAAGTTCGAGGATAACATCTCCGGCCTTCAGGAAAAGAATCAGGATCTGGCGAAGATGAATGAGAAGCTGATAGAGGAAAATGCGTTCCTCAAGGAGCGGCATTTCCAGATCACGCAGATAAAGAGCATCCTCGAGATGAATCTCTTCGAGATTGACACCAGGTTCAAGCGGACGGTCAACAGGACGGAGATGCTGAATGACCGTGAGATCAGGCATATCGGAAGCCTGGGTGTCTCGCTCAAGGCCAAGTACGGCATTGATCTTAAGGAGCTCAGGTTCAAGTATATGCCTGAAAGTGATGAGCTGATTGTGGCCAATATCAACCCACGGTTTCTTTCATTCGGCAATCGCAAGCTTGAGTGGGAGTTCTTCGAGACGCTGGAGTACAGGAGGCAGTTGCCCCTGACGACGAAGAGGTGGATGACCAGTGATGACCTGGCGGAGAAGGCCGACAGGCTGAAGGAGGAAATTCGCCTGGAGACAGAGCATTCGCTTGAGAGCGGGCCGGAAGAGTTTTCATGGATCATGGAACCCATCCGGGAGAACGTA
The DNA here is from genome assembly GCA_018262715.1 of Bacteroidota bacterium. Classification (GTDB taxonomy): domain Bacteria; phylum Bacteroidota; class Bacteroidia; order Bacteroidales; family VadinHA17; genus SR-FBR-E99. Next base: position 23,664 of record JADFDS010000032.1, read on the forward strand.
GAGAATACTATAAGGATAATGTTCAGGGGTATATGCAGCAATATCCGCATAGCAGAACTGGCTGACAACAGTTTCGTACCGCTGGAAGGAATCAGGCTGGAAAGACTGGAAGAACAAAAGAAACTCAAATAGTTTTTCAATGAAAAGGATTTGGATTGCAGCCCTCGTGGTGATTGCCCTCGCCTCAGGCTGCGCGACTTCAGGAACGGTTGACATGGCCAGTCCTGATGGAAGGATAGTGGTGGCGTTTAACCTGCTCGAGGGCGGGCAACCGGTATATTCGGTCACATATCGTGATACGGCTGTGATTACTGAAGGCAAACTCGGGCTTATCAGGAGTGATGCCGGCTTTTCGTCGGGTCTGAGGCTGAATTCAGTGACAGGACCGGAGGAGGTTAAGGAGAATTATACCCTGCTGCACGGCAAAAAAAGGGATGCATCCTACCATGCATTCAGGTACACTGTCCACCTTTCAGGTGCATCCGGTGAGGCAATGGATATTATTTTCCAGGTTTCGGATGAAGGGTTGGCATTCTGCTATAAATTTCCCGGTGTGTCTGAAGAGATTAAATACATCACAGCTGAAAAGAGCTCATTCGGTTTTGCAGAGGGTGCGCTGGCATGGATCCAGCCGCGTGCCAAAGCAAAGACGGGCTGGAATCAGTCAAATCCCTCTTATGAAGAGAACTACCTGATGGAGGTGCCGCTGGCCAACGTGGCTGCTGACACCAACGGATGGGTCTTCCCGGCACTATACAGATCGGGCGGTTGCTGGGTGAACCTGACGGAAAGCTGGCCTGACAGGAACTACTGCGGCAGCCACCTGGCAAAAGGAGAAGGAGCCAATGAAATGATGATTGCCTTCCCTGAGCCCACTGAAGGTTATACAGGCGGTTCCGTTTTCCCGGAATCAAAGCTGCCATGGCAGACACCCTGGAGGATAGTGACGATGGGCAGCACCCCCGGTGCCATAGCAGAGTCAACCCATGGCACTGACCTCGCTCTTCCGCCAGCTGAAGGTGAATTCAGTTATGCCAAACCCGGAAGGGCGGCATGGAGCTGGGCCCTGATGAAAGACGGATCAGTCAACTATGAGGAGCAGAAACGTTTCATTGCCTACGCTGCTGAGATGGGATGGGAATATTGCCTTATAGACGTCAACTGGGATCAGACAATCGGCTGGGACAGGATAGAGGAGCTGGCGAAGCTGGCACAGGCAAAAAAGGTAGGCCTGATCTTGTGGTACAACTCAGCAGGCGACTGGAATACAGTTACATATCACCCGAAGGACAGGTTGCTGACTCATGAATCCAGGGAAGAGGAATTCAGCAGGCTGGAGAGTCTTGGGATAAAAGGAATCAAGGTCGACTTTTTTGGCGGTGACGGACAGTCGATGATGGATTATTACCAGGATATCCTTGCCGATGCATACAGGCATAAACTGGTTGTGAATTGTCACGGATCTACCCTGCCGCGCGGCCTGCACCGTACATGGCCGAATCTTGTTTCGATGGAAGCGATACGCGGATTTGAGTATGCCACCTTTGACCAGGGGACAGCTGACCTGGTAGCATCAAAAGCCACAACACTCGCATTTACCCGCAATGCCTTCGATCCGATGGACTTCACTCCGGTCTGTTTTACCGAGTATGATAATAATAAAAGGGTGACAGGCAACGGGGCCGAGCTGGCGCTGGCCGTGCTCTTCCTTTCAGGGGTGCAGCATTATGCAGAGACACCTCAGGGGATGGCAACCGTTCCGGACTATGTCAGGGAGATGATGAAGGAGATCCCGGTAAGCTGGGATGAGACAATGTTTATAGACGGTCATCCCGGAAGATACATCGTGCTCGCGAGGAGATCAGGGAATGTCTGGTACTATGCAGGTGTGAATGCTCAGAAGGATACTCTCGGGCTAAATCTGAAACTACCCTTTGCCGGGGGCATTTCAGGAACTATCATTACCGAGGGTGAGACACTCCGGTCATTCACGCAGGATACTGTCATGCCTGACGGGTCAGGAATGGCAACCGTTCAGATAGTGCCCGGCGGAGGCTTTGTTATCAGGTTTGAAAAACCTGCGTTATAATTTCAGAACCGATGAAGAAAAACATACTGTACCTGTTGCTTTCACTTTTAACAGCTACCGGCTGTGATATGCCTGACAAATCTCCCGGAGACAACCTCCTATGGTATGATAAACCTGCCGCGGAGTGGACCGAGGCTCTTCCGGTAGGGAACGGACGGCTGGGGGGAATGCTCTACGGTGATCCCTCGGTTGAGCATCTGCAGGTGAATGAGGAGTCGCTCTGGGGAGGTGTAAAGGTACCCAACAACAATCCAGGCGCGCTTGAGAATCTGCCACGGATCAGGAAACTGATCCTTGATGGAAATATTCCGGAGGCTTATGAACTCGCTGAAGAACATCTGTCAGGTATACCGGGAAAAACATGGTCATACCAGACCCTGGGAGACATTTTCTTCAGGTTTGCAGACACTGCAGCCACTGTGACTGATTACCGCCGGGAACTGAATCTTTCGACCGGTATTGCTTCCGTCAGCTTTAAAAGAAATGGGAAAAAAGTTGAGTATGAAGTCTTCGTTCCTGCCCACGAGGATCTGATTGTAATCACAATGAAGTCGCAGGAAGAGGGTGGGCTTGATATGCAGATCATGATGACCAGGCCCCGGGATGCTGAGATAACAGTTACTGAGAACAGGATTGACATGGAGGGGCAGGTTGTTGACCTGGTTGACCCTGAGAGAGGACCGGCAGGTGAGCACATGAAATTTTATGCATCACTGATAATAACAAACTGTGACGGTATCCTGACCCCGGAAGAAAACAGCCTTGGCTATTCCGGAGGCAAGGAGATCACGCTCTTCTTCAATGCCCGCACTGACTACAATATTGATTATCTCAACTTTGACCGGGCGATTGACCCGCGAAAGATATGCACTGAGGCAATCAGCAAGGCATCATGGACATCGATGAGCCGGATACGTAACGGGCATAAAACAGAGCACTCATCCATGTTCAACAGGGTGAAGCTCTCGCTGGGCGGCGATCCTGCACTGAATGAGCTCCCCACTGATGAACGTCTGAGGAGATTTCAGGCCGGTGGTGATGATCCCGGGCTGATTGCCACATACTTTCAGTACGGGCGTTACCTGCTGATGGGATCATCACGTTATCCTGCGCAACTGCCTGCCAATCTTCAGGGCATATGGAACAAGGATATCAATGCCCCCTGGAACTCGGATTACCACACAAACATCAACCTTCAGATGAACTACTGGCCGGCTGAAGTGTGTAATCTGACCGAAACTGCAGGTCCGTTGATACGTTTCATGGAGAAATTAACCGGTCCGGGAAGTGTCACTGCACGTGATACATACGGTGCGAAGGGGTGGACTTTGCATCACACAACGGATGTCTTCGGCAAGACTGCGGTGCTTGACGGTGTATACTGGGGGATGTTTCCCCTGGGGGGAGCATGGATGACCCTTCCGCTATGGGAACACTATGAATTTACAAATGATACTGCTTATCTCAGGGAGCATGCTTATCCTGTCATGAAGGGTGCTGCGGATTTCATAGGGACATTCCTGGTTCCTGACAGCCAGGGCCGTCTTGTAACGGTTCCCTCCTACTCGCCTGAGAACAGTTACATTGATCCCGTTTCGGGAAAGGAGTTCAAGCTGACCTACGCTCCGTCGATGGACAACCAGATCATCCGCGAGGTTCTCGGCAACTGCCGGAAGGCTTCTGCAATCCTTGGTGTTGACCGGGAGTGGGCTGACTCCATGCAATTCATTCTTGACAGGGTCCCTCCCGACAGGGTAACATCGAACGGTACAATCATGGAGTGGATTGAGGAGTTTAAGGAGGCCGAGCCGGGGCACAGGCACATGTCGCATCTCTTTGCCCTGCATCCCGGGGCGCAGATTACCCCGGAGACTCCGGAGCTGTATGCTGCTGCGCGCCGCACGCTTGAGCGACGTCTTGAAAACGGCGGAGGACATACCGGGTGGAGCAGGGCATGGATAATCAACTTCTACGCAAGACTTCTTGACGGCGATGAGGCGTACAAACATCTCAGGCAGTTGCTTGAGAAATCGACTTTGCCGAACCTGTTTGATAACCACCCCCCTTTCCAGATCGATGGCAATTTCGGCGGGACCGCCGGTATTGCCGAGATGCTTCTGCAGAGCCAGAACGGGGTGGTGCAGATACTCCCTGCACTGCCAAAGGCATGGACTGAAGGAGAAGTGTCAGGACTGAAGGCCAGGGGCAATTTCGAGATCGGTATAGAGTGGCTCGGCGGTGTTGCTGAGAAGATCACGGTGAAGTCACTTTCAGGTGCGCCCCTGAACCTCGCCTATCGCGGAAATATTAACTCCATGGAAACGGAAAAGGGTATTGTATACAAATTTGACAGCAACCTGAAATGGATAGAGTAATTTTCTTCATCGCCCTCAGCCTGCCGGTTATCTTCTTCTCAAAGCAGAGCCTCTTCGAGCCGCACAGCCACGGATTCACGAGGTTCTTCAGCTGGGAATGCATTATTATTCTTTTTGTGTTTAATTACACTGCATGGTTTAAGGAGCCATTCTCAGCCAGGCAGATAGTATCCTGGCTGTTGCTGATCATCTCGCTGTGGTTCTTGATTGAGTCGGTGGTGCGGATAAGGCGCGCCAGGAAGCCTGGTGTTGTCAGGGTCGACGAGAAGCTGTTCAGGTTCGAGCAGACCACCGAAATGGTCACCTCAGGAATATACAGGTACATCAGGCATCCGATGTATTCATCTCTGCTGTTTCTTACCTGGGGCATATGGTTCAAGCAGCCGCTCTGGTATCTGCTGCCAGTAGCATTTCTGGCTTCATGGCTGCTGTATCTCACTGCCCGCCGGGACGAGAAAGAGTGTCAGGCGTACTTTGGCGAGAAGTACACTGAATACATGAAAGAGACGAAGAGGCTCATCCCCTTCATTATGTGAGCCCGCAGGAAGCGCGGATGGTTAACAGTCAGAGATTCTTGTCAGGGTACATCTCGTTCCAGTGCTGAGGCCGGTTCCTGAGTTTCATGTCAAACCATGACATGATTGTGTTATGCCATTCAATACGCTTTTTATAGTCAAGAATGTGATGGTTTTCGCCACTGACGAGGACCATCTCCACATCCTTGCCCAGGATTTTCAGGGCTGCATAGTACTGCAGGCTCTCACCTACCGGCACGTTTGTGTCAGCCGTTCCGTGGAGGAGCAGTATTGAGTTACTGAATTTGTCAGCGTTGAATAACGGGCTGTTATCGACGTAAATATCGCGCCTGTTCCAGGGATAGCTTCCCTTGGTGGCACCCGAACTGTAGGAATAACCCCAGTATCCTTCACCCCAGTAGCTTGTAATGTCACTGATGCCGGCATGGGCAATTGCAGTCCGGAAGATATCAGTACGGGTCTGCAGCATCATAGTGGTGAATCCTCCATATGAAGCGCCGACACATCCGACATTTGCAGCATCGGCAGAGGGGAACGCTGCCAGGAACTTCTTTGTACCTTCAATTATGTCATCAATTGCCTCGCGCCCCCAGCCGTTTACGTGCAGGGCTGAGAAATCCTGCCCGAATCCTGTCGATCCCGAGGGCTGCAGGACATAAACCATATACCCCTCGGCAGCCCATACTTCCTTTGGATAACGTCCCCCGAAAGACCTGTCGGTGGGAGTTGTCCCGCCATAGAAGTTTACAATCACGGGGTACTTTTTGGCCGGGTCATAATTTACCGGGTAGTATACCCTTCCATAGATGGTTATTCCCCTGGAGCTTTTGAAATTCCATTCTTCAGTCCGCCCTTTCAGCACATATGCCAGCCGGTCTGCACCCGGATCAGAGAGCAAGGATGATTTCCCGGTTGAGAGGTCAATTGCATAAAGTTTTACCGGAGTGCTGATGCCTGTTCCGCGGAGTAAAGCAACATTACTTTTTTCCGCATAGTCAACGGAAGTGATGACCTCCACCGGCACATCGATTTTTGTAAAGTTCCTCCTTTTCGGGTCAAGCCTGTAGAGGTTCACGTAGTCGCGTTCCGTGGCAGTAAGATATATCTTGCCGTCCGGGGCCCAGCGTGCAGTCCCGGCTGCCGGGTCAAAATTGCGTGTCAGAGGCTCGGCTTTTCTGGTCTTAAGGTCAAAGAGATAAAGCTGTGTATCATAGCTGTTTGGAATCCGGCCGTCGCTAACCTTCACCCCCAGGCTGCCGAAAGTCTCCGGTCCGCCCGATACGAGCAGTTGCGTACCGTCAGGTGAGTACTGGCATGAACCGCCGTACAGCTTGTCAATCCAGATTGTATCAAGGCGCATTGTACTGATTTCCAGTTCATAGAGAGTCTGTTTTGAGAAAGGAACCTCGCTGTAGTCCTGTCGTGAAACGGAGAAGAGAATCCGCCGGCCGTCAGGGCTGATTGCGTGCAGCGTTGCTGAACCTGATCCGGCGGTAATAGGCTGTGACACCTTCGTGGCAGAGTTATAGATATACAGATAGCTCCGGTTGCGAGTTCCGGGAATACGGTCCTCATTGTCAAAAACCCGTTTCAGATCACCTGTTTTCTCAGCCTCCTCATTCCGTGAGTACACAAAATAATCTTCTGCCGGTGACCAGACAATGCGGCCGGGCGATTTCAGGCCGGATGCGGCAACGCTCTCCGTACCGGTCTTCATGTCATACACTATCACATCACTCGTCCCCTCCCTGTCAATCTGGTAATAAAAGCGGTCGGATTTTGGCATCCAGTCGGCACGGAGGGCATTGTTTCGCAGAGCGAAGAGGTTTTTGTTCAGCTCCATATCATAAACCTGTAATGAGCTCTGGGGTTTCCCGCTGCCCGGCAAAATCTCGGTTGTCTGGATTAGAACATATTTGCCTGAAGGAGAAAGTCTTGCTCCTGATATGCTTACTCCTTCAAGGATATCGTTGATTGTAAGTGTCCGGGCGGGGTTCGTGCTCCATGACAGCACTGCCGAATCGTTTGCTGCTGATACGTCAGCGGCGAACCTGAGTGTTTTTTCCGTGCTGATGAGCTTCAGCCCTACCTCATGAATTCCTGTTCCCAGTGTCAGGTCAATCTTAACTGGCTTGTCCGAAGGTTTGCCCTGCGATTTCACCTTTTTACCGTTGAGGCTGAGCTCAAAGACTGCATTGGTTGAAATATTAACCGAAGCTTTGGTCCACCGGTCGCTGCTGATGAAACCGGCCATCAGGACAAGCTGGTTGTCCCTGTTGACTGAAGTGAGAAGGCTGTCGTCTGGCAGGGTTACAACGGGCCATGATTTTAGGTCTGCATCATCAGCCTGTACATTCTCGAGAAGGGCTGCCGTATCAAATTTTTTCCCGTCAACCGATGGCTGATCAGCGAAGAACGGCAGAAAGAGCTGGTCAACGCCGGAGATTCTCCAGTCATTACATACGATTTTGTTTTGTGCTGTTGATGCTACTGCAATCAGCATAAGTAATAAAAGGCCGGTGAGTTTTTTCATTCTATTTGATTTTTATTGATTTCGGTTGTGTCCGGGAGAAATCCAAATAACCTATCTCCAGGTGTCAATCCTGTCAAGCGGATAGATCGGTCTTGGGATATGCACATAGTTTAGTGCGAACGGATCAGTGTTGCTCAGTCCGGGTGATATCACATTGACAGTCTTCCTGTTGTAAAGGAGGTAGTTGTACCTGAACGGGAATAGGTTCTTCACAACCACGATATCGGCTTTCCAGATTGAGAGCCCAAGGTCTTTGAAGTCGGCCGGCGTTCTTGATGCCATCGGCAGTTCAGAGATAATAAGGTGTATGCCGTTTTGTTTCACTATGAGTGTCTTTCCGAATGAAGTCTCCTGCTTGAGGGTCACAACACCGTTGTATGTGAAGGGCTGGTTATAGACGGTGTCTATCTTCCCTCCCACTGTCAGTGTCACCTCATCGCCGATATTGCTGTTCCATGCTTCGAGTGCGGCAGCCTCATCGCGCAGGGCGATATATGAGGTCAGCTCACTGCCCTTCTCCACAAGGGCTTTCAGTATCCAGGTGCTTTCTCCGGGGGTTCCGGTACCTACGGCATCGGAGACATCGCAGAAGACAAGTGTCCCAAGTGCCCGTGCAACCTTCTTCTGTTGTGCAATTGCGACCGCCTCTCCGGGGCTGTTTCCTTCAGGCTGCGGCACATCCCGCACTGCCCAGGCCATCTCCGAGATTTCATCGGCCAGCTCCCGTGACAGGTCAGCCTTGTCGTTTGTGATTGCGATTGTACTGTAACCCAGCTCAGGATCATCTATCCAGATATGGACCGGGAAGAATGAGACGGAAAGAACATCTTCCTGTTTCTCCATCTTTTTCATTGTAGAAAATATCTTGTTGAACGGGGGAAGGAAATCGACATTGATGCCTCCTCCCTTGAGGAGCTTCATCTTGTTTACCACCATAACCGGTTCAATTTCACCCATAACAGTTCTTATCAGGAGATCACCTGCCTTAAAGGCTGTCTTGAAATGGTCACGGTGGGGATTTGTATGGTATCCGACAATTATGTCTGCGTTCTCAGCCCTGCGCCGGGTGACATTGGCATGGAGGTCAAAGGTTACCGCAATTTTCACATCCGTGCCAAGCGTATCCCTTAATGAACTGATCAGGTCACCTTCCGGGTCAAACATCCCCTGCACTCCCATTGCGCCGTGAAGCGAGAGGTAGATACCATCAACCTTCTCCTGCCCGGTAACCGCATCAATGATGAGGTTTTTTATTTTCCTGTAGAAAAGGCTGTCTACCGGTCCGCCAGACATTGATTTAGCCTGGAGTACGGGTATTGCCCTGATCCTGCCTCTGCCGCTTTTCTCAACTGCGGAAAGGAAGCCTGCCAGTTGTTTGTCCTCTTTAACTGCCGAAGCGGAGACATCCTCGCCGTAAAAAAGGTGGTCAGATTTGAAGTTGACTTCTTTAGTTATTACAGGAGAGAAACTGTTGACTTCATGCATGAATTCAGCATATAGAATTACCTTCTGGTCTGAGGGGCTCCCGGATGAATTTTCTCCGGAGCAGCCCGATAAGGCAGCGACTGTCACCGAAACCAGTACATAAATGATTTTACTGAAACGGACTTCAAATTTGGCTTTCATGAATATTGGTATATTGGACAAAAATAGGAAAAACAGGATTTACCTTGCCTGTGCGGGTAATGTTAAACAATATATGTTTAAAATGGTTTTAAGCATCAAAAGGGAACACTAATGAAGGCAGAAAAGAGGATTGTTGTTACAATACTGATGCTAATGACTGTTGTTGTGGTGGTGGCTCAGGACGGTAGCCGTGCATTCGGAGAAGTCAGCCTTGCTGCCAATAATGCAGGGATGTATGTTCTGGGAGGCTGGGCACTGGCAAATATGGCGGCAGGTGCTTACGGATGGGCTGCATTTGAGGGAGAAAAAAAGTATTTCAGTCAGATGAACCTGTTCTGGAATATTGTCAACCTGTCAATTGCAGGATTTGCTCTGTACAGCAACTACAGCACTGACCTGCTATCCCTTGGCGATGGTGAGATCATGACGAAGCATCTCAAAACGGAAAGGCTTTTTCTGATAAACTCAGGTCTTGATGTGGCATATATGGGTGCGGGGATTCTGATGAGGCACCTCGGTACTGGTTCGGAGAGGAGAGGTGATCTGCTTAAAGGCTACGGCAACGCAGTGATACTACAGGGCGGTTTCCTCCTGGTGTTCGACATTGTGATGTATTTCATCTTTCGTGATATAAGACCCGCCGTTATCGAATTAACCTCAGCGTTGCAGCAGGGAACTCTGCATTCTGGTATCAGAATTGCATTCTGACCAGCCGGATCCCGGGAATCAGCATGACTTCCACAATGAGTATCCCTGTTAGTTGGTGTAGTGGCAGTGTCCTGGAGCACAGCCAGGTAACGGTTTATTATTCAAAAGTCATTCCGGTTCGGGAAGAGGGCGGGAGCGCAGCCAGTTAACCGCTGAGTCTGAAGCCAGGGTTTGGTTGAAAAGTGCTCCCTGTTCCTTCTCCCCTTTAAGGAAGCAATCCAGCCACGGGACCATATACCTTGCAAGAATGGCGGACTGCTGTTCAGTATTCAGTCCCTGCCTGCAGCCAGCAAGTCTCTCGGCAGTGAAGCATTTGCGGCTGTCGCCCATGCCGCAATGTGAACCATTGATTATCGAGATATAAGTCTTGTTTTCCGCACCCGACCGCTCATACATCGGCTGGTGATTCTTTTCAGGAGAGGTTATGCAATCGCTCGTGCCGGAAAAAATCAGTGTAGGGACCATTACGAGGGAAGCAGCTTCGATGGCGGAAGGCCTGATCTGATAAGGTGTAAGTGCAATCACGGCATCAGCATCAGCGTTGCCGGCGGCGGCGTGAAACATGGCGCCTCCACCCATGCTGTGCCCCATAAGGCAGCATATGGTATCTGCAATCCCGTATAAAGGTGAAGCAGGATCATTGCCCAGTCCGGCCACTGATGCCGCAAGAAACCTGACCTCATCGGCGTAGCCTATGTGAGACGGCAGCGGGCCTTCAAAAGTTGTCAGGCTGAGCATTACATAACCAGCCGGCACCAGAATATTCACCAGGTTGCCGTACTGGTCTCCCGGGTGCTGGTATCCGTGAGCAAAGCAGATAACCGGAAACTTGCAGCCTGTCATTCCGGAGGGCGCAGCGCTCCCCGCCTGAGCGGTCACAGGGTAGTAAGCCTCGAATTTCACCCTCCTGTTTCCCCGGGATTCATCCCTGAGTTCCATCCTGGCATGACCAATAGTATACTGCGCTGATGCGGCCATGCAAGTGAGCAAAGCTGTCATAAGCGCTGCAGTTCTGGGTGAAAACATATTCAGCATCCGGCATAGTATGAAACCCTGCACCCCTGGTGGAGGGAAGCGCCAAATTACTCAATCTTTCCTTCAGCGGCAACGCCTGGAGAGCGCGGATATCATGGTTTTAAAATGATTATTATTTTTACACTGCGCTGCAGGAGGATGGACATAAAACAGCCGGACCTGGCAGCGGGGAATATTTATGCTATGGAAAAGACTCTCTTCGATCTCCTCGTCTGGCTGTGGATCTCAGTTGCCGTGGTCATTTTTATTGTTCTGCTTTTTATCACGGCGCCGTTCGGCCGGCACTCGAAGAACACATGGGGTGTGACAATTCCTGACCGCATGGGGTGGTTCCTGATGGAGATCCCCGGACCGGTCATTTACCTGTCACTGGTCATCGCAGGCATTGGACCCAAAACGTTGACAGTATGGATTATAACAGGCCTCTACCTGTTACACTACACCAACAGGGCCATAGTATATCCTCTGAGAATCAGAACCCGTGGAAAGCAGATGCCACTGGTGGTTGCAATAATGGCAGTCCTTTTCAATTTTGTCAACGCCGGCTTCCTTGGATACTTTGCAGGCTCCCTCCAGACCCACTACACTGATGCCTGGCTTACCGATCCGCGGTTCCTGACAGGGCTTCTGATATTCATTGCGGGAATGGCGATAAATATGACCTCCGACAACAGGCTTATCCACCTCAGAAAAAAGAGCGGCGACGGGTACCAGATCCCCCGGGGCGGTTTGTTTGAGAGGATCTCATGTCCCAACCTGTATGGCGAGATTGTGGAGTGGGGAGGGTATGCCCTACTGTGCTGGTCGCTGCCGGCACTTTCATTCTTTCTCTGGACCTTCAGCAACCTGGTGCCGAGGGCATTGTCTCATCACAGGTGGTACAGGAGCCATTTCTCCGATTACCCGACAGGAAGGAAAGCAGTTCTCCCTTATATTTTGTAATTTGCCGTATCAAACCGGAATGCCATGAAAGGATCATATTTAAACTGGAAAGGACGTTTTCTCTGGATAGCAATCTTTGCCATTTCTATGGGCTTCCTGGAAGCAATTGTAGTAGTCTATCTCAGGAAACTGTACTATCCTGACGGATTCTCTTTTCCACTGCGTCTCATGTCGGCCGACCTGGTGACCGCTGAATGGATCAGGGAGATTACCACCCTGGTAATGCTGGCCGGCATAGGCATCATTGCCGGCCGCAACGGTTTGCAGAGGCTTTTTTATGCCCTGTTTGCATTTGGTATTTGGGATATAGTCTATTATGCAGCGCTCAGGATTTTTCTGGGCTGGCCTGAGACACTCATGACATGGGATCTCCTCTTCCTGATACCTGTTTCATGGCTGGGGCCGGTGCTGGCGCCGGTGATCAATTCACTGACAATGATCATGATGGCGCTGCTTTTCATAGGGAGACAGGAAAAAGGATTTTACATCAGGCCGGGTCTCTCAGACTGGGTACTGATAGTCAGTGGCGCGGTGGTAATTCTCTATACTTACCTCGTTGACTATTCGCGCCTGCTGTTTGAGAGCGGGGCCCTCAGCGCAAAGGAGTCGCCGGAGGCAGGAGAACGGCTGGCTGTGATGATAACAACTTATGTTCCTGATCATTACAAATGGACTCTCTTTATTATCGGGGAAGCACTCATCATAGCTGCAACAATAAACGTATTAATAAGAAGTCGCAAATATTCAAAAGATGAAACAGTTAACTAACCTGACGGCATTGATTATGCTATTACTGATTTTACCCGGCTGCGGAGATAAAAAGAGCAAAAGTGCAGAGGCCACTGACCCCTGGCTGTGGCTTGAGGAAGTTGATGCGGAAAAGTCCCTTGACTGGGCCCGTGAACAGAACAGACTCTCTGATGAGGTTCTGACGGTGAGACCGGAATTCACGGAGCTGCGTGAGAGGTTCCTCGGGGTGCTGAATGACAGGGACAGGATTATCTACCCCGGCATTACAGGAGAGATGAGCTATAACCTCTGGCAGGACGAAAAGAATGAGAGAGGTCTGTGGAGAAGGATGTCTAAGCAGGATTACCTTGCAGGAAAGGATGTGTGGGAGACGGTGCTCGATCTGGACCTGCTTTCAGCGGAAGAAGGGAAAAAGTGGGTCTTCGGCGGAGCCTCATGGCTCGGGCCGGAAAACCGTTACTGTCTGCTCTGGCTCTCTGACGGCGGAAAGGATGAGAGTTACATCCGTGAATTTGATGCTGTGGCAAAGAAGTTTGTCGGGGGAGGATTCTCCATACCGGAAAGCAAGGGAAGCGCAGCCTGGGTCGACAGGGACCATATCCTGGTTGCCACCAACTATGGTCCGGGTACGATGACCTCGTCGGGTTACCCGGCAGTAGCCAAACTGTGGAAGAGAGGCGAGGATCCGGCAAATGCAGTCATCATGCACAGGACTGATACCGCCAACATGGGTATTTTTGTCAACGGCGGAGAGGTTAACGGAAAGCAGTATGTTTTTCTGAATGAGAATGTCGGTTTCTATGAGTCGTCGGCTTATCTTCTTACCCCTGAGGGTATGAAGGCACTTGACATCCCGAAGGATGTTGAGACAAGGGGAATGTTCAGGGAGGCGATGCTGCTATACCTGCAGTCTGACTGGACTCTCAGCGGAATGACATATAAGAAGGGTACGCTGGTCAGTTTTGATATCCCATCGTTCCTCTCAGGTACGGCTGTGGTAAAAACACTTTACGAGCCCGGGGAGAGGGAGAGTCTTGCCGGCGTAATGTCAACCCGTGATTTCATCGTGATAGCAACGATGGAAAACGTCCAGGGAAAGCTGTGGATCATGCGTCCTTCCGGTGACAGCTGGGTCACAGAGGCAGTCCCGGTGCCGGAATTCGGCACTGTAGGCCTTGCCGGTTCGGATGACAGGTCAAATGACTACTTCTTCGCCTTCAGCAATCCGGTCACTCCCTCAACCCTGTATTATGGAGACGGGAAGCTGATCAGGCCGATCAGGAAGCAGAAGGATTATTTCAATGCCACAGGTGTGAAAGTTGACCAGTATGAAGTAGCATCAAAGGATGGGACGAAGATTCCGTATTTCATTGTATACCCGGCAGAGATGGCCCCTGACTGCAGCAATCCGACCCTTGTTTATGCCTACGGCGGTTTCAACTCCGCCACCCGTCCGGGCTACAGTTCCATCACCGGTATCGGCTGGATTGAAAAGGGTGGTGTTTATGTCATTGCCAATATACGTGGCGGAGGTGAGTTTGGCCCTGAATGGCACCATTCGGCTCTGAAGGAGAAGAGGCAGAATGCCTATGATGATCTGTTTGCCGTGGCAGAGGATCTTATCTCGAGAAAGATCACCTCGGCAGAGAGGATGGGTTTCTACGGCTGGAGCAACGGCGGATTGCTGGCAGGCGTGGCCATGACGCAGCGGCCCGATCTCTGGAATGCGGTTGTCATCGGGGCTCCGCTGCTTGACATGAAGCGTTATAACAAGCTGCTAGCCGGCGCAAGCTGGATGGACGAATACGGCAATCCTGACGTGCCGGCTGACTGGGAGTTCATCAGCAAATACTCTCCATACCAGAATCTTAAGACGGATGCAAAGTATCCCACTCCGCTTTTCGTCACCTCCACGAGGGATGACCGGGTACATCCGGGACATGCGCGCAAGATGGCGGCAAAAATGATTGAAATGGGACATCCTGTTCTTTATCATGAGACCATAGAGGGTGGTCACGGTGCAGCATCGACCAACGCCCAGGAGGCTGAGATGGAAGCGCTGATCTTTACCTATCTTAATATGAAGCTCGGCAAATAGTCGTCACCGGGCATCCTGATCATCAGCCTGCATAAAATATGGAAGGCTGCCGGTTGGGGCTCCGGCAGCCTTCGCTGCATTAAAACGGACTTATGGAAAGAAAGAAAGAATCAGATAAATCAGGTACCTGAAACTCTTCAATCCGGTACCATAACAGCTAACCACTTTTGAAATGTACTTTATCCATTATGAAGATTTGATGAAGAAAACGTGGCCGGTCAATCCGGATCATCATTTTTTAATGATGATAATTCAGTTGAATCGATGATATTTCATATGATACAATTTGCCGGTATAAAATTTTTATATATTTATAGAGCCTGATTTTAGATTTTGTAACCTAACCAATACCACCATGACCAGAACAAAACATGTATTGAATGCGCTTCTTTGCCTGATGATCATTCTTGCGTCCTGCGGCGGCGGGAAGGGCACGGAGGCGAAGAAAGCGCCTGAGGCAGTGGCGGAAACAGCAACTGTAAGCCTGTCGATAGAAGGGATGACATGCACCGGGTGTGAAAACACCATATGCACCAGCCTGGAAAAAGTTCCCGGGGTGAAGTCGGTCACCGCCTCACATACTGACGGCAAGGCAGTCATTGAATTCGAACCGGGAAAAGCTGACACGGCAATGCTTAAGGAGGCAGTGAATGGCGCCGGATATAAAGCACTGAAGATCAGCGCAGTTGCCGACGGAGAGAAGGAATAAGATTCCATTGCAGACAAATCTCTTAAACATCAAGCTGATTACCAATGTCCAGAGACAAGAAGGAAGAGGGTAATCGCAGCAATGACCTTGACAGGGTAATTGAAAACTCCAGGCGTGATTTTCTCAGGAAGCTCACGCTGGCGGGAGCGGTTACCGTCACGGGAGGAGCAGCGATTTACTCAGGCCATCGCTTCGAGAAGGCCAAGCACCGGGAAGGTTACGTCAAGGTACTCACCGAAGACAACCGCCTTGTGGAGATACCTGTTGAACAGATGCGCGATTTCAAGCCTGACCTCAGGATGCTTCAGAGCCGTGGCAGGGAGGGCATAGCCGGGAAGAGGTGGGTGATGGTAATTGACCTTTCAAAGTGCCGCAATGCCAGAAAGTGCGTTGAGGCATGCCAGAGCGCCCATCACCTGAGACCATATGAATATCATATAAACACTCTTGTGATGCAGGAGTCTGTAAACACTCCTGCATTTTTTATGCCCAAGCCGTGCCAGCACTGCGACAATCCGCCGTGTGTGTCGGTATGCCCGGTGGATGCCACCTTCAAGAGGCAGGACGGCATTGTACTCATTGACAACGATAGGTGCATCGGCTGCCGGTTCTGCATGGCAGCATGCCCCTATTCAGCAAGGATATTCCACTGGCAGGAGCCTTCGAAACATGAGGAAGACGGCAATAAAGAATACGATGTTGAGCTGAATGTTCCGCAGAAGAAGGGTACTATCAGCAAATGTCTCTTCAGTGCTGACAGACTGAGGGAAGGAATGCTCCCGTATTGCGTCTCCGCCTGTCCCAACGGTGTCTTCTACTTCGGCGACGAGAACGAGGATGCCGTCACCAACGGCACAACGAAGGAGACGGTTCGCTTCAGCGAACTCATCGAGAAGAATGGCGGTTACAGGCTGATGCCTGAACTGGGGACCCAGCCCAGGGTTTATTATCTCCCTCCCAAGAACAGGATCTTTGAGTTTGAGCAGGGAGAAAAAAGAGAGTATAAGCAGGAAAAAGCATAAACCGGCTTCACCATGGATGAGATACGCTTCAATACCCCGCATGAGAAGGGAAAGATTGATTCCCTGGCCTCTGACATCCTGAAAAGTGTCCGGATCAATGCCGGTTTCCTGCTGTGGATGACTTTCCTTTTCACATTGCTGGCCGCCTGTCTTTTTGCCTATATAATACAGCTCCGCAAGGGACTGGGTGTTACCGGTCTTCGTGATTTCACAAGCTGGGGGATGTACATCGCCAACTTTGTATTTTTCGTGGCCACCAGTCTTTGCGGTATGCTGATCAGCTCTGTGCTTGGACTGATAGGCTACAACTGGGTGAAACCCATTTCGCGCATAGCCGAGATAATAGCCATTGCCTTCGCCGCAGTGGCGGGACTTGTCATAATCTCCGACATGGGCCGTCCTGACAGGCTTCCCTATGTTTTCCTGTTCGGCAGGGTGCAATCGCCCATACTCTGGGATGTGACTGTGGTCACCACCTACTTCGTGCTAAGCATGCTGCTATGGTTCTTTCCGATGATTCCTGATCTGGCCATTGCGAAGGACCGGCTTGAGGGGAGACCGAAATTCCTCATCAGGGCTTACGAGTTACTGTCATTCAGGTGGATGCATCATGAAGTGCAATACAGGATACTGGGCCAGGCAGTGAGGATACTTCTCATACTGATCATTCCGACAGCCTTTGCAATCCACACTGTTACCTCATGGCTGTTTGCGGTGACGCCACGTACCGGGTGGGACAGCACCATCTTCGGGCCATATTTCATCTCAGGGGCATTTGTATCCGGAGCAGCAGCCGTTATTATTGCCATGTACTTCTTCAGGGTGAACTACAAGTTGGAAAAGTATTTGAATGCCAGGGTTTTTGAGAGAATGGGAAGGGTAATGATCCTGGTTGCAATAGTTTACCTTTATTTTAATCTGAATGAGTTCCTTGTGCCGGCGTACAAGCTGAAGACGGGTGATGCCATACACCTGAGGGAGCTGTTTACAGGCCATTATGCCATGCTTTTCTGGGGCATCCAGCTGATCGGGCTGGTGATTCCCATTTTATTGCTGCTCTTCAGGCAGATGCGGAAACCCCTGCCGATGATGATAATCTCCCTGTTCGTGCTTTGTGCTTCATGGTTCAAAAGGTACATCATTGTGGTTCCGCCGCAGGCTCACCCTAACCTTCCGGTACAGAATGTTCCGGTTGAGTGGATGGTTTACAGCCCCACTCTCATTGAGACCGCAGTAACCGTAGCCTCAATTGTGCTGGTGCTGATTATAATCACAATCCTCTCCAAGCTCTTCCCGGTGATACCGATATGGGAGATGGCGGAAGAGAAAGAGGATGCAGAAAGAATTATCCAATAACAGAAAACGCTGAGTTGATATGAAATATACAACAGGAGTGATAATATGCCTCATGCTGCTCCCTTCGTTTGCCCGGGGGCAGGACTGGGTGGTTCCCGATGACAGGAAAGGGAGACTCAGCACATTCCCGTTCACGGATGATACGAGGAAAGAGGGAGAGAAATTATACCAGGTCAATTGTCATTCATGCCACGGTGATCCCGGAAGGAACAACTTCATTGCGCTTCAGCCGCCTCCCGGTGACCCTGCCACCGAAAAAATTCAGAGGAACAGTGACGGTGAGATCTTTCACAAGGTATCCGCCGGACGCGGGCAGATGCCATCATTCCGGAGCGTGCTGACCACCGATGAAATATGGAAGGTGGTCTCCTTTATACGAAGCTTCAACCGCAGCTACGTTCAGAAGGTAATGCAGGTGATAACCTCCTCTGCATACCCGGGTGCAATTATCAGCATGAAGCTGGCTTACGATGAAGCGACAAAACAGGTCCTGGTAATTGCCTCTGCCACAAGCGAAACCGGAACTGTTCCCGTTACCGGAGCCGGGGTGCGACTGCTGGCCGCAAGGTATTTCGGGAAGATGGCTGTGGATGAGGAAAAAACAACTGACGTCAACGGTGTGGCCACCTTCAGTGTTCCGGAAGGTTTACGTGGAGATACCGCTGGAAACATAGGTTTCAGTGCCATGTTCACTGACGAAGCGACTTTCGGGAGTGTCTCGAAGGACACGGTGCTGATGGCAGGAATGCCGGTTATCCCGGTAAGCCTCACTGCCAATAGAGCCATGTGGAACACTGTCAGGAAGGCCCCGGTCTGGATTATCCTGGCATACGGACTGGGAGTACTGGCAGTCTGGGGATTCATCGTTCTCGTGATGTTCAAACTCCGCGACATCTTTACTGTGGGCACTGCTCTCAGTGAGAACATTTCCGCTTCACACGGACAAACAGAACCAACCAAAAACTGACAGATATGAAGAACCTGGCCCCAATCGGACGTATCCTGTTCGCGCTGCCATTTGCTGTGTTCGGGATAAACCATCTCCTTATGATGGATTACTACCTGGGTATGCTCACCTCGTTCATTCCGCTTGGCGGATATACAATAATTCTTACGGGACTGGTGATGATTATCGTAAGCATCAGCATCATCACAAAGAAATTTATCAGGCTTTCCACACTGATACTTGCAGGGCTGCTGCTGATATTCATTCTTACAATTCACTTGCCTCATCTGTTTGACGGCACTGACAGGGTTCCCATAATGATTGCCCTGCTAAAGGATATTTCGCTTATGGGAGGCTCCCTTATGATTGCAGGATACTGCGCTGAAGAAGAAACAAAAAAAGCTGAAAAATGAAGATATTTAAAGTTGCCGCCCTGGCATTTTTTATTTTTCTCTTTTCGCCGGCAGGCGCACAGGAGATAAAAACAGCAGGGTATAAACAACCCGAACCGGAAGTAGGTGTTATTGAACATCTTGGCGATACCATTCCGCTTGACCTCTGGTTTTACAATGAAAACAGTGAGCAGGTTACACTCCGCTCACTCATCGACCGGCCTACCATATTGAGCTTCGTCTACTTCGACTGCCCGAACCTTTGCAGCCCCCTGATGGACGGCATTGCCGATGTGGTAGGCAAAATGGACATGACCCTGGGTACTGACTACAAGATCATTACCATCAGCTTCAACACCAGCGATACTCCGGAGAAGGCAAAGGAAAAGAAACAAAACTTCGTCCAGCGGATAAGCAAGGAGAACCAGAAGGACTGGATTTACCTGACGGGAACTCAGGAGAACATCAGCGCCATCACGGCAGCTGCGGGATTCAAATACACTCCTCAGGGGCTTGATTTTGCGCATCCTTCGGTGATAACGGTGGTCAGTCCCGCCGGCAAGATTACCCGTTACCTGTACGGCCTTACATACTTGCCGTTTGACGTAAAGATGGCAGTGATTGAGGCTCAGAAGGGGATTGCCAGACCGACTGCCAACCGGATCCTCGAGTACTGTTTCGCTTACAATCCGGCCAGCAAGACCTACACCCTGCAGGTAACGAGAATAGTGGGTATTATTACGATTTTCTTCCTTGTTCTGATAATGATAATTCTCCTTGCCAGGAGAAGGAAAAAATAAGAGGGATTCTTATGGGAAATGAAACACAGCCGAGTTACCTGGAGTACCAGGGCAGACACAAGGGATTGGCAGGATGGCTGCTAAGCACCGATCACAAGCGGATCGGACTGCTCTATCTCTATTCCATCGTGGTGTTTTTCTTTGTTGCAGCTTTCCTTGGGCTGCTTATGCGCATCGAGCTGATAGCCCCGGGAAAGACCATCATGGAGCCACAGACGTATAACGGGCTCTTCACCATTCACGGAATCATCATGATCTTCGTGATTGTGATTCCCGGCCTGGCTGCAGTCTTCGGGAACTTTTTCCTGCCGATACTGATAGGCGCCAGGGATGTGGCCTTCCCGAAGCTGAACCTCTTCTCATGGTATCTCTATATAACGGGAGCCGTGCTGGGGGTTATGTCACAGTTCATGGGGAGCGGTCCTCCGGATACAGGCTGGACCTTCTATGTTCCCTACAGCGTGGAGTCGGCCACCAGTGTGATATGGGCACTGACAGCAGCTTTTATCCTGGGATTCTCGTCAATTCTCACGGGTCTGAACTTCATTGTGACCATTCACCGGATGAGGGCGCCGGGGATGAAGTGGTTCAGGATGCCGCTCTTTCCGTGGGCTCTTTATGCAACGGCATGGATACAGGTACTTGCGACACCGATTGTGGGTATCACGCTGCTGATGGTGATAGCCGAGAGGGTGCTGAACATCGGGTTCTTTGATCCGGCGCTGGGAGGTGACCCCGTGCTGTTCCAGCATCTCTTCTGGATCTATTCCCACCCGGCAGTATATATCATGATCCTTCCCGCCATGGGTGTGGTCACGGAGATTTTTCCGACATTCAGCCAGAAGCCGGTATTCGGATACGGGGCAATAGTGGTTTCCAGTCTTGCTATTGCCTTTGTAGGCTATTTCGTCTGGGGTCACCATATGTTCACCTCAGGGATGAGCTATTATGCAAGGTGGTTTTTCTCGTTCCTTACGTTTATCGTGGCGGTGCCCAGTGCAATAAAGGTATTCAACTGGATATCAACAATGTATGGAGGTTCGATTGATCTCAAGCCTCCCCTGCTCTATGCCATCTCGTTCATCTTCCTGTTCATGATCGGCGGTTTCACCGGCCTGGTGCTCGGTTCCCTGGCCACCAACGTACAGACTCATGATACAGCGTTTGTGGTGGCACACTTTCATTACATAATTTTCGGGGGGATGGGTTTCGCCTTCTTTGCCGGCATGCACTACTGGTACCCGAAGATGTTCGGGAAGATGTACAACAACCGGGTGGCGAACATTGCATGGGGATTCAACTTCGTCGGATTCAACCTGCTTTACTTCCCACATTTCATTATCGGGATCCAGGGTATGCCGAGGCGTTCATACGACTATCTGCCACAGTTCCATACAGGCCATTTCTTATCCACCATCGGGGCATTCATTCTGATTGCAGGGCTGTTGCTGATGCTGTACAATTTCATCAGGGCCGGGAGGCGTGGTGAAAAAGCGCCGGCCAATCCGTGGCATGGCGTCACACTCGAGTGGAAGATACCCTCTCCGCCGCCCCATGAGAACTTTGATGAGATACCTGAGATAACATCGAGGCCGTATTTCTTCGGAAGCAAGGAAAAAACAAACCAGTAGTCACCCATGACTGTACATCCGACACATACAGAACATATTGACAGTGAAACCGGTAAACTGGGAATGTGGATATTTCTGTTTACTGAGCTGTTTCTCTTTGGCGGGCTCTTCCTGGTCTATGCTATTTTCAGGGCGAAGTATTCCCCGGAGTTTCATCATGCGGCGGAAGAGCTGAATGCGTTCATCGGAACAATCAATACTGTATTCCTGCTTGTCAGCAGTATGACCGTTGCCGGTGCCCTCACAGCGATGCAGAAAGGTGACAGGAGGATGACTCTCCTGCTTCTCACAGTGACCATCATGCTTGCCGGCCTTTTCATGGTCAACAAGTATTTTGAATGGTCGCACAAGTTCGAGTACGGCATCTTTCCCGGTTCGCCGGTACTGAAGAACATGCCTCACGGCGAACTCCTCTTCTTCGGGCTATACTACATGATGACCGGGTTGCACGCACTGCACGTACTGGTGGGCATGGTGCTGCTCTCGATAAACGTTGTGAAGGTAAAGGCCGGAACTGTCAACAGTGAACGTTTCCTGATGCTTGAGAACAGCGCGCTCTACTGGCATCTTGTTGACCTGATCTGGATTTTCCTTTTCCCGCTTCTTTACCTTATAACCTGAGTATGAGATGAGAGACGAAAAAAACCACATATCGACCTACAGGTCACTGGTAACAGTACTGGTGATACTTCTGGCGCTGACGACAATATCCGTGTTGATTACAGGGATTCATCTCGGTCCGGTCACAGTGGCCGTTGCGCTCCTGATTGCAAGTGTCAAGGTGGCAATAGTGATCACCCAGTTCATGCATCTCAAATTCGAGAATCTTTTCCTGAAGCTGGCAGTGTCAGGGGTGTTAACGCTCTTCGTGCTTGTCATTGTGATAACGTTCATTGATTACTTTTTCAGATAAACAATTAAGTTATGTTCACAGGTGCATCAAATCTTGCAGAAGGGGTAGACAAGGCGTTCCTGTTCATCTTTATCATCGCCTTTATCTTTATCATCGGGATCTCGGCATTCATGATCTGGACTGTCATTCATTACTCAAGGAAAAAGGGCAGGGAGGCGAAGCAGTTCAGCGGCAGCATGAAAATGGAGGTATTGTGGACTGTCATTCCCACAATACTGGTGATGCTGATGTTCTGGATTGGCTGGAAGGGATTTGCCCCGATGCGCAAGGTGCCTGCCGATGCGATGGTTGTCACGGCGATAGGCAGGATGTGGGAATGGGAATTTGTTTACAGTGACAGCCTGCGCTCGAAGGAGCTGGTGTTGCCCATCAACAAACCGGTGAAGCTTGACCTGGTGGCTGAGGATGTCAATCACAGCCTCTTCATACCGGCTTTCAGGGTAAAGGAGGATGTGATACCCGGTTATGACAACTGGCTCTGGTTTACTCCCAATTACATAGGTGACTACGAGATACTCTGCACAGAGTACTGTGGCCTGTTGCATTCGGCAATGGTATCAAAGACGCGGATTGTGGAGCAGGAGGAGTTTGACCGTTGGTATGAGGAGCTGAAGGTGGCATCATTTATGCCGGAGCACGAAGGACTGAAGCTGTTGAGGAGTACCGGCTGCCTGGCATGCCACTCCCTTGACGGATCAAAACTCGTGGGGCCCTCATTTGCAGGACTTTATGGCTCGCAGCGCGAGGTGGTCTCCGGTGGTTCAGCAAAAAGCGTAACCGCCGATGAGGCTTATATCACCAGGTCAATTTATGATCCCAACGGCGAGATCGTAGAGGGTTACGCGAGGAACCTGATGCAGTCATACAGTGAGTTGCTGACTGAAGAACAGGTGGGTATCATCACTGAATACCTCAGGGAACTGGTTGAAGGTGACGGGCAGAAGGAGGCTGACCTCTGACAATGCAGAGACTTCCGGTATGAAGACAACAAGGCAACCGGTATGTGACATTGCGGAGCTTTCAAGGTGGAAGCTCTCGCTGGCGGTTGCTTTTTCCGCAGTGACGGGTTACTTGCTCTTTTCCGGCGGAGATCCGGGCGGAGCAGTATTGACGGCAGCTGGTGTCTTCCTTCTCTCGGCAGGCGCCTCAGCCCTCAACCAGTATACGGAGCGTGAGAGTGATGCGCTGATGACCCGCACTGCGGGCAGGCCGTTGCCCTCGGGGAGAATGGCGCCGCCTGCCGCCATGCTGGCGGCGGCGGTCATGCTTGCTGCCGGAATCGCGTTTCTGGCCGGCGGCGGCACGTGGCCGGTGTTGCTGGGATTACTTAATGTTGTATTGTACAACGTGATCTACACCGGCCTCAAGAAGAAGACCACACTTGCCATCATACCCGGAGCCCTTGTCGGAGCCGTGCCGCCGCTGATAGGCTATACGGCGGCAGGCGGCGCCATAGCCGACACACGCATCATTCTCTTTGCACTCTTCATGTTCCTCTGGCAGATGCCCCACTTCTGGCTCCTCCTGGTACGTTACGGCGAAGAGTATGAAAAGGCAGGAATAAAAACGCTTCACCCGGTCATGAGTGACAAAGCCATAATGCGGCTCGTGACAGGGTGGATAACCGGCTCCTCCCTCCTGCTCTGGATACTTACTGCCATCTTCATGCCATTCAGCCGGACGGCCTCCATAATCCTGCTTCTGCTGAATGCGGCTTTCATCCTCGGTTTTGCCAGGATAACCGCGATTGGTTCCGGCAGAACCGGACCAGAGTACACATTCATGGCCTTCAACTCCTTCTCGGTACTGGTGATGGTGATACTGATTGCTTTTGCCTGACCTGTCAGTAAGCCTGTTAATCTCCCGATTCATTCATCTGCAAAAACAGGTTGTCCCTTTTTGGGCAATTTCGCTAACTTTATTCTCTCATTTTAATCAAACTCAGATATGAAGAAGACACTTTCCATTTCCCTGATGCTGATGGTTTGCATCGCGACATGGTCGCAGCCCCTGAAGTCTGATGAGATAGACAAGCTTGTTAACCGTACGCTGGAGACCTTTAATGTGCCGGGCATTGCCGTGGCCGTGGTAAAAGATGACCAGGTAGTCCACATGAAGGGGTACGGTGTCATTTCAATTACCACCGGCAAAAAGACAGATGAAAACACTCTTTTTGGCATTGCATCCAATTCAAAGGCTTTCACCTCAGCCGCTCTCGGGATCCTGGTTGACGAAGGCAGGATCACATGGGAAACGAAGGTCATTGACATCATACCGGAGTTCAGACTGTATAATTCCTATGTTACCGAGGATTTCAACATAAAGGACCTGCTGACCCACCGGAGCGGGATGGGTCTTGGTGCGGGCGACCTGATGCTCTGGCCTGACTCATCCGCATTCACCACGGAGGAGATCATCCATAACCTGAGATACCTGAAACAGACCTCGTCATTCAGGACGAAATATGACTATGACAACCTGCTATACCTTGTTGCCGGCGAGGTGGTCAGGAGGGTCTCCGGGCAGGGATGGGATGAATTTGTGGAGTCAAGGATCATGAAACCGCTGGGGATGACAGAGTCTGCAGCCTCGCTCAACAGGGTTAGAGACAGGTCGAATATGATTGATGCGCACGTTCCTGTGGAAGGTGTTCTTCAGGTTGTGCCCATGTATGCAAGCACCCTTCTTGACCCTGCCGGCGGCATCATGAGCAGCGTGGCTGACATGAGCAAATGGGTGATGATGCAGCTCAACCGGGGAAAATACGGCGAAGGCAACAGCAAGCAGATGCTCTCCGAGAGGGTGCATCGTGAGATGTGGACGCCGCAGACCATCATACCGGTCCGCAATCCCGGTCCTTACAGGAGTCATTTTTCGGCCTACGGCCTTGGCTGGGGTCTCACCGATGTGGCAGGATACCTGCAGGCATCACATACCGGAGGACTGGCAGGCATAGTAACCCAGGTCACCCTGATACCGGAGCTGAAGCTGGGAATAATAGTATTCACAAACCAGCAGGAAGGATCTGCTTTCACTGCCATAACCAACACCATCAAGGACGGTTATCTGGGGGTAAAGGGGAACGACTGGGTAAAAACCCTTAAGGAAAATGTTGACCGGAACCGCGATGAGGCAAAGAAGATAACCGACGAAATATGGGCAAAAATTGAGGCACAGCGCTTAAAAAGTGCTTCTGCGGGAAGCAATGCAATTTATACCGGCACTTATAATGACGTGTGGTTCGGAGACATAATTATCTCGGATGAGGGAGGAAAACTGCGTTTCCGGTCTGTCAAATCACCGAAAATGCGCGGAGAGATGCTTTACTACACCGGCAACACCTTTGTCGTGAAGTGGGATGACAGGTCTATGGATGCCGATGCATGGGCGGTCTTCACGCTTGATAAGGAAGGCAAGGCTGAAGCATTCAGTATGGATGCCATCTCGCCCCTGACTGACTTCAGCTATGACTTCCAGGACCTAAGTCCGAAGAGGAAGGAGGTCAGATGAGGAGAGCGGTTTCACTGATCCTGCTCCTGGCCCTTGCGGTCGCGGTTTCGGGTCAGCCCCTGTCGTCAAAGAAGATTGACAGGCTGACCACGAGGGTGATAAAGGAGTTCAATGTCCCGGGTGTGGCCGTGGCCGTGGTAAAGGACGGAAAGGTGATTCACATGAAGGGATATGGTGTCCGTTCAATTGCCTCAGGTCAGAAGACTGACGAACATACTCTCTTCGCGATAGCATCGAACACCAAGGCGTTTACTGCTGCCACGCTGGGTATCCTCGTAGATGAGGGCAGGCTCAGATGGGATACGAAGGTGACTGAGATAATCCCTGAATTCAGGCTCTACAACTCATATGTAACCGAAGACTTCTTCATAAAGGATCTGCTGACTCACCGGAGCGGTATGGGTGAAGGTGCGGGCGACCTGATGGGATGGCCTGATTCGGCAATGTTCACTGCGGATGAGATAATACATAACCTCAGGTATCTGAAACAGGCGTCATCTTTCCGGACCAGGTACGACTACGATAACCTGCTGTATATTGTGGCCGGCGAAGTTGTGAAGAGGGTCTCGGGGCAGAGCTGGGAGGAGTTTGCCGAGTCACGGATCATGAAACCTCTCGGGATGAACGAATCTGCTGCTTCCTTCAGGCGGATAAAAGACCTTACCAACATCATTGATGCCCATGTGATGGTTGACGGCAGGCTGAAGGTGGTTCCCAAACAGGAAGCCAAGAGGCACAACTCAGTGGGTGGCATCTACAGCAATGTCAGTGACATGAGCAAGTGGGTCATTCTGCAGCTCAACAGCGGGAGGCATGGCAGCAGTGCCGGGGAGAAGATCTTCTCGGTGGAGGCTCACAGGGAGATGTGGACCCCTCAGACCGTGAAAACAGTCAGTACATCGGGGTCATACAGGAGCAACTTCGCATTCTACGGACTGGGATGGAACCTCACCGATGTAAACGGATACCTGCAGGTCTATCATACGGGAAGTCATGCAGGCATTGAGACAAGGGTGACAATGCTTCCCGAACTCAGCCTGGGGATTATCGTGTTCACCAACCAGCAGGTGCCCGAGGCACATGAGGCAATCACCAATTCAATAATTGACGGCTATCTCGGGATAAGGGGCAATGATCATATTATGAAACTCAGGGAGAAGGTGGAACGGGCACAGGCTATGGCAAGGAAGATTACCGATGAGATCTGGGCAACTGTAGAGGAAAAGAGGAAGGAGTCATCTCCGGGGCCCGGAACCGGGTCATTTGCAGGGACCTACAGTGATGCCTGGTTCGGCGATATAATTATCAGCGCAGAGGATGGCCGGCTAAGGATCAGGGCTGAGAAGTCACCAAGGATGAGGGGCAGGATGTTCCACTATACAGCCAACACTTTCATTGTGAAGTGGGATGACAGGAGCATGGATGCCGATGCCTTTGCGGTATTCACCCTTGACAGGGAAGGAAAACCGGTTTCGTTTACCATGGAAGCCATCTCCCCTCTCACTGATTTCAGCTATGACTTTCAGGATCTTTGCCTCGTCAGAAGGGAAAAGTGACCCGGGTTATTAGACAACCGGCGCATAAACATTATTTTAGCACCCAAATCAGAAAACCGAACCGATGACCTTTATTCATTTGAGCGTCTGGATCTCCGCTCTGATAGGAGTTATCATCATTGCATGGATCCGCAGCTTCGATATCTATGAAAAAGAGACATTCATTGCCATGCTGTGGGCTTTTCTTGCCGGCGGCATCACTTCGGTCATTGTTGCCCTTGGAGCCTATGAGATTCTAAGGATTTTTGGTCTTGATGATGAGGTCATAAGCAACACTCTGGGTTCGCTGCTGGTAATAGGTCCGGTTGAGGAGTTCGCAAAGCTTATCGGCCTGGTGGTTGTTTATTCACTGATCAGGAAGCAGTTCAATGAGCTGACTGACGGGATCATCTACATGTCATGCGTGGCGCTGGG
The DNA here is from genome assembly GCA_018262715.1 of Bacteroidota bacterium. Classification (GTDB taxonomy): domain Bacteria; phylum Bacteroidota; class Bacteroidia; order Bacteroidales; family VadinHA17; genus SR-FBR-E99. Next base: position 51,605 of record JADFDS010000032.1, read on the forward strand.
GTTTTCCATCATTGAGAACTACTTCTATGCCAACTCTGGTGAAAACAGCCAGTATCTGCTTGTCTACAGGGCTTTTATAAGCACACCGGCACATATATCATTCAGTGTCATCATCGGTTACGCCTGGTACAGGTACAAGAAGGAGAACAAGCCGTTCGGCACAGTGATAGTTGCATTGCTGGTTGCCAGTCTCCTTCACGGGGTCTTTGACGCCCTGGCATTCAGTCCGTGGTTCAACTTCATGTTGCTTGTTTATCTCTGGCTGATAATCAGGCAATCTCTCAGGCTGGTGCAGTACACGAATGTCATCTCGCCTTTCAGGCCTGGTTTTGAAGCACTGCTGGAGGCTCCTTCGGGTGAGACAGCTGACGGTATCGAGTGTCCGAACTGCGGTTCATCGGCGCCCAAGGAGCTCTTCAGAAACAGTTTCTTCACCGCCTGCCGCTGTGACAACTGTGGTTACCACATAGCATCACGCAATGATATCAGAAAGATATTCAGGATATTTGCTCCCGAGTACAAAAGGCTTGCAAAGAAGCTTGTGCCGGCCAGGTTCAGTGACGGCCGTACCGTAATGAGTGTTTATGGCTCTGCCTTCTTTGGCAACAGCGGCAATCCAGGGTTTTTCAGGGTAAGTGATGTTGCCGGAAGGTTACAGGCCATCAATGATGACCTGCTGGACAGGTTCAGGAAGCGATCATTCATATCAGCCAACCTGCTGAAGCGGTTCTTTGAATGAAAAATGAGTAATTGAGTTATCGGAGATTCAGGATGTACACTCTTTTTTACAACGCACGCTTTTTCACCGGCACAGGCTTGGTTGACGGGAAAGAACTGATCGTCAGGGATAACCGTATTGAAGGTTTTGCCGATCAGGGCTCAGTGTCAGCAGATGCGCACCGCATTGACTGCGGTGGCAACCTGGTGGTCGCAGGTCTGATTGACCTTCAGATAGCGGGAGGAGGAGGTTACCTTTTCTCTTCAAATCCTGCCCCTGAAGCACTTGATATGATAATCAGATCGATAGTCTCGGCCGGCACAACCGGATTTCTTCTCGCGCTGCCCACCAACAGCAGGGAGGTATACAGGGCTGCCTTCCGGACAGTCTCAGGTTGTACTAATCCGGCAGTGATGGGCCTGCATATGGAGGGGCCGTTCATAAGCAATGCACGGCGCGGGGCGCACGCTCCTGAGCTGATAATGAAGCCGGTTCCGGAAAATGTAACTTCACTTCTTGACGAATCGGGCGGCACGATCAGGATGATGACAGTGGCGCCGGAGATATGCACTCCGGAGGTGATTACCCTTCTCAGGGAGCGCGGCATTACCGTTGCCGCCGGACACAGCAACGCCACATTCAGGGAAGCAATGGCAGGCTTTGAGATGGGGATTGAAACCACGACGCATTTGTTCAATGCGATGTCACCTCTGCATCACCGTGATCCGGGTCTGCCCGGGGCAGCATTTCTCTCTGAAACAGCATGTGCAAGTATCATCGCAGACGGAATTCATGTAGACTATGCCATGGTGAGAATTGCCAGTAAGATAATGAAGGAGAGGCTGTTTCTCGTATCCGATGCCGTCGAGGAGAATGACCGCGGAGCATACAGGCATGTAAAGAAATCTGACCGTTTTACCCTGCCTGACGGCACTCTTTCGGGAGCGAAGCTGACGATGCTTGATGCAGTAAGAAACAGCATCAACAGGGCAGGAATAGAAAAGTACGAAGCCTTCAGGATGGCAACGCTGTACCCTGCAAGGCTGATAAGGGCCGGTGACAGGGGAATGATTGAGCCGGGTGCCAGGGCTGACCTGGTTATTGTGGATAATGAGATGAAACTCAGGGGAGTTTGTTTAAACGGAATAACTGAATTTAAAAAGTGATAAAATGGCATTGCTGGGAATAGATCTTGGAGGGACGAAGGTTGCGTTTGCGCTTTTTGACCGCGGGGGCAACATCAGGGCAAGGGAGGTTTTACCCCTGGATGACCGCCGGGGAGGTGAAGTGGGGAAGCTGATTGCCGTCAATGCGGCGCTCAAGCTTGCTGCCGCCGAAGGCGAGGGTGATCCGGTGGAGGCGATAGGCATATCAGTGCCAGGCATCAGCCGGCGCACGAAGGGGTCGGTATGGGCCCCCAATATTCAAGGCTGGGATGACTATCCCCTGCTGAAGGAGGTTACAACAGTTACAGGCAGGATCCCGGTCATTATTGAGAGCGACAGGTCATGTTATATCTCAGGTGAGATATGGAAAGGTAATGCCCGCGGCTGCCGTGATGCGATTTTCCTGGCTGTAGGAACGGGAATAGGTGCAGGCATTGCCGTTAACGGCGGGTTGTTGCACGGAGCTGATGATATTGCCGGGGCAATAGGCTGGATGGCTCTGTCAAGGCCATTCAGGAGCAAGTATACCATCTGTGGCAACTTCGAGTATTTCGCCTCAGGTGAAGGCATTGCCCGCCAGGCTGCAGAATACCTGAAGAAGCATGAAAGATACCAGGGAGACCTGAGAAAAGGTCCCGGTGCGAAGGTCACCACTCATGATGTGTTCGCTGCACGGGAGAAGGGCGATGTTGCGGCCTCGGCTATCATTGACCTGGCTGTGGAGTACTGGGGGATGGCAGCAGCGAACCTGGTAAGTCTTTTCAATCCTGAAAAAATAATATTTGGCGGCGGGGTATTCGGCCCTGCCGTTGAGTTGATTCCTGCCATTTACCAGGAAGCGGAGAAGTGGGCGCAGCCGATAAGCATACGGCAGGTAAGTTTTGAGCCCTCGGCACTGGGTGGTGACGCCGGTGTTTACGGGGCAGGATACCTTGCCATGAAACAGATAGGTTAACCATTCCCATGACTATGAAAGGGACTTATAACAGACAACTCGTATTCTGGACAGCATGCCTTGGCATGCTTCTTTTCGGTATCGGACTGATAATGCTTGGGTCCGTGCTGCCTGACCTGAGGGTAAGGCATTCGCTTGATGCGGTTGAGGCCGGCACTCTGCTGTCAGTACTCCCCATCGGGATTATTTTCGGTTCACTTCTCTTCGGACCGGTATGTGACCGGTACGGCTACAGGGTGCTTCTCGCTGTGTCGGCGCTGCTGATGTTTGCCGGATTTGAGGGGCTTGCCTTCACCCGCACCGCATGGATCCTGACACTGTCAGTCTTCCTCTTCGGTCTGGGTGGGGGAGCCATCAACGGAGCCACCAATGCAGTGGTGGCTGACATCAGCACCACGGGCAAGGGTGCGGCGCTGAGCATTCTCGGTGTATTCTTCGGCATCGGGGCCCTGGGCATGCCGCTGCTGCTCAGTCTCCTGAAAGCCACCTTTGAGTTCCAGGTAATAGTGGCCGCTACGGGAATGCTGGCACTGGTCGCAGCGGTGCTCTTCGCAGTTGTCAGGTTCCCTGCAGCCAAGCAGGCGGAGGGTATTTCGATGAAGCAGGTCGGCGCCCTCTTCAGGGATGTCACCCTTCTGCTGATTGCATTTTTTCTCTTCTTCCAGAGCAGCTTCGAGGGGCTTATCAACAACTGGACCACCACCTACCTCATGGAAAGGGTTGCCGCACCGCAGGAGGCCGCACTGATGGGGCTTTCGGCCTATGTTGCCGGGATGACGGTGATGCGGCTGCTGATAGGGTCAGTGCTGAGAAAGATGCCTGAGAAGCAGCTTCTCTATATCTCTTTCGGCATCACCCTTGCTGCACTGCTTCTTTTCAGCCTCAGCCGCTCGGTGATACCGGCAGCGGCCGGGCTCTTCATGCTTGGCGCCGGGCTTGCGGCAGGATTTCCCACCATGCTGGGAATCGTCGGGAACAGGTATCCCGGTCTCTCGGGTACAGCCTTCAGCTTCGTGCTGGTCATAGGGTTGCTGGGCAACATGCTTGTTAACTACTCCATGGGGATAGTGGCTGAAAATGCCGGCATTAAGCATCTCACCACATTCACCTATGCCGAGCTGGCGATCCTGGTGGTCATGGCAACGGCTATTTTTGGCAGACTTAAGATGAACAAATAAATAACAAACAACTAAAAACAACAGATATGCTTGCACTTGAATGGCTGAATAATGCCAGAAATGTGATGAATAACATCGAGGAGACACAGATGGAGAATATACGCAAGGCTGCGGAAGTGATGGCTGACACCATTGAATGCGGACGGTGGGTTCACACTTTCGGATGCGGCCATGCCACACTGCCGATAGAGGAGATGTATCCGAGGATTGGCGGCTTTGTGGGTTTTCACCCGATGATAGAGATCCCGCTCAGTTTCTTTACCCACATTACGGGAGAGATGGGTGTTCACCAGTTCGTATTCCTCGAGAGGGTTGAGGGTTATGGCGCCGAGATAATGAAGGGATACACCTTTGACACGCGTGACACCATGTGGCTTTTCTCCCACTCGGGGATCAACAACGTGAACATCGACATTGCCCTGGAATCGAAGAAAAGGGGCATGAAGGTGGTTGTGTTCGGCTCAGCAGCTGCCGCGAAGGGAAAGAAGACAAGGCATTCCTCCGGAAAGACCATCTTTGACATAGCTGACATAGTGGTTGACACCTGTGCACCGCTCGGCGACGCCTCAGTAGAGCTCAAGAATCATTATGACAGGATTGGTCCCGTCTCCACAATGGCTTTTGTCACCTGTGTCTGGATGACAATCACAACGGTTGCAGAGATACTGGCTGACAGGGGGGTTAAACTCTACATACATCCGAGTCACAACGTGCCGGGAGACAACACCGCCAGGGAGAGGCTTGATGAGGCCCTGGCCGAGTACAAGCGCAGGGTTGCAGGAGTCTGAAAGGGGAACACCATGAAGCCGCTTGACAGGACCATAGGATTTATCAGGGGCACTGCTGTTGACAGGGTGCCCTTCCATCCCATCCTGATGCGTTTTGCAGCGTGTCATGCAGGGGTGCGGTACCGGGACTTCTGCCTCAGTCCCGCTCACAAGTGCATAGCCAATATCAGGTGTGCTGAAGATTTCAGGTCTGACTGGGTAAACACCATGTCTGATCCGTGGGCAGAAGCTGAAGCTTTCGGGACAGTACTCTCCTACCCTGATGATGATCTGCCGAAGGTGGAGCGTCATGCGATAGAAGAGATATCTGACATTGACAGGATGACCGTGCTCCGTCCGGGTGATCACCGGCGGATGCTGGCCCGTGTGGAAGAGATAGAGATATACCGGAGAGACACTGCCGGCGTGCTTTTCATCTGCGGCTGGGTTGAGGGTCCGCTTGCGGCCTGGTGTGACATCAGGGATATCAATATGGCGATGACTGACCTTTACGAGTATCCGGCTGAGGTTCATAAAGCGCTGGATATCATTACTGAAAGCGCCATGGCTTTCATCACCCCGCAGGTCAGTGCCGGGGCTCACTGCATCGGTATCGGTGATTCGGTCTGCTCACTCATCTCCCCGGAGCTGTATGATGAGTTCTGCTTCGAACGCGAGAAGAACCTGGTGGAACACATACATTCACTGGGAGCGCTGGCAAAGATCCACATTTGCGGCAATATATCGGCTATCCTTCCGCGGGTAATCGGCACAGGTGCTGACATAATAGATATTGATCACCGGACAGGACCGGTGACGGAAGTGCTTGGATTATTGATGCCCGGACAGGTTTTTTCGGGCAAGAGTGATCCGGTTTCGGTGGTCCAGGACGGCGACACGGAATCTATCCGCAGCAGTTGCCGGTCATTCTTTGATGAGGCAGGAGAGCGTGCAATCCTCTCGGCCGGATGTGAGGTAACGCCAGGTACACCGGCGGAAAACCTGCGCTTTTTCTCCGGGATGGCCGGGGAACTTCTCCCGGCTGCCGGACGTAAGGTTTAAGCTGAGTTGAAGGTTTCAGGTCATTATTAGTAACAGGATAATAAACTGCAGAACAAAATGAGCAGGAATGTGGCACTGGTTCTCTCCAGCGGCGGGGCAAGAGGCTTCGCCCACATCGGCGCCATAAAGGTGCTGGAGGATAACGGCTATACAATCACCTCGGTGGCAGGCACCTCCATGGGAGCGCTGGTCGGAGGCATTTATGCCGCGGGGCGGTTGAAGGAATTCGAGGAATGGGTCAGCGAACTCGACGTGATGGAGGTACTGAAACTGACCGATATAAGCATCAGCAGCAAAGGATTCGTCAAGGGGAACAGGGTCATTGAGAAGATCAGGGAGATTGTCCATGACCATAACATTGAAGAGCTCCGGATACCTTACTGCGCAGTTGCAACTGACGTGATCCGGGGACGTGAACGGATCTTCACCTCCGGCAGCATGTTCAATGCCATCAGGGCATCGATATCAATCCCTACATTTTTTCAGCCTTTCAGGATGGACAACGACTATTATGTTGACGGCGGCCTGGTCAATCCCATTCCCATCAACCGGGTAAAGCGGATAAAGGGAGATCTTCTGGCTGTTGTCAATGTGAATGCAGACATCCCGCATGTAAGTATCGGGACTGCGGATCAGGATGAGAACAGGGCGAAGGGGTATCTCAGGAGGATAAGGAACATCAATGCGCATGCAGACAGACATATCCCTAAAAACAAGAAGGATGACATCGGCATATTAAATCTCAACCACCGCAGCATAAGCATCATGCTTAACCAGATTGCTTCACTGACCCTGATGAACAACCATGTTGACATCATGGTACAGGTGTCAAAGGAATCATACGGAATCTTTGATTTTTACAAGGCTGCTGAGATAATCAGGGAAGGTGAGCATGCCACCGCACTGGCCCTGGGAGTACAATTGCCGTGACGTGCTGTCAGGCCTTCACTTTTGCAGGTAAAAATTGTAGATTTTCGTTAAAAGAACATATCTTTGACTATTGATCTAAACTAATTCCAGATGAAACGATCCTATCTCATGTTATGCCTGGTACTGTTGATTACGGCGCCGGCAATGTTCGGGCAGAAACCGATAAAGGTGCTTGAGGACAGTATTCAGTTTGGCAACTACCTTTATCCGGGATTCAATGTTACCATTCCCGAAGCCAACTATGACAAGATACTCAAGGACTGGATAAAGACCCAGGAAAGCGGCACCAAGTCGAAGGTACAGACTGAGGGCGGAGAGATGACCATTTTCGGGGCCATAGTCAAGGAGGTCTCCCCTGCCCCGGTCAATATCTACAGCAGGATAATGAATGAAGATACCCTCAGCAGGATGCTGGTATGCATAGAGCTGAAGAAGGACCAGTATGTGGAAGCTGCTTCAGGCGACATTCAGCTGACCTCAGCAAAGAATTACCTGAAAGAGTTTGCAAAGAGGCAGTATATGGACTTCATAAAGGAGGAGCTTGCCGCCGAGGAAAAGATACTGAGAGAGCTCAAACAGGACCTTGGAAGCCTGGAGAACAGTAAAGCCCGTACCCAGAGGACGGCCAGGAACAACAGGAACACCGTGAACGACGAACAGGAGAAGCTGCTTGTCAAGCATAATGAGCTGAGCCTTCTGTCAAATGAGATCATAAACAAGAACAACGAGATGATAGCAATGCCGGTGGGCCCCGGCAGGGATGCCATGGCCACCCAGGTGAAGGAACTCGAGAAGAGGCGCAAGAAGCTTCAGAAGGAGATCAGCAAGGGAGAGAGCCGTATAAACAAGGCCAGGTCAGCCATTGACCAGGCTGACAGGGCTATCCCCAGGAATGATGATGAACAGGCTGTCATGAAATCAAAGATTGATGCACAGCAGGCTGTTGTTCAGACCTTCATTGACAAGCTGAACAACGTCAAACTCTACTGATCCTTCATCGGACAATTTTAATTCATTAACCAATATATCAAATCAATTATGGAAAACCAGGAAAAAAAAGAGACCTACCAGCAGAAGATACAGGAACAGCTGGACGAATGGAGAGCAGATATTGACAGACTGAAAGAAAAGGCAAAAAATGCCACAGCCGAATCAAAACTGAAATACCAGGAAAACATTGACAAGCTTGAGGTCAAGATGGACGAAGGCAAGTCGAAACTGAAAGACCTTAAGGAATCAAGCGCTGAGGCATGGGATGCCGTGAAGGATGGAGCTGATTCAATATGGGATACCATGAAGGCAACCTTTGCCGAGGTCAAGGACAGGCTGAGGGACAAGGACGACGACGACGATAAGAAAGCGTGAGTACTTTCTTCAAAGCCGGCAGTTGACAGTTGGCAGTTGGCAGTAGTGAGATTTTGTAGTTAATATGTTGTTTATCAATGTATTACATTAATATGTGACTACTGGTTGCTGATTGCAGACTGCCGACTTCAGATATAATTTTATACTGACAAATATGAAAAAATTTGTAACAATAGGAATTGTTGTACTGCTGATTGCCGCTGCGGTTATCTTCTGGTGGCGTCATTACTTTGTATTTGGAGAGGGTGTAAAGGCCGGGGACCTCAACTACCTTGTCAGGAAAGGCTATGTTTTCAAGACCTGGGAAGGCAAGCTGATACAGACAGGCTTCAAGACACCGACTCCCGGAGCCATTCAGAGCAATGAGTTCGAGTTCAGCATAACGAATGACAGTCTGGCCACGGTACTTGAAAGAGCCAGTGGCAAATTCGTAGAGCTCCGCTACAAGGAGTACATTGCACCGCTTCCATGGCGTGGGATGAGCAAATATGTGGTAATAGAGATCCTTGACATAAAGGATTCTGAACAGGAGCAACAGACCCTCATACCCTACCAGGCAATCTGAAACCAACAAGACATAAAAACTGATGACCAGAACAAGAACAGCAGCACTGGTTGTGTTGCTGATTATGCTGTCCGGATGTGCTGAATTACTGAACACCCTGAAGACCATATCGGCGGTGAAGCAGCTTACGGAAGCGGATATCGTGGCGGGGCTCAGGGAGGCTCTCAGCGTCGGAGCGCGCAATGCAGCCGGGCGGCTGGCATCGCAGGACGGTTACTGGGGGGATCCGGCAGTCAGGATACCACTGCCTGACGAAGCGAAGGTAATAGTTGAAAATATCGGAAGGATACCCGGGGGACAGCAGTTGATTGACAATGTGGTACTGAGCATCAACAGGGCTGCTGAGGATGCAGCCCGCGAAGTTGCTCCCATATTCGTGAATTCAGTGACACAGATGACTATCACTGACGGGTACAACATCCTGCACGGTGCTGACAATGCGGCCACTGTTTATCTTAGAAACACCACATGGAACGGGCTTTATGATCTCTACAAGCCGAAGATCAGCGCATCCACCGGCAAGGAAATTGTGGCAGGCGTCTCAGCACAGGATTCATGGAACACCCTGACGGGAAAATGGAACCAGGTGGCCAACAGTGTGGCAGGAAGGCTGGCCGGATTCAAACCGGTCAATACCGATCTTGACGATTTCCTGACTCGGAAAGCACTCGAGGGAGTCTTTCTTAAGCTTGAAGGTGAGGAGCTGAAGATCAGGAAAGAGGTCTCGGCCAGGGTCACTCCCATCCTCAGGGAAGTATTCGGGACGCTTGACCAGCAATAAGACACTCCCGGACTGTTTGATGCAGGCTCAACAAGTTTGCACCTCTGTTGTTATATTTGCACACTAAATCTGATACAAATGAGAAAAATAACTATTGTACTGTCACTTGCACTGGCACTTACAGGAATAAACCCGGCGGCATCCGGCCAGGATGCCGACACCACCCAGGGTTGGCACAAGAGCGGAGTATTCTCCCTGAACATGTCACAGGCAAACTTCACCAACTGGGCTGCCGGAGGTCAGAACTCCTTGGCTCTGAACGGACTGGTTAATCTTGGAGCAAACTACAGGATGGGCAAGTCAGCCTGGGACAATGCCCTTATAATAGGTTACGGAAAGATGGTTCAGAAAGGGAATGACCTGGGATGGATGAAGACAGATGACCGTATCGACTTTCAGTCAAAGTATGGTCGGAAGGCAACTGAAAAGTGGTTTTATTCGGGTCTGATGAGTTTCAAAACACAGATGGACAACGGATACAATTACCCTGATACGGATAACAAGATATCGGGTCTGCTTTCACCGGCCTACCTGCTGTTCTCGTTGGGTATGGACTACAAGCCCAATCCGAATTTTTCGGTGTTTCTCTCGCCGCTGACATCAAAGAACACCATTGTCATGGATGATGATCTTTCCATGGCGGGTGCTTTCGGAGTGGAACCCGGGAAGAATTTCAGGCCGGAGCTCGGTGCATATGCAAACATTGCCTACAAGAAGGACGAGATTGTCAAGAACGTCAATTTCATGACAAAGCTTGATCTCTTCACCAATTACCTGAAGAATCCACAGAATATTGACATCAGCTGGGAAGCGCTGCTGGTTCTAAAGGTCAACGAATTCATCTCTGCAACTGTAAACACGCTCCTGCTCTACGACGATGACATACTCATCAAGATTGACGAGGGTAGTGAAGGTGAGCCTGTCCTTGGCAAGCGCGCACAGTTCAAGGAGGTCATCGGCGTGGGTTTCACCTACAAGTTCATTAAATAGAATGTACTCATATTACGCGACAGCATGAAAAGCATAACACTTTTTGCAATTATGACGCTTATTACTGGAATCCTGACAGGGCAGGCGGTGCAGGACATCAAGCTGAATGCCCCTGACATGGAGAGAGGGCTTACAATCATGAAGGCATTTGAAAAGAGGGCTTCGGCCACCTCCTTCAGTTCCAGGGATCTCTCCCTGCAGGATCTCTCCGACCTGCTCTGGGCATCAAACGGCATCAACAGGCCGGAAAGCGGCAAGCGCACGGCTCCCACTGCTGTCAATGCACAGGATGTTGACATTTATGTGCTGCTCAGGTCCGGGGCTTACCTGTATGATCACAAGACTCATACTCTAAAGGGTATTGCTGCCGGTGACAACAGGAAGCTGGTTTCAGACAGGCAGACCACGTTTGCCAATGCGCCGGTTATGCTTGTGCTGGTCTCTGACGTATCGCGCTTCAGGGGTGATGATGATGCCCGCAAGCTGAGCTGGGGTGCAATGGATGCAGGAATAGTCTCACAGAATGTCAGTCTCTTCTGTGCCGGGGCAGGGCTTGTTACCCGTCCGCGTGCATCGATGGACATTGAGGGGCTGAAGAAGCTGCTCCAGCTGAACGGCACCCAGCACCCGCTGCTCAACAATCCTGTGGGTTATCCCAACGAGTAGCGGCTGCCCGGTATGCTTAAGCTGATAAATCATCCCCTGATCACGCACAAGCTGTCGCTTATCAGGAGGAAGGAGACGGGTACACGTGATTTCCGGCAGAACATCAGTGAGATAGCCGGGCTCATGGCGTATGAGATCACCAGGGACCTCCCGCTCCGCGAGATAGTAATAGACACTCCCCTTTCATCATGCTCCACGGCTGAGCTTTCGAGAGAGATCATACTGGTGCCGGTGCTGCGTGCCGGTCTGGGAATGGTTGACGGAATCACTGCCCTCATTACCACGGCGCGGGTAGGTCATATAGGGCTTGTCCGTGACCATGAGACGCTTGCACCTATGGAGTATTACGCCAAGTTCCCCGCTGACATTTCAGAAGCGGTTGTGATGGTTCTCGATCCCATGCTGGCAACCGGCGGAAGTGCAAGCGCAGCCATCAGCGCAGTGAAAAAAAGAGGAGCGGTGACCATCAGGCTGGTATGCATCGTGGGCGCCCCGGAAGGTGTGACCAGGGTCGAAAAGGATCACCCTGACGTGGATATTTACCTGGCAGCGCTTGACAGTCACCTGAATGAAAACGGGTATATCGTTCCCGGACTGGGTGATGCAGGAGACCGGCTATTCGGAACAGTTTAGTTTACTATATTCGCAGATTCACAGGAAAAAAACAGGATTATGGGACTTAAGCGCCGGCTTATCATTATGAACTTCCTCCAGTTCTTTATCTGGGGGTCATGGCTCCTGACCATAGGAGCATACTGGTTTCAGAACAAAAACTGGTCGGGGACCGATTTCGGAGCCATCTTTTCAACAATGGGGCTGGCCTCCCTTTTCATGCCGGCAATAGCGGGTATCATAGCAGACAGGTGGATCAACGCGGAGAAGCTTTATGGTATTTTTCACATCGCAGGGGCAGTACTTCTCTCACTGATACCGGCAATTAACAATCCTGACACCTTCTTCTGGGTGCTGCTCCTCACCATGATGTTCTACATGCCGACACTGGCCCTGGCGATAACGGTGGCCTACAGCTCGATGAAGAACAGCGGGATGGATATTATCAGGGATTATCCGCCAGTGAGGGTCTGGGGCACCATAGGTTTCATCGTGGCGCTGTGGGTGGTGAGCCTGCTGGGATTCGAAACCTCTGCGTTGCAGTTTTACGTGGCTGCTGCCGCTTCCCTCATACTTGGGCTTTACGCTTTTACCCTTCCAAAGTGTCCTCCGCTGGCAAAAGGTCATAAGAAGAAGCTTATCGAGGAGCTCGGACTCAATGCATTCAAGCTTTTCAAGAGCACCAAGATGGCTCTCTTCTTCATTTTCGCAATGTTGCTGGGTGGTGCGCTGCAGCTCACCAATGCGTACGGAGACACTTTCCTGCATGATTTTGCAAAGATTCCTGCCTACAAGGATCTTCTTGCAGTGAAATACCCGGCCATAATTATGTCTGTGTCACAGATATCGGAGACCCTTTTTATCCTGACCATTCCATTTTTCCTGAAGCGGTTCGGGATAAAGAAGGTTATGCTGATGAGCATGGTGGCATGGGTACTCCGTTTCGGGCTGTTCGGCGTTGGTAACCCGGCAGAAGGGCTCTGGATGATAATCCTATCGTGCATCATTTACGGGATGGCATTTGATTTCTTCAATATTTCCGGTTCGCTCTTCGTGGAAACCCAGAGCACTCCTGACATACGTGCAAGTGCCCAGGGACTTTTCATGATGATGACCAACGGTTTCGGGGCATTTCTTGGCAGCCGCATCAGCGGAATAGTGATTGACAAATACTTCATCCTGGAGGGCGGAGCATTTGACTGGAAGGGAATATGGTTTGCCTTTGCAGGATATGCGCTGGTGGTTGCGGTTCTGTTCGCCATATTCTTCAGGCACAAACATGTGCCGGAGGAGACAGCTTCCGTGAGTCACTGATTCTTTGTCCCGGAGGAGACAGCTACCATGAGTCAGTGACGCTTTGCCCCTGAGCGGGCTGGCGCAGGCTTCCTTCGAGTCACTTATTCCATCCCCCTGAGCGGGCACGCACAGGTTTCCGGACAGCTGATGAAGGCATGGAGAGGCTTCAGGCAGGTGTGATTACCCGAGCAGGATCAGGCTGATACCAATCATTATCATCCCGCTTATCAAACCATAGATGGCAACATGGTGTTTGCCATACTTGTGGGCGGCAGGGAGGAGTTCATCAAAGGAGATATATACCATAATACCGGCAACCATGGCAAATACATAGCCAAGGCTTATGCCGGTATTGAAGAGCGTCAGGATGAAATATCCGGCCAGTGCGCCAATCGGTTCCGAGAATCCTGACAGAACTGACCATGCAAGCGCCTTCCTTCTTGAACCGGTGGCATAATAGACGGGCACCGACACGGCGATACCCTCCGGAACATTATGAATGGCCACAGCCACTGCAATGCTGATGCCAACAGTCACATCAGACATGGCTGACATGAATGTGGCAATCCCTTCGGGGAAATTATGGACGCCAATGGCAATGGCAGTGAATGTTCCGATCCGCATCAGCTTCCGGTCCCTGATGCTGTGGCCTCTGCGGTTCTGGTTCCCCGTGTCATGCCCGCCACGGTTCTGATTCTTTCTCCCCTGGCATTCCGGTTTATCCGGGTCGCGTGATTCGGGATGCATCTGCTCTACCCTCTTCAGTTCATGGGGATTGCCCTCTGACGGCAGGATCTTGTCTATGGCTGCAGACAGGCCAATGCCTGCCACAAAGGCGATGAATGTCAGCCAGGCTGCAGTATTGGCGTCATAATTCTGCCTCATGATGTCGCCGGCTCCGGTAAGTATCTCAGTGAATGAGATGAAAATCATCACTCCTGCTGAGAATCCAAGGGAAAAAGCAAGAAATGTGGTCTTGGTACGTTTGGCAAAGAAAGCTATCAATCCGCCTATCCCGGTTGCAAGGCCGGCAAAGAGAGTGATTCCAAATGCAAAGAGGAGCCGGGAACTATCCATCAGAAGGCGTTATTTAGATTGAGTTTAAATTGCAAAAGTAAAAGAATAACGGGAAAAACAACATGAGGGGTATTCCTGCTGATAAAAAAAGACCTTATTTTGATATTGCAATTAACGATGAATCTCTGGGATTACTATAGGATACTCGGCGTTAAGCAGAATGCCACTGATGATGAGATAAGAAAGGCGTACAGGAAGAAGGCAATGGAGTACCATCCTGACCGGAACAGTTCACCTGATTCCCAGGAGATGTTTATCCGCATAACCGAGGCCTATGAGTACCTGATATCTCATCCCTACCGGCGGAATATCACCGAGGAGGAGGTGAGGCGCAATTACCAGGCATGGATTGATTACCGGAGAGAGGAGGCGCGCAAACGTGCAGAGGCTTATGCCAGAGCCTCATTTGCAGAGTTCCGGAAAAGCCCGATTTACAAAAGTACGACAGTCATTGACGGCACCATTGTCTTCCTGGGGCTCATTCTGGCAACAATGGTCATATTCACAACGATCTACGGCTACATTTATCGAATGAAAGTAGCCGATTCTCCAAAGGAGGAACCCTCAATAACGCTGGCCGCCGTATCACTGATCATAGGCATTTCGTATATGATCATTTCCGTAATATACCTGAGTGCATGGATTGCCCAGCAAAAGAAGAAAAGGAGAATATCTGAAGATGGAGCACAGAAAGAAGATAAGGAATCCGTTTGATGCTGACCAGAACATGTGTTTCGGATGCGGTCCGAAAAATCATGTCGGGCTGAAGCTGTTGTTTGAGGAGGATGATGAGAAGGTATATGCATCATGGGTGCCGGACAGGCAATTCCAGGGTTACATCAATGTGCTGCACGGAGGCATCATTGCCACCCTTCTCGATGAGGTCAGCGCCTGGTGTGTCTATCTGAAGGCCTGTACCTCCGGCGTCACCTCTTCAATGACGGTCAGGTATCTCAGGCCGGTACATATCAGCAAAGGCACTGTCACCATTGAGGCGATGATAACGAAGAAGGGAGAAAAGAATGCGCTGATCTCAGCAGCGCTGCACGACGGTGAAGGGAAGCTATGTGCTGAGGCTGAGCTGGACTATTTCATTTACCCTGAGAAGATTGCCCGTGACCGGTACCACTATCCGGGCAGGGAGGCATTCATGTATCAATCCGTGCCACCGGGATCACCGAGTGGTCAGTGAATTCTGCCCTCAGGTACTTGTAGTACCCTGTAATACCGATCATTGCGGCGTTATCTGTAGTATACCTGAATTCAGGGAGGAAAAGGTTCCAGCCCCTTTTTTCAGCCTCCCGTGTTGCTGCACGTCTCAGGCCGCCATTGGCAGAGACCCCTCCGGCAATTCCGATCTCCCTGATGCCGGTCTCCCTGGAAGCCCTCACCAGCTTGCCAATGAGGATCTCGATAATGGTCCTCTGCAGTGAGGCCGCAAGGTCATTGAGGTTCTTCCCGATGAAACCGGGGTCCTCTGCCACCCTGTCACGCAGGAAATACAGAAAACTTGTCTTCAGTCCGGAAAAACTGAAATTAAGTCCCTGTATCCGCGGTTTTGCGAAGCGGAATGCGTCAGGGTTACCAACGGATGCAAGCCGGTCTATCACCGGTCCGCCCGGGTAAGGGAGTCCCATCACCTTGGCGCATTTGTCAAATGCCTCGCCTGCTGCATCATCGATGGTATTGCCGATAAGTTCCATGACCAGATGGTCGCGTATGACGATCAGCTGAGTATGGCCGCCTGACACCAGGAGGCACAGGAACGGGAATTGCGGGATACGGTTTTCCTTTCCGTGTTCCATGGCGAAGTGAGACATGACGTGTGCCTGGAGGTGATTAACAGCAATGAGGGGGATGTTTCGCGCCAGCGCAAAACCTTTGGCAAATGATGTTCCGACGAGGAGTGAACCGAGCAATCCGGGTCCCTGTGTGAAGGCTACTGCGCTTACCTCATCAGCTCTTTTCCCTGCCCGGGCAAGCGCCTGGTCAACCACAGGTACTATGTTTGCCTGGTGGGCTCTTGAGGCAAGTTCGGGCACCACCCCCCCATAGGCCTTGTGTACATCCTGGTTGGCGATCAGGTTTGAAAGCACGAATCCGTCGCAGATCACCGCGGCGGATGTGTCGTCGCAGGATGATTCTATCGCGAGGATCGTAATTTGTGGTGCCATTTTTGTATCACTCTTTTTTATAACTTCGCCAGCGGCGGGAATCACTTTGTGAATGGCCAAAATTATTAAAAAAATCGTCAGAGTCCTTCTCATCATAGCAGCAGTGCTGGTTGTGGTGCCCCTGATTCTCTTCCTGCTTCTTCAGGCGCCGCGGATTCAGACCTGGACGGTAAGCAAAGTGACGAATGCAGTCTCCGGGAAAACAGGGGCTGAGATCTCGATAGGCAGGGTTTCCTACTCACTGTGGCATGAGATTGTGCTTGATGATGTGCTGTTCAGGGACCTGAACGGCGACACCATCGTTGCAGCCCGTAAGGTTGATCTGAGGCTGCGTGAGATCAGACCGTCACACAGGATTTTTAAATTCGGAACAATTGACGTTCACGAGCCTGATTTCAGGATGATCAAGGACACTGCCGGGGTCATGAATCTGACAGCCTACCTCAGGTCATTGAAGAGTGACCGGGAGCGTGACAGCACAGGGGGCATCGACATACGTTTTGCTGACATTGACGTGCTCAACGGATCCTTTACACTGGCTGACATGTCTGATACGATCGGGGTTGTCGCGGGCAGTGTCAACTACATGAACATGCACATCAGACACATCACCGGAAAAGTAAGGGATCTCAGGATAATACCCGATTCTGTAAGCATGGTGATAAGAGGGCTGGCGTTTCATGAAGCCGGCGGATTTGTAAGCAGGAGTCTTGATATGAACATGGCTGTGACAGAGAGCAGCCTCTATTTCAGGGATATTGACCTGCTCACTGACTCATCCGCCATTTCTGCTGAAAAGATCCTGCTAATGCCCCGTGAAGAGGACTCATGGAAGGATTTCATCAATGATGTAAGGATTGACTTCCTGTTCAATAATTCCATCGTAAATACCTCCGACATCTCGTATTTTGTCAGGCCCCTTGCGGGGATCAGTGAGGAAGTCAGCTTCTCGGGCAGGGTGGCCGGTACCGTTGCAGAGCTGAAAGGGAAGAATATCAGGATTGACTATGAGGCCTCCACCAGGCTGAGGTTCGATTTTGACATATCCGGACTGCCTGAGATAAACGACAGTTATCTGTTCATCAGTTTCACCGACATGAAAACCCGTGCCGCGGATATCGAACGGTTCACGGTGCCGGGAAGGAAGCCTCTCAGGCTGCCTGAAGTTGCTCATGACCTGGGGCTGGTCACATACAAGGGAAGCTTTACAGGATTCACCACAGATTTTGTATCCTTCGGCAGGATCACCACCGAAAGGGGTACGTTTGACACAGACCTCTCACTTAAGCCTGACGGGCGAAACACCTTCGGATTCAGGGGTTCTCTCAGAACCAGGGCTGTAGATCTCGGGTACATGGCAAAGAACAGTGAGATGTTCGGCGGGCTGTGGATGCATGCAGAGGTTGACGGAACAATGAAGTCATTCCGCCATCTCTCAGCAAACATCAACGGGGTGATAGACAGCGTCGAGGTAAACAAATACCTGTACAGGAACATCAGCGTCTCAGGGACCTATGCCGACAGGATCTGGGACGGCAGTGTTGAGGTGAATGAACCAAATATTGAGATGAGCCTTCTCGGCAGGTTTGATCTTGAAAAGAGCCAGCCGGAGTTTGACTTCACCATGAACCTTGCCGATGCTGACCTGCACACTCTCAACCTTGTAAAAAAAGATTCAGTCTTCAGGGCAACTGCGCTTGTCACTGCCAATTTCAGGGGCAACTCAACGGAAAACCTGGAAGGAGACCTGAGGCTCATCAACTCGACTCTTGAAAACTCAAACGGGAAGCTCAACATATATGACTTCCTTGTCAGTTCCGAAATCGTCAGCGGTGAACCTGTCCTGAGGCTCAGGTCAGATTTTGCCGACGCTGATGTGAGAGGGCAGTACTCCGTTGATGCCATAAAAAGTAGCGTCTCAGAGATAATGGCGGGCCTTTTCCCTTCGAGGTTCAATAAGCCGGTAGCAAAGAAAGGTGAGTCAACACCTGAAGCTATGTTCTCCCTGGATGCCAGGATCAAGAGGATTGACAGGCTGAATGAGTTTTTAGGGACTGGCCTTGGTATCTCGGAAGGGACGCATGTCACAGGTCACTTCTGGTCAGACCGCCCTGAGGTTATAGCAGGGATTAAGGCAGATGCCGTAACATACATGGGTATAAGAATGGGCCGGCTGAATATGACAGGTTCGTTAAAGGATGGCAGCCTGAAGCTGGACATGACTGCAGATACAGTGATGCTGCCTGACAAATCCGAGCTGGGGAATTTTGCCCTCGGCGCCACAAGCTGCAATGACACAACTGACCTGGGCATGAACTGGGACAATCATGACAACGGGCGTACGCTGGGAGAGGTCAAGGCCAGGGGATTTTTCAGTCATGGTGTCGGCAATTTGCCGTCACTGACGGTTGCGGTGCTTCCTACCGGCCTGACTGTCAACAGTTCACAGTGGAATATCAGTCCTGCCAGGATCGTAATTGACTCCGTCAGCACCTTCTTCGACAATATACTGGTAAGCAGCAGGACGAGATATTTCAGTCTCGGAGGCAGTCTCTCGAAAGACCCCGAGGAGAAGCTGACCCTGGCTTTCGAGGGGCTTAACATGTCATACCTGAACAACCTCCTCCGGGGAAAGCAGGATGAGACAGAGGAACCGACCCAGATGAAGTTTGAAGGAATTCTGAGCGGCAATCTCACCCTGTCAGATGTTTTTAATAACCTGCTTTTTGAGAGCAGGATAAATGTCACTGACTTCAGGCTGAATGACAACAACTATGGCCTGATGACCATAATCAGCGAATGGGATCCGAGGAGAAAGGTGGCAGTAATAAATGTGGGCAATGACTTTGCCGGGAGGAAGCTCATTGACGTCAGCGGTACCTATTCGCCGTCGGCGCGTGTGATTGACATTGCAGCATCGGCATTTGATCTCCCGCTTGACGTGTTAAATCCGTTTCTCAGTTCTTTTGCTTCGGATATCCGGGGTTTCGGAACGGGAACCATCAGGCTGAAGGGGAAGCCACGGCAGCTGGAGATGACCGGAGCGGTAATGGCGCATGATGCCTCGATGAAGATTGATTTTCTTCAGACGCGTTACAGTTTCTCTGACAGCGTCAGGTTTTCGCCTTCAGGCATCATCCTGAGGAATATCAATATTTATGATGCACAGAAGAACCAGGGCATGATAAACGGTATGATCACACACCGTGCATTCAAGAATTTTGGTGTGAGCCTTGACATCAATATGGACAAAATGCTGGTTCTCAACACCAGGCCAAAGGACAATGACAGTTTTTACGGCACCGCCTATGCTTCGGGTTATGCCGGGATAAGGGGGAATGATGAGAAGCTGGTTTTCAATATCTCGGCCCGGACGGCTCCGAACACCGAATTCTATGTGCCGTTGAACTCATCGGCCAGTGTAAGTGATTATCCTTTCATTGAGTTTTTGAAACCTGCGGGGGAGACCGGCGAGCAGGAGCAGCCAGACAGGCAGAGCAGTTTTGTTAGGCAGGAAGAGGGAAGCAAAATGGAGCTTAACTTCGACCTTGATGTTACGCCTGAAGCCGAGGTACAGCTCATCCTTGACGAGACAGCCGGAGGAGTCATCAGGGGCAAGGGTGAAGGCCTGCTGAACATCTCCCTGAACTCAAGGGGTGACATGCGAATGGCCGGGGACTATGTGATCAGTGACGGAGATTACCTCTTCACCCTTGGAAGCATACTCAACAAGAGGTTTGCAGTGGAAGAGGGAGGGACAGTCTCGTGGAACGGGGCCATTGAAGATGCCAGCCTGGATATAAGGGCCCTTTACAAGACAAAGGCATCGCTCTCGGAGATCTTCGGGGAGGAGGAATTTACGGAGCTGAAAGCCAAGATGCCGGTCGAATGCATTCTCAGTCTCTCGGGAAGGCTCCTGAATCCCGCAATCAGTTTTGACATCAGCCTCCCCACCGCTGACGAGCGTACCCGTGAGTTGCTGAGAATGGCCATTGACACCGAGGAGGAGCTCAGCCGCCAGTTTCTTTACCTGCTGGTAATGAACAGCTTTTACCCTGATCCTTCGCTTTACAACTCAGGCACTACCACAGGCACACCGGTGGCTCAGGGGGGATATGCCGTATCACCGATCGTAGGTGTCACAACCACCACCGAGATGCTCTCCAACCAGCTCAGCAACTGGCTGTCACAGATAAGCAATGATTTTGACATAGGCTTCAGCTACAGGCCCGGAAGTGAGCTCACCGACCAGGAGGTGGAGCTGGCTCTCTCAACGCAGTTGCTGAATGACAAGGTTACCGTCAACGGGAACGTAGACGTGCGGGGAAACCAGTCAAACACCACGGCCAGCAACATAAGCGGTGAGTTCACCGTGGAGGTCAGGCTGACCGATATGCTCAGGTTCAAGGTATTCAATCGTTCGAACCATAACCTGTATTACCAGGTTCATCCATACACCCAGGGGGTGGGGCTCTTTTACAGGCGTGATTTCAGCACGCTGAAAGACCTTTTCATCAAACCGGAGGAAAAGAAGAGAAAAAACATCGAGAGTGAAGGGGAAACCGGGCAGAACTAACATTTCAACAATGACCCCGTTTTATCAACAATGGGATACTTACAGGGGATGAAATCCGTTTTTTACTATATTCGCGCGATGATACGCGAAAGCAAGTCAAACTGTTAACATCTTAAACCAAGGAAAATGATCTCAGCAGCTATTTTATTACAGGGAACACCAGCCACTGAAGCCGCAGAAGAGGCAACAATGTCACTGGCTGATCTTTACCTGGCAGGAGGATGGGTGATGTATCTCATCACACTTCTCTCTTTTGTTGCACTTTACATTTTTATCGAAAGGTACCTGGTGATCAAGAAGGCATCAAAGGGTGATGCCAACTTCATGAACCGCATAAAGGACTACATGTATGAAGGGAAGGTTGATGCGGCGTTGCAGCTATGCAGGAAGACCAACTCTCCGCAGGCCAGGATGGTTGAGAAGGGGATCACCCGTCTCGGCAGGCCTCTGGCCGATGTGACGGCTGCCATAGAGAATGTGGGCAGGCTGGAGGTTCACAAGCTTGAGAAGAGGTTCCCGACACTGGCAACAATTGCCGGAGCCGCTCCCCTGATGGGATTCTTTGGAACGGTCATAGGTATGGTACAGGCATTTTATGAAATGTCACTGGCAGGAAACAGCCTTGACATAAGCACCCTCAGCGGAGGCATCTACACCGCGCTCATTACCACGGTGGGAGGTCTGATACTTGGGATTCTCGCGTATTTCGGGTACAACCAGCTGGTTGTAAAGGTTGAAAATGTTGTGTTCCAGCTCGAAACAACATCAACCGAGTTCCTTGACATCCTCAATGAACCTGTAAAACAGTAACTGATGGCAATTTCGAACAAGAATAAAGTCAGTGTTCAGTTCAGCAATGCAGGCATGTCTGATATTGTGTTCCTGCTTCTGCTGTTCTTCATGCTGACCTCCACCCTGGTTCAGCCGACAGCCCTGAAGCTGCTGTTACCCAAGGGTACGACCCAGTCCTCGGCCCGTCCGATGACCACGGTATCAATTACAAAGGATCTTCAGTATTTCATCGAAGATCAGCCCATCGATCTTGAATTCCTGGAGGCTGCGTTGCAGTCGAGGGTTCAGGACAGTCCCGAGATATACATTTCGGTGCATGCCGACAGGAGTGTTCCTGTAGAGTATGTAGTCAACGTGATGAACATAGCTGCAAAAAACCAGTACAAGCTGATACTTGCCACAACTCCGAAATAGTTCCGGTGAGCCTCTCACAAAGGAAAGGAAGCAGGGTCTGATCTTCAGTGCCCTGACTCACCTTCTTCTTGCCATTCTCATCATTTTCGTCACGTTCCGGGTGAAGATACCTGAACCGGTTGAGGAGGGTCTTCTTGTCAACTTTGGTTTTGACGAGACAGGTGAAGGGTTGTTTGAACCGGCACCGGAGCCTGTATCTCCTCCCCCTCCTCCTGAATCTGCAGGGGAACAGGGAGGTGAGGAAGCGCTGCTGACGCAGGACTTCGAGGAGGCTGTGGAAGTGGAAAAGAAAGAGCCCAGTCCCGAGGAGATCAGGAAGCAGGCGGAGGCGCGTGCTGCAGAGATAAGAAGGCAGTTGGAGGCTGAGGCTGAGCGGAAGCGCATAGAACAGGAGGAGGCCGAGAAGCGGAAAAAGGAGGAGGAGCAGCGGCGTATTGACCAGCAGAATGCAAGGGCCAGGGGCGCTTTCAGCAATGCAGGCAATGTGGGCACTTCAGGCCAGAGCCAGGGAGTGGCAGGCGGGCAGGGTAACCAGGGAGTTCAGTCAGGTACCCCTGATGCACCCAATTACGGGCCGGGAGGTGGCCAGGGAACCGAGGGCATATCTTTTGACCTCGGAGGAAGGAAGGCACAGTCACTCATCAAACCTCCCTATGACCTTCAGAAAGAGGGAGTTGTTGTTGTTGCGATAACAGTAGACCGTTCCGGAAGGGTCACCGATGCTACACCCGGCATCAAGGGATCGACGACTCTCGAGGGGGATCTCCTCAAGCTGGCAAAGGAAGCTGCGTTGAAAACCAGGTTTGAAAGCAGCAATGATGCCCCGATTATTCAGAAAGGGACAATCACCTACGTTTTCCGTCTCAAATAAAACTCTTTTGTTTCAGAACAGCCCGGCCACAAGGTCATAGAGGCCGGTAAGCTTTATTGCGGAAGCCATAATGGCTACAAGCAGTATTACACGCACTACCCTGGGACCCCAGCTGACTGCCACCTTCGAGCCGAGCCAGGCTCCTGCACCCTGTCCGACAGCCAGGATGATGCCGTAGAGATAATAAACCTGGTTGCTGAGGATGAATACAACCAGTGCGATGGCAGTCATGGCGGCCACAATCAGCACCTTATGGGCGTTGGCCCTGGTCAGGCCCATGCCGGTCCCGAGCACCAGCGCCGCCAGCAGGAAAAAGCCCACCCCGGCCTGGATAAAACCGCCATATATGCCGATGATGAAAAACACCACAGGTACCCACCACCGCCGCTTCATGGCCGGTGAGTGAGCATGGTCACGTACCCACTGTTCAGGCTTGTAAAGGATTACGAAGAACATGAAGACAAGCAGTCCTCCTATCAGCAGTTCCATCATCCGTTCATTGATCTTCACTGCAATGAGTGACCCCAGCAGGGCTCCTGCAATGGCAGGCACTGACATCCATAGGCTTTCGCCGACGGTATAGAGTTTCTGCTTTTTAAAGCTTATGCTGCTGACCAGGCTCTGGACGAAGACGCCGATACGGTTGGTGCCATTTGCAATATTGGCAGGCAGGCCGAGGAACATCAGTAAAGGCAGGGTAATCAGTGAACCGCTGCCGGCAAGAGTGTTAACAAAGCCTGCAAAGAGGCCGGCGGCTATTACAGCCAGGTACATGTACCATTCCATATTTGCCGGGAACTATCTTTCCAGGACTTCCTTAACTGCCATCAGGAGGTTGTCAATCAGGTCAGAATCCTTTATGACATAATCAGCTATCCCCTTTCGTGCAAACTCAAGCACCACCTCTCCCTTCTCCTGGGCGGAGAGCATGATGACGGGAACTTCCGGAGCCAGCCTGGTAATCTCGTCATAGGCTTCCATTCCATTCATGGGGATTTCGCCCTCTTTCAGGAAATAGTAGTCAAGGATAATCAGGTCAGGAATTTCACCGAGTGCAGCGATGCAATCCTCGGCATAGGCAAATGCCCTTACAGCATAACCATTGCCTTCCAGCCTGGTTGAGACCAGGCTGGTGACGACAGGATCATCATCAACCACATAAACAAGGATGTCAGTCTGGGGGCTAACTTTTTCCATGATCACAAAAATACTAAAGGAATTGCTAATTTCCTAGTACGCAAAAAGAGGGAGGTCTTTCATCATTTTTACCACCTTCTCTCCCACCGATGTTATCACTGATTCATTTTCAATGTTAACCAGGACCTCATCAAGGAGCTGAACGATGGTTCCCATGTCACCCTCCTTCAGTCCTCGGGTTGTGACGGCAGGGGTACCCACCCTGATCCCTGAAGTAAGGAATGGCGAGCGGGAGTCGAACGGCACCATGTTCTTATTGACGGTGATGTGTGCTCTGACCAGGGTATTTTCAACCTTCTTGCCTGAAATTTCCGGGAAGCGTGTTCTCAGGTCGATCAGCATCGAATGGTTGTCTGTTCCGCCTGATATCACCTTGTAACCCTGGGCCATGAAAGCCTCGGCCATCACTGCGGCATTTTTCTTCACCTGCTGCTGGTAGGTCCGGAACTCCGGTTTAAGTGCTTCTCCGAATGAGACGGCTTTGGCTGCGATAATATGCTCCAGGGGTCCGCCCTGTATCCCGGGGAACACGGCTGAGTTGAGCATTGCCGACATCATCTTGATCTCGCCCTTGGGGGTGGTCACGCCCCAGGGGTTGGGGAAGTCTGTTCCCAGGAGGATGATTCCTCCGCGTGGTCCCCTGAGGGTTTTATGTGTTGTGGAGGTGACGACATGTGCATAACGAAGCGGGTTATCGAGCAATCCTGCTGCAATCAGGCCGGCAGGGTGTGCCATGTCAATCATGAGCAGAGCCCCTGCTTTGTCAGCGATAGCGCGCATCCTTGCATAGTCCCATTCCCTGGAGTATGCAGAAGCGCCGCCTACGATCAGTTTTGGTTTTTCGCGGAGGGCAACCTCCTCCATCATATCATAGTCAACACGACCGGTCTCCTCCTTCACCCCGTAGGCAACCGGATTGTACAGTATGCCTGACGAGTTCACCGGAGATCCGTGCGAGAGGTGACCTCCGTGTGACAGATTCAATCCCAGAAAGGTATCGCCCGGTTTGAGTATGGTCAGGAAGACAGCCATGTTTGCCTGTGCCCCTGAGTGGGGCTGTACATTTGCATATTCTGCATTGAAGAGTTTCTTCAGCCTGTCAATTGCGAGCTGTTCAACCTCGTCAACAACCTCGCATCCGCCGTAATATCTTGCCCCGGGGTAACCTTCCGCGTACTTGTTGGTAAGCACGGAACCCATTGCCTCAAGCACCTGCGGGCTGACGAAGTTTTCTGATGCGATGAGTTCAATACCTTCAGTCTGGCGTTTGCGTTCGCGGTCGATCAGTTCAAATATTGCGCTGTCTCTTTCCATGATTAGATTCTTAGTTCGGTTGATAATTACCCGTTTCCTCAAGCCGGTGAACACGGGATGTTTGCGGGCAAATATACATTTAATAATCAAATTTACTCATGACCCCCGGATGTCCGGTGAAGTACGATATGGATACGATATGGGCAAGCCGGATCATTCCTCTGAAAACTGTCTGAGCAGTTCGCGGTATGCGGAAAAGATTCTTGACTTGGAGATAAATCCCACGTACCGGCCCTCGTCAAGCACAGGAAGGTTCCAGGCTCCGGTGCGTTCGAAGGCGTCGAGGACTGCATCACCTCTCTCACTGAGATCAATATAGGAAGGAGGTATGGTCATCAGTTCCCTCACGGTGATTTTATCATAGAGTTCGGGTCTGAACATTTTGTCACGGACGTCATCGAGCAGCACAACGCCCTCCAGGATATTGAATTCATCCACCACAGGGAAGAGGTTCCGGTTTGATTTTGAGATTTGCTTTACAAGATCTCCCAGGTTGCTGTCGGGTCTCACCGTCAGCAGGTCCTTTTCCACCTCCCTGGACCAGTCGAGCAGAGTCATAACCGCCTTATCCTTGTCATGGGTGATCAGCTCTCCGGTTATCGCAAGCTGTTCATTGTAAATTGAATACTTCTGGAATGTTCTGGCAGTGATAAAGGCTACAGTGGATGTGAGTATCAGGGGGATGAGCAGGGCATAGCCTTCCGTTATCTCCGCTATAAGGAAGATAGCGGTGAGGGGGGCATGAAGAACGGCCGAGAATACTCCTGCCATGGCGGTAAGGGTGAAACTGCTTTCGATCAGGGCCAGGCCGAACAGGTGATTCAGCAGGCTGGAGAGGTAGTAGCCCGCCACTCCTCCGGTAAACAATACCGGAGCAACGATGCCGCCTACTCCACCGGCACCGTTTGTGGAGGCTGTAGCCACCACCTTGACAAGCAGCAGTCCGGCCATCAGCAATGAGAAGGACCAGAATCCGGCAGCCATATTGCCGAAGATCTCATTTCCGGGGGCAACTCCGCTTCCGGCATTGAGGAGCACCAACACCGTTTCGTATCCCTCACCGTAGAGCGCCGGATAGAAATAGATCAGGGCTCCGAGGATCGACCCGCCTGCCACCATCCTTATCCATTTGTTGCCAATCCTTTTGTAGAGTTTTTCAATTCCGATGGTTGCCCTTGTAAAGTATATTCCGACCAGACCACAGAAGACACCCAGGATCAGGTAGTATGGCAGCTCGCTCAGCATGAATCCCTGTTTTACCTGGAAAGAAAAAAGCACATTGTCGCCCATGAAGAAGAATGCCACGGTTGCTGCAGTCACAGATGAAATCAGAAGGGGAACTATTGATGACATCGTCAGGTCAAGCATCAGCACCTCGAGGGTGAACAATATTCCTCCAAAGGGAGCCTTGAAGATTCCGGAAATGGCCCCGGCAACGCCACATCCGAGCAGCAGGGTCACATACTTGTAATTCAGTTTGAAGTGGCGTGCTATGTTTGAGCCTATCGAAGCGCCTGTAAGAACGATGGGAGCCTCTGCTCCCACCGAGCCGCCGAAGCCGATGGTGAGCGAGCTGGTCAGGATTGACGACCAGTTGTTATGGGGTTTTATGTAGCTTTTTCGTTTCGAGATGGCATAGAGCACCCTGCTGATCCCATGTGAGATATTATCTCTGACGAGGTATTTGACAGCCAGCATTGTAAGAAATATCCCTGCAAGGGGGTAGGCAAGTGAGAGAACTCCTCCGGCGCCTTTCATAACACCCTGGGTGAACAGAACATGGGTAAAGTGAATTGCATTCTTCATCACCACGGCTGCCAGTGCACTTACAAGTCCGACCAGGAAACTGAGAATGTAAATCAGGGTCTGCTGGTTGGTAAGGAAAGATTTTAGCTGCCTTATTTTCCTAATTATCAGGTTGTTCAAGGTTACCGGAGAAAAATGAAAAATATTCAGATTACAAATATATTATAAAATGAGGATCAGATGTTTATTTTGGTAAGTTTGACATATTTTGCATACATGATCGGATTTGAAAGGCAAATACTTGACAACGGGCTGAGGGTGATAGTGCACCGGGATGAGGGCACCCCCATGGTAACAACCAATATTCTTTATGATGCAGGCTCGAGGGATGAGGAGCCTGATTCCACAGGTTTCGCCCATCTCTTTGAACACCTGATGTTCGAGGGGACGCAGAACATACCTCTTTTTGACGTGCCTGTGATGATGGCCGGAGGTGAGAACAATGCCTTCACCAACAATGACCTCACCAACTACTATATCACCCTTCCTGCGACCAACCTTGAGACGGCGTTATGGCTTGAGTCAGACAGGATGCGGGGCCTCGACCTGGCAGAGGAGAGGCTGGCCAACCAGAAGAGTGTTGTCACCGAAGAATTCAGGCAGCGCTATCTTAACCAGCCATACGGCGATCTGCTGCTGTTGCTCCGGCCCCTGGCCTACAGGGTTCATCCCTACCGGTGGCCGGCCATAGGGATGGATATCAGTCATATTGAGAAAGCAGACAGCATCTCGGCAAAAAAGTTTTATGACCGTTTTTACACCCCCTCCAATGCAGTACTCAGTGTTGCAGGCAACGTTGATCCGGACAGGGTGTTCAGTCTAGCTGAAAAATGGTTCGGAGACATTCCGTCAGGTGTAAAGACCGAAAGAAAGCTCCCTGTTGAGCCGGAACAGGCAGAACGGCGCGAGCTGACGGTACACAGGCCTGTTCATGCCCCTCACCTGCTAATGGCCTTTCACATGGGAAGTAGGGAGAGCCGCGACTTTTACATCCTTGACCTGCTTACCGATATACTGGCCGGATGTGATTCTGCACGGTTCCCTGCCATACTCGTCAGGAAAAAGGAGCTCTTCAGCGAAGCCGACATTTATCTCTCAGGCGAAGCTGATCCGGGTCTTGTCATATTCAGTGGCAGGATCAGAGACGGGATTGATGTCAGAAAGGCAGAGGAAGCAGTCAGGTCAGAGCTTGACAGGCTGGCCTCTGAGCGTGTAATTGCTGCCGAACTTGACAAGGCACGCAACAGGTACGAGTCGCACCGTCTGATGCAATACATAAGCGTTTCCAACAAGGCATTCAGCCTTGCCTATCATGAGGTGCTCGGTGATGCAGACGGCATCAACAGGGAGCATGAACAGTACATGAGTGTGACAGCAGAAGAGATAGCCTCAGCTGCCGGGCTTACATTCAGGCCCGGGAACAGCAGCGTGATCCATTACCTGCCCGAGAAGATATGAGAAACAAAGAGATAAAGGGAGCCCCGGAGATCATCACTCCGTCAGCGGGAGATACTTCACTGCCGGAACCGGTGATGCTTGGCAACGGAGTACCGGTCTATATGGCAGGAAATGGCACCGTCGATCTGCTGAGAATTGAGTTCGTTATCCCTGCCGGCCAGGTGTTGGAGGAGGTTCATCTGGCAGCATCCGCTACGAGCGCAATGCTCACCGAGGGGACATTGCATCATGATGCGGCTACAATCAATGATCTCATTGACAGCACCGGAGCCGCGCTTACACATTCTTCTGACAAGGACACAGCCGGACTGGTAACGGTTACCCTGACAAGAAAGCTTGATGATGTGATGGCCCTGGCCAGTGAGGTGCTCTTCAGTCCCTCCTTTCCTGAAAATGAATTCAGGATGCTGACGGACAGAAGGTTACAGGCTTTTCAGACCAGCAGGCGGCGGACTTCGGTTATTGCAAGGGAAGCTTTCTATGAAGCACTGTGCGGCAGCAGGAGCCCTTACGGACGCATTACAACGGAAGATGATTACCGTAGACTTACGACAGGTGACGTGAGGGAGTTTCACCGGAAGCACTACAGGCCGGTGAACATGTACGTCACGGTAGCCGGGAGTGAGCCATGGAAAGCGCTTCCCGTACTGGAAAAATACTTCTCAGGCAAAGGAACGGGACAATGGCAGAAGCCTCCTCTCCCCTCTCCCGTATTGGAAACTTCGGAGCCCGGAAAGATTTTCCGTGACCTTCCCACCTCGGTTCAGAGCACGGTACGGGTGGGTTGGAAGGGGATTACCCGCAACCATCCTGACTACCAGGCCTTGCAGGTGGCCACAATGATACTCGGCGGGTATTTCGGCTCGCGCCTGATGCGTACAATACGCGAGGAGAAGGGTTATACGTACGGCATCGGGGCAGTTGCCGGCGCTTTCCATAACATAGGCTATATTACCATCATGACAGATGTGGCAAATGCCTACAGGGATGAGACTCTAAGTGAAATCAGGAAAGAGATTGAGAAGCTCCGCACAGAAGGGGTAAGCGAGGAAGAGATGACCCTGGTAAGAAATCACATGATGGGAGAGCTGGCCCGGATCTTTGACGGACCGTTTTCGGTTGCCGATGCTATCAGGGGCATCATCGACTATGAGACAGGAGCAGACTATTATACACGTTTAGCCGAAACTGTCAAAACAATTACGCCAGCCAGGATAATGGATATCTTCAATAGGTATTTCAATCCCGGTGAGGCCTGGGAGATCATTGCCGGAAGCCGATGAAAAAGCAGAATACCTTAAGAAAGCTCTTCATACCGCTGCTGTTCTGCGGTTTGTCTGCCTTTCCACTGGCAGGACAGGATGCTGACCGGCCCCTGTCACCCAGGCTTGACATGGTGACGGTTGATCCTGCAACCGGGTTTGCCGTTCTGAGGTGGCTTCCTTCCCCTTCACCGGATGTGGGCAGTTATGTTGTCTACATCTATGCCGCAGGAAGGGCTGATGCCATTGATACCATTTATTCTCCATTCGTTTTCGAATACACCCATACCGCTTCAGCTGCCAGGTACAGGAGCGTATCATATGTAGTGGCAGCCATTGACTCATCAGACAATCCGAGTCCGCTCAGCAACAGCCTCAGCACCATATGGCTCTCTGCCGCTGAAGATCCGTGCACCGCAACAGTAGCAGTCTCATGGACAGCATATGACAACCAGTTTCATCCGGGCAGTGGTTACCTGTTGCACATAACAGACGGAACGGGAGGATCGTTTCCTGACATAGCCCTGCCTGTATCTTCCACGCAGTACCTGTTCACCGGGTACGAAGCGGATACAGAATACTGTTTTTATGTAACGGCAAGCGACGGCTACGGGCCGCTTTCTTCGTCAAACAGGGCCTGTGTCACAACCGGCATCGAGGCTGCACCGGGATGGGTAAGGATAGATGCAATTGCAGTGCAGGATGGCGGCATATCATTTGCTGCCGGCTATGACCCGTCAACGGTGATGAGTGATTTCCGGCTTTTTCGCTATGATCCTGTTGCAGCCGCATGGGATAAGGCAGCCTCTTCGACGGGAGTTGCCGGCAGGGTCACATTTGCAATGGCACAGGCAGACACCACTGTTGTCAGGCTGTACAGGGTTGCAGCCGTGAACAGTTGTGGTCTGGCTTCAACAGTTTCAGCCCCATCCCGGAATATTTTGCTGGAGGCATCAATCAACGGAACCCTTGTCAACCTCCGGTGGAACAGGCCCTCTGCCGGATGGAGCGGGTCATTCAGTGTCTGGCGTGATATCGGAGAGGGTATGCGCGAAGTTGCTTCTTCCATGTCTGACACGCTCTGGTCAGATGATTACACAGGATTCGCTTCAGATGTATCAGCAGGCGAAGTTGTATACCGGGTGTCAACTGCGGATCTCTCAGCGCCGGCAGGCGCCGGGCCGCACCTTTCCTCTGCTGCCGTAATTGCAACCAGTGAGAATGTCTTCATGCCCAATGCCTTCACCCCCGGCGGTACGGATGAGAACGCCATTTTCAGACCTGAATTTTCATTTCACCCGGGAGAATATGATTTCAGGATACTTTCAAGAAACGGTGCACTGCTGTTCCGCACGGGTGACCCCGGCGAAGGATGGGACGGCAGGCACAACGGCAGGATGATGCCGCCGGGGGTATACCTCTGGAACCTGAGGCTCACCACCCCTTCCGGACAAACCCTTGAAAGGAACGGGACTGTAACTATACTGCCATAACAGCTAAAAAAAATAATGAGCCGATTTTCGTATCTTTGTCACTCGTTTGCAGGTAGAGACTGATGGTTAAGACCAGGACCAAAATATTCACCGCTGATGATATCAGCCGTATCGAGACAGAATACAGCCTGCTGACTGACAATCTTTACAGGTGTGACAAGCCCGGTGACAGGGAATTGATCGAGAAGGCATTCAGGTTCGCGAATGAAGCGCATCGTGACATGTACCGCAATTCCGGGGAACCCTACATCATTCACCCGATCAATGTAGCCCGGATAGTCAACCAGGAGATAGGGCTGGGCGCCAAGTCGGTTTCAGCCGCACTGTTGCATGATGTGGTGGAAGATACCGGCATTCCCCTTGAGGAGATATCGAAGCATTTCGGTCCCAAGATTGCATCACTGATTGATGGTCTGACCAAGATATCAGGAACCTACAACAAGGAGACCAATTCACTGCAGGCTGAGAACTTCCGCAAGATGCTGATGACCCTCTCTGATGACTTCAGGGTCATACTGGTGAAGATAGCTGACAGGTTGCACAATATGCGTACTCTTGACTCGATGCCCGAGTACAAGAGGATGAAGATTGCCGGAGAGACTGTTTATCTCTATGCACCGCTGGCGCACCGGCTGGGGCTGTTTGCCATCAAGACCGAGCTGGAGGACCTGAGCTTCAAGTTCAGGCATCCGCGCATCTATGATGAGATAGCGCGCAAGGTAAAGATGGATGAGAAAAAGAACCTTGCTCTCATCAACAGGTTCAGCCTGCCTATCATAGAGGCGCTGAACAACAACAATATCCTGTTTGACATATCTGGCCGGTTCAAGTCGATCTATTCCATATGGAAGAAGATGCAGTCGAAGAATGTCCCGTTTGAGGAGGTATATGACCTTCTTGCAGTAAGGATTGTCTTCGAGCCCGGTCCGGAGATGAGTGAGAGGGCGCAGTGCTGGCAGATATACTCTCTTATAACAGATATTTACACTCCCAAGCCTGACAGGCTGCGTGACTGGATCAGCAGGCCCAAGTCAAACGGTTATGAGGCGCTTCACCTTACTGTGATGGGCCCTGAGGGGCGATGGGTTGAGGTGCAGATCCGCAGCCAGAGGATGGATGATATTGCTGAGAGGGGGTTTGCTGCGCACTGGAAGTACAAGGGAGACATGTCTCAGACTGAGAATGAGCTCGATAAATGGCTGAAGCATATCCGGGAGATGCTTGCCAACCCGATGTCTGATCCGCTCACCTTCCTCGATGAATTCAAGATGAGTCTATTCTCCTCAGAGATAATGGTTTTCACCCCAAAGGGACTGCTGGTCAACCTGCCCAAGGGAGCTTCCGCCCTCGATTTCGCATATGAAATCCATACTGACATAGGCAACAAATCCATCGGTGCCAAGGTAAACTACAAGCTCTCCCCTCTCTCCACCACACTTCAGAGCGGAGACCAGGTTGAGATTATCACATCCAACATTGCCAGGCCTGAAAAGGAGTGGCTTGAGTATGCCCATACGGCGAAGGCCAGGAATGCGATAAAGGATGCGCTTCGTGATGAATCCACTGATCGCATACAGAAGGGGATGGACATGCTTGAGCAGAAGCTGAGTGAGCTGGGGATTCTTCCCAATTCTGACATCATCAAGAAGCTTCTTGACAACTATGAGCTGCTTAACAAGGACGAGCTTTATTCGCGCATCGGGCTGGGGCTTATCAACCTCGACGAGTTGCGCAAAGTGCTGAAGAAGGCTCCTGAAGGAAGCCTGCGCAAGTACTGGAAGCTGGCCATCGGCGGAGTTACCCGCAAGAATCCGGAAACAAGGGAGGCGCCTGTCACTGCTGAAAAAATAGATAAGAGTCAGCCCTACCTGCTCCGGGAAAATGTCGACAGCGCTGCCAGTTCTTACGTCATTGCCAGTTGCTGTCAGCCCATCCCGGGCGATGAAGTGGTTGGTTATCTTGACCATTCCAACTCCATCATCGTCCACAAGCCCAAATGCCCGGTGGCCGTAAAGCTTATGTCAAGCGAGGGCAACAGGATCATTCCCGTCAGGTGGACCATCCACAAGCTTGCTTCATTCCTGGCGAGGATAAGCATCAACGGAATTGACAGGATCGGTCTTGTCAGCGAGGTGACCACAATCATCTCGAAGGAGCTTAATGTCAATATCAGGAACATAAACGTTTCAGTGTATGACGGGATATTTGAAGGCACCATAGACCTGTTCGTTCATCACACCCGTGACCTTAACAACCTGATCATGCAGCTTTCCAACATAAAGGGAATCGCCAGCGTGAAGAGGATAGAGGAGTTCATTGAGTAGTCAATCAGGCGAAACAATCAGGCAAAATGTCAAACGAAGAAGCCAGGGCGGTTGTCAGGCAGGTTTTTACGGAGTACCTTGCAACCCATTCGCTGAGGAAAACACCCGAGCGGTATGCAATTCTTGACGAGATATATTCCAGGGAAGGGCACTTTGATATTGAATCGCTCTTCAAGTTCATGAATAACAAGAATTACCGTGTTTCGCGGGCTACGCTCTACAACACTATTGACCTTCTGCTCGACTGCAAACTGGTGACAAGGCATAAGTTCGGCCATAACCAGGCCCAGTATGAAAAGACATACAAAGCCGGTCATCATGACCATCTGATTGACACCATCTCGGGGAAGGTGATCGAGTTCAGCGATCCGAGGATCAATGACATAATCAGGAGCGCCTGCGAGGAAAATTCGTTCGTTGTGCATCATTATGCCCTTTATGTGTTCGGCGTACAGGAAAAGAGAGGCGGATGAGTGGCCCGTGGCGCCATTTTTTTTCGTAACTTCGGACCTGTTTTGTCTAATCAGAGAATTTTTGGTACAATGAATATTGACATTTTGCTGGGGCTCCAGTGGGGAGATGAGGGAAAGGGTAAGATAGTTGACGTCCTGACCCCGGATTATGATATTGTTGCCCGTTTCCAGGGCGGTCCGAATGCCGGTCACACGATTGAGTTTCACGGGGTGAAGCACGTGTTGCATCTTATTCCCTCGGGGATCTTTCATGATGACAAGATCAACATCATCGGCAACGGCCTGGTGATTGATCCGGTTGTTTTCAGGCATGAGGTTGAGAGCCTGGGGATTGATATCGGAAAGGTGCGTGAAAGGCTTCTCATCTCGCTGAAGGCGCACCTGATAATGCCCACTCATAAGCTTCTTGATGCTGCCCATGAGGCTTCCCTGGGTGAAGCAAAGATAGGATCAACTCTCCGGGGCATAGGCCCGGCGTATACTGACAAGGCGTCGCGAAACGGCCTGAGGGTCGGGGATCTGTTCAGGAAGGATTTCAGGGAGTTTTATCATTCGCGGGTAAATGATCACCTTCGGACCCTTCAGGGTTACGGCTATACAAGTGATCTGAAGGCGCTGGAGGATGAGTGGTTTGACGCGGTGGAGTACCTTAAGCAGTTCAGGACGGTAAATGCTGATTATCATATCGACCAGGCCCTCAGGGCCGGAAAACGCGTCCTTGCCGAGGGAGCCCAGGGTACCATGCTTGATATAGACTTCGGTACATATCCTTATGTCACATCATCGAACACTGTGGCTGCAGGAGCATGCACGGGA
Source organism: Bacteroidota bacterium (assembly GCA_018262715.1). Classification (GTDB taxonomy): domain Bacteria; phylum Bacteroidota; class Bacteroidia; order Bacteroidales; family VadinHA17; genus SR-FBR-E99. The sequence continues at coordinate 86,703 of JADFDS010000032.1, forward strand.
CTCGGAATTGCTCCCGGACGGACAGGTGAAGTGTTCGGCATCTTCAAGGCGTACTGCACCAGGGTGGGAAGCGGCCCCTTCCCTACCGAGCTCGATGATGCTGACGGTCAGCAGATGCGTGACCAGGGCAATGAGTACGGTGCCACAACGGGAAGGCCCAGGCGCTGCGGATGGCTTGACCTGCCTGCACTGAAATATGCAATTATGGTCAACGGGGTGACACGGCTGTTCATGATGAAGGCTGACGTGCTCTCAGGGTTCAGTGAGATAAAGGTATGCAACTCATACGCTGTGGATGGAAGGGAACAGGCGGAACTTCCCTATTGCCTGTATGACATCAGCGGACTCAACTACAGGACCTTCAGGGGATGGCATTGTGACATCACAGGTTGCAGGAGCTGGGAGGAGCTGCCCCAGGAGTTAAAGGATTATATCAGGTACATTGAAGATGAGACGGGTGTTCCCGTAACCATTGTTTCGGTGGGACCTGACAGGTCAGCCACCATCACCAGGTAATTGTCACTCCTGCCTGTAAACCCAGGCCTCGCCATTGATCCTGTCCTGAACAGTACCGAGTGCATTCCATGCCTGGTGCAGGTTTGGGAAGGCCTGAGCAGATACGAGTTGCCATCTTCCGCCATTCATCCCGACCAGCTGTGCGTCATAGCCGAAGCTTTTAATATGTTCCAGCCATGCATCTGCATATTCGGGTGTAAGGAAGCTGCCCACGATGACATGGTAACCGGTCATCACCCTGGTTTGTTCTTCAGCTGCCACGGCCATCTCTGCCTGACGGGCGCGTTCGGCCTCCGCCTGCTTCTCGTTGGCCACACGGATTGAGTCTGCTATGCGGAATGCTTCCTGCTGCTGACGGAGAGCCTCTGCCTCCCTGGCCTTTTTACCGAAGGGATTTATGCTCTTCATGAAATCACATGAAGGGGTAAGAACCAAAACGGCTGCGAGCAACACGAGTGATAGTTTCTTCATAAATGGCAGTTTTTCACGATTTTGATTGATAAAGGTATGGATAAATGGTTAAAAATGCAACCAATCTTCCGGAAAGATGCCATTCCCAGACAATTCTTTCCTATATTAGATCGCTATTTTTAACCTCAAACTACTTATCGAGATGAAGTCACTTATCCGGTTCTTTGAAGAAAATGTGGAAAAGTATGCATCCAACATTTACATGTGGGAAAAACTTCAGGAGAAATATGAAGGTACCACCTACCAGGAGACCAGGCGCCAGGTTCATGAATTCGGAGCCGGGCTGATGCAACTGGGGATTAAGAAGGGTGACCGTGTCAGCCTCCTCGCAGACGGCCGTAACAGCTGGGTCGTAGGCGAACTTGGGATACTTTATGCCGGCGGCGTCAATGTACCTCTCTCCATCAAGCTGAATCCTGAAGAGATCAAATTCCGTCTCATCCACTCCGGGTCCAGGATGGTAATCACTTCAAGCACGCAGGCCCCGAAAATACTTGCAGTGGCAGAAAAATGCCCGGATTTGCAGAAAATCATCTTCATGGATCCGCGCGAGGAGTACGCTGAAGGACAGATCCATTTCAACGAGGTAAGGAAGATCGGGCGTGAGTGGCTTGAAAATCCTGCCAACAGGAAAAGTTTTGAGGAGTTTACCTCTTCAATTACTGCTTCTGATTTTGCAAACATATGTTACACATCGGGCACGACTGCCGATCCCAAGGGTATAATTCTCACCCACGGCAACTATGTGACCAACGTCTACCAGTCATACAGTCTGATGGACATTCCGCAGTTTTACAAAACTCTCCTCATACTTCCGTGGGACCACTCATTTGCACATACTGCGGGCATCTATGCCTTCATGGGCAAGGGAGCCAGCATAGCGTCGGTAAAGGTGGGCAAGACGCCCATGGAAACCCTGCGCAACATTCCCGTCTGCATGAAGGAGATAAAGCCCAACCTGCTGATGAGCGTGCCGGCGCTGGCGAAAAATTTCAGGAAGAACATCGAAAAGGGGATAAAGGAAAAGGGAAGGATGACCGAAGCGCTATTTAACTTTGCGATTAAGATGGCCTATTCCTATAACAAGGAGGGCTGGAACAAGGGGCGCGGAATACAGAAGATCAAGAAACCTCTCCTCCGCCTCTTTGATAAGATACTTTTCAGCAAAGTAAGGGAGGCTTTCGGAGGCGAGCTCGAATTCTTCATCGGCGGCGGCGCTCTGCTTGACATCGAGCTGCAGCGCTTCTTCTATGCCATAGGGGTGCCAATGTACCAGGGATACGGACTCTCCGAGGCATCACCCATCATCTCATCAAACTCCACCGCCAGGCATAAACTGGGATCATCAGGCTACCTGGTCAACAACATGGAACTGAAGATATGTGATGACAACGGCAACGAGCTGCCTGTTGGGCAAAAGGGAGAGATAGTCATCCGGGGAGGAAACGTGATGCACGGATACTGGAAGAACGATACTGCGACAAGTGATGCCCTGCGTGATGGCTGGCTCTATACAGGCGACATGGGATACATGAGTGAAGATGGGTTCCTTTATGTGCTGGGCCGCTTCAAGAGCCTCCTGATCGCTGATGACGGCGAAAAATTCAGTCCGGAAGGAATAGAAGAGGCCATCAGCGAACAATCGAAATACATTGACCAGTGCATGCTCTACAATAACCAGAAGCCGTACACTGTGGCCCTGATAGTGCCCAACCAGCATGCCATGAAACTGTACCTTGAAGACCGCAACATGTCGGCCACAACCGAGGAAGGAAAGCGTGCCGTCCTCAATCTCATAGAGAACGAAGTGAATGAATACCGCATAAACGGCAAGTACGGTCACATGTTCCCGCACCGCTGGCTGCCGGTAGCGATGGGAGTCCTCAATGAGAGCTTCAATGAAGAGAACGGCATGATGAACTCAACCATGAAGATTGTCAGGGGCAAGATCACCGACCGATACCATGACCTTATCGAGTGGCTCTACACCCCGATGGGCAAGATAGTATACAATGAACGCAACATGGAAGAAGTTGAGAAGATGAAACTCGGCTGACCAGTTAAAACCATTCACAGATGAAATACTTATTAATTCCTGTTCTCGTCGTAATTGCCGGGATGATGACCTCTTGCAACAGGGAGAAAACCCCGGAATGGAAACCTGCTGAAAACCCGATTTTTACAGTCTGGGGTGAGAAAATGGATCCTTCGGCACCCTGGCCGGAATACCCGAGGCCGGCGCTTGCCAGGGATGAATGGATGAACCTGAACGGTTTATGGGATTATGCCATCTGTCCGAAAGATTCAGATCGTCCGGAACCGCAGGGAAAAATTCTCGTCCCCTTCCCTGTTGAATCAGCTCTCTCCGGGGTCAGGGAAAGGATGAGTGACTCACTGGCACTGTGGTATTCAAGGGAATTCGTTCTGCCGAAACAATGGAAGGATAAGCGGATCATTATCAATTTTGAAGCTTCCGACTGGGAGACTACCGTCTGGGTCAATGACAGGATGGCTTCAATGCACCGGGGTGGTTATGACCCCTTCTGGTGTGACATCACCAATTATATTGATGACAGAAAGAAGCATACACTTGTGGTTAAGGTAACGGATCCCACCGACAGGGGACCTCAGCCAAGGGGCAAGCAGGTAACGAAGCCGGGTGGCATCTGGTACACTCCAACGAGCGGCATCTGGCAGACCGTATGGCTTGAACCGGTTGAGAAGACCTGGATAGGAGATCTTCGTGTTGTGCCTGACATTGACAACGGGGTGCTTCACGTGACGGTCATCGAGGAGCATTGCCAGGGAGGCCCGGGGGGGTGCCCTCCGGTAGACATGGCGCCGTCACTTGCGGAGATAACCCTGCTGGCTGAAGGCAAAACAGTGGCTGTGGCATCAGGGATAACAGGATCCGTGGTGACTCTGCCAGTGCCTGATGCAAGGCTCTGGAGCCCGGATGACCCATACCTCTATGACCTGAAGGTGAGGCTGGTAACCGGAGGCCTGGTTGCTGACCAGGTGACCTCCTACGCTGGCATGAGAAAAATATCACTCGGCGTAGGTGAGGATGGCTTTACCCGCATTTTCCTGAACAATGAATTCATGTGGCAGAACGGTCCGCTGGACCAGGGATTCTGGCCCGACGGACTCTACACCCCACCATCCGATGAAGCAATGGTTTATGACCTTGAGATGCTGAAAAAGATGGGATTCAACATGCTGCGCAAGCATGTAAAGGTTGAGAACAGGAGGTTTTATTACCACACTGACCGGATGGGCCTCCTTGTGTGGCAGGACATGCCCAGCGGCGACGACTACATCTGGGGTGACAAGCCTGACATCGAAAAGAGTGCATCTGACTCGGCTGTCTTCATGGATGAGCTCACAATGATGATCGGCACGAAGTTCAATCACCCCTCAATTGTTATGTGGGTTGTTTACAACGAAGGCTGGGGCCAGTATAACACACCGGCAGTAACCGACTATGTCATGGCCCTTGACACCACAAGGCTGGTCAACAGCGCTTCGGGATGGACCGACAGGGGGACGGGGCATGTGCTTGATATACATCACTATCCTGATCCAGTGGCTCCCGGCCCTGAAAAAGACCGGGCCATTGTGCTGGGCGAGTTCGGAGGGCTGGGCCTGCCGGTTCAGGGACATACCTGGGAACAGAAGAACTGGGGTTATGAGAAGATGGGTGACACCACGGCACTCCTGAATAAGTATACTGAGTTCTATGCTGCAGTGCGACAGATGGTTGCCGAAAAAGGACTGAGTGCATCGGTCTACACCCAGACAACTGACGTGGAGACGGAGACCAACGGTCTGATGACCTATGACCGCAAAGTGGACAAGATGGGATTCACCAATGTGAGGAAGGCGATGGAAGGAAATAGGCAGTAGGCTGATCAAACGATCAGCCTGCTTTTGAATGGCAGGAATGTCATGAAGTCTGCGTGGTGGACTATATAGGCCTCGGTGGTGCGTTTGACCAGGTCACCCTCGTGGGCATGCGCCGCAATGATATGGCACACTTCGGGCGGCACCCCGCACTCCTCTGCCAGGCTGACGCCTGAGAACGGGTGTCTCAGATACTGCCCGTACTTTCCCTGCACCGCTTTTCCGGATGCATCGAGTTCATACTCCAGCATCTTGCCGACATCAGCCAGTATAGCGCCTGAGATAAGCACATCCATGTTGACCGGCAGGTCATTGCGGAAGAACTCGTTCATCTTCATTCCTGCGTCGCGGGCAACGTGGACCACGCATCTCTTGTGGTCCATGAAGGTGACTTTAAGGTCAGGTCCGCAGAGAAGTGTGAATGGTATGCGGTTCAGGTCTCCGGCGGTGAGCACGCTCCGCTCGAGGGCGACCTCCCACGTGCGGGCGGTCTTCTCTCTCAGGTCAGGATCATTGATCCATTCCAGTTCAGGCCACAGTTTCTTTATCTCCTCGGTCATGTCCTGTTACTTTAGTCGTGCAATGATGGCATCGGTCATCTGGATTGTTGAGGCTGCTCCCATCGTAACCACTTCGGGCTTGCCCGTCATCTTCATCATGTCATAGGTCTTGACCTTTCCTTCTTCGATGACTTCGGCGATAGCCCTGCGTATCCTTGTGGCTGTCTCCTTCTCGTCTATGTAGTCAAGCATCATGCAAGCCGACTCAATCATTGCCACAGGGTTAACGATAGGCACCTCATACCCGGCGTATTTGGGAGCTGATCCGTGGGTAGGTTCAAACACCCCTATCCCGTCTTCTGAGAACTGTGCGCTGCAAGCAAATCCGAGTCCGCCGATGAGACCGGCAAACGCATCGGAAACGATATCGCCGAACATATTACCGGCAACTATTACGCCATAATCCTCAGGATTCTTTGTGAGCCACATCATCTGTGCGTCGATATTTGTGTTCCAGAGCAGGATGCCGGGGAACTCATTCTTCTGCATCTCCTTTGCTATCTTCCACATGAGGCCGGATGTTTCACGTATCACGTTTGGTTTTTCGCAGACAGTGACTGATTTGTATCCGAATTTCACGGCATGTTCAAAAGCTGCCCTGACGATCCGTTCGGTATATTTCTTTGTGAAGATCCTTGTTGAGACTGCCAGTTCCTCTTTCGGGCACCATCCGAAGTTTTCACGGAACTTGGGATGGGTCATCAGCGCATCATAGACCTGCTGCGGAGGATTGGACCATTCCACACCACCGTAGAGCCCTTCGGTATTCTGCCTGAATATCACCACATCCACCATCGGTTCCTCGGGATTTCCGGTCTTGTCGCGGCGGATGAAGTTGAGGGGGTTGCCCTTGTAGCTGCGGCACGGCCTGACGCAGATATCGAGGCCGAAGTGTTGCCTGAGGCCAACAATCGGGCTGCTGTAGGTAAAGCCTTTTCCCTGTAGAGCCGGTGAAAGCTCGGCAGCGGCATCGTCTTTTGGTTTGGAGGTGATGGCACCGAAGAGTGCGATCTTATGTTCAGCAATCAGGTCAATAGTACGCCGGGGAAGAGGATTACCCTCGCGGCACCAGAAATCCCACCCGATGTCTCCGTATACATAATCAGCATCAAAACCTGCCGCATCGAGGACGCGGACTGCCTGCTTCAGGACAACGGCACCAATGCCGTCACCCGGCAGTGCCACGATAGTACGTTTGGCCATAATTTTATTCTTTAAACTGTATTATTTCGTTTCCCGTAAAAATATAGTTTTTCCTGAGTTAAAAAAAAGAGTTTCAGCAGGTAAAATTCATAAAGGTTGCAACGGAAAAAAACTATATTTGCCGCCAAGTCATTCAACTTAAAGAAGAAGAACAGAATGGGTGAACTGGGGGAGATGAAGCCTAGGAAGCTTTGGGGATATTTTGAGGAGATTTGCAAAATACCGAGGCTGTCGAAGAACGAAGGAAGGATCAGGGCATACCTGCTTGAATTCGCGAAGCAGCATAACCTTGAGGCAAAGGAAGACCATGTCGGGAACATATTGATAGTAAGGGAGGCTGCTCCGGGCAAGGAGAAGGTCATGACAGTGGTTCTTCAGAGCCACCTGGATATGGTAGGTGAAAAGAATGCCTCCCATCCGCATAACTGGGCAGAGGATCCTATATTACCGGTAATTGACGGCAGGTGGGTCACCGCCAGCGGGACGACACTTGGTGCTGATGATGGTATAGGTATTGCAGCCCAGATGGCTGTGCTTACAGATCCCTACATTCAGTGCGGACGGATCGAGTGCCTGTTTACCGTTGATGAGGAGTCAGGGATGACCGGAGCAATCAACCTCAAGCCCGATTTTTTCACAGGACGCATATTATTGAACCTCGACTCGGAAGATGAGGGCATTCTCTTCATCGGCTGTGCCGGAGGGATTGACACCCAGGCACTTCTGCCCTACACTCCGGAGAGGATTACTTCAGGGCACAGGGCCATGAACATCTCTGTCACCGGTCTGCATGGCGGCCATTCAGGCGATGAGATACACAAGGGCTACGGCAATTCCATAAAGATAATATCCAGGCTGTTGCAGGATCTTGAGAAGAAGTATGACATCAGGATCAGCAATTTCTCCGGCGGCAACCTCCGCAATGCAATACCGAGGGAAGCGTTTGTCACGGTGACATTCAATCCGACCCATGAAGAAAATATACTGGCAGACACGGCAGCTTACCATACCCTTGTCAGGGATGAGTACAACGGCCTGGAGCCTGACCTGAAGGTGGCAGCAACACCGGCAGATATTCCTGAGTTGGTCATTGACGGCGGCACACAGCACAGGCTGCTGGGTGCATTGAGCATAGTGCCTCACGGTGTGCTCGGCTGGTCAAAGGAGATACCTGACCTGGTTGAGACATCAAGCAACCTGGCAACGATAAGGCTCACCGATGACAACATGATCCACGTTGTCACCACTCAGAGGAGCTCTTCAGAAGAGGCAAAGCACTATGCCGCGATGAAGGCTGAGACAAGCTTTGACCTCGCAGGGGCGAAGGTGACCCATTCTGACGGTTACCCCGGCTGGCAGCCGAACATGAACTCGGCAATCCTGCGGCTGATGATTGATTCATACCGCAAGCTTTTCGGAAAGGTGCCGCAGGTTAAGGCCATTCATGCAGGACTTGAGTGCGGACTGATCCTCGAGAAATACAAGGGGATAGACATGATCTCATTCGGGCCTACCATCAGGGGTGCTCATACCCCAGAGGAGAGGATAGAGATTGAGACTGTCCAGATGTTCTGGGATCTGCTTATCGATGTGCTGAGGCACATCCCCGAAGAGTAATATCAGCTGACCTCCTCGAATTCATCATGGGGTGCGCCACAAACGGGGCATGCCCATCCTGACGGAAGATCTTCAAAGGGTGTTCCCGGTTCCACGTCACTGTGAGGGTCACCCACTTCCGGGTCATATATGTAGCCGCATACGGGGCATCTGTATTTGTTCATAATAATTGTTTTGATATTATCTCTTCACTTTTCTGACAGCATCAATAACCGTACCGTCGACCCATTTGATGGCAGCCACCACCCTGTCGTCAAAAGCAGCTTTTTCCGGCTTGCCGCACATCTTCTCAGCGATATCCTTCAGTTCTTCGATTGTCACCAGGGGGAGACCCTTACCGCGGACAGAATCAATCAGGTCCTGCCTGCGGGGGTTAATGGCAATGCCCCTCTCGGTAATGATCACATCAATAAGTTCGCCCGGTCCGCAGAGGGTGGTCACCCGGTCTACGATGACCGGGATCCTGTCACGGAAAAGGGGTACGGGAATTATGACGTTGCGTGCATGAAGGCAGTTCTGCCATCCTCCGATTCCATGCAACAGAAGGCCGTCAGAGTGGGTCACCACATTCCCGTTAAAGCCGGTGTCAATCTCGGTTGCCCCAAGGATCATGATGTCCATCATGGTGGTAAGGTTCCCCTTCGAGTGGTAGTTGTAGGCGTTGAACACCGGGTAGGGAATGTGATTCAGGTTTTTTTCGATTGACTTGACTGAATCAAGGTCAAAAGCCTGGGCATCAAGGATATATCCCATCTGGCCCTCCTCGAGCATGTCAACCATGTACTTGGTGCTGCCACCGAAGCCGAAACTGAGTTTCCAGCCCTTTTTCTTCAGGAGCTGGTGCACATATACCGCAATTGCAAGACTGGTCCCTCCTGCCCCGGCCTGCATGGTTGCCCCGTTGCGGAGCAGACCCGACTTCTCGAGAAAAGATGTTGTCAGTTCTGCAATCAGAAGCCTGTCAGGGCTCTTGGTGATCTGGGTGGTTCCCGAGACTATTTTTTCTGGAATACCTATTTTGTCAACCACCACCACATAATCAACATAATTGCCCTCTATCTCCATCGGGAAGCAGGGCAGGTCAACGAGGTTATCGGTCACCACTATCACCTTGTCGGCATACAGGTAATCAGGCTTGGCGTAGCCTATGACGCCTGTTGCGGATGGTCCGCCCGTTCCCCTGGCATTGCCGAAGGAGTCAGCGGCGGGGGCTGCCAGTATGGCGATATCTATCTTCACGTCGCCGTCCTGTATTGCCTGTACACGTCCTCCGTGAGAGCGTAGCACAGCCATCCCCTTCATTTTTCCTTCTGACACGAACATGCCCAGCGGACCGTTCATGCTTCCTTCAATGCGGTTGACAGTGCCGTCTTCCAGGTATTGGATGACAGGGTCATTGCAGGGGAATGATGCTGACGGCAGCCAGACAAGGTCTTTCACGCCCATTTCAGAGGCGATGGTGAATATCTGGTTGCTTACCAGGTCACCGTCACGCAGATGGTGGTGAGTTGATACGGTCATTCCGTCTTTCAGTCCGCAGCGTACGAGGGCTTCCTTAAGGGAGCCTACTACCTTGTTGTTGTCCTCGGGGTAATCAATACACGTCGCGATCGGAGGTGCATATTTCCTGCCTGAGGGGCGGTATTTGCCCACGCCCCTGTAAGGGATGGCTTCCTTGCCGTTTATTTCGTCCGGTACCTGGCGTCCGGCAGCGTTTTCTACAAGTTTCATGACCGGTAATGAATTAATTTTTTGACTTTTCCAGATCCATCCAGTTCTCCGGCAGCAGGCCCAGCCTGACGGCGAGGGTGATAGTCTTTTCGGCCCTGGCCACCACCGGCGGATCTATCATTTTTGTGCCGAGAGCGACAACTCCGAGTCCCTTTTCGAGCGCATCGCGGTATGCGATGACAATCTTCTTTGCCTTTTCCATCTCCTCCGGTGAGGGGGAGAATCCCTCCCTGATAACGGCTATCTGCCTCGGGTGGATGCACCCCATTCCCTCGAAGCCCATGGCCTTTGCTGAGAGTACGTTCTGTAGCAATCCTTCCATGTCACCAACGTCAGAGAAGACCGAATCGATCGGCTGAATGCCGGCTGCCTTGGATGCAACCACAAGACGGTTGCGGGCATAGAGTGACTCTTTGCCTTCTTTTGTCCGTTGCACTCCGAGATCAGCGGTGTAGTCTTCCAGACCTATTGCAAGGGCTACTACTGATTCGGCAGCAGTGGCAATTTCCATAGCGCGTTCCACTCCGGCGGCACTCTCGATGATTGGCATCAGGAACACCATTTCATTCTGTCCTTCCCTTTCCTTTATTTCCCTGATTCTGTTATCGACTGCACGTACGGTTTCAGCATTTTCGCACTTTGGGAGAAGTACCAGGTGGACGTTCTGGGGTATTAACATTTCAAGGTCATCGAGTCCACGTTCACCCTGGTTTATGCGCACCATTCTCTCAGCCCCGTAGAAATTGACAACCCTGAGGGCATTTCTGACGAGGATCCTTGCCTCATCCTTTCTTTCCGGGGCCACTGAGTCTTCCAGGTCAAGAATGACGCCGTCAGGTGAATGAAGCCCGGCGTTGAGGAACATTCCCGGGCTGTTTCCGGGAAGGTAGAGCCTCGAGAACCTGAATCTGTCTCTTGATGAGGCATAAAGGTTCTCAGCGGCCATCTCCGGTATGAAGCTCTTTGCAGTACCGGTAAGGGCTTTTACCGCAGCTTCAATCCTGGCGGCAATTACAAACGGCAGCGCTCCTGAATCATTCACCGAGAGCCTGGCATTTTCAATGCCGAAGTATTGAAGAAGGCTGCGACACTGCTCTTCGATGGCTTTGCCGTACATAGTCTTTACCTTCGATCTGAGATTCAGCTCGATACCGCCTGTTTCGGTGAGTTCAAGCGTTACTTCAATGTCAGACCGTACTTTGGGCCCGGCATTACCTGTTATTGCCTGTTTCATTTTCTGCTCCCTGAAATGAAGTTCAAAGTAAACTTAAGAAATTATCCGAGATAGCTGAGCAGTATACCGGCTGCAATTGCAGAACCGATAACACCTGCCACGTTTGGTCCCATCGCGTGCATGAGGAGGTGATTCGTCTTGTCAGCCTTCAGTCCTTCCATTTCCGAAACGCGTGCGCTGTCAGGCACTGCAGATACTCCCGAATTGCCAATCAGCGGATTTATCTTGTCGCCTTCCGGGAGGAAGAGGTTCATGATCTTAGCAAATCCGACACCGGAGAATGTTGCCACAGCAAATGCTGCAGCACCCAGGCCGAAAATAAGTACTGACTCCTTAGTCAGGAAGACGTCAGCCTGTGTCGACGCGCCAACGGTAAGACCGATCATAATAGTGACAATGTCTATCAGTGATGTGCGTGCAGTCTCAGCCAGCCTTTTTGTGACGCCTGATTCCTTGAGAAGGTTTCCGAAAAAGAGCATCCCCAGCAGGGGCAGTGCGCTTGGCGAGATGAAGCATGTCAGCAGCAATCCGAATATCGGGAAGAGGATTTTTTCGGTCTTGGTGACTGCGCGCGGGGGCTTCATACGGATGAGTCTCTCCTTTTTGGTGGTAAGGAGTCTCATGATGGGCGGCTGTATTACCGGCACCAGGGCCATGTATGAGTAAGCCGCGATGGCTATCGGGCCAATAAGGTTCTTCACGGTGGTGCCGTCAGACAGTACGTTCACGCCATTGGCCAGCCTTGAGGACAGAAAGATAGCCGTCGGGCCGTCAGCGCCGCCGATGATGCCAATTGCACCGGCCTCTGGTTTGGCGAAACCGAGCAGCAGAGCTCCGATAAAGGTTGTGAATATTCCAACCTGTGCCGCTGCCCCGAGCAACAGTAGCCTCGGGTTTGAGATCAGCGAAGAGAAGTCGGTCATCGCACCGATACCCAGGAAGATCAATGGAGGGTATACCCCCTTAAGGACCCCGAAATAGAGATAATTCAGAACGCTTCCCTGCTGATAAATACCAACCTGCAGGTTGGTACCACCATCAGTGAAGAAGGGTATGTTTCCTATGAGAATCCCCGTACCAATGGGGATAAGCAGCAGAGGCTCATACTCATATTTGATTGCCAGGTATATGAAGATAAGGCCTATTACCATCATAATCAGATTTCCCCTTGTGGCATTCCGGAAACCCGTGAATGCCCAGAACTGTTTGAGTCCCTGCACAAACTGATGCTCAGTATCTTCCCGGGTTTCCTGTTCCTGGTCCTGTAAGGATGTAACCATGCTGATGGCGCCTGAGTCAGCCATGGCCTGCTGCCTGTCATGCTCAGGTTTGACGAATGCCAGCCATGCCAGTGATGTAATCACCAGCAGGGCCATCATTGTCCACATCTTTCTCCTTGCCATGGCTAACCTATTACCATTAGCACTTCATCCTGGAGGACTGACTGGCCGGGAGAAACGTTAAGGGCTGTCACCTTTCCACCTGTCTCAGCCTTAATGGCGTTCTCCATCTTCATTGTCTCGAGGGTGCATACTGTCTGGCCCGGTTTGACATCGTCACCCGGCCTGACGAGGACCTGGATAATGACTCCCGGCAGCGGGGCTTTTATCTCCGTTGCCTTTCCGGAAGCAGATTCGGGTGCCGGCTTTGTCTCTTTTACCGGCCTTGCATGTGCCGGAGCTGATGTTACGATGGTTTTAGCTTTGGGTATCTCGCGCTGCATCTCTACATCATAGACGGTTCCGTTCACCTCGATCTTTGCCATGCTTCCCTCGATCTCGAGAACCTCAACATCATACTGGTTTCCGTTTATCCTGAATTTGAAGTTTTTCATTACACTTACGGGTTATTCTTTTCTTAAAGGTTTTTCATATTGTACAATTTGGAGCTCCAGGGCGAATAATGCCTGGAGATGCGCTTGATGGTCACCACCCCGCTCTCCACGTCATGCAGCTCATTGAAATACTGGTAAATGGCCATTGCGATGGCTGCATTGACCTCGCCTGACTGTAAAGTCTTTACGGTCTGAACCTCCGCAGGATCCATACCCTTTTTACGGGCAAAGTTCCTGAGTCTGAAGTTCAGGATAAATGTGAGGATGTACCTGAAGAACCAGTATACGATCAACAGGGAGAGGAATACTATTCCGATGCCCACCACAACTACGGTCCAGGTGAGCTGATCGAGGGCCTGTGCACCCTCGGTGAGATATATCCAGTTCATGATCATCTTTTATCAGAGTGGAATGTTGCCGTGTTTTTTCATTGGTCCCGGGTCTTTCTTTGTAGAGAGTGTCCTGAGGGCCCTGATAACCCTGAATCTTGTGTTGCGGGGTTCGATCACATCATCGAGGTACCCGTACCTGGCTGCCTCGTAGGGGTTGGCAAACTTGTCGCGGTACTCCTGTTCCTTTTTGGCCACGTACTCCTTGCGTTCGGCAGCGTCAGCGATCTCGCTGATGGTTTTACCTTCAAGGACCTCGATGGCTCCCTGGGGACCCATCACTGCTATCTCAGCAGTTGGCCATGCATAGTTAATATCGCCTTTCAGCTGCTTGGATGACATCACGCAATGAGCTCCGCCGTATGATTTTCTTAGGGTGACGGTCACCTTAGGCACATTGGCTTCGCCGTAGGCGTACATCAGCTTGGCTCCGTGAATAATAATACCGCCATATTCCTGGGTTGAGCCGGGAAGGAATCCCGGGACATCGACGAAGGTTACGATGGGGATGTTGAATGCATCGCAGAATCTTATGAAACGTGCAGCCTTGCGCGATGCCTCGATATCAAGGACACCTGCGAGGTATGCGGGCTGGTTTGCAACTATGCCGACGGGCATGCCGTCAAACCTGGCATAACCGACCACTATGTTCTTGGCATAGGCTTCATGGACCTCGACGAAGTCATGATAGTCGACAACCCTTACAATCACATCTTTAACATCATAAGGCTGGTTGGGGCTTTCCGGTATGATATCATTGAGTTCATCCTCCAGCCTGTCAATCGGGTCATCACAGTCCAGCTGCGGGGGTTCCTCGAGGTTATTCTGAGGCATGAAGCTCAGCAGTTTCCTGATTAGATCGAGTCCTTCCTTCTCCTCATCAACGGCGAAGTGGGCCACTCCGGACTTTGAGGTATGAACGCCGGCTCCGCCGAGGTCGTCAATTGTAATATCCTCTCCGGTAACTGCTTTTGCCACTTTGGGACCGGTGACGAACATGTAGCTGCTCTTGCGGCTCATGATGATATAGTCAGTCAGTGCCGGGGAATAGACTGCTCCGCCGGCGCAGGGGCCGAAGATGGCTGATATCTGAGGGATAACCCCTGAAGCAAGGATATTGCGCTCAAATATTTCCGCGTAGCCTGCGAGGCTTCTGACACCCTCCTGGATACGGGCACCGCCGGAGTCATTGATACCGATGACCGGAGCGCCTGCTTTCATGGCCTTGTCCATAATCTTGCAGATCTTCTGGGCGAATGTTTCTGACAGAGACCCGCCGAAGACCGTGAAATCCTGGGCAAAGACATAGACTAATCTTCCGTCAATGGTGCCGTGACCTGTAATCACACCGTCAGAGAGAAATTTCTTGTCTGCCAGCCCGAAGTCTTCGGTTCTGTGGGTAACGAACATGTCAAACTCCTCGAAGCTGCCTTCATCGAGCAGCAGGGTAATGCGTTCCCTTGCTGTCAGCTTGCCTTTGGAGTGCTGATCCTCAATTCGTTTTTCACCGCCGCCCTTACGCGCTTTCTCCCTGTAATCAAGGAGTTGTTTGATTCTATCCTGACTCTTCATTGAACCTGGTTATTTGTTGTTTTTGCTGTTTTTGTCCTCGCACAGTTCGGTAAGCACACCGAAGGTTGATTTGGGATGCAGGAAAGCGATGCTCAGCCCCTCGGCGCCTTTTCTGGGAGTGCTGTCAATAAGCCTGATACCTGCAGCCTCGGCCTCCCTAAGTTTATCCTCAATCTGGTCTACGGCAAAGGCAATGTGATGAATTCCTTCTCCCCTTTTCTCGATGAATTTGCCCACCGGCCCTTCCGGGTCAGTTGACTCGAGCAGTTCAATCTTTGTCTGCCCGATCAGAAAAAAAGCTGTCTTGACTTTCTGGTCAGCCACTTCCTCGATGTTGTAGCACTTCAGGCCCAGAACCTTCTCATAGAACGGAAGTGCATCGGCAATGGAATTGACTGCAATTCCAATGTGCTCAATATGTGTAGGTTTCATAAATAATCGTTAAAAATTGAGATAATAATAAGAGCATGCAAGTTAAACCTATTTAACTCATCCTCACACGATAAAAATCATGTTTTCAGGTCTCAGAAGGGGAATTCGG
Organism: Bacteroidota bacterium; assembly: GCA_018262715.1. Lineage (GTDB taxonomy): Bacteria > Bacteroidota > Bacteroidia > Bacteroidales > VadinHA17 > SR-FBR-E99. Next base: position 102,274 of record JADFDS010000032.1, read on the forward strand.
AAGGCACTTCCTTCAGCTCTTCGGTCTCAGGTTTGGAAGCAGCTTCGTGGATCGGGTTACCGTCAACGAAGATGGCCCTGAAGGGTCTTGTGGGGCATGCGTACTCGCAGGCTCCGCAACCAATGCATATTTCGTCCTTTACCTCAGGTATGAGCAGGCGTCCTTCAAAGGGTACCATATGGCATGCCTTGGTGGGGCAATGTTCAGAGCAGGCTCCGCATGCAGTCTTTTCAGTATTGACAATGCAGTTTTCCTTAATAAAGACAGCCTTGCCGATCTGAGTCAGTTTCTTGGCTTCGGGCATGAGTGGCATGATGGCTCCTGTGGGGCAGACGTCGGTACACCGGGTGCAATCATAGTTGCAGAAGCCGCTGTGAAAATCCATCCTCGGCTGCATAATGCCGGCAAAACCGTACTGGTTGGTTGAAGGCTGGAGCACATTTGTGGGGCAGGCATTGACGCACAGGGTACATGCCGTGCACCTGGAGGTGAACATTTCAATGCCGGATGATCCGGGAGGTGATACCGGGTAGAGCCGGTCTTCCCTGACTGTAGAATCCTTTGTAGGTGAGGGTGTGGTGCCCTGTGCCTTCAGCAACTGCGAACCACCTGCCAGGAGGACGAGTGATCCGGCAATGAAACCGCGGCGGGAAGCGTCAGTCTCGTCAGGATTCATCTGTTGCCGCTTCAGCCTTACCAGGCCGTATGACATGCCGTTTTCCTTGCATGCGTCAATACAGTTGAAACAGTTGACACAGCGGCTCAGGTCAACTGATTTGTTCAGGAAATCTATGCATGATGACTTGCACGCCATTGCACACCTGCCGCATCGCGTGCACTTATCCTCATCGAATCTGATTCTGAAAAGTGACACCTTGCTCAGGAGGCCAAGCAGTGTTCCCACAGGGCAGACAGTGTTGCAATAGAGTCTGCCGTACCTGAAGGCAAGCAGCCCGGTCAGCAGCAGGAATGCTGCTGGAATTATGTAAGCAGCGAGCTCGTAGGGTTTGATATCCACGCGGTAAACCGAATAGATATCGAATTTGCCCAGAATTCCTGCGAGCAGATTGTTGATGACAAGCACCACCGGCTGTACAAAGTAGGTCATCAGCCTCCCGAAGGTACTGTACGGATCAAGGATTGTGAGCACATAGACACCGCCGATAGCCAGGAGCGCTGCTGTTATCACAAGGATGGAGTAGCGGAGGATGGTGTAGGGTTTTTTGTAACCGTACTTGCGGAACCGCCTCTTTACCAGTCCTCCTGCCCGGCTGAACGTGTCCTGAAGTATGCCCAGCGGGCAGAGAAATGAACAGTAAGTCCTCCCGGTAAGGAGGGTCAGAATAAGGACGATTATGAACCCGGTTGAGGTGACAACGCCGGCAATGACAAACTTGAGGAATGACGGCACAAACTGAAGATAAAGGATCGGGCCGAAGGCCTTATCACCAAGGACTCCCCTGAAGTCGACAAACAGAAATACAAACAGAAGAAGTACGAGGACAGCAAATACTGTACGGATGTGTTTCAGGGCAGAGGATTTCATGAATGGTTACATTTTCATCCTGTGTATGTTCATTGTTGCAAGGTCCATTTTTCCTATGCCCATTCCTGCTGCAAGTGCTATATGTTCTACAGATGAAGGTTCCTTTCCCATTAGTTTTGCACCCGCTGCGTCTATGGCCACCCAGTCAGTGGAGAGCATGAGTGACTTCATGTTTGAGAGGTCAGCCACAGACACCCCACGGGGTCCGTTACGCATCATCACGTTATAGGCATCCATGACATGGAGGTTCGGCTTCTTCGAATAGAGAGCATAGTCAGCAATGCACTGGTTGAGATGGTTTCTGTGCCAGTAACCACGGTCCCATACCACCCCCATCATGTTCTTGAGGGCGCCGGTCATCATAGCCGAGCTGTGGTGCTTAAGGATGGGGACGTTGATGAAGACATCGCTCGAAAGAACAAGTTCGTGAACTTTAGCTTTCGTCAGCTTCTTCCCGTTGGGAATGGTCACCTCCTGGTAATAGCTCTCCGAGTTGCCCGGCACCATCTTTGCGCCGGCATCCTTGACGGCCTGTTCAATGGCGGAGTTCTTGTAGCATTTGATCCAGTTATCGCATGTATTGTCAAATACAAAAACCTCCTTCGCTCCTGCACGGTAACAATGCTCAATAATTCTCTTTACGAGAGCAGGGTTGGTGTTCCCTCCTTTTTCAGGCACCACGTCCCAGCCGATGTTTGGTTTCACAAGCACCTTCTGTCCTTTCTTAACAAAAGTACCCATGCCGCCCAGTGCCTGTATGCCCATGTCAAACATTGCAGCCGGTTCTCCGCCCATGACTGCAATAAGGTCATAGTCAGCACCTGAGGGAAGACGCTTCCCTGCAAATGCCTTCTCATAACCGCCAAAACTCATAAAGGCTCCTGCCGCCAGGCCGGCACCAAGTGAACTTCGTAAGAAATTTCTCCTTTTCATTCCCTTCTGTTTGATATTACCCCAAAAATGAGAGGATGCAAAGTAAACATTTTTTTTAATATATCGGCTCCGTATTCTTATATTAGCAGCCTGAGAATACGGTCTTAAGCGATTATGCGCTGCCGGCAGGTGATGTTAAAAAAACTAAAAAAAATGAAGATACTGTATTATGACTGCTTTTCAGGCATCAGCGGAGACATGAACCTGGGTGCGCTGCTTGACCTGGGTGTAAGCAGCGAAATCCTGACCGACGGTCTGCAGAAACTTAATACGGGTGGCTGGAAGCTGGATATCAGTCGGGACCAGAGACATGGCATCACCGGCACTAAAGTTACCGTCATCACAGATCATAATGATCATGAGCACACGTACGGAAATGCTCATGATCATGACCATCACCATGACCATGAGTTCAATCATGGTCACAATCATAAGCACGATCATCAGCACAATCATGAGCATCGCTATGACCATCAGCATGAGCACAGGAACCTTGCCGACATAGAAAAGATAATTAAGGGGAGCGGTCTGCCGGCTCCGGTCAGTGATCTGGCGATGAAGATATTCAGGCATATAGCCGAAGCTGAAGCAGCTGTCCATGACAAGCCCTTGCATGAGATTCATTTTCATGAGGTGGGTGCAATTGACTCCATTGTTGACATAGTGGGTGCAGCCATTTGCCTCAATGAGCTCGGAGCAGACAGGGTTTATGTTTCGGAGATTGAGCTCGGGAGCGGCATGGTAAGGTGCCAGCACGGACTGCTGCCTGTCCCTGCACCTGCAACAGCACGGATCATCAGCGGATTCCCGGTTCATATCGGCGGAGTGGATTTTGAAGCCACCACCCCAACCGGGGCTGCAATTATTGCCGCCATTGCAGAACCATTGCCGCCCTCAATGAGGATGGTCATCAGGAAGAGCGGTTACGGCATTGGTCAGAAGAACAATCCTTCAAGGCCCAACATACTCAGGGTTAGTCTGGCGGAGACAGCCGGTGAAGCTGAGAAAGGGCATTCGGCAAGACTTGTTGAATGCAATATGGATGACATGAATCCTGAGATGTCGGAATATATTTCCGGCAGGCTTTTCGCCGCAGGCGCAGGAGACGTATGGTTCACACCGGTGATAATGAAAAAGGGGCGGCCTGCCTTCACCCTGAGCGTCATATGTGAGGAGGATCAGCTCAATGCTGTCAGGGAGATACTGTTCACCGAGTCAACCACAATCGGGCTGAGGGTCCTGTCCTTCTCCAAGGAGACGCTTCACCGCGAATTTGAAGAGGTTGAAACAAGGTTTGGAAAGGTAACGGTCAAGAAGTCATACTTCAACGGCAGGCTGGTCTCGGTCAAGCCGGAAGCGGACAGGTGTGCAGCCATTGCAGCCACGATGGGAATACCGATGAAAAACGTGATCCGGGAAATAACCTCGCTAACCAGGGAAGAATCATGACCGTTGCACTGAAACTTGACAGACTGAAGTCGATCCTTTCCGAATCAGGTTCGGCAGTAATAGCCCTGTCAGGAGGCACTGACAGCACATTCCTTGCCAGTGTTGCTGCAGAGGTGCCCGGACTCCGCATGATGGCAGTGACGGTAAGCACCCCGTATATGTTCTCATCGGAGGTTGATGAGGCTTCCCGCTTCTGCTCGGAGAAGGGCATTGCCCACCGGCAGGCCGGGTTTGACATTCCGCCTTCTGTTGCGTTAAATCCTCCCGACCGGTGTTATCTGTGCAAGAAGGAGGTTATGAAAGCGATCTCCTCTGTGGCGAAGGAAGAGGGATATGCATTTATCTTTGACGGCACCAACGCAGATGACCTGCTTGATTACCGTCCGGGACTGAGGGCTCTCGCGGAAGAGGGTATAAGAAGTCCGCTTGCCGAAGCCCGTCTGACAAAGGATGAGATAAGGGCGCTGGCCAGGGTGGCCGGCCTCGAGGTAGCTGACAGACCCTCGAACACCTGCCTGCTGACCCGCTTTCCCCATGACACGGAGATTAAACCCGCCGATCTCAGGAAGGCCGGGGAGGCTGAAAGGATACTGAAGGAAGCAGGATTCTCAGGCGCCCGGCTCAGGGTGCACGGTGAACTGGTCAGGCTTGAGCTGATGAGAGAGCAGTTTGAACTGATTGCCCTGTCTGAAACAAGAATGGCAATTGCTGCTGCACTGAAAAAGCTTGGTTACAGGTATATAACAATTGACGCTGAAGGGTACCGGAGCGGAAGCATGAACAAAACGACGAAAGAATGAATTCATCAGAGCTTGAAAAGATACTGAAGGAAATCAGGACCGGGAAGGTGAGTGTTGAAGAGGCGATGGAGAAGCTTCGTGACTTTCCCTATACAGACCTGGGATTTGCACGCATTGACCATCACCGGGAGCTGAGGACAGGGTACCCTGAAATAGTATACTGTGCCGGCAAAACCCCGGAGCAGGTCAGGGCCATTTTCAAGGCCATGGAGGGACACGACAATAATATAATAGGTACCAGGGCCGTAAAGGAGATGTTCAACTATATCAGTCCCTTTTTTCCCGAAGCAGTCTATTATGAGACTGCACGGATAATCAGCATAAGGAGAAAGGAGATAGTTCCCCCTGTATCGAAAATAGCAATCATTACTGCCGGTACCTCCGACATCCCTGTTGCCGAGGAAGCTGCCGTCACTGCCGAGCTGCTCGGAAACGAGGTGGTAAGGATCTATGATGCCGGTGTGGCCGGGATACACAGGCTGGTTGACAAGCTTCCTGAGATAAGGAACTGCAGGGTATCTGTGGTGATTGCGGGCATGGAGGGAGCACTTGCGAGCGTGGTTGGCGGACTGGTAAACATGCCGGTGATAGCCGTACCCACCAGTGTGGGTTACGGTGCCTCCTTTGAAGGTATCTCTGCGCTGCTGGCAATGATGACAAGCTGTGCAGCCGGCGTTACTGTGGTGAATATAGACAACGGTTTCGGGGCAGGCTTTGCGGCCAGCCGGATCAACAGGCTCTGATTGCCATGGCTGATGAGCTCCTCCTTTCAACCGCATACTTCCCTCCTGCCGGGTATATGAGTCTGATTGCCTGCAGCATGGGTGTGCTGATTGAACGGGAGGAAAACTATCACAAGCAGACCTGGCGTAACAGGTGCCTTGTCATGAGTGCAAACGGTCCGCTGCCCCTGGTTGTTCCGGTACTCAGGGGATCATTCCATAAGACAGCGATAAGGGATCTGAGGATAGACAACAGCAGACGATGGAAGGAACTGCATCTCAGGGGAATTGTTTCCGGCTATGCGGCCGCTCCATTCTTTGAGTTTTACTTTGATCTCATATCAGCGGTGTTGTCAAAGACACACCCATTTCTGCTTGATCTTAACAGTGAGGCACTTGAGGCGGTATGCCGGGCCACGGGCATTGATGTGCCGGTCGGTTACACTGACCGCTATGAGCCTGAGGGCACACGGGAAAATGACTACAGGTACCGGATCACTCCCAAAAAGCCGTCAGAGATACCCGGGTACAGGGATCTGCCCTATACGCAGGTCTTCGGAGAGAAACAAGGTTTCGTTCCGGGGCTGAGCATAATAGACATGCTGCTTAATAACGGCCCAGGGACCCGAGCGTTGTTGCTGAGGTCCCTGGGAGCAGACAACTGTTAACAACTTTAGAACTTCAGTCCCAGAGTGACTGACAGGTACTTATCCTTTATATTCAGATTAACCGGATCACTGGTGTATTCCGGGACTGCCCTTGAATCATCGGGGTACATCATGTATGATTCATAGCTGTTGAGCCACACCATTGCCACGTCGATGTAGAAATTATCCTGCCTGTATCCCAACCCTGCGCTGTATCCGTTTGATGAAGCATCCTCATTCAGTGTTCCTTCAGTGAATGCTGAACCGTGATGGCTGTATCCGCCCCTCAGGTAGAGGGGTCCGAGGCGTGCCTCGGCGCCAAGCCTGAGGTTGCCTGTAGCACCCACCTCGGAAGCCAGGTCTTCGTTTTCGGTCTCGAAGTTATAGCCGTCAGCCCCCTTGCTAAGCCGGGCGGTGGCATAATCGATGAACTCATAATCAGCGCTGATCAGTCCGAAGTTACCTATCTGGTACGCGATACCTGCATTCAGGTGATAAGGGGTTGTCACACGGTAACGGTATGTCATATCTTCATTGTTGACAACCGGGTTGGCATCGTCAGAAGGATCGGCCGGTGTGTCATTGTCAAGCTTGACTGACAGACTGTTATAAAAAACCTCATCGATAGTGTAGATGGTAGGTGTGGTGAAACCTACACCGATGCGGAGTGATTCGAAAGGTCTTACAATTGCTCCCAGCTTGAAGTTCCAGCCTGAACCCGTAGCCTTGAAATGATCGGTATAGGTGAAATTCACAAAGTCGAAGGTATTCTGTGCATCATCTGACTCCAGATGGCTGTAATGACCGGTATATGAGACATTGGTGATACCGAATCCGGCTCCCAGATAAACCTTGTCGCCAAGGCTGGCGCCAAGGGCAATGGTATGCTCATTGCTGTATCCCGAGTTATCAATGACTCTCTTCAGTTTCTGTCCATATTCGGGATAAGTTTCCCCGTAATAAGAGAAGATTGATGCGTATTCATCGAGATAATTCGGAAGGGTATCAATAAGGTATGTATCATATGCCATAAATGCCGTACCGCCGAGTTCGCCGGTTCTGTAGCCGGTGGCCTGCAGGGCCCAGAAGTCAGCCATGGAACTGTTGTTGCTGATGCCGTCAATGACTGCATTCCTGTAGTAATTATTGGTTCTGTTGAAGGTATAGGCAAGGTTCAGGTTTGTGAGTCCTTTTCCGCTGCCTGTACGGAATGATGAAACCAATCCGGCCTGGCCGAGAGTCAGTCCGGAGTAGCTGTCGTCAGAGCCGTATCCGTTCCAGTCAGTGTTCAGGTCGCGGAAGAAGACAGCGGGAGTGATTGATACTTCTGTTGAGCGGAAGACGCCTGCCGCTGCGGGGTTGAGTCCAATCGCCGACACGTCGCCTCCGAGTGCGGTAAAAGCGCCGCTCATACCGTTGAACCTTGCGGTTCCCTGGTAGAATAGCCTTGAGTACCTCAGTGCATCATCCATGTTCTGTCCGGCCAGCCAGGCAGGAAGCATCAGAATTGATGCGGCAATCAGAAATATTTTTCTTTTCATTTTCTTGAATTTTAAACTATACACTTCCTGTTGCTCCTGCAGACTGCGGAACATTTATCAGCATTTATTGACCTGTATTTTTACCTTCTGCCGCCTGAGCTGCTCCTGCCACCTGATGAAGAGGATGAAGAGGATGATGAGGATGATGAGGATGATGAGCTTCCGGAGCTATAGCTTCCGCCTGATGAACTGGAGCTTCCCGAACTGTAGCTTCTGCTTCCCGAAGAGTACGATGACCCGCTGCTTCTGCTTCCCGAAGAGTATGAGGAACCGCTGCTGCTGCGTGAAGGAGCAGAGTACTGCACCGGTGATGATGACGACCTTGAGGGTGTGTATGCCGGGGTAGTGCTGCTGCTTCGCGGGGTACTGGTTCTGTTGTATACCGTTCCGCTGCTCTGGGTTGTGGTACCGCTGTTGCTGCGGGTAGTGTTGTATGACGGTCTTGAGCTTACCCTCGGGTTGTTGTAGCTCGGGGTATAGCTTCTCTCAGCAGGCTGGTACTGGGGCCTGTTTACAGTCTGTGTCTGTGTCTGTGTCCTGACCGGTGTCTGCTGCTGTGTCCGGGTCTGAGTGGTGGTTTCAGTCCTCACAGGAGACTGTGTACGTGTCTGAGTCTGGTTCTGGACGGTGGTGTTATCCGATTCGCGTCTTGTATATTCAGGTCTTGAGACGGTTGCAGCGCCCTGATTGGAATTGCTGACAGTTCCATCCTGGGTTCTGCGGGTACCGGTTGTTGTTCCGGCAGCAGCGGCTTCCCTGTTGGGGGAGGATTCAGTGGCTGTCCTCCTTGAACCGGCGGGAGTGTTGCCTGTCCCGGCCGGCAATGCGGTGCCTGACACATCCCTTCTGCTGTTCATGTCACCTGAAGGTGCATAGCCTGACTTGGTCCTGATATCAGTGTTGGAGTATGATCCTCTTGACATGGAGCTGTATCCGCCTCTGCGGGCGATATTTTCCACATATCCGCCATCATTGTAATGTGAGGGGTATCCGTAGCCGGAGTACCAGGGATAGTAACCGGGGTATCCGTAACCGTAATAGCCACCGTAATAATTATAATAGGAATACGGGCTGTAACCCCATGAGTAGTACGGGCTGTAGTATGAATAGGGAGAGTAATAATCATAGTAGAAGGGATCATAACCCCAGGAATAGGGTGATCCGTAAGATCCCCAGTACCCATAGCCGAAGCCGAGTCTCATCGAGAACGGTGAGTAGTAGAACGGATCTCTCCAGTAAGGATAGAAGTAATCATCATTGAAGAGGTATATCCTGTCGGCCGCACCACCGTAATAGTTATTTACTATTGTCGGTTCGCCGGCTGCAGCGTATGCCGAATACTCATCATCCGGAACGAATTCGTCAGCGATGAGTGTATCTCCTGCATAGATATTGTCATAATAGGACTGTCCGGCATTCCTGTCCTGGACCGTGGGACCAGCCACAGCCACCGGATTCTCAGACGGCCTGTAATACAGGTCATCGTTGTTGGCTCCTGTGAAGCGGAGTGATGAACACGCGCTTGTTATCACAAGTATTGCCGGGATTATGTACCAAAACCTTTTCATTTCAATCTCCTTCTGGTTATCTATCCAAAATTATACAAATTCCGTACCAATTTCACTCAGCAGGCCAGTTATTTATAATGCACCGAAATAAGTAAAAACTCAGCATCATAATCAGGCTCACTTTCCGGTTCACAAGATTTGTCTATTTTTACGCCATCATTTTTGAGAATTAACAATAATACAAAATTATAACTGAGGAATGGCCAAATTTCTTACTAACAGGGAGGAGAATTATTCACAGTGGTACAATGACCTGGTGATAAAGGCTGACATGGCTGAGAACTCGGCCGTGCGTGGTTGCATGGTCATCAAGCCTTACGGATACGCGATATGGGAAAAAATACAGTCGGAACTTGACCGGATGTTCAAGGCCACAGGTCATGTCAATGCATATTTCCCGCTCTTCATTCCCAAATCATTCTTCAGCCGCGAGGCTGCCCATGTGGAGGGATTTGCCAAGGAGTGTGCCGTTGTAACCCATTACAGGCTCAAGAACTCTCCGGACGGCAAAGGCATTGTTGTTGACCCTGATGCCCGTCTGGAGGAGGAACTCATCGTGAGACCAACATCGGAAACAATTATCTGGAACACATACAAGGACTGGATCCAGTCATACCGTGACCTGCCGCTGCTTATCAATCAGTGGGCCAATGTGGTAAGGTGGGAGATGCGGACGAGGCTTTTCCTCCGTACCACCGAATTCCTGTGGCAGGAGGGTCATACGGCTCACGCCACAAGGCAGGAAGCCGAAGAGGAGGCTGTAAGGATACTGAATCTCTATACTGACTTCGTTGAGAATTACATGGGAGTGCCTGTAATCAAGGGGGTAAAGACTGAGAGCGAGAAGTTTGCCGGTGCCATTGATACCTATACAATCGAAATGCTCATGCAGGACGGCAAAGCGCTGCAGGGCGGAACAAGCCACTTCCTCGGGCAAAATTTCGCAAAGGCATTTGATGTGCAGTTTACAAACCAGGAGGGCAAGCTCGATTATGTCTGGGCAACCTCATGGGGAGTCACCACCCGCCTGATCGGCGCACTGATAATGGCTCACGCCGACAATAACGGACTGGTGCTCCCGCCGAAGCTGGCTCCTATCCAGGTTGTGATAGTCCCAATTTACAAAGGCAACGATCAGCTTGACAAAATCTCCGATATCGCCGTTGATATCAGGCAACAGCTTGAAAAGGCAGGGCTCACTGTCAAGTATGACAACCGTGACACCCAGAAGCCCGGATTCAAATTTGCTGAATACGAGCTTAAAGGAGTTCCGGTGAGGCTGGCGATAGGTCCCCGCGATGCGGAAGAGGGCACCGTGGAGGTAGCCCGCCGTGACACCCTGACCAAGGAGACCATCAGGCGCGAAAACGTCGTGGCACATGTCATCGGTCTCATGGAAGACATACAGCAGAACATTTTCAGGAAAGCTGTTGAATTCAGGGAAAACAACACCTTCACGGCTGATACCTGGGAGGAGTTCACGGACATCATCGAAAACAGGGGCGGCTTCGTTCTTGCACACTGGGACGGCACACCGGAGACTGAAGAAAAAATAAAGGACCTCACCAAGGCCACCATCAGGGCGATACCCCTTGACAGCAGGGAAGAAAAGGGCAAATGTATCCTTTCCGGCAATCCTTCAAACCAGAGAGTATTGTTCGCAAGAGCCTACTAAACAGATTATTGCGTCAGACAGGCATAGGTCACCCACGGATTTACTCCATGAGGTAACTTATGTTTTAATGGATACCGGTTGTTTTTGTTTGAAATAAATCTGTAATTTTAGACAATTCAGCAATTGAACAGTTATGGCGGATGAGATTACACAAAGCAAGATTCTGATTGTAGACACTCTGAAGGGAAAATCTGTACTCAAGCAGAAGGTATTTGACAATACCGCAGTAGCCTTCATGATGGTGAAGGATATACTGAAGAATCTTGCCCGGGATGTGAACGGCAACCTGGGTGGAGTTGACCAGAGGATACGCATGGAGTACACTGACAGGAGCACCTTTGATGCTCAGCTCAAGGTAGCGGCCGATCTTCTTTTGTTCAGCATGCACTCGAACATTTTCCAGTTTGACCGCGAACATCCCGCCTGGAAGACGGCATACATACAGAAGAACAAGTTCAATGCGTACAGCGGCATAATAAACATATACAACTTCCTTGCAGATTCATTCAAGTATTCGAGGCTTGATGACCTTGGGTACCTTATTGCCCGGATCTTTATCAATCATGAGAACCAGTATTTTGTAGAAGGCAAGAGGCAGATGGGGATGCTGTTCACCAATTACGGCAACGAACCCTTCAGTCAGGAATCGCTGAAGAAGATTGTTTATACGGCCATCAATTACTCACTTGAATTTGACCTTCTGGTTCCTCCGTATGACACGGTGAAAATTGCTTCAGTAGGCCAGGCAGAATCAAAGATACAGCATTCACGGCTGATTACCGGAAAAAGACTCGGGTTCCAGTTTAACTCTGATGATATTCTGGATGACAATTCAAAGCCAAAGTGAATCCATTCACAAATAGGACATTCAAAACTTTATTTTTCCCCTTTCTGACGCTGTTTATTATCCTGCACGGGCTCCCCGTAGCTGCTCAGGGCACCAGTGCTCCCGACACTCTGTCAAGGGCTTTCTATGACTCCCTTAAGGTAAGGGCTGAAAAACGCAGGCTGACGAGTCTCCTTTATGACATGATCATTGTCACGCCGGCTCCTCCCGGGCAGGCGAGGGAAAAACTGGCCAGCACCACGGCCTATGAAGCGTATGAGGGAAGGAAGATCCGCAACATAGAGATAATCAGGCTCGACGCATTCGGACAGAATATAGACAATCCTGAGGGGAAGACTCCTTCACGAGCGGAGAGGCTTATGAACTCCACCTATACCAAGACCAGGAGGTTTGTGCTGATCCGGAACCTCGTATTCAAGACGGGCGACACAATTTCATCACTGAAGCTGTCTGACAATGAGCGACTTCTCAGAGAGCTGCCTTTTATTGATGATTCCCGGATCACGGTAGTGCCGGCAGACAGCAATTACGCTGACATTGCCGTTGTTGTGCGTGAGAAATACCCGGTGGGCGCCAATCTGCGCATCGATGACATCAGGAGCGGCAGGGTGGGCGTCTTCACGAGGAATTTTGTCGGACTGGGCCATGAACTCGAGATCAGTGCTCCATATGACTATAACGAGTACGACGCGCCCGGAATAGGGCTCCGGTATTCAATCAACAATATTGCCCGCACCTTTTCCAGACTGAACATGCAGTTTTCAGACGGGCTGGGAACCACGCATATGGGAGGAACCTTCAGCAGGGATTTTGTAACATCCGAAACCAGGTATGCATGGTCAGCTTCCGTAATATTCACCCGTACCAATGATGAAATTGACACCATGACCGTGCCGGCTCCCTTGAGGTTCACCAGGCAGGATTACCGGGCGGCAAGGTCATTCATGCTCGACAGGAACACTGTGACTAGGCTGATAGTCGCGGGCAGGTACATGCACAACAATGTATTCAGGAGACCCAGCATTGATGAGTTTTCATATTATCGCTTTCAGAACTACCAGTCAGTCACCGGGAGCCTTGCAGTCTCCTCCCAGCGATTCCTAAACACATCATTGATATATAGTTACGGTCGTACTGAGGATATCCCGTACGGTTATATGGCAGAACTGTTCCTTGGCCGTGAAAAGAATGAATTCAAGTGGAGGAACTATGCAGGAGGAACGGTTGCGTACGGCAATTTTTTTACCGGGGTCGGTTATTTGTACGCCGGAGCCGGCATATCAGCTTTTTACAATAACGGGCACACGGAGCAGGGTATGTTTCAGGGAAGCATAAGGTATTTCACCCCACTGGCCCGGGTGGGGCAGTCAAGGGTCCGTACTTTCATAAACCTGAACTACGCCAGGGGTTTCAACAGGTATTCCGATGAATTCCTGTATTTCAGGGATGATGGTCTTATAAGGGGTTTCCGTAATGACTCCCTGGGCGGTAACACGCGGATCACAGTATCGGTGGAACCGGTTCTGTTCATCCATAAACCGGTGATTGGATTCCGGTTTGCCGTTTTTGCCTTTGCCGATGCGGGTTTATTGTCCAGGGGCCGGCAGATGGGAGCAGACTATTATACCGTAGCCGCTCTCGGAGCCGGGGTCAGGATCAGGAATGACCAGCTTGTGCTTAATACCCTGCAGGTAAGGATCGCGTGGTATCCCAACTCTCCCCCGTGGTCAGTGAGCTCCCTGGTTACTGCCAACAGTATCATGCGCCTCAGGCCTCCGGGTTTTGAACCTGGTCCCCCGGGGCTGGTCCCGTACCTGTAAGCCTCCGGTGATTCCGCGGACCTGCCGCATCTGAGCTTTTTCGCGGAACGCGACACTTTTACCATGATGATTTTTAACTTTGCAGAAAGCAGGTGGTTATGCTCAGCAGATTTCTGGAATTTTCCGAAAGGGAAAAGCTCTTCACCAGGGGCAGCAGGCTCCTGCTTGCCGTAAGCGGCGGCATTGACTCAATGGTGATGGCCTGGCTTTTCAGAGAGGCCGGCATTGAGTACTCTATTGCCCACTGCAACTTTTCACTCAGGGGAGATGAGTCTGACGGTGATGAGGAGTTCGTCGCGGCATATGCCCGCACAAGCAGCATTTCATTCTTCAGCAGGAGGTTTGATACTATGACATACGCCGGCACTCACAGGATCTCGGTTCAGATGGCTGCAAGAGAACTGCGGTACGACTGGTTCAGGTCTCTCATCCGCTCCGAAGGCTTTGATTCCGTGGCTGTGGCGCATAACCTGAATGACAATGTGGAAACCTTCCTGATCAACCTGTCGAGGGGAACAGGCCTTCACGGACTGACCGGTATGAGCCCGCGCACGGGAGACATCATCAGACCCCTGCTCTTTGCAACCAGGGAGGAAATTGCTTCATATGCCTCCGCCAGGGGCATAGATTTCAGGGAGGACAGGTCAAACGCCGAGGTAAAGTATATCCGTAACAGGATCAGACACAAGGTTATCCCGGAGTTGGAAAAGGTCAACCCCGGGATTCTGGCGGCAGTGGCTGATACCATGAAGCACCTTTCCTCCGACTCGTCACTGGTGGATACGTATCTTTCGCAGCTCAGCGGACAGCTATTCACCTTCTCTGGTGACTCCGCCGGGGTTGAAATCAGCAGTCTCATGGCTTTGAATCCATTGGAACCGCACATCTTCGGGCTTTTCCGCCCGTTCGGACTCTTTCCGAAACAGACTGATGAGGTCATCTCTCTTCTCCAGTCAGGGACAGGCAGGTCTGTTTACACGGCTACCCACCGGCTTCTGAACGACAGGGGACGGATAATCATTTCACCGCGGATATCCGAAGCTCCTGAAGAATACACATTCAATTCCATTGACGAGATTCGAATATCGGGTCTGTTCAGTGCCTTAAGAATCACAGAGCCTTCTGACGATGCACTGCCCGCCACTCACCTGACCGCATCCCTTGATCTTGACCTGGTGGCTTTCCCGGTCACGGTGAGACCATGGAAGCCGGGCGACAGGTTTATGCCACTGGGGATGAAACAGATGAAGAAAATCAGTGATTTCCTGATAGATCTGAAAGTGCCGGTGACAGAGAAGGAGCAGGTTTTGCTGCTGCTGTCAGGCAGTGATGTCATGTGGGTAATGGGTTACAGGATAGATGACCGGTTCAGGGTCAGTGAAGAGACCGGGAAGATCATTGTTCTTACCCTTTGAACAGTCGCACCTGGCTTCCGGCAAGGCTCACTCAGCGGTCTCTCATTCCGTTTATTCCCCTGTCAATCATCAGCAGGTCAGCCAGGCCAATTGCCACGGCTGATTCCAGGATAACAGGGATGCGCCGCGCAATGCATGCATCATGCCTGCCGGTTATCTCAAGGTCGGTCATTTCTCCGGTTGCCGTGTCAAATGTTTTCTGGGGGACACCTGTACTTGCAGCAGGTTTGACTGAGACCCTGATGATAAGGTCATTGCCGTTGGTAATTCCGCCGTTGATGCCACCGGCATTGTTGGTGGATGTTTTGCCTCTTGCATCAATAAACGGGTCATTGTGGAGTGAACCATAGCTTCTCGACGAGGCGAATCCTGCCCCAAACTCCACCCCGTTCACTGCCGGAATCCCGAAGGCAATCATTCCCAGGGCTGCCTCCACTGACATGAACGAGGGTTCCCCGATGCCTTTCGTAACATTTTTCACCACGCACTCCACCACTCCTCCGACGGTGTCATTGGTTTCCATTGCCCTTGCAATGGCCGACGTGATATCCTTCTCCCCTCCTGCTTCCACCAGGGTGGCTGATATTATTGCAGGCGACAGAATCTTGCGGGCAAAGTAACCGGCAGCGACGATGCCCCATGTAAGGCGGCCCGAGAAATGTCCTCCTCCGCGCATGTCGCTGAAACCTTTATACTTGAATCCGGCTGTAAAGTCAGCATGACCAGGCCGCGGTATGCTGGTGAACTGTTCATAGTCGCCGGGACGGAAGTCGTTGTTGCGGGTGCAGATCACCAGAGGGGCGCCTGTTGTACAGTCATTGAAAATACCGCTTATCACCTCCGGTTCATCCGTCTCCCTGCGGGTGGTTGTTCCCGGCAGCAATCCCTTCCTCCGGGAAAGGTCTGCCATGAGTTCCTCTCGCCAGAAGGGCAGACCTGCAGGGCAGCCGTCAATCACCACTCCTACTGCCGGTCCGTGAGATTCCCCGAACAGTGATACCCTGAATATTGTTCCGATCGTGTTCATTTTTCAAGTTATAATTACTGACTTTGACTTTCCTTTTCGTTATAATAGTTGACAAATGCCTGCAGTTCGGTAGTTGAAATCTTTCTGATGACCGTTCTTCCGACTGATTTCAGCAAAACGAAGTTCACCCGGCCTGACTCACTTTTCTTGTCCCTGGAGATCATGCTGACCACGTCTGGCGGCAGTTTATGGCAGGTCATAAGGCCGGCCTTTTCAAGGGCCGTCTGCAGGAGTCTGAGTTCAGAATGAGCCATTTCTCCCTTCCATACTGACAATTCCGCAGCAATGGCCATTCCCTTTGCTACAGCTACTCCGTGAGGAATCCCGGAATGCGTCTCAATGACATGGCCGAAGGTATGCCCGAAATTGAGTATTCTCCTCTGCCCTTTCTCAAGCGGATCATGTCTTACCACTCCGGCTTTTACCCTGACAGCCCTGAGGATCAGGTCACCTGTTACAGCCGTGTCTGCTGCAATGATGTGTCCGGCCGAAGCCGAGATGTCAAAGAAGAGGTTCCTGTCACGAATGACTGCATGCTTGAACAGTTCTCCCATTCCTGACCTCACCTCTGCCTCAGGCAGTGTGGTCAGCATTGCATGGTCACACAGAACGAACTCCGGCTGGCGGAAGGTACCGATGGTATTCTTGTATTCTCCCAGGTTCACGCCCGTCTTCCCTCCGATACTTGCATCCACCTGCGAAAGCAGGGTGGTGGAAACGAATGCGTGCCTCACCCCTCTCATATAAACCGAGGCCACCATGCCTGCAATATCACATACCACCCCACCGCCAAATCCGAGGATGAATGATGAACGGTCGGCGCCTGCCTCAAGCATCTTACTGCAGATTTCTTCCACCATCCGCAGTGTTTTGCTCTTCTCCCCCGGTTCAATTGCAATAACCTCTCCGGGTGGGAACTTTTTCCCGTACAACTTTTGCACATTTCGGTCGGTTATAATGAAGAGTCCCCTCTGCGGGAGCAGAGTGACAACATCATCCACTGTTCCCCCAAGTATAATAAGGGATTCCCCCCCGGGGCTGTTTATTCTGATCCGGTTCATTCCGGCACAAAATAAAAAACAGAACCGGTTTTTAACATGATTTTATTCAGATAGTGGTACTTTTTCGGCAAAAAAATAAAAAAACAGTACATTCAACCCCTGAAACAGAAGAGAAGAGTGAGGATAGCAGAGAGATACAGAGGGATCATGGAATGGTTTGAGGCGAACATGCCTCTGCCGGAGACGGAGCTGGAGTACAGTGATCCTTTTCAGCTGATTGTGGCTGTGATTCTCTCGGCCCAGTGCACTGACAGGAGGGTGAACATGATCACTCCCGCTCTATTTGCGCGCTACCCGGATGCGTCTTCAATGGCCAGGGCAACACAGGAAGAGATATTCGGACTGATCAGGAGCTGTTCCTACCCGAATAACAAGGCGAAGCATCTCCGGGGGATGGCTGAGATGATCGTTAGCCGGTTTGATGGCAAGGTTCCCTCAACGCGTGAGGAACTGACCATGTTGCCCGGGGTTGGCAGGAAGACCGCGAATGTCATAGCCTCGGTGGTATGGAACAGTCCGGTCATTGCCGTTGACACGCACGTCTTCAGGGTTGCCCGTCGCCTGGGGCTTACTCCCGGGGCAAGGAATCCGCTTGATGTCGAACTCAGGCTGACGCGTGAGATACCTGAAGAATCAAGGCCAAAGGCACATCACTGGCTGCTTCTCCACGGCCGTTATACCTGCACTGCACGAAAGCCCGGATGCCAGGAATGCGGACTAAAACAGTGGTGCGCATGGTACGCATCTCATTCGGGAAAATAAGTTGGCGGGAAAGTCCGTTATAATTCATGCATATATGAGTAAATTTGTTCAGCCGGACAGCTATTCCCCTTTTAATGTATACACCAGACATCCAGATGGAAAAGAGAAAAGAGTCAGTCAATGAACCGGAACACTCCGCGGAGTACCTGACCTCTCTCAGACATCTTGCAGAAATCCCCGAGCTGGCTTTCAACAGTACGAACCAGCTGATCACCCTGAGTAACCTCGAGACCCAGAAGTACATAGAGGTTAACCAGGCTTTTCTTGACACCACCGGTTACAGTAAGGAGGAGATCATCGGCAAAACCTCCGATGACATCCAGCTATATGTCGATCTCATTCAGAGCCGCAAGTACATGAGGCTTCTCTCGAGGCTGAAGAAGGTGAGTGACCTCGAGATCAAACTCAGGATGCGTTCAGGTGATGAGAGAACTTTTCTCTTCAGTGCCCGCACCGTTTTCCTGGGCGATGAGATATTCCTCATCACATACTATAATGACATCAGTGCGCTGAACGGAGGCTTTGCCCGGGCTGAGTCGGAGAAGATCCTGAGGGAGATTTTCGATTCCATGAGCAGCTATGCCATCATCCTCAGGCGGGAGGGTGAAAACAAACATTTCATCATCGACTTCAACTACAGGGCTGAGGATGTGGAGCAGATTGACCGCAAGGATGTCCTTGGCAAGGAGATCGGTGAAACACCGTTTGCCAGGAACGAAACATTCCTCTCGCTCCTCGAGAACCTGGAATCAAGCCATCGTCCGTACAAGATACCCGTCTCCCCGGACGGCAGTGACGACTCAGGATATTATATCGGATTATTGCTTTCTTCAGGAGACATACTTATTACCTGGGAGGCCGGTAAAGCACAGAAGGAAAGGGAGAGCGAAATCCTTAAGCAGGGAATCGTTTTCGAGACCTTCGCCGAATTGCTCCCTGAGATGATAATGGAGATTGACACCGGGGGACACGTCACTTTCATGAACACCCAGGGAATGATGACACTGGGGTTTGACAACAACGACCTTGCCAGCGGTGTCACACTGTCGTCGCTCTTCATGCCCGACGATCTTGACAGGCTGATGAGGGAGCTCTCCGGCCTGACCGGCCCCGGCCAGATCACCTTTGATGAGTATATCCTGGTAAACAAGCGGAAAAGGAACGTATCGGTACTTTTTCACGCCGGTCCGATCATCATCAGGAACAGGGTGACCGGTTACAGGTGCGTCCTGACCGATGTAAGCAAGCACAAGGAATATG
The DNA here is from genome assembly GCA_018262715.1 of Bacteroidota bacterium. GTDB lineage: Bacteria > Bacteroidota > Bacteroidia > Bacteroidales > VadinHA17 > SR-FBR-E99. The sequence continues at coordinate 121,347 of JADFDS010000032.1, forward strand.
AACAGAAACTCTCGAACGAGAAGGCTCTCCTGGAGCACCTGATTGACGCTGCTCCCGAAGCCATTGTGCTGACCGACTTCGACGGGCGTATCATCCGGATCAACCAGGGTTTTACCCATCTCTTCGGCTATGATGCCGATGAGGCGATGAACAGGATGATTGATGACCTCGTTGTCCCGGAGGAGCTTCGGGATGAAGCGGTAAAGATTGATGAGACGGCCCTTTCCAGCGGAACGGGCTACCTTGAAACGATAAGGAAGGACAAGCAGGGAAACAGGATAAATGTTTCACTGATTGCCTCGTCGGTCATTTCAAACGACATGACCATAGCCTTCCTGGGCATCTACCGTGATATCTCGAGGGAGATAAAGAGCAGACTGATGCAGGAGATCCAGTATAATATCTCTACTGTTGCGCTGCAGGACTCTGACATCTTTGACATCTATCCTACCATAGTAAAGGAGATCGGCAAGCTCTGGAACGTCAACAACTTTTTCATAGCGCTTTACAACAGGGAAAAGGATACTCTCACTTTCCCCTTCTTCGCAGACGAGCGTGACCATTTCCAGGAGACGGCTGCAAGGAACACCCTCACCGGATGGGTTATAAGGAACAATAAGGCTGTGCTGCTCGATGAGAATGACATTCTCATGATTGAGAAGACCGGCGCCATCAGCCTGGTCGGATCACCTTGCAAAATCTGGATGGGTGTGCCCCTCAGGATGGATGACGAAGTGATAGGAGCCATCTGCCTGCAGGACTACAAGAAGATTGATGCCTTCACCAATGAAGACCTGCAGGTGTTTGAGTTCATCGCCAACCAGATAGTGCTTACATTACAGCGTCGCAGGATGCTTGACAATCTCATCACTGCCCGCAAGAGGGCCGAGGAAGCTGCTTTCTCCAAGCAGCAGTTCATGTCTACCATGAGCCATGAGATACGCACTCCGCTGAATGAAGTGATCGGCATTACCAACCTGCTGTGGCAGAGTGATCCGCGTGAAGACCAGATGGACTACATAAATACGCTGCGCTTCTCTGCCAACCACCTCCTTTCCCTTGTAAATGACATCCTTGATTACAACAAGATGGAGGCAGGCAAGATCGTCTTTGAAAAGACCGAGTTTGACCTGACAAGCATGCTTGAAGACATAAAGCGGTCATACAGCCACAGGGCCCTCGAGAAGGGTATTTACTTCACCCTGGAGAAGAGTCCTGATCTGCCGGTGACCCTAATCGGTGACCCCATCAGACTTAACCAGATACTTTCCAACCTGCTTTCAAACGCAATGAAATTCACATCGCAGGGAGGAGTGACGTTGAAGGCTTCTGTAAAAGACCGCCAGGAGGGCAGGGCGGTAATAGAGTTCTCGGTAGCTGATACGGGCATCGGGATAGCCCGCGAGAAGCAGGAGGAGATCTTTGAGAGCTATGCACAGGCATCGTCTGACACCACCCGCAAGTATGGCGGGACGGGACTGGGCCTGGCAATCTGCAAGAGGCTGGTTGATCTCCAGGGAGGCACCATCGGCGTGACAAGCGAGCCTGACAATGGTTCGGTTTTCACGTTCTCCATTGAGTACAGCATGCCGGCTGCAGAGCCCAGAACGGCAGAGCGCGGAACCGCATCGGACAGCATGAAGGCTCTTGTCGGGAAGAAGATTCTCGTTGCGGAAGACAACAAGATCAACTTCTTCGTTGCCAATAAATTCCTTGAAAGCTGGGGTGTTAAGGTCACTCACGTCGAAAACGGGGCACTGGCGCTGGAGGAGATCAGAAAGCAGGACTTCGACCTCATACTCATGGACCTTCACATGCCTGTCATGGACGGCATTGAGGCTACGAGGATCATAAGAAGTTCGACTGACAGGAAGATAAGCCAGATACCGATTGTGGCTCTCACCGCTGCAGTGATGTCAGAGGCTCATGACAAGATTGAGAACCTGGCTATCAATGACTACGTGCTGAAGCCGTTCAAGCCCAAAGATCTTTATGACAGGATACTGAAGAATTCAAGATAGGCGCTGCAATGGCGCCTTTTTTTTACCTGATACAGTACCTGGCGAGGTAATCAGTTGCCTCCTTCACTCCCAGACTCCTTGCCTTGCGGAGGTAATAGCAGGCATCATCACTTCTGCCGCTGTTTATGAGTGCAATCCCGAGGTTAAGGTTCACATTGCCGTTCTCCGGATCCAGGTCAAGGCTCATTGTATAATCCTCGGCAGCCCTGTCCCAGGTACGCGCTGCGAGCCACGCGTCACCCCGCAGCCTGAAGGAAGAGGCCTCGCCGGGATGCTTGTCGACATTGTCATTCAGGTAGGGCAGCGCTTCGTATATTGCCCCCTCTTCCGCATATGTTTTTCCGATCAGCCCGAGCGCCTCGGTATTGTCAGGATCAATGGAAATATACCTCTGCATCTCCTTCTTCGCAGCCTCCCTGTCTCCGGACCTGATCAGCATGCGTGCCCTTTTGAGCAGCAATGCAGGGTCAGCAACATGGGCGCTGATCATCCTGTCATATATGGCTGCCGCAGCGTAGGCGCTTCCCTCCCCTTCGCGGGCTTCAGCAAGGGTATAGAGCCATCCTGCCGGAGCATCACTGTTCCCGGTGATGGTTTCAAGGATATCCGCTGCCTCACGGTACTTGCCGTTGCTCATGAGGATGCAGGCGTGACAGTATTCGGTAACCGGTTTTTCAGGATAGAGTGATGCCAGCTCGGCGTATGCCCCCGCTGCCATGTCATTGCGTCCTGATTTAAGGTAATAGTCTATCTCCCAGCTTTTCCTCTCATCACCCCTGTACCAGTCCTTCTTCCAGAGCGCTCTCCACTCAGGTGAGGAAGAGACAGACCTGAATGAGGGATCAAGCATGATCTCCGGCTCGGGCTTCCTCAGGGCAGACTTAAGGTGGGCTTCCAGCAATGAGACAGCAGTCTTTGCATCGCCACCGGCTGCAGCACACCTGGCAAGGCCATAGAGCCCTGATCCCTGGCTAAGGTTCTCCGCCCTCATGAAATCGGCTCTTGCCTCCCTGATCATGGATGCCCTGAGGTAGATGTCACCCCTGACTGAAAGGAGGTTGGCGTCGCCATTTAGTTCATCCGTTCCTGCGAGAAGTGCTGCAGCCTCTCCTGCTTCTCCCCTGCCGGCAAGGGTGATTGCCCTGAGGAGGGTCTCGTAACCCGTCTGGCCTGACATAATCTGTGAGGCCAGCAGAACAGCCAGGCTGAACAGTATCTTTTTCATTGTTTTCATTTTTTACCTTCAATAATACCGGGCCCTGCATCCTTTTCGGCAAAGACATGGATAAAACCGCTCAGGTGGAACTGTTCCAGTCCGCTGATCCTTCTCTCGAACACCTCGCAATCATAGTAGTAAACACCTGTCGGCACCACCCTGCCCTTATATGTTCCGTCCCAGTTCAGTCTGGGCTCCTGGGTACTGAATACCAGCACTCCGGCTCTGTTGAAGAGCCTGAATTCAACCTTCTCAACCAGTGCGGAGGTCTTCGCCAGCAGCCAGTCATTGAAATCGTCACCGTTGGGTGTGAAGACGTTCGGTATCTCATAGAAGTTGCATGAGTCAACACAAACCATCGTTGACAGGGGACTCTCGTTACCGATCTGGTCAAATGTTGAGATGGCATAGCAGCCTGCAACATAGTCAGGAAGTGAGTGAACATATTTTCTTACTTCCCTGTCATTTATGGTTGCCAGCAGCGTAAGATCCTCCTCTGTGGTCTGTTTGTAATAGAGTTTGTATCCTGCCACATCATCAAGACAGAGCGGATCCTCAATTGTCCACCTGACTGTGTTATAAAGACTGTCACATTGTGATGACACCGTCAGGGCCGGCGTGCAGGGCGGTTCATTGTCAACCGGCACTGCGCATGCACGCTGTGAGAGGTTTACCAGGTTCTTCGGTGTTCCGGTGCCCTGATAGCCCCCCCTGGAAACAACATAATAGCAATACTCGGTGCCGTTTACCAGGCCGCCGTCAGTAAAGGTCAGCTGGTTTGTTGAACCCACCGGCTCCCAGGTCGAGCCGTTGTACCTGTAAAAGTCATAGGAGGTGTTGATCCACGGCACATTCCGGGTCATCTCAAAGCGAACCTTTCTGTCGCCGGGAAGTGCGGTAAGGAAGAGTGACGAAGCTATGCCCGGATCACCTATCAGGAACCTGTTTCCCGGGGCATTGTTATACAGTTCAATCTTGTATACCCACCCCTTGTCAAGCGTGTTGATCAGGGTGTCAATGTAAACCGTGTCATTCAGGTCTGTTGTCGGAAGGGTATGTATCAGCTGCCATGAGGTGCCGGCTATTCCTTCTGCACGGTAAATAAGATATTCATAGGGTCCGTTGGCAGGTATGGTGTCAAGGCGGCCAGGCTTCTGCCATGCGAGGGTCAGAGATCCGTTCACAGCATGGGTGTTCCGGACCGAGACATTTGTGATCAGGGGGATACCCGTAATCAGCGAGGTGACTATTTCATTGGATGGTTTGCTCTCCGTACCGTTTGGATAGACGGCCACAATCCTGTATGCATATTCGGTACCGGCCTCCAGGGCATCGTCAGAATCGGTGAAGCTGACGGTTCCGGGTCCTCCGGCGTACCCGACCTTTACAAATCCTGCTGACGGAGGTATGCCGTCATAGCAAGGGTCGGCCGGCAGGGTGGATGCACCCTCGCGCCTGTAGATGCTGAACCCTGCTACCTGGTCAGTGACATACCCTGCCCAGGAAAGCTGAACCACCTTGCCCTGCGGCACGGCTGTCAGCAGCACGGGGGAGGGTCCCAGCACCTTTATACTCATGTTGTCAATATCAACCAGCTGCAGCTCCCTGTTGGAGTCCTCTGCCTTGATGATAATATCATATGGCTGGTGCCTGACCGCATTATGGCATGGTGTCCAGCTCAGCCGCGCCGTAGTATGGCCGGCGATGCGTGACAGTGTGGTAAAGGCAGCCGGACAGTCAGTGGAGGTAAAGATGCCCGAGGTTGCCAGCAGAGTCACTGAATCAAGATCGGCATCGGTGGCCTGTATGTCGAGTGTAACCTGCTGGCCGGCTTCAACGCACAGGTCATTAAGCTGTGATGTCACAGGAGGTTTGTTGTCTGTCTCGTAAACCTCAATCTGCATGTCGCGGACCACGATCCCGATCTTGATGCCTGCGCGCCATTCCTGTATTTCCATGGCGACGTTGTAGATACCTATGGCAGTGGGGGCATCCCAGACCAGGTCACCTGATATGGAATCAACATAAAACTTACGGGAAGCGGGAGGCAGAACATAATTCTGAATCGGTTTGCCATCCTCCCTTGTGCACACGGTGAGCTTGTATGAAAGGCTGTCGCCGTCGGGGTCAAAGGCTGCAGGGTTGTGGATGAATATCTGCCCCAGGGCAGCCTTGTCATAAGGCGGATTGAGCAGCACGGGAGTGCTGTTCCTGCCAACGGCAGTGTTAACAATGAGTATGGTAGAGATGGAGAAAACGACGTTTACCGAGTTGGGAATGTTTTCCACTCCGAAGTTCCGGTTCGGGTCCTGAACCACAATCCTGTAAACCCCGGGTCCGGGATAGGTATGCTCCGCCACGTAGACGTTCTTCTTGTAGTTGTTCGGCAGAATGGTCTCTGAGATCCTTGCCACGTTGGTGATAGAGTTATCACCCCATTCGACGTCAAGTGCCGGTCTGTCTGCCTTGCTCAGTGTGTAGGTGAATGTGGTTACCGTCACCTCGAAGGTGAGGTCCGATATCTGCCTGTATGTAATCTCCCCTGCCCTGTTGTGTGTTGCGGTAGCGCTGAAAGTCACAGCCAGCAACAATGACAGTGCATAAAAAAATCGTCTTCTCATCTCACTCCGTTTCATTTCACAAGATAACTCTTCAATGTATCGGTTACAGTGAACCTGTAACCCTCCTCTGTACCTCCATAGCCAAAGAGGAGCATGTTTGCCTGGTCTTCATACAGCCGGGTCATGATGCGGTTCATCACGGCAACATTCTTCACTCTTTTCCTGCCCTTTGCCCGGAGGGTGAAGCGATGTTCCAGACCGTCAGCACCGGCTGATAACAGTTCCATGTTTACAGGTTTCCCATCCTCAAGTATCATGACCCTGTCAGAAAGATACATGAAATACCTCTCATCAGTGCTGCCGGTTATTTCGCCGCCGTTGCTCAGACCAAGGTTCATATCAGCTTCAAGGTCATCACTCCAGACCTTAACAAAGACTGACCAAACCCTGTTCACGCCGTCATAATCTATACCTGTAAGTGAAACATGTACAGGATGGATCAGGAGCAGGAGTGTGAGTGTTATTGTCTTCATGCCGGCACGGATTTAATTGCAGCAAAAATCAAGCCATCAGGTCTTGTTCGGTCACCCCTGCCCTCTCCCTGAGGTAGTCAACAGTGCCTACCTCAATGAACGAGAACCCGGTGCCTCTGGAGAAGTTGCCGGCCAGCACCACAACTATGTCGCTGTCTTTCATGGTGTAATTCCTCAGGAGCTCCCTTACCGAGACATGGATGAACTCATCAACTGACATTTTCTTTTCAATGAAGATGGGGATTACGCCATATGAAAGCGCCAGTTCTCTCATGGTCCGGTGTGAATAACAGTGTGCGATGACCGGGTTAATACCCCTGAAAGCAGCCATGTTTCTGATGGCAGTGCCATTGACAGTATCAGCCAGGATAGCTCTTGCCTTTATTCTGATAGAGGTTTTCACAGCCACCTTTGCCAGGTAAGCTGAAACCGGTCCGCTCAGTGTGCCGGCTGGCATCTCGATGTACTGGTCCTTTTCTTTCTCTGTCTCGGAGGCAATGCGAGTCATGGTTCTGACCGCCTCTACGGGATATTTTCCTGCAGCAGTCTCTCCGCTGAGCATCAGGGCATCCGTCTGGCTGTAGACAGCGTTGGCCACATCACTCACTTCGGCTCTTGTGGGCCTGGGATTCTGAATCATCGAGTGAAGCATCTGCGTTGCTACTATCACAGGCTTGCGCTTCTCAATGCACCTGGCGATGATGTTTCGCTGGATGCCGGGGATCCGCTCAAAGGGAACCTCGATGGCAAGGTCACCCCTGGCAACCATGATCCCGTAAGAGTGATCCATGATCTCCTCGAGATTATCCACCCCCTGCTGATTCTCTATCTTGGAGATGATCTTTATTGCACTGGACCGTCGGTCAAGCAGACGCTGAACCGCAAGCACATCCTCCTTTGACCTGACAAATGAATGAGCTATGAATTCAATGTCAAGCTCAACCGCCAGGTCTATGAAACCGAGATCACGTTCACTCACCGAAGGCAGGTTTATCCTTACCTGGGGAATGTTGACAGTCTTGCGTGAACCCAGAATACCGTCATTTTCTATTCTTCCGGTCAGGGTTTTGCCCTCACGGCCGGTAATCTTTATCTCAAGCTCGCCGTCATCAATAAGGATGACAGCTCCCTCCGGGACATACTTTGCAATATCACAGTAGTTAACATTGATAACCTCACGGGTGGTGCCGGCTGCCGAATTGCCGGAGACCCTGACTGTGTCGCCCTTGTGGAATCTCAGGGGTTCTTCACATGAGGTTGTTCTAATCTCAGGTCCCTTGGTGTCAAGGAGTACGGCAATATTGTCAGATATGCTGCGTACGTTTGCCACAATCTTCCTTACGCCGTCGGTATCAAGATGGGCAGAATTGACCCTGACAACATCCATTCCGGCTTCATGGAGCCTGCGCAGGAATGCGGGCTCGCAGTTCCTGTCGGAAATGGTTGCAACTATCTTGGTTCTCTTCTTGAGCAGGCTTCTTGCCATAGTCAGCTTATTTTTTCAGAATTTCGATGAGAGCCTCTGCCGCGAGCCTGTAGCCGTCAGTTCCCATTCCCATGATAGTGCCCCTGCAGTACCGCCCGGTGAGGCTTGTATGCCGGAATTCCTCCCTGGTCAGGAGGTTTGAGATATGAACCTCTATTGCCGGTATGGTGATTGCGGCGACAGCATCGGCCATGGCCACGGATGTATGGGAATAGCCTCCGGGGTTGATGATGATTCCGTCTGCAGTGCTTCCGGCTTCCTGTATCCTGTTCACAAGCTCTCCTTCAATATTTGACTGCGAGTACCTGAATGAGACCTGCGGGAAACGTTCCTTCAGCCGGTTGAGAACGGATTCAAATCCTTCGGTTCCGTAAATGGCCGGTTCTCTCTTTCCGAGGAGGTTGAGATTTGGCCCGTTGATAATTTCTATCGTCATTTTTTCTGCCACGCTGATGGTTGTATCTGTCAGTACAAAAATAAAGAAATGACCGGATTTAAGACGGTTATAAGATATAACTTTGGGAGCAGCAACATGAGCCTATGACAATATCGTGGACAGATGCCATCAGGGGTTTCGGCAGGTATCTCAGGATCGAGCGTTCGCTTTCGCCGAACAGTGTTGCTGCATACCTGGCTGATGTACGACGGTTGCACGACTGGGTGGAATCACACAGGCCGGGGACCTGGCCGTCAGCGCTCACCTACAGGGACCTGAGCGATTTCGTGGCATTTATTGCAACCAGGGACGATGCAGTGCGGACCCAGGCAAGGGTCATCTCGGGAATCAGGTCATTCTGCAGGTATATGCTCATTGAAAACCTCGTCACCGATGATCCGTCTGCGCTGCTGGAGCTGCCAAGGACAGGAATGAAACTTCCGGAGGTGCTGTCTGTGGAAGAGATCGACCGGATGGTTGCATCGATAGACCTGAGCGTACCGGCAGGACACAGGAACAGGGCAATTATTGAAACCATGTACGGATGCGGGTTGAGGGTATCCGAACTGGTCAACATGCGTCTCACTGACATCCACCGTGGTGAGGGTTTCGTTACCGTCACCGGGAAGGGTAACAAGCAAAGGTTAGTGCCGATAGGCACTGTAACGCTAAAGGAGATAGATAATTACATGGAACGCCGGATGATGATGCCGGTAATAATCGACATCAACATCCTGTTTCTGAACCGTCGGGGCAGGAAGCTGACACGGGTGATGGTGTTCAACATTGTCAGGGATTGTGCTGCCGCAGCCGGGATAACGAAAACAATAAGTCCGCATACCCTCCGCCACTCCTTTGCCACCCACCTGGTTGAGGGAGGCGCTGACCTTCGTGCCGTCCAGGAGATGCTGGGGCATGAATCCATAACCACCACAGAGATCTACACACATATTGACCGCAGCTACCTGCGTGACACTGTTTTAATGTATCATCCCAGGGCCCGTCGCCGGTAATGCTGCAGCTTCCGGACCCGGAAACAGGCTGCTGCAACAGGCACAAATACATTGTCTCACTGCCAGGAAAGGCAACCACTGCAAATAGGAAAAAGGATATTTCTTTATTTACTCCTTTTTATTACCTTTGCGGTTCGAAAAAAAAGAGATTTTAATCAATAACCAGATCGAATATGTCAAAAGTTAAGCGAGTTTATTCCTTCGGAAACAAGACAGCCGAGGGCAGGGCAGATATGAAAAATCTGCTTGGCGGCAAAGGAGCCAACCTGGCTGAGATGTGTCTTCTTGGCCTTCCGGTACCGGCAGGGTTCACAATCACCACCGAGGTATGTACTGAGTATTATGAGAACAACACTCAGCTTCCGGCAGAACTGATGCCGGAAGTATGGGAAGCCATGAAAAAGACCGAGCAGGCAATGGGTATGAAATACGGTGACAGGGAGAATGCCCTCCTTGTTTCCTGCCGTTCAGGTGCCCGCAGCTCGATGCCCGGCATGATGGACACTGTTCTCAACATTGGTCTCTGCTCCGAGACTATCCCCGGCCTTATAAAAAAGACCGGCAACCCCCGTTTCGTATGGGATTCATACCGCCGCCTGATCATGATGTACGCAGACGTGGTTATGGAGAAGGCTGAAGGAATTGAGCCTGCTGACGGCAAAGGAATCCGCAAGCAGCTTGACGAGATGCTTGACGAATTCAAGCACGGCAGAGGTTACAAATCTGACACCGATCTTACATCTGACGAGCTGAAGAACCTGGCCGAGGAATTCAAGAAGCGCATCAAAAAGTCACTCGGGAAAGAGTTCCCGGATGACGCTCGCGAGCAACTGGAAGGTGGCATCAAGGCCGTTTTCAAGAGCTGGAATGGAAAGAAGGCTGTTTCATACCGCAGGATTGAAGGAATTCCGGATGAGTGGGGAACAGCAGTTAACGTGCAGGCAATGGTGTTCGGAAACATGGGTGACTCATCTGCCACCGGTGTTGCATTCACGCGTAACCCGGCAACCGGCGAGAACCTCTTCTACGGAGAGTGGCTTGTAAACGCACAGGGCGAAGACGTGGTTGCAGGTATCCGCACCCCGAACCCGCTTAACGACGACACAAAGAACGAACAGAACAAACACCTGCACAGCATGCAGGAGTCAATGCCCGGAACATACAAGGAACTGGTTGACATCAGGAACATCCTTGAGAAGTCGTTCCATGACATGCTTGACATCGAGTTCACCATCCAGGAAGGCACCCTGTATATGCTTCAGTGCCGTGCCGGCAAGCGTACCGGTACCGCTGCCCTGAACATGGCAATGGATATGCTTCAGGAAGGTCTTATCGATGAGAAGACCGCTGTGATGAGGGTTGATCCCGCTCAGCTCGATGAACTCCTCCACCCGATCTGTGACCCGGCAGCCGAGAAGAAGGTTTCCCCGCTGGTCAAGGGTCTGCCCGCAGGTCCCGGTGCTGCCGTAGGAAAAATTGTCTTCACCGCTGAGGATGCAGTGGCATGGAACCGCAAGGGTGAGAAGGTTATCCTTGTCCGCGAGGAGACGAACCCAGAGGATGTTGAAGGGATGCGTGCAGCTGAAGGTATTCTCACCGCACGCGGCGGGATGACCTCGCACGCTGCCCTCGTGGCACGCGGCTGGGGCAAGTGCTGCATCGTTGGTGCAGGCGGCCTCCATGTTGACGTGGCAGGAAAGAAGGCTAAGGTGACCGGATCAGATGTGGTTCTGAAAGAGGGTGACATTATCACGCTCAACGGTACCAGGGGAAATGTCTATACAGGCTCACTGAAACTGATGGATGCCTCAGAGAATCCGAGATTCCAGTCGTTCATGAAACTGGTCGACAAGAACCGCACCATGGGTGTCCGCACCAATTGCGACAATCCCGATGATGCAAAGATGGCACGCGAATTCGGAGCCGAGGGAATCGGACTCTTCCGTACCGAACATATGTTCTACGGCAAGGGTTCAGAGCAGCCGCTCTTCATCCTTCGCAAAATGATCCTCAGCGAGAATGAGACTGAACGCAGGCAGGCAGTCAACGAGCTCTTCCCCTTCGTGAAGAAGGATATGAAAGGCACCCTTGAGGCAATGAACGGACTGCCCGTGACATTCCGTCTCCTTGATCCGCCGCTCCATGAGTTCGTTCCCCAGGGACACGAAAAGCAGGCTGAACTGGCAAAGGCTCTCGGCATATCTGTTGAAGCCGTTGCCAAAAGAGGCGAAGCTCTCCATGAGTCGAACCCGATGATGGGTCACCGCGGCGTCCGCCTCGGCGTTACATATCCCGAAGTCTCAGAGATGCAGATCAGGGCAATGTTCGAAGCTACGGCAGAGCTGCTTAAGGAAGGCAAGAATCCGCTGCCTGAACTGATGGTTCCCGTAACATGCGACGTCTCCGAACTGGATGTGACTAAAAAGATCTACGACAGAGTCCTTGCCGAAGTACTGAAGAAATTCAACCTCAGCAAGATAGACAACAAGTACGGAACCATGATCGAGATCCCGCGCGCTACGCTGCTGGCAGACCGCATGGCAAAGACCGCCGAGTTCTTCTCATTCGGCACCAATGACCTGACGCAGATGACCTTCGGCTTCAGCCGTGATGACATCGGAGGCTTCCTTCATGATTATCTCGACAATAAAATGCTGGCAGCCGACCCGTTCCAGACTATTGATCAGGACGGCGTAGGACAGCTGATCACCATGGCATGCGTGAAGGGCCGTTCAACCCGTCCGAATCTCAAGATAGGTATCTGCGGCGAGCAGGGTGGTGACCCGGCATCAGTTGAGTTCTGCTTCAAGAACGGGCTCACCTATGTAAGCTGTTCACCATTCAGGGTACCCATCGCCAGGCTGGCAGCAGCACAGGCAGCCATCAGGGCATCCAGGAAATAAGCTTTATTCATGATAATGAGGAAAGGGAGGCACATTCGGGGCCTCCTTTTTCGTTTAGTTGGCAGTTGGCAGGAAATATGTGCGATTTGCGATTTGCGATTTGCGATTGCCGATTTTTCCCGAGGGGTTAAAGCATTGTAGTACAGTACCATATATTGTCTATTGGTCGTAGACCCATCAGCATTGTAACCCTGCTGCTATTTCAAAACCACCCACCTCCTGGAAACATATCTCCAGGCATCATCTTCACCACCGCTGATTCCCAGCCTCAGGGCATATACCCCTGCGGCAACCGACTGTGACGGGCTGCAGGGGATAGAATGCTCTCCGGCGCCCAGTGTCCCGGTAAAGATATTTGCAACCAAACTGCCATCAGAAGCAATAAGACTGATATCCACGCGACATTCAGACCGGAGCGTGAATGACACCCGGCCCTCACCAGCTACCGGATTGGGAAAAACAGTCAGTTCTGTGAGGTCTTCCGGAATCACCTCAATGCCGGTGGGGGTGAAAACCATGGCATCATCGAAGTACATTGTCCCGGACTTAAGGCCGCCACTGTTCTGCCTGACCACAATGCTATGATACTGCCATTCACCGCTGCCGCCAATTGAGCTGACGGGAATGGCAATCAGGTCCCACCCCGCCCAGTTGATGGTTGCAGCCGGCACTACCTGATTGACAGATCCGGGTGAGTAGAACCAGTATTCCAGCCGGTTCTCGCTAAGATCGCCATAAACCCACATTGCAAATACCTGGCTGGTATTGTTGCCTATAAGGGGTTTACCGGTATCAAATACCCTGCATATGCCTCCGTTGTCGCCGGTGAAGAGATAATCGAGCCGGCCGGCCGGGGCATTAACCTTAAAGGTATTATATGAAGCAGTGAAGGTGGTCATCGGATTGTCAGTCCCGACGGTACTGCCGCTCGTCTCAGGGTCCCAGAAAGCACCGATATTGTCAAATGACTCAATGACGCTGCCTGACTGGTAAGCCTCTGTACGAGTGGTAAAGGTTGTACTCACCGGAGTGCCCGCGGAGATGCCTGAGACATCCTTCACAGAAGCGTCAATCTCAATCCGGTAGATGCGGTTCCGTTCCAGCTGTGAGGCAGGCTCGAAGGTGTAGCTTCCCTTTCCGCCCTCACTTTTAAATTGCTCATTCTGTTTCGTCAACGGGACAGACTGGCTGTCGAGCAGTCTGATTCCGGCTGTGGCAGACTCCTGGCTCAGGGGAGCGTCAAAGAGTATTGTTATCCTTGGAAAGAGAGTGATGCCGGCAGAGCCCTGCGAAGGCCATATCCTGTCAATCACAAGCTTCGGTCTTTTTTTCGTTACGAAGCTTACCAGGTACTCCCCTGCAGGATGTACATTCCACCTGGAGGTGGCAGCGGTCGTCAGCCGGATGAGGTAAGGCGTCCCGGACGCATATCCGGTTTTCGGTTTAACAGTCAGGATCCTGCTTTTTTCATCCCATTCATAGGTAACGCTCACTTCCGGCTCGAACACCAGGGCGGACTGAACAGCCAGCATGTTCATGGGAACATTGAATCTGAACGAGAATGCCTGGTTGAACGGCAGGCTGTCAGTCGTTGAAGGAAGATGTTCAATGACCACCGGCACCCGTGCAGTATCAAATGAAGGAAGCAGATCAGCGAGTGTTGTCATTCCGGAATTTGCAACGGCATTAACGGTGTCATTGTAAAAATCAGTCATGCCGCTGGCGATGACCTCATAGTTACCCGGAGGCAGCGAGTCAAACATGAAGAAGCCATTGTTGAGGTTGTCAATCATGACAGACCGCCCTGATGGCTTCAGGGTGACTGTTGCTCCGTTAATGGGTGAGTTTTTGTCTGTCGTTTCCGGACCATAATAATAAGGTGGTGAGGTCAGCTCGTCCCTTACGGTTCCAGCGATTATCCCCAGGGATTCCGGATTAACATTGTAGAACTGCTGCAGCGCCCTGAGCATTGCCCATGCTTCGTGGCGGAGGTGGTTTTCATTCCGAAGCCTCCATCCCTCGGGTATGTAATCATGGTATGATCCTTCCGACAGCACCCCGGGCATGGTGAGGTCTCTGAGAACACCCAGTCCCACCTGATCTCCCCATTCGGGATAAAAGGTCCAGTCACCTTTTACCCATTGAAATGAATGAGTCCAGTAGTTGCTTTTCTCATACAGTTTTTCCCACAGGATCTGTGCCATTGATTTGGCAGCCGGGAAAACAGGAGAGTTGTCATAGCCCCTGAAGAGTACCAGCGGCTGGTTCCGGGTGCCGTCGAATCCATTGCTGTGAATTGAAAGAAAAATATCAGCATTTGCCTGGTTGGCCAACTCGGCTATGACTGAAAGTTTAAGGTCATCAGAGGTGTAATTTGTGGTCCTTGACATGTAGACAGTGGCCTTCCGGGCTTCCAGCAGATCGCGCAGGAAGAGCCCCTTGGCAAGGTTCCCCTCCGACTCCCAGAATTCAGTTGCAATCATGTGCCTGTCATCGCCGTCATGCCCTCCATGGCCCGGATTTATAAAGATCTTCAGTCCGCTGAAGTCCGTTCTCTGGCCATACAACAATACCGGCAGGCAAAGAAGAGCAGCCGTCAGCCAACACCATTTCCCCGGTTTCATCTGATCCGTACTTTCATCATGTATATCTCCCCGTTGTCAGTGCAGAAGGCAATGCGTCTGTTGCCGGCCGCGAACGGGAACATCTCCGACCTGTCAGGTGTGGAGGTGAGTATTACCCGTTTCTTGTCTCCAAGGGAATAATAAACAAGTTCGGATCCGGTTATCCTGTGCCCGTCATCTTTATCATCCATTCCTATCACAAGCCTGTCATTGAACCACTTAGGAGCGTTGATCCTGCCAAGGTCATGCAGGATCCTGCCGTCAGTATCACAGATGAATGAACTCTGCCCCCGGTAGTTATAGAGGATCTTGCTGCCGTCAGGAGAGAGTGAGGCCCAGATATAGAATCCGTCACCGTTAGGCATCATGGCTTTTCTCTCGCTGCCGCGAAAGAGCACCGGCATCAGATCCTCCGTCAGAAGGAAGGTTCCGTTGTTGCCGGATTTCAGGGCTGGACCTGCCTGTTCGACCTGCGTTCCTTTATCCGATCTGACAAGGACATTGTTTCCCGCGACTGCGGGAGGAAGAACATCCCTCCCCTTCTCCAGGAGCAACTCTTTCGTGCCTGTGGCAATGTCATAACTGCTTACAGACGAGAATTTGACGTTATCTATGAAACTGTCACTCCTGTACATGACCTTCCGGCCGTCAGCAGTCACTGCAGGTTCATACCCGGCGCCGGTATCACCGGTTATCACCTGCACCCTGCCTGTCTTCGTATCAAGCAGACAGAGCCCGTTGTAACCGCTTCCCGACACAAGCAGGAGTCCTGACCCGGGCACAACACCTGACAGCAGATAAGATCCGCTCTCTTCGGGTGATACCTTCTTTACGCTCCTGACCCTGATATTTTGCGCACATATGCTGATGGTAAGGAATAATGCCGATAAAAGAATAACTGTTCTCATGGTGGTTGGTATTGCCATCTAAAGATAGTCAATAGGAAGTTCGGGTGTCACTATTTCTTCATAGTCTGCTTCTTGACTTTTATCAGTGTATTTCGTTACTTAATATTATTAACTTTGATGGACATCAAAACCCCCGCACCCATGATGTCAGAAGAAATCTTGAAGCAATACGGTATTACAAAAGTAAAAGGGATAGTCTATAATCCTTCCTATGAACGTCTGTACGAGGATGAGCTCTCGCCCGGCCTGAAGGGATTCGAGAAGGGTGTACTGACAACCACCGGTGCGGTGGCGGTCGATACCGGAATATTTACGGGCCGTTCGCCAAAGGATAAGTACATTGTGCGTGACAGCACTACTGAGAATACCGTCTGGTGGAAGTCTGAGAGTGCTCCTGTCTCTGACAACAAGTCCCTTACGAATGAAGCATGGGACCACTGCAAAAAGATTGCTGAGTGTCAGCTTTCCGGCAGGGAACTGTACGTCATGGACTGCTTCAGCGGCGCAAACAGGGATACGAGGCTCTGCGTACGTTTTGTAATGGAGGTGGCATGGCAGGCTCACTTTGTCAAGAACATGTTCATTCGTCCCACCGAAGAGGAGCTGAAAGATTTCAAGCCTGATTTTGTGGTGTTGATGGCTTCAAAGGCGGTGAATCCCGAATATCAGAAGTTCGGAATGAATTCGGAGAACTTTGTGCTGTTCAACCTGACCGAGAGGATGGCGCTTGTAGGCGGCACATGGTACGGAGGCGAAATGAAGAAGGGTATCTTCTCGGTAATGAACTACTATCTCCCGCTGAAGGGCATTGCCGCAATGCACTGTTCGGCCAACGTCGGGAAGAAAAACGATGTGGCCATCTTCTTCGGCCTGTCCGGCACCGGCAAGACCACCCTCTCAACCGATCCCGAGAGGGCGCTAATCGGTGATGATGAGCATGGCTGGGATGATGAGGGCATCTTCAACTTCGAAGGGGGTTGCTATGCCAAGACCATCAACCTGAGCAAGGAGAATGAGCCTGACATTTATCGCGCCATCAGGCGCGATGCACTGCTTGAAAACGTGGTTGTTGACGACAAGGGCGAGATCGACTTCGCCAGTGCAGCCAAGACGGAAAACACGCGGGTCTCCTACCCCATATACCATATAGACAATATTGTGAGACCTGTCTCCAGGGCCGGGCATGCGACCACCGTCATTTTTCTCACAGCAGATGCTTTCGGGGTATTGCCCCCGGTCGCCAGGCTGACTGAGGAGCAGACGCAGTATTACTTCCTCAGCGGTTATACCGCGAAGGTGGCAGGTACGGAAAGAGGGATCAAGGAACCCATGCCCTCCTTCTCGGCATGCTTCGGGGCGGCATTTCTGCTGCTTGACCCGATCATATACGCACGTGAACTCACCCGGAAGATGAGGGCGCACAACGCTGATGCGTGGCTGGTCAACACCGGATGGATGGGAGGACCATACGGGACAGGCAAGCGGATAGACCTCCCTTCAACCCGCAGGATTATTGACGCCATATTGAATAAAACCATCAACGACGTACCGTACACTACGATCCCGGTGTTTAACCTGAGCATTCCCTCATCATTGCCCGGCATGCCCTCTGACCTGCTCGATCCCGGCAAAAAATGGCCTGATTATGAGGCATGGCTGAAGGCAGCAAGGGAGCTCGGTGAAAAATTCGTGAAGAACTTCAGCAAGTTCACATCGAACGTCGAAACGGCAAAACTTGTATCTTCGGGACCTAAGCCGTAAGAGATCGTAAATGGTCATATCGTTATCAGTTATTGCAGTCGTGCTGGCTTACCTGGCAGGCTCAATCCCCAGTGCCGTCTGGGCAGGAAAGCTATTTCACGGAATTGATGTCAGGGAGCATGGCAGCGGCAACGCCGGAGCCACAAACACCGTAAGGGTGCTCGGATGGAAGACGGGCATACCCGTTCTCATATTTGACCTCTTCAAGGGATGGCTGGCTGTAATGCTGCCGGAATTCCTCGACGCGGCCCCTGAAGGCTCCGAGCCTATGATGGTGCTTCAGATCGTATGCGGAATGGCAGCAATACTGGGGCACGTGTTCCCTCTCTTTGCCGGTTTTCGCGGAGGCAAGGGGGTTGCAACAACATTCGGAGTCCTGCTTGCACTGCATCCTCTACTGACTCTGACATGCGCCGGCATCTTTCTGCTGGTGCTGTTTATCAGCGGTTACGTCTCACTCAGCTCCATGACTGCCGTGGCCATGTTTCCCATATTGCTGGTTACGGTGTTCCGGACACCATCTACCCTGCTGATAATGTTCTCGATAGTGGTGGCGGTGGCGGTGATCATCACCCACGCCAAAAACATCAGGAGACTCCTCAGGGGCGAGGAGAAGAAGTTCATCAGGAAGAAAAAGGATTAGCGACGCCTCAGTCCGGCAATTGCATCTGAAGGGTTCCTGACTAGCGCTGCCTCAGTCCGGCAATTGCATCGGCGAACTTCCTGCCCAGGTCTATATAACCTTCACTGTCATAATGCCACATATCACTGTAACCGTAATTGTCAGTTGAGGTTACCAGTGCGGCATTGCCGTCTTCCGCCACAAACGTCGCCTGGGCTTCCCTGACATCATCACCCCATGTCCATACGATGCTGTCGGCATCGTTGTGCGAATCAGATATACGGCCTATTGCCACCGGCATTCCAGGAGCGGAGAAAACTTTCCGGATGCTGTCAACGAGCAGGGCCAGGTTCTCTTTATAAACAGAGGTGGCGTAATCATTATTAGCGTCACTCTCTCCCTGCATCCATAGGATTCCGGAGGGAATCAGCCGGTCCTTTTTCCCATCGCCGTCAATATCTCCGGCAGCCATCGCACCTTTTACAGTGGCGAGGAAGTGGTCATACTGGTTGATTCCGTTTCCTCCGGTGTATGAAGGCAGCCATGCCCCGAAGGAACCCGCTGCTGTTGTGTCAATTGAAGTTCCACCCCTGGAATATTTGACTATTGCAATCTTTTCATCAGGGAAGAGCTCCTTCATTCTCTCAGCAAAGGTGAGTTCAACGCCAAAACGGTCTGAATAGGTGTTGGCAGTACCATCACTTACGAAGCCTGCGCCGTGTCCCGGGCGGAGGGTGCTCCATAGTCCGCGGCCGTCAACAGCGGTGTTGTCTCCAACAGTGTTCCCCTGATAGATCATGACGCCTTCAAACTCGCCGGTGAGTCCGGCAGGAAGCTGGGCCACATAACCGTATCCATCCATATTTGACTGGCCCCCAAGGTAATATAAATGATATTCACTTCCCTTTGGGTTACACGACTGAAGCGCTGCAAGAATTACAGAAAGCAGAACAAAGATTATATTTTTCATAGTTAACAGGAATGTTTTGATGGCAGATATAAGTTCTCTAAAAGTAGCCAAAATTTCATTATTTTTATGGTCTGACACACATAATCAATCACTAAATAAGAGAAAGATGGAAGGAATAAAAGGAACCCGTACGGAACAGAATCTCCTGAAGGCATTTGCCGGTGAATCACAGGCAAAAAACCGTTATGAATTTGCTGCCAAGGTGGCAAAGGAAGAGGGCTATGAGCAGATAGCAGCCATTTTCCTTGAGACAGCGCTGCAGGAGCAGCAGCATGCCAAGCGTTTCTTCGGTTATCTTGAAGGAGGCATGGTTGAGATAACCGCTGCTTATCCCGCAGGCAAGACTTTAACCACCGGTGATAACCTCGAGGCAGCCGCTGCCGGTGAGCATGAGGAATGGTCCGAGCTCTATCCGATGTTTGCAAAGGTAGCCGAGGAGGAAGGATTCAAGGAAATTGCCACCTGCTTCAAGGCTATCTCTGCCGCCGAGAAGGTGCACGAGGAGCGTTACAGAAAGCTGCTGGAGAACGTGATGGGCAACAAGGTTTTCGAGCGTGAGGAGAAGGTCTTCTGGTACTGCCGCAAGTGCGGTTATGTACACTTCGGCACGAAGCCGCTGAAGAACTGCCCGGCATGCCTCCATCCGTTCAATTACAGCGAGGTATACGCACAGAACTATTGATCTTTTGCCTGGTGGTATGACCGATGGAGAAGAGATGCTCAGCCTGATTAGAGGCAGGCAGAGTGAGCGGAAATATCTCGACAAGCCCGTCGAGAGGGAAAAGATAGAAAGGATCACCGGGGCGGGAAGGCTGTCGCCCTCAGCCTGCAATGGCCAGCCATGGCATTTCATTGTTGTGGATGAGCCGGCACTGCGTGATGAGGTGGCCGCTGCCACGGAATCGGTTGTTCTGCGAATGAACTCATTCGTCAGGGAGGCTCCGGTGCTGATAGTGGTGGTCCGCGAAAAATCAAATTTTAGCTCACGTGCCGGAGATCTTATCAAACAGAAGGATTATTCCCTGATTGATATCGGGATAGCGACGGCATCAATTGTTTACCAGGCTGCGGCCGAAGGACTTGGGACTTGCATTATCGGATGGGTTGATGATAAGCGGGTCAGAAAGGTTCTGGGCATTCCGGCATCCAGAAAGGTAGAGCTTGTGATTTCTGTGGGATATACAGACAACCGTCTGAGGGACAAATCGCGCAAACCGCCCGAAGAAATTATCACGTATAACAGATATTGACAATTTGTTCACGTACCGCCGGGTCTGAGACCCGGCGCAAATCATCCCAATTTCTCCAACGCCTCCCTTATCCGGCGGACAGCCTCGGTGATGCGGTCGTCTGAGGTGGCGTATGAGATCCTGATGCAGTTGTCGGCGCCGAAGGCTGTCCCGCTGACCATGGCCACCCTGGCTTCCGCCAGGAGGAAGAAGGTCAGGTCATCGGCATTCTTCATCACCCTGCCGTCATAGCTCCTGCCGATAAAATTGGTGATGTCAGGCATGACATAAAATGCGCCCTGCGGCACCCTTACCCTGAGGCCCGGGATCTCGCCCAGCAGCCTGCATATCAGGTCCCTGCGGCGGAGGAATGCCTCGCGCATCCTCTCCTTCGAATCACTCTTCGAGGTGACGGCTGCCAGGGCTGCCCTCTGGGATATCGAGGAGACCCCGGAGGTGAACTGGCCCTGCAGCTTGTTGCAGGCCTTCGCGAGCCATAGCGGTGCGCCAATATAACCTATTCTCCATCCGGTCATGGCATAGCCCTTTGAGACGCCGTTGACAGTCACCACCCTGTCGTAAATGCTGCTGAATGAAGCCAGGCTGACATGCTTGCCGGAGAAGGTGATGTGTTCGTAAATCTCATCTGATATGATGATCACCTGCGGATACTTCTCAAGAACCTTCACCAGGGCAGCCATCTCCTCGCGGGTGTAGACCATACCCGTGGGGTTTGAGGGGGAGTTGAATATGAGCAGCCTCGTGCGCGGACTGAGGGCAGCTTCGAGCTGGGCCGGAGTGACCTTGAAGTCGCTGTCGATCGATGTCTGTACTATTACCGGTTTGCCTTCGGCGAAGGTGATATGATCAAGATAGCTGACCCAGTATGGTGCCAGCAGAATCACCTCCTCACCCGGGTCAACCACCGAAAGCACGACATTGATAAGGCTGTGCTTCCCTCCTGCTGACACTATGATCTGGTCAGGGGTATAGTCAAGACCGTTTTCCTCTTTGAACTTGCGGGATATTGCCTCTCGGAGATCGTTGTAGCCGGGCACGGGAGGGTAGAAAGAGTAGTTATCATCTATGGCTTTCTTTGCGGCTTCCTTGATATCATCAGGGGTGTTGAAGTCAGGTTCGCCGAGGCTGAGGCTTATGACGTCAATGCCCTGTTCCTTCAGCTCGCGGCTCTTCTGTGCCATCGCAAGTGTCTGTGATACCGAGAGTGCCTGCACCCTCCGGCTGATATGCTCCATATTGTCAGTTTTATTGGTTTCGTTACCGGAAAGGCCAAATGTAATTGTTAAAAGTGAAAAAGAAAAGGGATTATAGCAGGGTGGCGGGGCGTTGCGGAAATCATTGCAACCGGGCTGGCAAGACTGAATAATCCTTCCAAATCTTTGTTCAGACCGTCAACAAGGCCTGAAAATTGATTACTTTGCATCGCACAAAGACCTTAAACAACTGCGATCATGGAAACCTTCCTGGAGATACTCAAGATAACCATTCCTGCACTTCTGGTGATGCTAACCGCATGGCTGGTAATAAGGAACATGCTGCGTGACGACCAGGAGCGGCGGAGGCAGGATCTGCTGCTGCAGACCGTGAAAACCCTCACCCCGGTCAGGCTGCAGGCATATGAGAGGGTGGTGCTGTTCCTCGAGCGCATTTCTCCGGAGTCGCTGATAATACGCACTGCGAGACCGGAAATGACGGCCCAGCAGCTCCAGGCAGCGCTGGTCACTGCTGTCAGGAGCGAATATGAGCACAACCTCTCGCAGCAGATCTATATGAGCAGTGAGGCATGGGAGATGGTGAAGAATGCGCGCGGCACCATTGTCAGGCTGATCAACAGCGTTGCCTCTCAGCTTCCTCCTGCCGCCACAGGCGAAGAGCTCTCGAGGCTGCTCCTCGAGGAAGTTGTGGAGATGGAAACCGAACCAACCCGTACTGCCATCGCATACATCAAGTCTGAGCTTGCGAGGATAATGGGATAGTAAAAAGACGCCCCCGGGGGGGGCGTCAATATGTAAGGCAATATTTTAAAATTACTTCTAGAGGAGGCTGATGCTTCGCTTTACGAATGCGCTGAGCGCTTCGCCCTTGAGCATGTTGTTTGCAAGCATGGCGAGGTCTATCAGCTGCCTAACGGCCTGGTGATCATTGCCGAATCCGCCCAGCAGGGTTTTCCTCTTCTCCTCGAGCTGCTTCAGCTCGCCCCTGAGCCTCTCAAGGTCATCCTTCTCAACTGAAAGAACCTCTTCGGGCTTCTTCTTGCCGTGCTCCTTTTCCATGAACTCAATCTCAACCTTCGTTTTTTCTATTCCCGCACCGTTCTTCTTCAACTCGTCGGCATGCTCCTTGTCGAGGTCCCCGGCCAATGAAATAACCAGCGGATGGTTGGTGTTCAGCACAAGGTCGAAACTGTCAGGCATTTCGCCGTAGAAAGAATAACCTCCTCCGAACTGCGCCATGTCCTTCATCCTGCGCATGAACTCGCTCTGCGTGATAACCATCGGAAGGTCATTTTCATCGAGGTTCTCAGCCCTTACATTGAACCGTGCCTTGTCAGTGTCAGCCACCTGGGTGCGGAATACCTGAGCCAGGTCATCCGACTGTGACTGGGTAAGCTTCGAGGCATGACTCTCGTCCTTTTTGATAAGCTTTTCAATCACGTCACTGTCAACCCTTACAAACCTTGATGAAGGCTCCTTTGACTCGAGGGTGTTTATGAGATGTGTATCAAGCTGTCCGTCAAGCACAAGCACGTCATAACCCTTTTCTGCAGCTTTAGCCACATAGGTATGCTGGGCAACAGGGTCAGTTGTATAGAGGTGCACCAGCGACTTGTCCTTGTCGGTCTGGTTTTCCTTGATGATCTTGTCATACTCCTCGAGGGTGAAGTACTTGCCTGCAGTATTTTTATAAAGAGTAATCTTCGATATCTTTTCAAAGAATTTCTCCTCGGTGATCATGCCGTACTCGATGAACAATTTAAGGTCATCCCATTTCTTTTCAAAAGTTTCCCTGTCCTTCTTGAAGATGTCTGTCAGGCGGTCGGCCACTTTCTTTGTGATATGCCCGCTTATTTTCTTGACGTTGGAATCGCTCTGCAGATAGCTCCTGGAAACGTTCAGCGGGATATCCGGGGAATCTATCACTCCGTGCAACAGTGTCAGGAAGTCAGGGACAATGCCTTCCACCGAGTCAGTCACGAATACCTGGTTGCAGTACAGCTGTATCTTGTTTTTCTGAATTTCGAAGTTGTTCCTGATCTTCGGGAAGTAGAGGATCCCGGTCAGTTTGAACGGATAATCGACGTTCAGGTGGATGTGGAAGAGAGGCTCCTCGCCCATCGGGTACAGCTCGCGGTAGAAGCTTGCGTAGTCCTCATCCTTCAGGTCAGCAGGTTTGCGTGTCCAGGCCGGCTGGGTGTTGTTGATGATCTTCGGCTTTCCGGTATCGACCATTTTCCCGTCCTTCCACTCCTTCTCATTGCCAAACTGCACCTGCACTGGCAGGAAGCTGCAGTATTTCTTCAGGAGGCCCTCAATGCGGTTCTCTTCGAGGAACTCCTTTGACTCCTTGTCTATGTGAAGGATTACGTCCGTTCCGTGCTCTTCCCTTTTCGTCTCTTCGATTGAGTATTCCGGGCTGCCGTCGCATGTCCACTTCACAGCAGGCACGTTCCCGCGATATGACCTTGATATGACTTCGACCTTGTCAGAGACCATGAATGCCGAATAGAATCCGAGGCCGAACTGGCCGATGAGTCCGCTGGCCTGATCCTTGTATTTGTCGAGGAATTCGTTGGCGCTCGAGAAGGCGATCTGGTTCAGGTATTTGTCTATCTCTTCAGCGCTCATCCCAATACCGTTGTCGGAGACGGTGAGGGTTTTCTTTTTGGGATCGAGTGTGACGCTTACGCGAAGCTCACCGAGCTCGCCCTTGAATTCTCCGGCTGAGGACAGTGCCTTCAGCTTCTGGATGGCGTCAGTGGCGTTTGATACCAGCTCTCTCAGGAAGATCTCATGATCCGAATAGAGAAATTTCTTGATGATTGGAAAGATGTTTTCTGTAGTTACTCCGATTTTACCCTTTTCCATATGTTTTGGTTTTCTGATTATCCTGCCCCTTTTGTTCAAAGGACGTGCCGCAGCAGGAATTCTGACATAGTGTCAGTCAGGCCATGGCAGGCCTGAAATATTTGCGAATTGAGATTTGCGAATTGAGATTTACTTTCCGACTTTCATACCCTCAGACCCTCAGACCTTCCCCACTGTCTGTTGCCCTGACCAGCTTTTTCAGTCTCTGGCAGGCCAGGCTGATCTCCTTCTCTGATATGGTGAGCGGCGGCGCTATGCGAAAGGCGGTGGAACAGAAGAGGAAATAATCGAGCAGCAGTCCGTGTTCCGGTGCATGGGCAATCATAGCCGGGATAATCTCCGGCTTTTCCGGCACCACGGCCAGGAGGAGGCCTTCGCCCCTTATCTCTCTGAAAGGCATTCCTGCCAGTTCTTCTCTGAACAGCTTTTCCTTTTCCCGTGCAGCAGCTGCAAGATCTTCACTGACAATCACTTCCAGCGATGCCAGTCCTGTTGCGCAGCAGAGAGGATGTCCGCCAAAGGTGGTTATGTGCCCCAGCACCGGGTCACGGGTCAGTGATGATATTATTTCGCGCGAAGCGATAAAGGCTCCGAGTGGCAGTCCTCCGCCGAGCGCCTTGGCCAGGACCAGGATGTCAGGAGTGACATTGTACCTGAAAAGTGAGAAGAGGCTGCCGGTGCGGCCGAATCCAGTCTGCACCTCATCGAATATCAGCATGGCGCCGTGCCTGCAGCATGCACTTCGAAGTCCGGCAAGGAAGCTGTCTTCCGGCTGCACCACACCCGCTTCGGCTTGCACGGGCTCGACGAGAACGGCGGCGGTGCTGCTGCTGATCATCTGCACAGCCTCATGGCTGTTGAACTCAGCCATGGTTGTGGCAGGCATGAGCGGCCTGAAGGCATTCCGGTACTCCTCCGAGCCCTGTACGCTGAGAGCCCCGGTGGTGGATCCGTGGTACGCGTTGCGGAAATAGATGATCTCATTGCGACCGGTGTACCTCCGCGCCAGTTTGATGGCTCCTTCGATGGCTTCGCTGCCTGAGTTGACAAAATAGACTGACTCCAGCGAGGGGGGCAGAAGTGACGCGAGGCGTGCGGCGTACTGCACCTGGGGACTCTGTATCACCTCGCCGTAGACCATGAGGTGCATATACTTTCCGGCCTGCTCATTCAGAGCAGCCATGACTGCCGGATGGCGATGACCGGTGTTGCTCACGGAGACGCCTGAGATAAGGTCAAGAATATCGCGGCCGCTGCTGTCATACAGGAATGACCCTTCCGCCCTTTCAATCTCAAGCAAGAGGGGTGAGGGAGAGGTTTGTCCGATATGATCAAGAAAAAGTTGCCTTTGCGAAGGCATCAGCGCTGCATTATATTAATGTAGTTCATTATCCCGTCGCGGTATGATTTGCCCACGGGCAGGATCTTCGGATTGCTGCCGACTACTATTGTAAGGCTGTTTTCGCTGATCGACCTGATAACGCTTTTATTTACGAGGTACGACCTGTGGATTCTCACAAAGAGGCTTGAGGGCAGTTGCTGTTCTATGGCCCTCATGGTAAAGTGGATGGTATATTTCTCGTCTCGTGTAATGACGCTGACATAATTCTCAAGAGCCTCAACATAGAGTATCTCCTTGAGTTTCAAACGCACAAGCGAAGAAGCCTTTTTAATGAAGATCTCCTCCTCTCCGGCGGCTGACGGTACCGCCCTGGGTGCGTAGTATTTCATGATTTTCTCCACGGCACGGCAGAAGCGCGGGTAGGTAATCGGTTTGAGAAGGTAGTCTATGCCGTTGTAGTTAAAAGCCTTGTAGGCGTATTCTTCGCTTCCCGACACAAATATGATGTGCGGAGGGTTTTCGAGGCTGGACAGAAAATCGAATCCATCCATCTCCGGCATCTGGATGTCGAGAAAGATAAGTTCGATATCCCTTCGGGACATCAGCAGGTTGCGTGCCGACAGGGAATCAGAGAAACTTCCCACGAGGGAGAGGGAAGAAGATTTACCCACGAATTCCTCAAGAGTTCGGAGCCATACGGGATCATCATCAACAATAATACAATTCATTTCCGGAATACACGGTTGGGTTCAAGCTTCGTTAACAAATATACTAAAATATTCGCAAAAAGAATTCCTGTCCGGTTTTTGATCCCATACAAAAGATACGGACCAAGGAAGTATCAGGATAAGGAAATAAAAAGGGGTGCCTGAGCACCCCTGAAACTTTTACTTGAGGCCTTTTGTAAGAGCCGGAGCTGCTTTGAATTTCACGACTTTCTTGGCGGGAACATTCAGTTTGGCGCCGGTGCGGGGGTTGCGAACAACTCTTGCACTTCTCTTCTCAACTTTGAAAGTACCCATTGAGGGGAGCTGGAGCCTTTGCCCTTTTTTCATGGCATCACCAAATGCGCCTACGAAAGCGTTCAGAGCGATGTTGGCATCTTTAAGTGAAAGTCCTGCTTTTTTTGCAATGCTGCCTACTAATTCTTTTTTTGTCATAGTCAATTCAATTTAGGGTTAGACCAAAATCTCTAATTGCATACAAATTTATTCCATTCTTATTCAAATGCAAGTTTTTATGATCTTTTTTATGCCTGAGAGGCCGGATTTTATGAGAAATGAGCACTTTTTTTGTTAATAACCCCGCGCAAGATGGTGAACAGAGGCTCGGTGATAGTGTCAGGCGCCCATTTACGGGGGGTCAGAGGATGGTGCCAGGTGAGCATTCCGGTTAAATTTTTGTCTCCGGGGCAGAAAAGCAAAAAAAGATTATATTTGCACCCGCTGCGCCCGTCACCCACGGTGAGTCAGGGATGCAAAGGGAGAAATGGCAGAGTGGTCGATTGCGGCGGTCTTGAAAACCGTTGTCCGGGCGACTGGACCGGGGGTTCGAATCCCTCTTTCTCCGCAAAACACAGCGCTCCCTTCCGCCTGCAGGCGGAAGGGACTTTTATTTTACGGCAGTGCGAGCCTGGCTTGCCGGAGCGAGCAATAACGGAAAATAAAGATCTCATGGGCGCAGCCCGTGAGAGCGCTGTGGTTTGCAGGTCCCCCCGGACAGGGATCACGATCCGCCAGCCGGCGGAGAGTAATCCCCTGATCACCGAAGGTTATCACACCTCTGCGCATGCCTGAATTGTCAGTCGCGCCCCCCCGGACAGGGTTCACCGAAGGTTATCACACCTCTGCGCATGCCTGAATTGTCAGTCGCGCCCCCCCGGACAGGGATCACCGAAGGTAATCCCATATTCTCCCCTATCTTTGCACCAAGACTCCGCATATGACAACTGACATCCCTCTCGAGGTTACCGGGCAGACAACACTGATGCCCTTCCTCATCAGCTCACTGAAAAACAAGAGCCGTGACAACATCAAGTCACTTCTCCGTAACCGCCAGGTACTGGTCAACGGCGAGCCGGTGACCCAGTTCAACCATGAACTGAAAACAGGAGACTCAATAACTATCTCCGCCACAAGACATACCGGGGGACTGATGGCACGCAACATGCGCCTGGTCTACGAGGATGAGCACCTGGTGGTGATTGACAAAAATGCGGGACTTCTCTCGATGGCTTCGGACAACGAAAAGTACCTCACCGCCTATAATATTCTCAGCACATTTGTAAAGAGCCAGAACCCGTCAAACCGGATATTCATCGTCCACCGCCTCGACCGCGATACCTCGGGACTGATGATGTTTGCGCGAAGCGAAAAGGTGCAGAGCCTCATGCAGCGTGACTGGAAACGCAACGTCACTTCACGCACCTATGTCGCCCTCGTCGAGGGCGAGGTGACCGAGCCGGAGGGCGTCATAAAATCATATATATATGAGAGCAAGGCACTTGTAATGCACTCAACACGCAACCCGGAAAAAGGCGAACTGGCTGTCACAAGATTCAGAAAACTGAAAAGCGGAAAGGAATATTCTCTGCTGGAGGTGACACTGGAAACGGGAAAAAAGAACCAGATAAGGCTTCACATGCAGGAGATAGGCCACAGTATAGCCGGCGACAAAAAGTACGGCGCCACCTCAAGCCCTATCGGAAGGCTGGGTCTCCATGCCAGCGTACTGGCATTCATTCACCCCGTTACCGGTAAGGAGATGCGTTTCGAATCAAAGATACCTGCAAAATTCAGGCGTATGGTAAAGCTTGACTAGAAGGGCCAGAAGTTATTGTCATACCAGACCTGCTCCCTCAACTCCTTGTCGATGCGTGCCAGCCACTGATGATGCCCTCTCTCCCATTCAGCAAGCATTCTGTAGAGCGATTTTTCATTTGGATCATTGGCTGACTCAGCCCGTGATGAGTATAGCTCCACAGCCTTTGCCTCGAAATCCATCGCTGCGCTTATTGCTGCGGCTTCGAAGCCGGCAGCGCTGATCTGGCTCTTCATCTCTTCCGAGAGGACAGACCTGGTCACCTCGTCACGAGCATCGCCCTGATGCACTGTAACATCACCGAATACATTGTGCTTCCGGTAATGGGCATACTGTTCAGAGAGAAAGCGAATGTGCTCCTCTTCCTCATTTGCAATCATCGTGAAAATCTGTTTCACAGCCTCGCTGGCTGTCTGTGCAGCTACACTGGAATAGAAAGCCCTGCCGCGTTGCTCAAGCAGGATGGCTTCCTTCAGAATGTCTGTGGTGGTTTTAGTCTCCATTATTCAATATGGGTTGATTTGTCTGTTGTTGATTAAACAATGTCCGGATGGTTTTGTTTGCGTTGATACTGTTACAAAGCTTTATCCCCTGCGTGGAAGATCGCAAATCGCAAATCGCACATCTCCATTGCTTAAAAGGTTTGCATTTCATACAGTTTCCTGTAGATGCCGGTTGGATTCCTTATGAGCTCCTCATGTGTTCCGCACTCCTCTATCCGGCCATCTTCCACCACCACTATCATGTCTGCATGCTGTATTGTAGAGAGCCGGTGGGCGATGATTACCGACGTGCGGTTCTCCATCAGCTTAAGCATGGCGTCCTGCACCAGGCGCTCTGACTCGGTATCGAGCGCCGAGGTGGCCTCATCAAGAATAAGGATCGGCGGATTAGCCATTATGGCTCTGGCAATGCTTATCCTCTGGCGCTGACCGCCACTTAGTTTGTTGCCACCTTCGCCAACGGTATTCTGGTAACCGTCAGGTGTCTCAGTTATGAAGGCGTGAGCATTGGCAATTGTTGCAGCCCGTTCAACGCTCCCCTCATCTTTGACCTCATCGAGGGCAAAGGAAATGTTATTATAAAAGGTATCATTGAACAGTATCGCCTGCTGACTCACAATACCCATCAGTTGCCTGAGATCCCTAATGTTGACGTCCCTCACATCTGCTCCGTCAATGAGAACGGCACCCCTGTCGGGGTCAATGAACCTGGGTATGAGGTCAGCCAGGGTTGACTTGCCCCCACCCGACCGGCCCACTACGGCAACAGTTTGTCCCTTCCTGATTGTGAGGGAGATATCCTTCAGCACGGGGTCATTGTTATAGGCAAACCACACATTTCTGAACTCTATCCTGTCATTAAAGCCTGTTATCCGGACTGCATCGGGTTTCTGTGTTATTGTCTCGCCGGCGTTGAGCACTTCGTTTATCCTGTCAATTGAGGCCATCCCCTTCTGTATGCTGAACCATGCGCTTGATATTGCTTTTGCCGGCTGTATTATCTGTGAGAAGACGACCACGAATGCGATGAGCCTGTCAGGCGACATGTTTCCTGTGCCCCTGAGTGCGAGGAATCCTCCGTAGTAGATGACAATCAGCAGCACCACAGTCGAGAGGAACTCACTTACCGGGTGGGCGAGATAAGCCTTGCGTGCCACCCTCCTGAAGGTTTTCGTAAATTTTTCATTGGCCACGCCGAACTGCCTCCTCATCTTGTCCTCTGCATTGAATCCCTTTACTATGCGAAGCCCGGTGAGTGTCTCCTCGAGCACTGAAAGCAGCCTTCCCAGCGCTTGTTGTCCAACGAATGAAGCGCTCTTAAGGCTCCTGCTGATACGGGCGATGGCCCACCCGCTCAACGGCAGCATCAGCAAAGCGAAAAGGGTCAGCTGAGGGCTGGTAACAAACAGGTAAATGACGAAAATAATAATGGTAAACGGGTCGCGGAAGAGCATGGAGAGCGATGACATCACCGAGACTTCTATCTCCTGCACATCGTTTGATACCCTTGTCATCAGGTCGCCCTTACGGGCCTCCGAAAAATAAGAGAGAGGCAGGCGCAGTATCTTGTCATATACCCGGTTCCTGACATCCCTGACGGTTCCTGCCCGAAGACTTGCCATACAGTTGTTGGCCAGGAAGATAAGAAGGTTCTTGATAAAGCTGGCCACCGCAAAGACGAAGACCACGATGAGGAGTGTTCTCATTTCTCCGTATCGCTCGATAGACGAGGAGAAAAACCAGTTTGTCCAGTCTTTCAGGTACGATGCGGAGAGGGAAAAGGGTCCGGGATCGGGAACGGAAGCCACCCTGCTGAACAGTATCTGGAGAAACGGTACGATAAGGGTATAGGTAAACAGAGCAAAAAAAGCGCTGAGGATATTGAATCCCATGTTCTGCACCGCAAGCCACCTGTAGGGCCTGAGGTACTGTAAAAGTATCCTGATGCTCTTCATCTCCGCGTATCAGAATCCGGTGTAGTTGAACGGGGTAATGGCCTTCATCTCCTCCCTGACGGCTTCTGTGACATCAAGGGTATCAATGAATAGTCTGATTGTCTCACCGGTTATTTTTTCATTGGTGCGTGTGAGAGCCATCAGCGCCTCATAAGGTTTCGGGTAGCCTTCCCTTCGGAGTATAGTCTGCAATGCTTCGGCAACAACAACCCAGTTCTCCCCGAGGTCTCTGCCAATCCTGTCCTGGTTGACGATGAGTTTCGACAGTCCTTTCTTAACTGACTTCCAGGCAATCAGGGTATGGGCCATAGCAACCCCTGTATTGCGAATTGCGGTTGAGTCTGTCAGGTCGCGCTGCAGCCTCGAGACAGGCAGTTTGGAGGAGAGATGCCGCAAAAGTGCGTTTGCCATGCCAAGGTTCCCCTCGCCGTTTTCAAAGTCAATGGGATTTACCTTGTGCGGCATGGCCGATGAACCGACCTCGCCCTTCACTATTGTCTGCTTGAAATAATCCAGTGAGATATAGCTCCAGACATCCCTGCACAGGTCGGTAATAATGGTATTGATCCTGCTGATGCAGTCAAACAGCGCAGCCAGTCCGTCATAGTGTTCTATCTGGGTTGTTGTCTGCTGTCTCTCCAGGCCAAGCCTGTCATTCAGCAGCCTGTCGGCAAATTGCGGCCAGTTCACGCCGGGATATGCCACCCGGTGGGCATTGAAGTTACCGGTAGCTCCGCCGAACTTGCCGCTGTACTTCATCGTCATCAGCGTCAACAGCTCACTGTCGAGCCTCTCGGCAAATACGGCGATCTCCTTGCCCAGTCTTGTGGGAGATGCGGGCTGGCCGTGGGTGCGTGCCAGCATGGGTATGTCAGCCCACTCATCTGCCATCTTGTTCAGAGCATCGCGCAGTGAGACAAGAAGGGGTTTCATGACCTCCCTTACGGAGTCACGGATGGCCATCGGCATGGCTGTGTTATTTACATCCTGCGACGTAAGCCCGAAATGAACGAACTCTGACCATTTCTCCAGGCCAATGGCTGAGACCTGCTCCTTGACGAAGTATTCAACAGCCTTGACATCATGATTGGTGACTGCCTCCTTCTGCTTGATAAACTCAGCGTCAGCCAGAGAGAATGAGTTCCATACAGCCAGCAGTTCCTTTTCCTTTTCAGCGGGAAAACCTTCGAACTGCGGCAATCCAGCCCGTGACAGCGCTATAAAATATTCAATCTCAACCAGCACGCGGTAGCGCATCAGGCCAAACTCCGAAAAGAATGGCACCAGCTCTGCTACCCGCTCACCGTAGCGGCCGTCGACCGGTGAAATTGCCATTAAACGGTCCATATCTATCTCTCCTCAACCCGGTTTTACCTCTGATTTAAAAATCAAAAATAGTATTTTGTTCTGGTCTGAAAAAATTGAACCTTTGCATTTATCTGCGGGAAGAATAAAAGAGATGGAAAAGATAAGGGTTTCAGCGGTAAAGTATATAAACAGCTATCCGTTCATGATTGGCCTCCGTGACGGTGAAGTTGCAGGAATGATTGATCTCGGTGTGTGTCATCCTTCGGAGTGTGCTGACAGGCTCATTGCTGGCAGTACAGACCTTGGCCTGATACCCGTGGCGATGATTGCAGGCATGAAAGAATATCATCTTGTAGGTGATTACTGCCTCAGCACCAACGGGGAGGTGCGTACTGTACTGCTCGTAAGCAACACCCCGTTTGAAGAGATCAGTACCATATATCTTGATTACCGTTCACGGAGCTCCGTAACCCTGTGCCGTATTCTCGCGGCGAAAGCATGGAAGCGTGAGTACAGGTGGCTTCCGGCACCTGAGGAGTTTGACATCACCGCCATGAGCCACGGTGAGGCTGCCGTGATGATCGGCGACCGCTGTTTCGAATATGCCAGGCACTTCAGGTACAAACTCGATCTGGGCCTGGAGTGGAAGAAATTTACGGGGCTGCCTTTTGTATTTGCCTGCTGGGTATCAACACGGCGATTGCCGGAACAATTCACCGCTCTTTTCAACAAGGCGCTGAGCGATGGGCTCGAAAGAAGGAATGAAGCAGTCTCACTCCTGAAGGAGGGCTCCTCAGCCACTCCTGAAGAGGTTATCTTTTACCTCAACCACAACATCGACTTCCGCCTTGATGACAGGAAAAGGGAGGCTCTGGCAAAATTCATTGAATACATTAAGGAACTAAAGATAACCCCATGAAAAAGATACTCTCCGTTCTGATTCTTAATCTGTGCACCATAGCAGCAATTTCTGGCAGCGCCACCCGACCGGTGACGCCGGGGAATGAAGCGGCTTCAGATTCCTCTGTCCTGACCCCTGCCGGGCAGGCGTCACAGGACAGCACCACACTGATTTACAGGTGTGAAATGAAGAAGATGATAGCTGCCCCGCTGTGGCGCAGCGTGAAGAAGAGCTTTGCCGAGGCCGACTCACTGAACGCTGATTTCATGCTGATTCACATGAATACCTATGGCGGCCAGGTTGATATTGCCGACTCAATGCGAACCCTCATACTCAACTATGATATCCCTGTGATGGTCTTCATTGACAACCAGGCTATTTCCGCAGGTGCGCTGATAGCCGTTGCTGCTGACAGTATTTATATGCGCTCGGGAGCCAGCATCGGGGCAGCCACAGTGGTAGACCAGAGCGGGCAGAAGATGCCTGACAAGTACCAATCGTTCATGAGGGGGATGATGAGAGCCACTGCTGAGGCCCACGGCAAGAAGCCGGTTATTGACGGCCGTGACACCACCTGGGTATGGCACCGTGATCCGGAGATAGCGCAGGCCATGGTAGACCCCTCGATTGTCCTCAGGGGGATTGTTGACACAGGACAGGTACTGACACTGACCGCGCTGGAGGCAATCAAATACGGCTTTTGCGAAGGGCAGGCCGAGACGGTCGAGGAAGTAATAGAAAACGCCGGGATAAAGGAATATACCATAAAGGAGCTGAAGCTTACGCTGGTTGACAAGATTATCATGCTGCTGGTAAATCCCGTGGTCTCAGGGCTGCTGATAATGCTGATCATCGGGGGTATCTACTTTGAGCTCCAGTCGCCAGGAGTGGGCTTCCCCCTGGCAGCTGCCCTCTTCGGTGCCCTGCTCTACTTCGCCCCGCTTTACCTTGAAGGTGTAGCCGCCAACTGGCATGTCGTGATATTCGTTGCAGGAGTAATACTTCTACTGGTGGAGATATTTGCCGTTCCGGGTTTCGGAGTGACGGGGGTCCTCGGAATCATAGGCATTGTGACTGGTCTTGCCCTTGTAATGGTTGACAAGATAGTCTTCAGGTTCGGGCCTTCGGTTGACGGTGTAAAAGAGATAGCAGGAGCTTTCGCAATAGTTATTCTGTCAGCCGTTCTTTCATTCGTGCTTTCATTATGGCTTTCGAGAAAGCTCTTTGCCCCGAACAGGCTCTTCGGCAGTCTGGCTCTTGAGACATCGGTGAACAAGGCCGATGGATTTGTAAGCTTTGACACCGGCAAACTTCAATCGCTCGTCGGAAGCCATGGTGTGGCTCATACCGTGCTTCGCCCGTCAGGGAAGGTGATGGTAGGCGACGAGGTTTACCCGGCAGTGGCAGAGACAGGCTTCATAGCAAGGGGAACAGACATTATAGTGCGCAGGGAAGAACAGGGTCAGCTTTACGTGGTAGCTGCAGATAAAGCCTGAGCCGGGAGGTGACCGGTGAGACCGGTCTGCCGCATGACAGCAATGGAGATTACACTGATTGCAAAAAGTTGATGGCAGGATGAATGTAAGACCATACAAAAGAGGTGATTTTCCGGGAATAATGGAGCTATGGACAGTGACAGGGCTCAGCAGGCCGGAAAGAGGGGATGATGAGGCAACCATTGAACGGAGCATTGCCTTGGGAGGCGAAATGTTTGTGATGACGGAAGATGAAGACGGCGGGAGGATAACCGGCACTTCCTGGCTTACCTTCGACGGCAGGCGGCTCCATATGCACCATTTCGGCATAATCCCCGGGCACCAGGGAAAAGGATTGTCGGCAGAACTGCTGAGAGAATCACTCAGGTTTGTAAAGGAAAAGGGATACCAGGTAAAGCTGGAGGTTCACAGAACAAATGAAAAAGCTGTAAATCTATACAAAAAGGCAGGTTTTGAGTACCTTGGCGATTATGATGTGTACATAATCCGTGATATTCAATCCATTGAATTATAAAATGTTAAAATAACCTTAAAGAGCCTTTTATATTTCCCCTTTCAATGAATATTTAGTATATTTGAAGAAATCTATCCGTTTTAAATCATGGCACGAACACTAACATTTTTACAATTGAGGAAGATCAAGGACCAGCTTCCTGACGGGAGCATAAGAAAGATAGCTGACAAGCTTGATTTGGAGGAGGAGACCGTCAGGAATTATTTCGGTGGCTGGAACTTTGACCGCGGGCAGAGTGCCGGGATCCATATAGAAAAAGGACCCGAAGGGGGCATAGTCACAATAGATGACACTACCATACTTGACCTTGCCGAAAGCATGCTAGCCCGCTAATTCTGATATTTACAGGGAACCAGAAAGGCAAAAGTTCCTACTTTTGCCTTTTTGTTTTCAGTCATGGCGCATCCGTTCATCATAACTGCTGAGGAGAAGTACGGACAGCTTCTCCGGGAGAAGTGCAGTCATATTTTCTCTGGCACTGACATGCCATCGCATGATCACCTGCATCATGACCGGGTGTGGAAAAATGCAGCCTGTCTTATCGAGCGGCTCGCCGGAGCCGGCATGGTCACTGATAAGAACCTGGCAGTCAAAGCCATAATAGCTTCATTCTTTCATGATACCGGGCTGACAGTAAACCGTGGCCCCGACCATGGGATTGAGAGCAGGCATATATGCAGCACATTTCTTGAAACGACTGACCTTGCAGAAGATGACCGTCATGAAATACTTGACGCAGTTGAGAAGCATGACAACAAGGAGTACACCGGCAACTCTGATCCCTCCTCACTGGCAGCCATAATTTCAGTGGCAGATGACATGGATGCCTTCGGAGAGGCAGGCATAGGCCGGTACGAGGAGATATACTCCATGAGGGGTATTCCCGCCCCGGAGATGCCCGGGCTGATAGTCACAAACGTGCTTTCACGTCTGAGGCATCTTGAGTCAACCTATAAAATGTTCCCTGACCTCATTGCAGACATGAGGGTACGGGCTGAAAAAGTAACCAACCATTTTACAAACAGAACCTGATGAAAAGAAGACTTTCAGCAATCCTGTCAATAATGCTGCTCATATCCGGCGTATCGGCGCAGCAACGCAATGCAACACCTCTTCTGAAGTATGATGAGAACAAGAGCCTTTCATGGGAAGAGGCCATCAGTTTTTACAGTGACCTTGATAAAAAATACACTGAGGCTACCCTCATGGAGATGGGTATGACAGATGCAGGCCGCCCGCTTCATTTATTCATAATTTCCTCCGACGGGGAGACCGATCCTGCCGAGATACGCAGGCAGGGTAAAACCATTGTGCTCATCAACAACGGAATACATCCCGGTGAGCCGGAAGGCATTGACGCCAGCGCCAGGTTTGCAGCTGACCTGCTTGCAAACAGGGACAGGATGAAGAAGTACCTTCGGAACTGTTCGGTGGCCATCATACCTGTTTATAATATAGGAGGAGCGCTGACGCGAAGCCGTTACTGGCGGATCAACCAGAACGGCCCTGAGGAAAAGGGAGCCCGGCGGAACACACGGTTTCTGGACCTGAACCGCGACTTCGTGAAGCAGGACTCGCGTGACGCGAAGGCTTTTGCAGAAATATTCCAGTTCCTTGATCCGGATCTCTTCCTCGACACGCATACCACGAACGGATCTGACCATCAGTTCACTGTAACGCTCATTGCCACACAGCCTGAAAAAATGCACCCGGAGATGGAGAAGTACTTCCGTGAGAAAATGCTGCCGGAGCTGTACAGCCGTATGAAGGAGGAGCACGGGAATGAGATGGTGCCTTACGTCCAGTATACTGAGAGAGGAGATATCAAGGCCATCACAGGCTTCGAGGAGGAGGCTTACTACTCAACCGGTTACTCCGCCCTCTTCAATTCATTCGGATTCATGACTGAGACACTGGTCTACAAGCCATACCATGACAGAGTCATCGGGACGCTCCAGTTCATCACCGAGCTGGTAAGGTTCGGGTCACAGAACAGCAAGGAGATCCTTAAGCTGCGATCTGACGCCAACCGGCATCTGTTGGCAGCTAAGGAGTACGTTCTGGACTGGGAACAGGATACCACCAGGTGGGATGAGATTCAGTACCATGGTTACAGTTACGACCAGACAACCACCCCCATCACCGGCAGAAAATCAGGTTTCTACAACCATGAAAAGCCCTATTCTGAAACCATCAGGTACTACAACTACTTCAGGCCGGCCATCACAGTCACCGTGCCCGATGCCTACGTAGTGCCATTCGCATGGGAAGAGGTTATCAGGCGCCTGGAGGTTAACGGTGTACATATGAAACAGCTGCAGCATGACACCACCATAACGGTTGAAACCTATTACATTGACGGGTTCGAGCCTGCCAGGAGAGCCACCCAGGGACACTATTTCAACAGCAAGGTGAATTTGCGCACTGTCACCCAGGAAGTGGATTTCTTCAGGGGCGACTATCTGGTGCCTGTAAACCAGAAATCGAAAAGATACATCATCACCATGCTTGAGCCGCAGAGCGCATCAGGCTTCTTTGCATGGAACTTTTTCGATTCGTTCCTCGAGGGGCAGGACTGGTACTCGGTATGGGGTTTTGAGAGTCACCTGAAGGAGTTGCTTGACCATGATCCCGCCCTGCGGGAGGCTTTTGAAAAGGCCAAGCAGTCAGACACGAATGTTGCATCCGACCCCGTGGCCCAGTTGCAGTGGCTTTACCAGCATACCCCTGCTTCAGAACTGGAGAAGAGGACGAGGCTGTACCCGGTGGCCAGGCTCATGGATGCAGGCGACATGTTTAATGCGGGCAACTGATATTTATGGCAGACAAAAGACTCAGTCACACCTATGACAGCGAGGAGTTTCGCAGGTACGGGCATGAACTGATAGACATACTGGCTGATTATCTCCGCGAAGCAACCTCCCGGAGTGACATGCCGGTCCTCGATTACCGTGAACCGGATGACCTCGTCAGGGAGTTTGATTTTGACAACCCGTCAAACCGTGACATGCCGCTTGACGGTTTTGTCCGGAAGGTTGTTGCCGGCATGAATCACCTTCATCATCCCCGTTTTGTGGGGCATCAGAACACCCCTCCCCTTACGGCAGGTATCATTGCTCAGATGTGTACCACACTGCTCAACAACGGGGTCGCGGTATATGAGATGGGTCCGGCCTCGATGGCTGCCGAGCGCAACGTCATCAGATATATCTCCGGGCTTATCGGCTTCGGCCGTGAGGCCGACGGTATCTTCACCCACGGTGGAAGTGCGGGTAACCTGACAGGGCTTCTCGCGGCACGCCAGGCGATGAGTGAATACAATGTATGGGAAGAGGGTGTCAGGCATGACAGGCCGGCCGGGATCATTGTCTCTGACCAGTCGCATTACAGCATCTCCCGCAATGCCAGGGTGATTGGCCTTGGCGGGGCGTCAGTGATACGTATCCCCAACGACGGCCGCTATGCCATGAGAACCGATCTCCTTGAGGAGACCTGGCGGAGGGCTGAAGATAAGGGCATCAGGGTGATCTGTGTAGCTGCCAACGCCTGCTCCACTGCCACAGGCTCCTATGACAACCTGGAGGAGATAGCTGCTTTCTGCCGTGAGCACAGGCTCTGGTTCCATGTAGACGGGGCGCACGGTCTCGGAGTACTTTTTTCCGGTAAATACCGTCATCTGGTCAGGGGGCTTGAGCATGCCGACTCTGTTGTGCTTGATTTTCACAAGATGCTGCTCACTCCGGGCCTGAACACCATGGTTCTCTTCCGTGACGGCAAAAGGTCATATGAGACCTTTGCGCAGAAGGCGGGCTACCTGTTCGAGAAACATGATTCGAATGAGTGGTACAATGGCGCAAAAAGGACCCTGGAATGCACCAAAAGCGCCCTTGGCATAGTGGCCTGGGCGGTCATAAATTATTACGGGAAAGAAGCCCTGGGGAAATATGTTGAAAGCAGGTATGAGCTTGCGGCAAGGTTTGCCGGGGCTATACGCAGGGAGAAAGGAATGGAACTGGCTGTAATCCCGGAATCAAATATAGTTTGCTTCAGGTATGCACCGGAGAGCACCCCCGCGGAAAAATTAAACGATCTTAACCGGATGATCAGGAAAGAGCTTGTGCACAGCGGCGAGTTCTATATCGTGCAGACAGAGCTCGACGGCAACATCTGGATGCGTACGGCGCTTATGAATGCCCTGACGGATGACAGGGACCTCGAGAGACTTCTCGGCAGTATAAGGAAACGGGGCGAAGAGCTGGCTCAGCTGCTTACCTGACAAAAAAGTCAAGTACTGTCTCACCGGCCAGGCGCGCCACAAGATTGTCTCCCTTTTTGACCGGGCCAACCCCTGACGGTGTGCCCGTAAAAATCAGGTCACCCGTCTTGAGAGTATAAAACGTCGAGACATATTCTATTATGTCTGCAAAACCGAATATCAGGTCAGATGTATTTCCCTCCTGTCTTGGCTCCCCGTTTATTTCCAGAGAGAAACTGATATCTGAATGATTTGGAAACCGCTCTGCCGGGATGAAAGTGCCAAGAGGTGCCGAACCGTCAAACGTCTTTGAGAGCTCCCATGGGTGTCCGGCCTGTGAGAACTTATGCTGCAGATCACGCGCAGTGAAGTCTATCCCGACAGTCAGTGCATCATAATAGCGGTCAGCATATTTGGCAGCGATACCTTTACCAAGCTTCGAAATCCTGAGTACCACCTCTGCTTCAAACTGGAGGTTCTTTGAGAAGTCAGGGATAAAGAAGGGCTTGTTTTTTTTCAGCAGGGCCGAATCGGGTTTCAGGAAGATCATTGGCTCCGGGGGGAGCGGACGACCCATCTCTGCCGCATGCTTGCGGTAGTTAAGTCCGACACAGATTATTTTCATGAAACCCTACGATTTGCCAAATGAACGCACCTTGATGGCGGTAATCACCTGCTTGGTGTTGAGGGGAAAATCACCATTCATCATCCAGGAGTAGTATGAAGGTTCCTCCCTGAATACCTGTTCAACAGGCTTGCCCTTGTGCTTGCCGAAGTTGAAGACCTCCTGTCCCTGTTCATTGAAGACTATTCTTCCTGCCAGATCAGCGTTGTTATTGAATGCACTGAATGAAGAAAGCCTGTCAATATCATTCTCCAGGTCAGGATACCTGTCAAGCTGCGCCTTCAGGATCTCATAAGTGGCAGCAGTGTCAGCCTTTGAGCTGTGGGCATTCTCCAAATCCCTGTCACAGTAGAATTTATAAGCAGCGCTGAGGGTCCTCTGCTCCTTCTTGTGAAATATCACCTGCACGTCTACGTACCTGTGCCGGGCAGGGTTGAAATCAACATTTACCCTGAGAAACTCTTCGCAGAGTATGGGTATGTCGAACTTCATTGAGTTGAATCCGGCAAGGTCACACCCTTCGAGGAAAGCGGCAATTCTTTTTGCCACATCCTTGAAGTGAGGCTCATTGGCCACATCGGCGTCAGTGATGCCGTGAACCCGTGTTGCCTCCGGTGATATTGGTATGCCCGGGTTCAGTCTCAGGGTAAGCCATTCTTCAGCGCCTCCCGGCGAAACCTTAAGGGCAGAAAATTCCACGATACGATCAGATGCGATACTCACCCCCGTGGTCTCAAGATCAAGGACGACCAGGGGTTTTCTGAGGTTAAGCTCCATGTCGTGCTGATTCTCAGGCGTTTATCATCATTGGCATCAGAAGCATGAGGAGATCCTCATCCTCGTTGGACGTCTCGGAGGGGAGGAACAGTCCTGCCCTGGTGGGGTCAGCAAGCTCAATAACCACGTCCTGTGATGCGATGTTTGATAGTATTTCAATCAGGAAGACCGACTTGAAGCCAATCTCCATGTCATCACCCTCATAGAGGCACTTGTGGCGCTCGTATGCCGAGATGGAGAAATCGACATCCTGTGCTGACACGGTTATCTGGTTAGGCGTGAACTGCAGTTTGACCAGGTTGCTTGCCTGGTTCGAGAATACGGAGACCCTTCGGAGGATGTTGTAAAACTCGAGCCTGTCAATGCGGACTTTCCTGGGATTATTCTTCGGGATGACGGAGTTGTAATTGGGATAATTGCCTTCAACCAGGCGGCACACAACCCTGTAGTCAGAGAGATTGAAGAATGCGTTTCTGTCATCGAACTCTACCGATACCACGCCGCTCTCCCTTGGGAGTATATTCTTCAGAAGTGAAGCAGGCTTCTTTGGCAGGATGAATGATGCGTTATCGTCAGCTTTGGCGTCACTTCTCTGGTACCTGACCAGCTTATGTGCATCAGATGCAACGAATGTCAGGTTGGTGGTTGAAGCCTCCACAAGTATGCCTCCCATTACGGGGCGAAGTTCATCGTCAGCTGTTGCAAACAGTGTCCTTGAGATACCGGTAAGGAGCACCTCTGAAGGTACGTTGAAGCCAAAACGTTTCTCCTTCTTGATGACCGGCAGCACGGGAAAGTCAATCCCGTTCTGACCAACAATGCTGAACCGGCCGTTCTCTGAATTTATGACGACGGCCATGGTGTCGGGATTGATATCAAAGGTGAGCGGCTGTTCCGAGAACTCCTTGAGGGTGTCAAGCAGTATCCTGGCGGGAAGGGCTACCGTTCCGCTTCCTGTGATATTGTCAAGATGCATGCGCGTGATAAGCGTCGATTCGAGGTCTGAAGCCGTTATCTCCAGATCATTTCCGCTTATGTTAAAAAGAAAATTATCAAGAATCGGAAGGGTATTCTTTGTACTGATCACCCTGCTGATGGCTTGCAGGTGACCCAGGAGTTCTGTGCTTGAAACAACAAATTTCATATTTCGGTCTGTTTAATTTATTCGGCAATGAATCTCAGTTTACCGGCAACCAATTGATTACTAATAAGGTCTGCTTTTAAAACCGGATTATCAATATTACAAAAAAATATATTACCCTCAAACATTTTATTTCAATGATATATAATGCCTGCGTCTGAGTGCGTTCCAGGTCACTCCTGCGAGGATTATAAGCACTACAGGCAGAAGTGTGTTCACTACCTGCCAGAGTGTTCTCTGCTCCTTTATGCGGGTCTGGTCTAGCAGTCTGGGCTTCAGTTCCCGTGAACGCATTTCGATGAGTCCGTTGTCATCAACGAGGTAATTGATGCAGTTCACAAGGAAGTCCTTGTTGCCGAAGGTCTGCATGGTGTACCTGTCAAGGCCGAGGGTCAGCGGTTCGGGATTGCCGCTTCCCCAGGAGACCTCGTTGCGTATTACATCCCCGTCAGCAACCATAATCATCTTTGTGGGCTTGCTTTCGGTCACGGTCACCAGTTGAGGGTCACCCATAATGCTGCCTGCCATGCGGTTTGCGAAGACAGAGCTGAAGGTTCCTTCGAGGAGCACTGCCACATTCAGAGGGCCGGCGTTGAACATCTCGTCAGGGATCATTTCGTCAGCCTCCTCCAGTGAGATGACCAGCGGGGGCATTACTGTACGGGCTTCAGGCGAGGTTGTGAGAAGGATGCTCTTTTTCACCCGCGGATCCCGTCCCACCGTGTCAATGGTACCGGCAAACTCTGCCTTGACCCTGTTGAGGTTACGTGTGATGGAGTGGGTCTGTGAAGGACGCAGCAGCGGATAATAGACCCATGGTGTGGGCACATACTGAACATCGCCTCCGGGATTGGCAACCTTCAGAGGGATCAGCATGCAGTCGGCATCCTGCACAATCACCGGGTTGATGCGGGCACCGTACCTGAAAAGCATGTCGCCTGTCGAGAGGGGTTCGTACAGCGCCACTGTAGATCCTGCAATCAGGCTGTCAGCATTCACCGTCACCTCTTCTGCAAGCCAGAGTACCTTTCCGCCGTTCATGATATACTGGTCAATCACAAACTTATCCCTTTCATCCATCGGTTTCCGTGGTGCGGCTATGATAATGGCGGCATATTTATCAATGGCTCCCCTCCTGCCCCCTATCACCCCCCTGTCAATATTGTAGAACTTGGCCAGTTCCAGGGTCAGATCAGCCACGTAGATCTCATCGAGTTCACCGTGACCTTCAATGAAGGCCACTGTGTGCACTGTATCAGCCGTTGCTGCAGCAATTGCCTGAATGATCTCATATTCGAGTCCTTCAGTAGAATTCAGGAGGTTTGTCTCAGCAGGCAGGGTGGGATTGTTCCTCAGAAAGTTCACGGGTATGACCGTAGTGCCGCTGGTGACAGTAAGTGAGGGGAAGATCCGTTTCTGGGTTCTGCCTCCCTCTCCATCTGAG
The DNA here is from genome assembly GCA_018262715.1 of Bacteroidota bacterium. Classification (GTDB taxonomy): domain Bacteria; phylum Bacteroidota; class Bacteroidia; order Bacteroidales; family VadinHA17; genus SR-FBR-E99. The sequence goes on from JADFDS010000032.1 coordinate 164,817, forward strand.
GCCATAACATTTACGGGGTTGAGGCCGCGGTTTACGAGTTCACCGTGGAACCGGTCGCGCTCTGCCCTGTCTGAAGATGCTGAGGGATTGATAAAGTCATACTTCACCTTCCTCCCTGAGGTTATCCGGAACTCATCGAGGTACTGTTCAGTGCTGCGCCGCAGTTTCCGGAAGGCTATCGGCAGTTCGCCGTCGAGGTAAACATCCACCTTCACATCGCGTTCGAGTTCCCTGAGTATCTTTTTGGTCGGTTCTGCCAGTGTGAAGCGCCGGTCTTCGGTCAGGTCAGCCCTTATGTGCAGTAACGATAAAAGTATGCAGACCGCTCCGGCTGCTGCCACCATGGCAAGCGGTTTTTTGATGCTGCTGCGGCGGAGTGATATTCTGGCAGCCTCGCAGAACAACACCGTGACAAATACGAAGTAGGCTATGTCACGGATATCGAGCACCCCCCTGCTTATTGAGCGGTAGTGTTCATTGATGCCCATGGAGGAGACCTCCTCCGCAACGGATGAGAGGGCGGGCAGTGTTGCAAGCGAGTCAAATCCCCTGAACATCAGGAAGGAGAGAACGGCTGCAATAATAAATGAGATCACCTGGTTCGAGGTGAGTGATGAGGCAAAGAGGCCGATGGCGGAGTAGACTGCGGCAAGCATCAGGAGTCCGATGAAAGATCCTGCGGTACCTCCCCTGTCAAGGTTACCGGGGGTCTCACCCAGCACCCACACCGAGATGACGAATACCAAGGCAGGCAATAAGGCCATTACCACCAGGAACAGCGCTGAAAGGAACTTGCCATAGATCACGGCGCCTTCAGTCACCGGGCGCGACCAGAGCAGCTCAATGGTTCCGGATTTTCTCTCTTCCGAAAAGAGCCTCATGGTAATTGCGGGCACCAGGAAAAGGAAGATCCACGGTGAGAGCACAAAGAGGGGGTCAAGGCCGGCATAGCCGCTGTCCAGCAGGTTCCACTGGCCCGGCATGATCCACATAATCAGGCTGTTGGCCAGGAGGAACACAATCATTACGATATAACCCGTAAGGGAGCTGAAAAAACCTGCTACCTCTTTTCTGAAAAGAGTGAACATAACTTCAAGTTTGCTGTAAAAATATCTAAAACTTTCATGGTCTGGCCGGCCTGCGGGCATTTTTGACATCAGTAATTATGGTGCCCGGGTAATAGAAGCTGATTATCCTGTTATAACTCATCTTTCTTTCAGCCATATGCTTTGCTCCGTCCTGGCACAGCCCCACACCATGGCCATATCCTCTCCCGCTGAAAAGAATGCTGTCACCGGCGGTTGAAAGAGTAAAGTAGGCTGACCTGAGCCCGAAGCGGAGCCGGATCTCCTCGCTCCACAATGACTTTCCCTGTACAGTACGGATTGTTATCCTTCCTGCCGCCGGTGCGTTCGCCGAATAGATGGCTCCCTCCGTTCCCGGAATTATGCCCTTCGATCTCAGGAAACCGTTCCATTCGCTGCGCGCGATGCTCCTCTTCCATGTGGATGATGCGGAATAGCTGCACCAGGGATCCTTCACGCTCACGAGATACGGGTAACCGGCAAGCCACACGTCGGCTGAAGATGCCGTCTCACCGCCGCAGTTGCCGTGGAACGCGGCTTCTATCATTATGCTGTCGCGGTCTGCCAGTACCAGTCCGGACGTTGAGCGGCAGGCGTTCACAATCACGCTGTCGGTCACCACTCCCGGGTAGACCTGGCAATGGATATCATCGCACAGGTTAAACCCGTCGAGAGAATGCCTGTCGATATTCCTGTAGATATATGTTCGAGCTACCACGGCCTGTGCCCTGTAGTAATCTGATGGTCCGTATTTGCCCGCCTCGGCCCGGACCACTCCCGGAAGGCATTCTTCAACGGTTGTGATATTCAGTATCCGGAGTGAACCTGGGAATGAAGTGACTGTCAGTGTGCCGGCCAGGGTCTTCTCAGGCTCGCTGCTGCCGGGTGCCCGGACCGTGAAGAGAGTGCCGGATGCGGCCGGGGTAAAGGTGAGTGAGTCAGATGCTCCTCTTATGCCTGACATTGTGCTGTAAATTACCCTGTCACCGTACCGTGTCACGGCAACGGTTTCACCCTGGCTGAGACGTACTTCTCCCGCAGCTCCGTCGGTAAGGATACAGGCACCTTTGACCGTGGTTAAAATCAGGCTGGAAGGCTTTGACCGGGCGAAGATACGTATTGAGATCTGGGAAAGTGTAACCAGTGGAAACAGAACGAGCAGTATGGCGGCCAGTGAGATTCTCCTCATTTCCCTTTCTTTTGAACAAGACTGTCTGACATATCCGCCGCTACCCTCTCTGATGCCCCGCCACCTCCGAGTATGGTCCGCAGTTCACGGTAATCGGCCTTTATCCTGTCATGCCTGTAACCGGTGACGAGTATCTCCTCCAGTTCCCTGTGCAGGCTGACAGCATTCAGTCCGGTCTGAATCAGCTCTCTCACCACCTCCCTGTCCATGATAAGGTTCACCAGCGAGATGAACCGGACCTTAATAACCCATTTTGCCAGCCTGTATGTAAGCGGACTGGTACTGTAGCATACTGCCTGGGGTACATCAAACAGGGCAGCCTCAAGGGTTGCAGTGCCGGAGGTGACAAGCGCGGCCTGCGCCACAGCCAGGAGGTCATAGGTTCTGCCGGTGATAACCCTGACAGGGTATGCTGTAGAGACCTCTTCGTAAAGCCGGGCTGGCAGATGATCCATCGCGGCCACCACGAACTGGTAATCAGGAAAGCCGGCAGACACTCCGGCCATGACAGGAAGGATCCTGCTTACCTCCTGAAGCCTGCTGCCGGAGAGAAGTGCTATTACAGGTCTGCTGTCAAGTCCCAGTGAGGCTCTGATTACCTCCCTGTCAGGGGCCGTGGCCCTCCATGCATCTATATGGTCAATCAGGGGATTGCCAAGGAAGATTGCCGGGAAATCATGTCGCCGGTAGAAATCCTTTTCAAACGGAAAGATGATGTAAAGCCTGTCTGCATAGCGTTTTAGCTTTCTGACTCTTCCTTCGCGCCATGCCCAGAACTTCGGCGAAATGTAGTAGAAGACCCTCAGGCCAGCCTTCTTTGCAAACCTGGCCATTCGCAGATTGAAACCAGGGTAGTCAATAAGGATCACCACATCGGGTTTCATTTCCGTTATCTGTCTTTTGCATTCACTGAAGTTGGCTTTCACCTTCCGGATGTTGGCAAGCACCTCGAGAACGCCCATGAAGGCAGTTTCACGGTAGTGTTTCAGCAGCCGTGCGCCTTCGTTCCGCATCAGTTCACCTCCCCAGCATGCAATATCAGCTGCCGGATCAGTCTTTAGCAGGTGCTTCACGAGGTTGGAACCGTGAAGATCACCGGATGGCTCGCCTGCAATGATGAAGTACCTCATCCTAAAACAGCTTTATCGCGAAGACAGCAAAGGCCCACACTATGGTTATTCCAAGCACACCCCTGGAGGCTCTCAGCATGTCAAGGCGGTTAAAGAGCAGAAAGATGATTATATTGGAGAAGACGGAGACACTCATTATTTCCGAAATATTTCCGGCACCTTCCACCTTGCTGAAATAATCAGGCAGCGAAAGCCCGTGATGTGTCAGCAGAAAGAATACCAGGAAAGCCAGGGCTGGCATCACCAATCCTGCAACCACACCAGATATGGCATTATTGAACCTTTGCCTGAACCACATGTCAGAGTTTTGATTTAAGGGTTTCCATGAAGCTGTAGGCAGTCATGTCAGTAGTCACCGGCACAACAGAGACATAGCCGTTCTGGATTGCCCAGTCGTCAGTATCTGAAGCCTCCGGCTCATGGTTGACAAAATTGCCTGTCAGCCAGTAGTACGTCTTTCCCGCAGGATCTTTTCTCTTCTCAAATTCCTCCTGCCAGTTGCCTGAGGCCTGGCGCGCCACCACCATCCCTTTAATCTGAGCTGCCGGCAGTGCCGGGAAGTTGACATTGAGGCATATACCGTTCGGCAAAGGCTCGCGAAGGAGCATCGCACAAATTTTCCTGATGTACTCTTCGCACCCTGAAAAGTCGGCTGAGGACGAATAGCTGTTAAGTGAGAATCCCACCGACGTGATTTCATACAGGCATCCTTCAAGAGCAGCGGCCATTGTACCTGAATAGAGTATGCTGGCGGAGGCGTTGGAGCCATGGTTGATGCCTGAGACTATCAGGTCAGGCTTGCGGTCGAGCAACTGGCTGACCGCCAGTTTGATACCATCGGCCGGTGTGCCGCTGCAGGCGTAGATCCGCTTGTGATCATCCTCATCGAGGAGCTTGACCCTCAGGGGCTGCTTGACTGTCAGGGCCTGTGACATGGCGCTGCGGCTCTCGGTGGCTGAGATTACAACCACCTTGCCGAAGTCTTCCATGATCCTGATGAGGGTTTTTATTCCGCCTGCATAGAGTCCGTCATCATTTGTTAAAAGAATCAGCTTGTCGTTCTCTTCTATTTTCATCTGGATTTCTGTTGACGTGCAAATATAATGATAATGACTCTGCTTTTAATACCGCGCCTGCTTGATGCCTCAAACCTTTTTTCCTTACTTTTGCATTTTTAAAAACCAATTAACAATACCGCGATGAAGATTTCTTACAACTGGCTCAGGGATTACCTTGATTTTGATGCGCAGCCCGATGAGCTGTCATCGGTTCTGACATCACTGGGTCTCGAGGTTGAGGATGTTGAAGAGTGGGTTTCGGTAAAGGGTGGAATGAAGGGTGTGGTTATCGGCAGGGTACTCACCTGTGAAAGGCACCCTGATGCTGACAGGCTGAGTGTCACTACAGTAGATGCCGGGGGAACGGAGCCGCTGCATATTGTATGCGGGGCACCGAACGTAGCTGCAGGACAGGTGGTGGCGGTGGCCCTGCCTGGAACAATGGTCTTCCACGGTAATGAACAGTATGAGATCAGGAAATCAAAGATACGCGGGCAGCTGTCCGAGGGGATGATCTGTGCCGAGGACGAGCTTGGACTGGGCGCTGACCACGAAGGAATAATGGTGCTTGACAGCAGCGCACGTATTGGCATGCCTGCTGCAGAATATTTCGGAGTTACAACCGACACCGTCTTTGAGATAGGGCTGACACCGAACAGGATTGACTGCAGCTCACACTTTGGTGTGGCACGCGATCTCGCTGCCTTCTATAACCTCCAGAGACCGGTAAGGGCAAAGCTGCCCGAGATATACGGGTTCAGGAAGGAAAGGGACAGGGGTGTTATAAAAGTCACCGTTGAGGCTCCGGATGCATGCATACGTTACTCCGGCCTGACGGTGCGCGGCATCAGGGTTGGTCCTTCGCCGGCGTGGTTACAGACCAGGCTCAGGGCAATCGGGCTCAATCCCATCAACAACGTTGTTGACATCACTAACTTCGTCCTCCACGAGACAGGACAGCCACTGCATGCATTTGATGCTGCAGCCGTTACCGGCGACACAGTGAGGGTAAGGCACCTTCCTGACAAGACGAAATTCGTTACCCTTGACGGAGTGGAACGCACCCTTGCACCGTCCGACCTGATGATATGCAACCGTGACGAGGGGATGTGCATAGCGGGTGTCTTCGGCGGACTGAGATCAGGAGTCACAGAAGCCACTACCGACCTTTTCCTTGAGAGCGCCACCTTCAGCCCGGTGTCCGTACGTCGCACATCGCGGAGGCATGACCTGCACACTGACGCATCATACAGGTTTGAGAGAGGCACTGATCCGGAGATGACAATCTACGCTCTGAAGAGAGCTGCCATGCTGGTTAAGGAGCTTGCCGGCGGTGAAATAACAGGCGATATCATTGATATCTACCCCGAACCGGTGAGAAAAGCAGTTGTGAGGTATTCGCTTGACCGGATGACAAAACTCATAGGGAAGAAAATACCGGATGAAACGGTCAAGACCATACTCTACAGCCTCGATATCAACATCACCGGTGAAGAACCCGGCATTCTGCATCTTGAGATTCCATCGTACCGTGTTGATGTCACCCGCGAAGCCGATGTCACTGAAGAGGTGCTCAGGGTTTACGGTTATGACAACATAGGGATCAGCTATGAGATGCACTCCATGCTGTCACATACTGAAAAACCTGACCGCGAGAAAGTTGCCTCCAATTTTTCAGAGATGCTTGCTGCCAACGGCTTCTGCGAGATAATGTGTAACTCTCTTTCCCCTGCTGCCTGGTTTGAGACTACGGGCGACTTCGACGTGAAGTCAATGGTCAGGCTGGCCAATCCGCTCAGCAGTGACCTGAACGTCATGCGTCTCTCGCTGCTGCCGGGTATGCTGAACACCATTGCATGGAACATCAACAGGCAAAACAGCAACCTGAAACTTTTTGAGTTCGGATACACCTACGCCCGGAACGAAGGCAAAGGCACCTTGGAGATCACTGACAACTTCACTGAAAAACAGATACTTGCCCTGGCGCTGACCGGGAATATAAACGAAAAACGGTGGAATGCCCCTGAAATGATCTCAGGATTCTTTCACCTGAAGGGCTATGCTGAGATGGTCCTTTCACGGTTCGGCATCGCCAGGCAGGAGCTCGTTGGAACCGAGGAAAACCGGGGATGGTTCGCCGAAGGGATGAGATATACTGCCGGAAGTCTTGACGTGGCCTCCTTCGGCAAGGTGTCAAAAAAATACCTGGCAATGTTTGATATCAGGCAGGATGTATTCTACGCCGAGATCATCTGGGAGAACCTTTTAAGGCTTATCAGCAGCCGGACCATCCGTTTCAGCGAATTGCCCAAATACCCGTGGGTGCGGCGTGACCTGGCCCTTCTTCTTGACAGGTCAGTGAAATTCAGCCAGATACGTGACCTTGCTTTCAAAACTGAAAGAAATATACTCAGGGAGGTAGACCTCTTTGATCTCTATGAGAGCGAAGCTATGGGAAAGGACAAGAAGTCGTACGCCGTCAGCTTCATACTTCATGATGATAGACAGACACTTACCGAAAAGAATATAGAAAAGACCATGGGCGCCCTGGTCAAAGCCTTTGAGCGTGAGTTCGGTGCCACGCTGAGATGAAAAAGCTGCTTGGCAGAACACGGGATTATCTTTCGCTCGTCAGGTTCAGTCACACTGTCTTTGCGATGCCCTTTGCCCTTGCCGGTTACTTCATCGGGGCAACCGGGCCGGGATACGGCTTCTCACTGAAGACTTTCCTTCTTGTTCTGGCATGCATGGTCTTCGCACGGAGTGCAGCAATGGGTTTCAACCGGTGGGCTGACATGCATTTTGACTCACTTAATCCGCGTACAGCAGTTCGTGAGATCCCGTCAGGGAAGATCACTCCCCGCCAGGCACTTTTGTTTGTAATAGCCAGTTCAGTCTTATTCATTGTCTCCGCTGCCCTGCTCAACAGGCTGACCCTCATACTTTCTCCGGTGGCCCTGATAATTGTACTCGGGTACAGTTATACCAAGCGGTTCACCCCGCTGTGTCACCTGGTCCTGGGGCTGGGACTCTCCCTTGCACCCATCGGAGCATACATAGCAGTGACAGGCTCTTTTGCCCTGCTTCCTCTCCTGTACTCCTGCATCGTACTGACATGGGTGAGCGGTTTTGATATAATCTATTCCCTTCAGGATGACCAGTTTGACCGTGAAACCGGACTCTATTCAATCCCGGCGGTGATGTCGCGCGGCAAAGCGCTGGCTGTTTCAGTTGTGCTTCACCTGATCTCGTTGGTACTGGTGGTGGTTGCAGGAATTTACGGCCAGGCAGGGTTCATTTACTGGACCGGTTCAGCCATATTCATTGCCATGCTCATTTATCAGCACATGATTGTCAGGCCTGATGACCTGAGCAGGGTAAACTTGGCCTTCGGGACCACCAACGGAATCGCCGGTGTCATTTTCGGACTGGCGGTGGTGCTTGACCTGCTCCTCCTTTAAAACTTAAAGACGAAGCTGACGCCAAGCAGTTCCTTGAATTGCACCATGGGCGCCTTCTTCTGCTTGCCATCGGTGCCAAGCACCGGCTCTCCCCTTTCATAAACCGGAAGCATGGTGTTGTCATCATAAATCAGGTGAACATTCACCCTGAGGTCAGTGAACCAGTTAAGCGGCATCGTGGATATCATCTCCCACTCAACGTCTATATTCTGGGGCTTGGAGAGGAAGTTGCTGAAGAGCTGTAACCTGTTGGTCATGTTTACCTTCTCGAAGAGCACAAGCTTGCTGTTGATGGTCAGGTATGCGCCGAGCTCGTTCTTTGACCTCCTGTCGGCAGCAATACCGTATTTGGTCTGGTTGATGTTTGCGGTGTCAGGGACAAATGTGCCTTTATATGAAAATGGAGAGAAACTGACCGAAGTGTTTTTGTCGGGTTTGTATTCAAGACCGTAACCCAGGATGAATGTGGCAGGATTGAAGAACCTGGAGACCAATAATGAGGTGGTGTCATTCGGGTATGTGTAACCGGGCAGGAACTGCGACTTGAACTGAAAGATCCCCGAGAGGTCGAATTTGCCGAAGGCCTTGTGATTGATCTTGGAGTTAATCTCGAGGATATCGAGGTTTTTCCTTATGCCGCCATATTTGCCGGAAGCCTGGAGTCCAAGTGCAAATCGACCCGTGCTGGCTGAAATCACCTTTGAAAGCTTGCTGTTGTTATTCAGGGCTGTGGTTATGTCGAGTACTGAAGATATGTTATTTTCTCCCCCCTTTGCCCAGTTTGAGACCACACCCTGGGAGAGCAGGTAAGAGATGTCTGTCTTGAACTTCCAGAGGTCAGGTTTTATCCTGCTCAGGGCAACTCTCCTCAGTGCCTCCTCCTGTGCTGTTGTGACATTCACGCGGGTGTCGACGTACCTGTCATGCCATGCCTGTTTTCTGAAGAGCACTCCCTCCTCTGCACGGAGTGAGAGTGTGTTGCGCACCGGATTGCCTATCCATACGGTCACTGAGTCGCCCTGACCATCGGGCAGCCAGAATCGTACCAGGTTGTCAGAAAGGCTATTGAGCCAGACATCGGTCCCTCTTGACCCGTCGCTTGTGAAGCGTATCCTGGTGGAATCACGCTGTTCGAGATAACCGATGAGCGAACTGACAGCAGCTTCCAGTGAGTCACTGACATACGGATTCCTGAGATACCTGAAGGGGAAATCAGTGCGAGCCAGGGAGACTTCCGGAAGGGTATCGGTGATTACCAACACGATTGTGTCATTGGTGCCGTGAGGCAGCTGTGCCGGGATAAACTCCTTCATCAGTACGTAAACCGAGTCATTCAGTTTAAGTGTATCGTTTTTCATGACCGGCCTGGAATCAGGGGACAGTCTTACCTTTTCAACCTTGTTTCCGGTTCTGATGAACATCTCGTCAGCGCGTGCGGCTGCAACGCTGTCAGCGTGTGTTGAGTCCGGCTGAAGGACGGGAAGGATGATCCTTATCGAGTCAAACAGGTAATAGCTTTCGGCCGGCACCTTTATCCTGTCGAATGGATAATCAGAAAGGTAACTGATGACCGTATCGGCCGGAGGCCTTGAGGCAAGCCAGAGGAGGTTCCTGATGGCTTCACGAAGAGGGTCATTGCTTCTTTTCCACATTGCCGGTGAGGAGCTGAACCGCTCAAGGAACCTGAGTGACTCGTCCCGGTCAAGTTTTACATCCTGCGGGCCGTTGATACCCGGCACGGGAGCAGCCTTGATCTGCCTGGGTGCAGGTTGTGTTACTGCCAGCGTATCAGTCTGCGGTGCTGTTACCTGGGGAATCGCCGGTGCATCGACAACCTGTGCATTCAGCACCGGGGTTGCGGCAAGGCAAAGAAAAAGCAAAAGAATCTTTATGGTTCCCGGTTTCATTATAAAACGTTTAACAGTTCAGGATTGTACCCCAAAAGCAAAATAGTTATATTTGCAAAAATAGCCGAATTCCATGAATTTCCGCTTCAACAGCATCACAAACAGGAAGCTGAATTATCGAAACATCAAGAACAGGGACGCGTTCTGATCATCATGGTTGCACGCTTCTGCGCACCTGAATACCTGCTTTTGTTAAATTTTCTTAATCACGGACTGACTTGGCCGCAGGCCATCGTAAATCTTAAATCGTAAATCGCAAATCGCAAATCCCATGATCTTACCATATTGTGAACCATACAAGATAAAGACAGTTGAGACCATCCGCCAGAGCACCCGCCAGGAGCGGGAGGAGTGGATAAGAAACGCTTCATACAATCTGTTTAACCTGCGTTCAGAGCAGGTATTCATTGATCTCCTGACAGACTCGGGTACCGGCGCGATGAGCGACAAACAGTGGGGTGCCATCATGACCGGCGACGAGAGCTATGCCGGGGCCTCATCCTACTACACCCTGAAAGAGACAATCCGGGATATCACCGGTTTTGAACACTTCCTCCCCACCCACCAGGGAAGAGCTGCTGAAAATGTACTCTTCTCCGTGCTGATAAAGGAGGGAGATGTGATCCCCGGTAACGCCCACTTCGACACTACCAAGGGTCATATCGAATTCCGCAAGGCAAAGGCAGTGGACTGTACTGTTGCATATGCCAGGGACATCAGGGTGGTTGATCCATTCAAGGGAAATGCTGACCTTGAAAGACTGGAACAGGTCCTTAAGGAGACTCCCCGTGAAAAGCTGGGATGCATAGTGATGACCGTAACCAACAACACCGCAGGCGGACAGCCGGTAAGCATGGCCAACCTGCGCGGTGTGAGGGAACTGGCTGACAGGTATGGTGTGCTTGTAGTGATGGACTCCGCACGCTTTGCCGAGAACGCTTACTTCATCAAGACACGCGAAGAGGGTTATTCCGGCAAAAGCATCAGGGAAATAGTCAGGGAGATGTTCTCATATGCTGATGCCATGACCATGAGTTCAAAGAAGGATGCCATAGTCAACATGGGCGGATTCATTGCCATGAAAGACCGCGAATTGTTCAGGAAGGCCTCCACCTTCAACATCATGTTCGAGGGCTATATCACCTACGGCGGCATGTCAGGCCGTGACATGAACGCACTGGCACAGGGGCTTCGCGAAGGAACGGAATTTGATTACCTCGAGGCACGCATATGCCAGGTGACAAGGCTGGGAGAAAAGATTCACGAAGCCGGGATCCCGGTGCAGGTGCCCATCGGAGGCCATGCCGTCTTTATCGATGCTGGCAGATTCTTTCCTCACATTCCTGCTTCAGAGTTCCCGGCCCAGAGGCTGGCGGTGGAGATATACCTCGAGGGCGGCATCCGCGGAACAGAGATAGGAACACTGCTTGCCGACCGTGACCCCGTCACCCGTGAAAACAGGTATCCGGAGCTCGAGCTGGTCAGGCTGGCAATACCGCGAAGGGTTTACACTGACAACCATATGGACTACGTTGCTGCAGCGGTGCAGAACGTCTGGGAGAGAAGGGACCTCGTCAGAAGAGGATTGGCAATAAGGTGGGAGGCTCCGATCATGAGGCACTTCACCGTGGAGCTCGACCTGCTTGGTTAAGTTACAACTCCGCCACCGGGTCAGCTCACTGCCGCTGCGAATAAAAACCTATCTTTAACCCTGAAATTACCGTAACACGATGATAAGATCGATGACCGGCTATGGCAAAGCCATGCTGGAGACTCCGCAAAGAAAGATCACTGTCGAGATTAAATCGCTCAACAGCAAGCAGGCAGACATCAACACCAGGCTCCCCTGGATCTGCAAGGAGAAGGAACTGGACATCCGTAACCTGGTCATCAGGAAGCTCGAGAGAGGGAAGATCGACCTCTCGGTAAGCTTTGACGCCATGGAGAGTGAGCAGGTGCCGGTGATCAACAGAAACAACGTAAAGAGCTACTTCAGCCAGCTAAAGGAAATCAGCGGTGAACTGGGGATCAGTGATGATGCCGGGCTGTTGGCCATAGTGATGCGCCTGCCCGAGACACTGCGCACGGAGAAGGCGGAGCTCTCTGACGAGGAGTGGACCAGAATTTCCGGACTCACCGATGAGGCCCTGACGATGACCGACCTCTACCGCCTGGAAGAGGGGAAGGCCATGGAAAAGGATCTTTGCAAGTCGGTTGCTGCCATCCTCAGCTATCTTGAAAACCTGGGCGCCGTGGAGGGTGACCGTATCTCACGAATGCGCGAAAAGCTTACAACATCACTGGCAGAGGCTGTAGGATCAGAAAACGTCGACAGAAACAGGTTTGAGCAGGAACTTATTTTCTACCTTGAAAAACTCGACATCAACGAGGAAAAGGTCAGGCTGCGTAAACACTGCGACTACTTCCTGGAAACGATGAAAGGGGAAGGCAACCATGGGAAGATGCTCAACTTCATCTCGCAGGAGATGGGCCGCGAGATCAATACCATCGGATCAAAGGCCAATGATGCCGCCATGCAGAAGCTGGTGGTTATGATGAAGGACGAGCTGGAGAAGATCAAGGAGCTGACACTGAATATCCTTTAGACGGATGCGCCCGGCTGACAGCAAAAAAGTGCTTATCATTTCCGCCCCCTCGGGAGCAGGAAAATCGACCCTGGTAAGCCATCTCCTGGAGTCAGGGTTTCCCCTCCTCTTTTCTGTTTCCGCCACCAGCAGGAAGCCGCGCGGCAACGAGACAGACGGAAGGGAGTATTACTTCATCACTGCTGCGGAATTCAGGAGGAGAATCCGGAATGATGAGTTCATCGAGTGGCAGGAGGTTTATAAAAACCATTATTACGGAACGCTGCGCAGGGAGATTGAGCGCATACGCGACGAAGGGAAGATACCGCTCTTTGACGTAGACGTTATGGGAGGTATTAACCTGAAGAAGATCTTCGGCGACGACGCCCTGTCAGTCTTCATCATGCCCCCTTCGGTGGAGGAACTGCGGCGGAGGCTTGTGCTGCGCGGGACTGACACACCGGAACAAATTGCAATGAGGGTGGAGAAAGCTTCCTCAGAGATACTGCTGGCCGGACATTTCGACACGGTAGTCATCAATGACAACCTCGAGAAAGCCTGCATTGCCATTGTGAACATTGTCAGGGATTTTATTGACCGGCCATGACTGAGACAGGACTGTTTTTCGGATCATTCAACCCGGTGCACATAGGTCACATGGCCATTGCCAACTATATCACCGAATACTCCTTTCTTAAGGAGGTTTGGTTCATTGTCAGTCCGCACAATCCGCTGAAGGTGAAGGAGTCGCTTCTCAGCGAGCGGGACAGGTTTTATATGACTCAGCTGGCAATAGGTGATGATGCCCGGTTCAGGGCTTCGGACATTGAATTCACCCTGCCCAGGCCATCATACACCATTGACACACTGGCACATCTTACAGAGAAGTATCCCTCGCGGCGGTTCACGCTGATCATGGGCGAGGATAATCTCACATCACTGCATAAGTGGAAGAATGCTGAGATGCTGGTAAAGCAGTATCCTATTGTGGTATATCCGAGGCTCTACCCTGGCCGGAGAAGCAGCAAAAGGCTGCAGGAGATACTGGCCATGGCTTCAGTTCAGGAGATTGACGCACCCATCATGGAAATCTCAGGCACCTTTATCCGCAGCGCCATCCGCGAAGGGAAGGATGTCTCGTGGTTTGTTCCCGCTCCCGTATGGAAATATATCCGGGAAATGCACTTTTATGAGTAGGCAGTAGGCAATAGGCAGTAGGCAATAGCCTGAATGTCAATTAATTAAGTTGCAAGACCGGAAGACCTGTGACCTTCAGACCTTCAGACTTCAAACCTTCAGACCTTATTTATGATTTCCATTCCCCTTTCAATCGCCTTCTCGTTCAGCGGGATGAGATTATGGTAGCGTTCGGGGAGTGATTTTTTCAGTCCCTTGAGGACATATTCTGTTTTCAGTATCGGCTTCACCTTCATGAATCCGCCGAGGACGATCATATTGAACACTTTCTGCATCTTCATTTTTGAAGCCTCCTCGGCTGCGTCGATGCGGTACACGGTTATGTCCTTCCTTTCGGGATGCCTAGTAATACCGTTGCCGTCATATATAAGAGTTCCCCCGGGTTTGACCGACTTCTCGAACTTGTCCATGCTTTGCTGGTTCAGGATGATGGCTGTGTCGAAGCTCCTGAGAATGGGTGAACTGATTCGTTCATCACTGAGAATTACGTTGACGTTGGCAGTGCCGCCCCTCATCTCAGGGCCGTACGAGGGCATCCAGCTCACTTCCATATCCTGCATCATGCCGGAATAGGCCATTATTTTACCCATTGAGAGTACTCCCTGTCCGCCAAAACCTGCTATTATTATTTCTTCTGTCATGGTCTGTAATATTGATTACTTAAACTGTATTGCCGGCATAAAGCGAAACAAGCTTCAATCCGGCCCTGGCCCCTATTCTGCAGGTACCTTAATATCACCGAGGGGATAGAACGGGAACATGTTCTCTTCCATCCATTTGTTTGACTCGACAGGTGTCATCTTCCATCCAGAGGGGCAGTTTGACACAACCTCGATGAAGCATGTTCCTCTTTTCTCATTCTGATACTGGACAGCTTTTTTAAGCGCTTTCTTGAACTTGCGCACACCACCCGCAGTGTTTACGCTCTGGCGTGTCACATAGCAGGTGCCCGGCAGCAGGGCCACGATATCGGCCATTTTGATGGGTGAGCCCATCATTGAAACATCGCGCCCGTAGGGTGATGTTGACGATTTCATTCCCGGCAGTGTTGTGGGAGCCATCTGGCCTCCGGTCATGCCATAGATACCGTTATTGATGAAGATGATCAGGATGTTTTCACCTCTGTTGCAGGTATGGATCGTTTCCGCGGTGCCGATTGCAGCAAGGTCGCCGTCACCCTGGTAGGTGAAGACGAACTTATCAGGCATCAGCCGTTTGACCGCAGTGGCCAGTGCCGGAGCGCGTCCGTGAGCCGCCTCCTGAAAGTCGACATCTATATAATTGTACATCAGCACTGAACAGCCCACCGGGGTGATCCCCACGGTTCTTTCCTGGAGGTTCTCCTCCTCCAACACTTCTGCCAGCACCTGGTGTGCAGTTCCGTGTCCGCAGCCCGGACAGTAGTGCATGACATTGTCCGTCATCAGTGCAGACTTTCTGTAGGCCAGGTTTTCGGGCTTGATTATATCATTGAATGTTACTTCTGCCATCTCTCTTATCCTTTAATGAATGATTTCAGGTTTTCAACAACCTCTTCGGGTGTCGGGATCATGCCGCCCATTCTTCCGTAGTGGCTGACTCTGGTTTTTCCGTTTACTGAGAGCATCACGTCCTCAACCATCTGTCCGGCGCTCATCTCAACTGCCAGCATTCCTTTCGTCCTGTCTGCGAGCTCATTGAGTCTCTTCTTCGGGAACGGAAACAGTGTTATCGGTCTCAGCAGCCCCGCTTTGATTCCCTCAGCCCTTGCCAGTTGCAGTGCTTTCTGGCACAGCCTTGCGCTTGTACCGTATGCCACGAAGAGATATTCTGCATCGTCTGTCATGAACTCCTCGAAGCGTACCTCATTCTCCTCCATCTCGCGGTACTTCGCGATGAGCTTCAGGTTAAACTTCTCCTGCCGCTCCGAATCGAGGTCGAGGGAGGTTATGATGTTCCGGGGCCTTGAGGCCGGTTTGCCTGTGGTTGCCCAGGGAAGGATCTCTTCAGATCTCTTCTTCTGGGGCTTGAGCCAGACCTTCTCCATCATCTGCCCTATGGCGCCGTCTGAAAGTATCATTACAGGGTTCCTGTATTTGAATGCCAGGTCGAAACCCAGTTCGACGAAGTCAGCCATTTCCTGTACTGATGCGGGTGCAAGTACCAACAGGTGATAGTCGCCGTGTCCTCCTCCCTTGGTAGCCTGGAAGTAGTCGCTCTGTGCCGGCTGGATTGTGCCCAGTCCCGGACCGCCGCGGACAACGTTGACTATCAGACAGGGCAGTTCGGCTCCTGCGATGTATGTTATCCCCTCCTGCTTGAGGCTTATGCCGGGCGAGGATGAAGAGGTCATCACCTTCTTCCCGCAGGCGGCGCCACCGTAAACCATATTGATAGCGGCCACCTCACTCTCCGCCTGGAGCACCACCATCCCGGTGGTTGCCTGGGGATTGGCCTCCATAAGATATTCAAGTATCTCGCTCTGCGGAGTGATGGGATACCCGAAATAACCGTCGGCACCGGCGCGTATCGCCGCTTCGGCGATAGCTTCGTTGCCCTTCATCAGTCTCAGTTCCTTTTCCATTAACTTATATTGTTTCTGTCGTTATCCGATTTTTACCTTGTAGACGGTGATCACGCCGTCAGGACAAACAACCGCGCAGTTTGAGCATCCGATGCAGGTCTCCGGGTTGGCTGCATAGCTGAAATGATATCCCTTTGAATTCACTTCCGTTGCCAGGGCAAGCGTCTGGGTGGGACATGTAACCACGCACACCTCGCAACCCTTGCACTTCTCGCGGTCAACAACAACTGCTCCTTTTATCTTTGCCATATCTTTATTGAGTTAACTTCGGTTCAAAAGTATTATTTATTTCCCTATCGGGTTATTTTCACTGAAAAGTGTCAGTCTTTCTTCAAGGAGGGGCAGCTGACTTTTTCGCACCTGCGAGACACATGCCCTGAGCCCTTCATGCCGCTCACTGCCGCAGATGTTCAGTGTGATGGCGGCTATACCGTATGAAAGCAATTCCTGCAAAAGCTCTCCTCCGCTCAGGCCAGGATAGGAGATTGTAAAATAAAATCCGTCTGCCACCGGCCTGTCGATGTCCATGTCATATACGATGCTGAAACCGTTCCTTGTGAACATCTCCTTCATTTTTGCAGCCTTCTCGCCGTATACCCTGGTGTTGTCAACAAAATTGTAAAGTCCTTCATTGACCGCCTTGAGTATGGCTGTAAAACCGTACTGTGCGGAGTGGCTTACCCCTGAAGAAAGGGCGTACAGGGCACCGAAGATCATTGCCCTGCCGAAAATATCTGTAGAATAATAGCGCAGAAGGTCAGTGTAGCGACGGTTATATAGATGGTCAGACATCACAAGGAGGCCGATTCTCTGGCCGGCATAACTGAATATCTTTGAGCTGGATATCAGCAGAATATAATCATCACAGTATTTTGCAACCGTTGGCTGGAAAGGCGGCTGGCCGGGGACAGAGTAGTCTTCGCGGAAATCCATGCCGAAATAGGCCAGGTCCTCGATAACTATCACATCATACTTTCTGGCCAGGGTGCCGATCGTTCGAAGCTCGTCGTCAGTGAAACAGATCCACGACGGGTTATTGGGGTTGGAGTAAAGGAGGGTTGACACCTTTCCGCACTCCAATATCGATTCCAGTTTCGGGCCAAGCTTCTCTCCGCGGTAATTATATACATCAAATGATCTGAAGTCCTGTCCGAGTATACGTGTCTGGGTCTTCTGCACCGGGAATCCGGGGTCGATGAAGAGTGTTCCCTCCTTTGTATGGTCATTTCGGTTGGCCACCATGAAGCTTGCCATCCCTCCCATCATGGCCCCGCCGGTGGGGACACAGCATTCGGGTTTCACAGACACATCAAGGAAATTCTTCACGAATTTCGAGGCTTCGGTTTTCATTTCAGGAAGCCCTTCGATGTCAGGGTAGTCGGATGCGACGCCCCTTCTCAGGGCTTCAATTTCTGCCCTGACTCCCACCTCTGCCGATGGGAGTCCGGGGACTCCCATCTCCATGCGGATGAATTCCACTCCGGTCTCGCGGCGCAGCACATTCACCAGCTTGACTATCTCGCGGATGCTCGCACGACCCAGGTCAGTGATCCCGCTGGATACTATGGCGTTGCTTACTGTTTGACGATTAATGGGGGTATTTTTCATAAATTTTTCATTTAGTGCCCTCATTTGTGGCTCTAAGATAAAAATTTATAAGGGAACGATAACTGCTATTTGTCATATTTGAATTTGCAATTGACGATTTGCGATGTTCGATTGCTTTTAAATCGCAATTCGCAAATCTCAAATCTCAAATCCTCTTGCCTGCTCCCGCAGCCAGTGCAAGTATGACTCCGAGGACGGTGCTGTAGAGTGCCGCAACAAGCATTCTGAACTCTTCGGGCAGCAGAAAGTTGACTGTCTGTGCCGGTATCCAGAACAGGGGTATGCTCTTTTTCAGCACAATACCCCACATACTGTTCCAATCGATTGATGCCAGGAGCCCTTTCACATCGGGTACTGTCAAAAGCTTCCGACGGTCACCTGCAGCTGCGGCAACGTGCAGGTCACTGACACGATGGGTTACCATCAGAACCGGGGCGTAAAAAATATTCAGGAAGGTACTGATCGCAAATGCGAGCAGCACCCTGGCTCCGGTCACCGGACCAGCCATTACTGCTGATGCATTCTCCATCCCCAGGTGTTCCAATATAAGTGGTGTGCCGCCGCCGAAGATCATAAAAGCAGCCTTGACTGTCATCCCCAGGAATCCCCATACAACAGCCCTGTACAATAGGGCAAAACCTGCCGGCAGGTAAATCCCGGTACGGATCCTGCTGCCAAGCATCTCACCCATTGTTGCGAGGATTGCAAATTTTATGAAACTTGCAGTAAATGCCCAGTCAGTGCTGAACCAGACAAAAAAATCATAGAGCCGGCGCGACAGGAAAAACGGAATAAATAATCCGGCAAAGACGATAACAAAAACTATATCTGAACGCTTCATGTGGATTTGCGAATTGCGATGTGCGATGTGCGATTCAGGGTTTTGGACATGCTGTTCTACAATTCTAATAGGTCTACGACCAATTTCCATGTGATCCTATTTTCCGTAATGACTGCCGGCTGCCGAAAGGAGACTTCCTACTCTTATCCTGGCGTCAACAGCAATAATCTTTTCAGGCGTTCCCAGCAGCGGATTGATATCCATCTCCTCAATTTCAGGGGCGGCAGCCAGAAGATCAGAGAGGGAGGTGATCACCCTGACAAATGCCTCCTCATTGACGCCGGCGGAGCCACGGATCCCCTTGATTATCTTATATGATTTCAATGACCGTATCATTGACCGTGCCTCCTGGTCAGAGACAGGCACCAGCGCAGTAGCAAAATCTTTGAAGACCTCGATAAAGATCCCTCCCATGCCCGCCATCACCAGGTGGCCGAAACGGCCCTCGCGGGTTGCGCCGCAGAATAGCTCGTGACCGCTTATCATCTTCTGTATCAGCATACCGGTCACCTCGGGTAGCGCCATCATCCTGGCAAATTCCTCCCTGACCTTCTCCCCGTCACCAATATTCAAGGTGACACCGCCAATATCAGATTTATGCACCGGACCCACCACCTTCATCACTACCGGATAACCCATTGATGCTGCAGCCCTGACGGCCGCTTCGGCCGATGTAACAACGGTTTCGGGAACCGTCTCAATGCCACAGGCCCTAAGGAGGATTCCGACCTTTTCGGGAGGCAGGTATCCTTCTCCGGCACCATCAATAACCTCCCTTATCACCCTGCTGTCAGTTCGTGCAGAGTTTCCATTCAGATCAGATGATCCGGCCCGGACATCCTCAATTTTCTCCGTGACCGCGGGAGCAGGGGTTGCGTTCACCCTGCAGAGTGCCCTCCCGAAGAGCACCTCATCAGTGAATATCGTATTCCCATGTGCTATAAATTCGGCGATCTCCCTTTTGACATTTATAACAGAAGGCAGTATCGGGTATATCGGCTTACGGCAACTGCGTATCTTATCATGCAGGAGACTGTAGACATCATCTACAGGAAAGAGTCCGGGGCTGCCGAATATGACAGCGATGGCATCGATCTCTTCAAAATCATTTTCACATGCATCAATTATATGTCCGAGTTGTTCGGCAGTGCCGGTTGCCAGGAAATCGATCGGGTTTGCCACCGATGACCCGGGAAAGAGTTTTTCAAGCAGTCGCTCTGCTGCCGGTCCTGCCAGGCGGGGGATCTCCATCCCGCCCTCACTGAGGGCATCGGTAAGCATCACTGCGGGTCCACCGGCATGGGTAACGACAGCTATCCTTTTTCCTTTCAGGGGTCTGTATGTAAACAGTGCTGCTACGGCAGCCAGATCGGCACGACTGTAACACCTGACGATTCCGGCCTTACGCAGCAGGGCATCCACTGCCGTATCAGGTGAAGCCATCGCACCTGTGTGTGATGATGCAGCCCTTGACCCGGCCTCTGATGAACCTGCCTTGATGGCAGCAATCCTGCACCCCTTCCTGATCAGTGATGATGAGTGTCTGAGGAACCGTTGCGGATCGGCAATGTTCTCAATATAAAGAAGTTTGATTCTTGAGCTGGTCAGCGGATCAAACGTAAGATCTAGATGTTCCAGCACATCCTCCACGCCGGTCTGCGCACTGTTGCCAACTGACCAGACGCTGGAGAACGGCAGTCCTCCAGTAATAGCCGTCTCAAGAATGAAGACGGCTGTTGCCCCCGAACCGGAGATGAAGTCAATACCCTGTTGTGAGAGCCTTGGTATGGGCTCTGTGAATACCCCATGGTAGTTTTTGTTCAGGTAGCCTATGCAGTTGGGACCTATGAGTGTACCTCCGGCTCCGTTTATAATTTCCACAATCTCCTTTTCGAAGCCAGCCCCCTCCTCATTCTCCTCGCTGAACCCGGCAGAAAGAATGATGAAACCTCCCGTGCCCTTCTCCGTTGCCAGAGT
>JADFDS010000033.1 GCA_018262715.1 Bacteroidota bacterium
GATGCCGCCAGGGGAATAGAGCCTGTCAGTCCTCCTTTAAACGAGCGGAAGATGATTGCCAGCAGGATCAGTACTATAGCCAGGGCAAAGACAAGCGATGAGACCTGTCCATTGATGATCTTCTGTGCAAAGTCATTCATTATGAATGCATACCCCCCGACAGTAACCTTTGCGGGGAAATCCGCAGTAAAGCTTTTTATGTCATCTCTGAGCTGTCTGACCATTTTATTTTCCGGTTTTGAAAGCCGGACCAGCAGATGAGCCTTTGTATTCTCGAAGTTCATCAGCTGTTTGAAATCATCCGGATTCCCGCTCATGTTATAAAGCTCAAACATCTGTGCGATGGCCTCACCCGATTCGGGGATCCTGTCATATCCCTCTTCCTCAGGCTCATACAAAGACTTGCTCATTTCCCTCACAACATCGGATATGGAGAAGACACTGCCCACACTTTCCGATGCTTTCAGATGATGGGTGAGATCATCAATCTTCTGCATCACAGCCGGATCCTTGATGTCACCGCTGATCATCACCGATATTGTCTGCGATCCGCCGAATTTTGAATTGATGATCCGGGCGGCCTCCCTTACCGGATGCCTGTGCGGGAAGAAATTTTCCTGGTTGGTGTCAATCTTCAGGAAGATGACGCCTGTGCCCAGAAGGAACGTAAGTATGAATGACACCAGCAGCACTTTGCCGGGACGCCTGATGACAACAGATGATATCATCGCCAGTGAACGGTTGATCAGGTCGTTCCTGTATGGTCTGGCCGGACGGGGTTTCCTCCCCGGAGCGTGCTGCATATATATCAGTGCAGGAATCATCAACAGGCTCATCGCCAGGGCCAGTGTTACGCCCGTGGCTGCCAGTATGCCAACCTGCCTGGCCGGTATGATTGAATGGGTCAGTAATCCCAGCAATCCGGCAATGGTTGTAAGTCCGCTGAACAGGATAGGCATATTCAGGGAGCCGGTAATTGACTTCACGGTCTCCCTTCCCGTAAGAGGAATGTCAGACCTCCCGAGTTCCTGGTTCCTGGAGACGAGATAAATACCATAATTGTTGGCCACCGAGATCAGGATGATGGGAGCAAGGCACATGATGATGGAGAACTTCCATCCAAACAGGGGTATGAGGCCCATGGTCACCAGGGTTGAGAGAATCACCACGGTAAAGGGTATGAAGACGCTTCTCCAGTCGCCCAGTGACAGCTTCAGGACTGTCAGCATGATTATGAGTGCCAGTGGTATCAGCAGCAATGCATCGTGATTTACATCAGACGTAATGTATTTCCTTATATAAGGCAGTCCTCCTGTAAGTATGCGTGCATCACCCTGACTGGCCGCAATGATTGAGTCAACCATGCCGAGGGTTTCGAATTCCGGCACCTCTGAGCTGACGGTTCCGGTGATGGCTGCTGCGGTCATATCCGACGAGACAACCACATCGCGGGCAAAAGTGTTTGAAAGTATGTCCTGCCTCAGTGTTTCAAGGCCTTCGGCCGATTCCGGTATCCTTTCGATAAGCGGATCTACCACCATCATACCATCTCTGCCCTCTATCTTCCGGGAAGTATATACGGAATTGACAGTCCCGATCCCCTCCAGCCTCGAAAATGCCCTGTCTACCTCTTTGACCTGGCGGAGGTCACCCGGTTTGAGAACGGTGGTGTCAGTGAACAGCACCATTATCATATCCTGAACACCGAACTCCTGTTCGATGGAATCGTTGGTGACCCTCGAGTCCATGTTCCGGGGTATGTAGTTCCTGATGTCAGGATCAGTCTCCGAGGATGGGATCAGCAGTCCCAGCGCGATTGCCAGGGCAAAAGAGACACCTGTTATAGCCCATCTGTATCTGATAATAAAATCTGTCATAGATCTAGAAATCTATTCTTAGTGAGAAGTAAAGTGCCTTCATGAAGTCATCAATGATGTCGTACATTCCCCCTGCTTTGCCATGGTAGTATTCGTAGCCGGCGCTGAGCGTCACCCCGTCAGAAGGTTTGAATCTTAAAGCGGGACGTATTGTCAGGTCACGGGAGGTGAAATTGTAGACCGTTGTCAGAGAGGGGACAAGCCTTCCATACAGAAGGTCTGTCTCCATTCTTAAACCTGCAGAGTGATAATACTCATGCAGCTGGTTGTTATACAGTCTGTTGAATGCTTCAATCTGAAGCCTGGTAAACTCAACGGGATCAAATCCGGGAGTATTGAAAAGCTCCATCAACTGCTGCATGTCAGGTTCCGTTCCCAGGATAGGAGCATAGGGGGCCTCGTAAAAGTCGAGGACCTTTTTTCCCGAGTATTCGGCAGTCACCCTTACTGCACCGGGAGTCCAGTCAAGTCCTGCCACCCATTCGAACTGTCTGAAGGGGACCTCCTCGTTTCCCTGCTTTTTCTCTGCGGGGGTTGTGAGTGCGGCAGCGCCTCTCAGCACAAAGGGAGAGACTGTTGTCTCAAAGTCGATTCCTGCATTGCTGATGATATACGGAACCCCATCGACTGATACGGCTGGCTGGGCAGGATTGGTATAATCGGCACTGATAAGTGTCAGACCCGGCATCAGGTCAGGACCATGATAATACTGTAGGCCGGCATCAAATGCCCTGAACGTGAAATCGCCACGTACGCCCCATGAATAGTAGCCGTTGCCCGTCCTGATTCCCTCAGGCAGGGACACCTTCATCGAGGCAGGCAGTGTTATTGGTTTGATGAGGAGAACCGACGGATTCCAGAATGGCGCTGCCACAACCGACAGCCTGAAGAACGGAGCAGGGGTGAATGTCAGCTCGCCCAGGAGATTGCCCATGTCAGCATCCTCGAAATCGGGCGTCCGGAAGGTATAATCCATCGGGTTGAACCTCGACAGTGGTGTGAAAATGTCAGTTTTGCCCCACTTGATGATCTTCTTCCCGGCACTGATACTCATGAAGTTGTTGTAGTACATCCCCCAGGCTTCCCGGAGTGTGAAGGAACTGATGTTCTCGCCGAATTGCTGTCCTGTCCTTACCCGAATATCACCGAAGCCCCTGAAGCTAAGGTTGTCAGTTGCGGAAAGGGTAAGAGCTGCGTCGCCAAAGGCGGCATTAATGTCATGCCGGTAATCGCCTGTACTGATATATGCGCCTCCCCTGACAAAACCTCCGACGGAGAAATTCTTTTCCTGGGCTGATAAATAAACGGAAAGGCAGGCAAACAATAAGAGAGTTACAGAAAACCTTCTCATAACCTGTTTTTCTGACAAAGGTGCTGCGGAAACAGATGTCCATCGTCCGGCCCTGACGGAACGGACCTGCGAGGGACGCTCTGCTGGTGCGGGCCGTTTGGCTCATACTTTCAACCGGTCTTTGAAACCACCTCGCGGTAGACGCTAGGGGTTTTTCCGGTGTAAGCCTTGAAGAAGCTGTTGAAGGTTGATTTTGAGTTGAATCCCGCGTCAAAGGCGATGGCGAGAATGGTATAATGCTGGTATTTCGGGTCATTTATCCGGCTGATTACCTCCCTGACCCGGTACTCATTGATGAAAGAGAAAAAATTACGGCCGTATTTCTCATTCAGAACCTCAGTGATGTAGTGTTTGGGTATGCCGGTCCTGCGTGAAAGGTCTGCAATGGACAGGTCACCGTTGAGGTAGGGTTTTTCTTCATCCATGAAGGTGAGAAGCCTGGTAAGGTATTCTTCGGCCTGATCTTCCCGAAGTCCGCTTCTGGCGTACCTGCCCGCACCGTTGGCGGGTACATTGCCGTTTTCCTCCGGGGTGGCGGAAGGGTAATCAAGCATTTCGGGCTGCCGGATGGCATAAAAGCTGTAAACAAAGGAAAAGAAAGCGATAAAGAAGAAGATAAGTACGTATGGATCAAACGGAAGCAGTCCGGAAAAGATTTTTATTCCTCCCAGGATAAAGACAATCACATAGCCGGAATAGAAGGTAATTGACAGGATTTTCAGCCAGTTAAGGGTGAGCTTGGCCGAGGTGTAGGAGATCAGGTCACGCAATCGCTTCTGGTGGCGTCGTATCTCAAAAAAAGAAAATGCGCTGTAGACGGTCACTGACAGGAAGAAGCAGATGCCATATACTATCCGCAACGGAATGAACCTGTCTCTCACAAAAAAGCCGCTGAGATCATCGAAAATTGGTTCTTCACGAAAGACGACCGACACGGCAAAGAAGACAAGGAACGGAATGAAGTGCAATGCATTCCAGGGTGAAAAGCTCAGCGAGGGTCTGATCATGTGCCTGACATAGAGATAAAGCAGGGGTCCGTATGTGAAGGCAATGAACGGGAATGAGTACATATCAAGGACGGTGCGGTTGACAAGTGCAAAAATCATCTCAATGCAGAAGAGGAAAACCCATGCTGTAATGATCCTGTCAGCCCTTGTGAAAGGCTTCCGGGTGGCAATCAGCAGGCCTGCGAAAAAGGACTGTGAAATTCCTATATAGAGGACAGGTTCAATGAAATCCATGATCACCAGAATATTCAGCTAAATTAGTAATAAGGATGAAAAAATACCTTACATTTGATATATCGCGTACATAAAAGAATAGCGGAACATGAGCATTTTGCTTAACTCGGAGTCAAGAGTGATCGTCCAGGGATTCACCGGCAGTGAAGGGACCTTTCATGCGGGTCAGATGATTGAATACGGAACGAAGGTGGTAGGAGGCGTTACTCCCGGGAAAGGCGGGCAGGCTCATCTGAACCTTCCCGTTTTCAATACCGTCAGGGAGGCGGTAAAAGCTACCGGGGCAGACACTTCGGTGATCTTTGTCCCGCCGGCTTTTGCATCTGACTCCATCATCGAGGCTGCTGAAGCCGGGATCAGGCTTATCGTGGCCATCACCGAGGGA
>JADFDS010000034.1 GCA_018262715.1 Bacteroidota bacterium
GCAGTTTACAACCACAGATGCCAGAGTGAAATTACACAGATTATATCCGTCAATTCATAATTGACATGACACTAGTTAAATGATTTGTATAAAATGGTATCAGTTTTAACAGATCTATTGACGGAGATTAGCGCCTCACCACCAGGAGCAAGACTGCAGATGCCCTTCTGCGCCACGTAGGTATGAAATCACCGTCACTCAATTCTCCAGGCTCCCATTTATTTCTATCGATTTGCCGGCAGGGATATCGAAAGCTTTGGTCTTTTCGCCATATCTGACAATACAGGGATTACCCAGGATTGATAGTATTTCACATGCCGATAATTTTCCGTCTTTCCAGCTCATATTCACCTCAAAACCTCCCCTGGCTTTCAATCCCGTAACAGATCCTTCTTTCCAGCTTACCGGCAAAGCCGGTAAAAGAGATATTTCACCGGCATGGCTTTGCAGGAGACATTCTGCCACGCCGGCGGTGAATCCGAAGTTGGCGTCAGACTGGTTGCTTGCCGGATTATGCATGTTGTTTCCTATTCCGCCTCCCATCATCGGAAAGTTCGCGGGTCTTCTGCGCATTGGCGGGGCACGGAAGAACTGATTTATTGCCGTATCGGCCCGTACTCCGTTTTCAAGCCGGGCCCAGTCACAAATATCCCATGCACTGTTCCAGCCTAATCTTGAAACACGTGGTTCGAGCCATTTTTGAATGGCAGCAGCTATCTCAGGATCTCCTCTCAATGTTATTGAGTTGCCGGGGAAGAACCCGAAATTGGCCGACATATTATGACCTTCATTTCCTCTTTTCCAGTCTTCGATCCACACCTGCAGAAGTCCGTCCTTACCTATCATGTAAGGCGGGATCTTGCCGAGGGCTTCCTCAAGGCTGGCGCTGAATTGCTCATCAACATTCAG
The DNA here is from genome assembly GCA_018262715.1 of Bacteroidota bacterium. Lineage (GTDB taxonomy): Bacteria > Bacteroidota > Bacteroidia > Bacteroidales > VadinHA17 > SR-FBR-E99. The sequence goes on from JADFDS010000034.1 coordinate 910, forward strand.
TAATTTTGCCGCCTCTATACAGTGAGGAAAAAGGTCCTTTATCATCCCTATGTTCATGGTCGTTGTCGGGGCAAGGAATGCCTCTTCTGCTCCTTCGCTGACAAAGAATCCCTGTTCGGGCGACATCGAGAACGGAATGACAAGGTAATTATACCCGGGGTGCCAGGTCATTATGTCCATCAGGAACTGTGCAGATCCCTTCATCACCGGATAATATTCCCTGAGGAATTCAATATCACCGGTGTAGAGGTAATGTTCCCAGATATGCTGGCAGAGCCATACACCGCCTACCTGCCACATGCCATAACGTGCAGCATCAACAGGCGCTGTGCCGCGCCACAGGTCAGTATTATGATGAGCTACCCATCCGCCTGCATTGTAGTATACCTTCGCCGTTTGTGCCCCGTTTTCAGAAAGATCTTTTATCAGGCTGAACAAAGGACCTGTGCATTCGGAAAGGTTAGTAACCTCAGCCGGCCAGTAGTTCATCTCGGTGTTGATGTTGATGGTGTATTTGCTGCCCCAGTTTGGCAGCAGATCCTGGTTCCAGCGAGCCTGGAGGTTTGCCGGTTCACTGCCTTCCCTGCTGCTGGAAACCAGCATGTAACGGCCGAACTGAAATATCTTTGCCAGGAGTTCCTGATCAGGCAATCCTTTCTTAAGGTCTGCAATTCTCTCATCGGTGGGTTTTTCGTTCATCAGCGGATCACCAATATTGAGCTTTACCCTGCTCATCAGGGCGGTGAAATCATCAAGATGAGTACTCTTAAGGGTTTTGAAATCTTTGCCTTTGATATCTGCAAGTATCTTTTCACACCTGGCAGCCGGATCTCCGGTTATATCCTTATAATTAACAAAGCTTGTTGCAGCTGTAAGAACAAATGTCACGGAGCTGGCATTACTGATGACCAGACTTGAATCTGTTGTCTGCAAGGTTCCTTTTTCAGGCAGGGCAACAACATCAGTCTGAAAACCGAGACCCGGACCGTCGACCTTTGCAACAAGCCAGCTGATCTCTTCAGGAAGATAGTTCCATATGCCGTTTATAGTCAGCCTGTTATCCGCTGCACTGGTTTTTTCCACGAACGGACTCCTGAGTTTTGCTTCAACCGAAACTTTGCCTGGTTTGTTTGCAGAGATTTTCATGACCATTACATGGTCAGGGTATGACATGAACACTTCGCGGGTCATCCTTACATCACCGTCAGTGTAACTGATCGTGACTATGCCTGTTTCCATATCCAGTTCACGGTAGTAGTCTTTTATGGAATCACCGGTGACCTTGAAATCGAGAAGCAGGTCTCCGATCGGCTGGTAGGCCTGTTGCTGAGCCGGCTTTCCGTAAAAATGTTCATCAGCCAGTTTTTCAGCTTCCTTATATTTACCTGCAAACACGAGATCCTTTATCTGCCCGAAATACTTATAAGCATCAGGGTCATTGTAATCATGTGGTTTGCCTGACCAGAATGTAGATTCATTCAGGGCTATCCGCTCATTCTGCACTCTCCCGAAGACATTGGCTCCCATGTAGCCGTTACCGATGAACAGGCCATCAAGCCAGATCTCCCCGGCCGGTTTATCATACCATACTACCATTCTCTTTGAATCGGGAGAAGACTGTGTGGCACATGAGCAAAATGCAACCGGTACAAGAAGCAACAGGAATGCTTTCAGCAATAAGGCATCAAACCTGCCGATATTTTTCTTCATTGATTTGCCGTTTTGTTTATTTATCGTGGTATTTAAAACTAATCCAGTCTGCATATTATAGTTTTATTGTTATTTTCTGACCTGCATAGATTATCTCTTTGTCGAACTTTTCTGCCTTCTCCGCTCCTGAGCCCTTGTCCTTTGCCACAAGCATGACATTGAATTTACGCTCTGTGAGCATTCCCGGGAAAGAACCTTTGCGGTCACTGATGGTCAGTGTCTTTTTAGCATTATTCCATGAGAAGGCAATGGTAGAACAAACTCCTTTTTCGTAATTGTAATTATCGTTTTCGTCTTCATAAAGAGTGAAAGAGCCATTTGCTCCCTCATAGATACGGATCTCAAGGTTATCCCATTTCTTTTCAGTGGCGTACTGGACTTCCGGTCCGAAAGGGATAATCGAGCCTGTCCTGACATAAATGGGAATGATATCCAGAGGAGTATCCTTCTTAACTTTTTGTCCTCCCGTTAGTCTTTCGCCAGTCCAGAAGTCGTACCAGTCAGTGCCGGCAGGCAGATAGAGCTCCCTTGTCCCCACAACGCTGAAATCCTCTTCAATATCCTTTGAATACATGGAAGTAGTAACGGGGCATACGAGCAACGATTTGCCGAACATGTACTGGTCATTGATGTCCAGGGCTTTTGTATCGTCCGGGAAGTCCATTACCAGGGCCCTCATCATGGTCGACTGGTTAGCTGTAACCTCCCATGATGCTGAATAAATATACGGAAGCAGGCTATAGCGCAGTTTTATCGATTTTTCGATTGCATCGTAGACCCTGTCGCCCTTCTTCCCGAACTGGTAAATCTCACGCGGGGCATCGGTACCGTGTGAACGCATCATGGGGCAGAAAGTGCCGAACTGCATCCAACGGGCATACAGCTCACGGTATTCAGCATCATCAAGCTTCTTCCTGAACCCGCTCAGAAAGAATCCGCCGATATCGCTGTTCCAGTAAGGGATATTGCTGAGTGAAAAGTTCAGTCCGGCAGAGATCTGATTTCTTAATGCGGTCCATGATGCTGTGACATCGCCTGACCATACGTTGGAAGCATAACGCTGCTGGCCCGCAAATGCTGAGCGGGTAAGAATAAACACTCGTTTGTCGGAAGTGACGGCCCGCTGGTGCTCGTATATGCCACCTACTGTCATAAGAGGAAAGGCATTACGGACTTTCCGGAATGAACCCAGGTAGGTTTTGTTGTCGAGATCAGCAGGCTTGAAATCCATATGGTCAGGCTCTGATGAATCCATCCACCAGCCGTCAATTCCGAAAGAGAAAAGACCCTTGTTCAGATATCTCCAGTAGATGTCGCGGGCTTCAGGATTGAATGGATCATATGGCCTGACACCTGACGGATAATCGAGCATCGGAGGCCACTTATCAGAACCGGACATGGGCCAGGTCTTGAAATCCATGAGGGCTCCTATCTTTTCCAGTTCCCTGTATTGTTTGGTCTCCGGACCAAACGAATTCCATATTGAAATGATCATACGGGCGTTCATGCCGTGCACGTCATCAACCATCTTTTGGGGATTATAGAAGTCAGCGTTAAGGAACTCCATGGCATTCCACAGGTAATTGTTCCCCCAGTACTGCCAGTCCTGTATGATGCCATCAAGCGGCACCCCCAGTTCACGGTATTTACTGACCACACCAACAAGTTCATCCTGGCTTTTATAGCGTTCCCTGCTTTGCCAGTAGCCGAATGTCCACAGAGGGAACATAGGCACCTGCCCTGTCAGATCACGCATGCGTGCGATCACACCGTCGGCACTGCCTCCGTACATGAAATAGTAATCGATGCAGTCACCCACATCTGATTTGAATGAAGTGATCTCAGGGGTGTCTTCAAAAACAGTAGGTGAATAATTGTCCCAGTAGAGGCC
>JADFDS010000035.1 GCA_018262715.1 Bacteroidota bacterium
CGGGAGGAGTTTGCAAACTCCTCCCGGAAAACAACACTGTCATGAAGAAATGGAAGTGATCCTGCTGAGAAAAACACACCTTCACCAGGAAAGATGTACATCCTTATTTGCTAAAATGCGTACATCGCTATTTGCTAATTGTAGTACATTCTTATTTGCGAAAAAACGGTAGTGTTCCAATCAGTGTGTCCGAGGTAGCAGGTCTTCATCGAAGTTTCACATCTTAAAATTACACTTTTCAACTCAATTTTCTGGATTACGAAAACAATCCAACTAATTGTTGAGTAAATCCAGAAAATTGCCCGAGTCATCAGGGAATAATACTTTGTCCCTTTCAATCCCGGGTAATGCTCTGAAATAGGCCTTTTTATCCATAGCTGTTTTTGCCATGAGAACGATTACAGACTCCTCTGTAGGCATAGCTCCACGCATACGCAAAACCCTTCTGAAGTCTCTCTGAAGCCTCTCGATCCAGTTAGTCGTATAGATCATACTCTGAACCCTCGGATGATAGTTCAAATACGTGAAGTAATACCTGTAAAAGGGATCATTACCCAGTCTCTTGATGCCTCGGTAATCTTCTCCCCATTTGCTGCAGAGCGCCTGCCAGGCTTCCCATCCCTGCTCAGGGGTGTAGTGAGGATCTCCTGTGCGGAATACCTCTCTGAGGTCCTCTGCCAGTTCTCCTTTATCTCCATGACGGACCCTGATGAGCATATTACGCTTTAGGTGCGTTACGCACTTCTGGAGAGGGGTTCCGGGGAAGACTTCGGTCAAAGAATCTTCAAGATACCTTATGCCATCAGCAACCAACAGACCAATACCCTTGACACCTCTATGCTCCAATGCCATAAACATCTCTCTCCATCCGGTTGCGCTCTCACTGGGACGGTTGAATATGCCAAGAACCTCTCTGCTCTTGTCTTCCTTTACGCCCATGACAACGTAGAAAGCCTCACTCTCAACACTACGCTTGCGGTGTACCTTAACATGAATGGCATCAACAAAAACAATCGGATAATAGGCCTCCAGGCTCCGCGAGAGCCATTGCTGAACATCTCCTCTCAGATACTCAATCATACGACTGATGCTCGCCTTGCTGTACTGCTTGCCGTATACTTCTCCAAATACTTCTCCTACCTGAGACTGTGTAAGTCCCTTGCAATACAGGCTGCTTGCCAGCAGCTCACACTCTTCTTCCTGATCGCGAAGAAGTGCCAGGATGGTAGGATGAAAGTTGCCGTACCGGTCGCGAGGTACCCTGAACTCGAGTACTCTACCCTGGCCGTAACTGCGGCCACGACGAAAACCGTTACCCTTGTTCCCTTCACTTTCGCTAAGAAACTCACGGCGCTCGGCCATCATCATACTCTCGATCATCAGTTCCATCAAATCCTGCAAGCCTTTTTCACGGTCCAAATGCTTGACAAATGCTTCAGAAAGCTGTTCCTTTGTAAAATCCATGGGGTCTTCTTTTTTGGTTTAACATTATTTACTCATAATGCAAAACTAAAACTGAAGACCTTTTCTTATGACTACCCCAGACACACTTTATGAAACACTATCATGAAAGACCTTCAATGGCGGTGCAGGCTGCCCCGGCTCCCGCCGGGGACCCTCTCCTGGTGTCACGGTTTTTGCCAACGCGAGAATAAACTAATAACCATCATAACCCTGCATCGCACCACGAGTGCAAAAACACGCGCCACCGCGACTCTGCGCCAACGCCACATACCGCCGAACGTTACAGTGCATTTTAAGCGAGCCCTTTGCGAGCTATGTCCTGATGTAGTATATTTGCATTAATGAACAAGAGAACAATACATATTGGCAGTTTAATTAAACTTAATATTTCTGAGGTAGACCCCAAAGCAGAAGTAATCCTGTATGGATCCCGTGCTCGTGGTGATGCTAAAAAGGATTCTGACTGGGACATTCTTGTACTAACTAATTACCCTGTGTCCTATCAGATTGAGAAAGCATTCAGAGATCACTTGTATGACCTTGAACTTGAAACAGGTGAAACCCTATCGCTTTTCGTCTATTCAAAGAAAGACTGGAATACCAGACACCATATTTCACCTTATTACCATAATGTAATGTCTCAAGGGGTACAGTTATGACCGAAGAAGAGCGTTTAGAGTACTCGAAACTCAGAATTGAAACGGCTTATAAAACATATCAAGCAGCCAAAGTACTCTCCCAGAATGGGTATTGGAATTCTGCGGTAAACAGGTTATACTACTCAGTTTTCTATGCCGTAAATGCTTTGTTAGTTTCTAATGAGATTTATACCCAATCTCATTCAGGAATGCGAACCCAGTTCTCGAAATATTTCATTAAAACTGGCAAATTAGATAAGAAGTATGGCAAGCTTCTGGTCCAGCTTTACGATTGGAGACAAAAAGGTGATTATGAAAACTTGTTCGATTTTACTGAAGATAGCGTCAATCAGCTCTTTGAGCCAGTTTATGAAATGCTCGAGATGATTGAAAGAGAAATAAAAAACGGGGGGTGTAAATAATTTTGTGTAAATGAATTTGTAGCTGCTTGGGTAACCAACCGGTCTGGAGCCGGCGATCGAGCTCAAAGACCGGTTGGTTAAACGAAAAAGTTTAATTTTAACCTAATAAGCAGCATTATGAGTGACAATGAGTTATTCAAGATTCCTGAAGAAGCACTAAAAAAGATCAGGACTCAGAAAGAATTTGAAGACTTCTTTCAACAGCTTTACAAGCAAGGAGTTGAAGCCCTTTTACAGGCTGAGATCAATGAGCATCTCGGTTATCCCAAGCATGATCCTGCGGGCAAAAACAGTGGCAACAGCCGTAATGGCTTCAGCCGTAAAACGCTCAAGACCAACCTTGGTGAAGTTCCTCTGGAAGTTCCCCGTGACCGAAATGCGACCTTTGATCCGGTGGTTGTATCCAAACATGAGCGCATGTCAGCAAAGATTGAACATGCCATTATAACGATGTACTCCAGGGGCATGACTACACGTGATATAGAGGCTACTATCAAGGATATCTACGGTGTGGAGGTCAGTGAGGGCTCAATCTCCAACATTACCAGTGCTGTTCTTGAAGACATCAAGGAGTGGCAGCAGCGACCTCTTGATCCTGTGTACTTTGTTGTCTGGATGGACGGCATCGTGTTTAAGGTGAGGCAAAACGGCAAGGTGCAGAGTAAGACCATCTACCTTATGATCGGATTGAATCAGACCGGTCATAAAGAGGTTCTGGGAATGTGGATCAGTGAGACCGAAAGTGCCTCTTTCTGGCTTAATGTTCTCACGGATATCAAAGCCCGTGGAGTAAAAGACATCCTTATTGCCAGTACAGATAATCTCACCGGTATCAGGCAGGCTATCAAATCCGCCTTCCCGGAGGCTATTACTCAGCTTTGTGTGGTTCATCAGATACGTAACTCTACAAGGTATGTTGTCTGGAAAGACCGAAAGCAGTTCCTGGCTGATTTAAAGAACGTCTACGGGGCAATCAACCGCGAGATGGCATATGATGCCCTTGAGGAGTTTGCACGCAAATGGGGCAGCAAATACGCTTATGCCATCAAATCCTGGCGAGACAACTGGGACGAGCTTACAGCTTATTTTGATTACCCCGGGGAGATCCGCAGGATCATTTACACTACCAACGCCATCGAGAGTTTGAACAGCACAATCAGGAAATACACCAAAGCAAAAACGGTCTTTCCTGATGATCAGGCGGCTTTAAAGGCTGTATATCTGGCTATTGCAAATGTAGAGAAAAGATGGACCATGCCAATCCGGGACTGGGGCTCGGTTATAAATCAATTTATCATTAAATTTGAAGACAGATGTGGCGTTCTTTAAACCCGGCAGCTACTCGTTTACACAAAAATCTACACAGGCTCAAAAAACGCACTGTAACAGGTCGGTATATTTCATTTGCTTGTCACAATTTTTGCTTCACCTTAATATCATGATGTATGTTTAGAAGAATTTATATCTTCAAGTATGTTTTGTTTAGCGGCGCGAAATCAAGATACTAATGGAGAAAAATTATGATAGCGCCTCGATGGGCAAAAATTGCGCCAGCCCTCCTATCGTCGGGCACACAAACAAAACATACCGCCGAACGTTAGGGCTAATAGCGGCAGAATCTTGTCTGATGATAAGTGGCCAAAAGACAATCGCAGCTAATCTCTACCTCCGCGCCTTTGTTTATACAATTAAATTCTCGAATGCTTCATTGTAACT
>JADFDS010000036.1 GCA_018262715.1 Bacteroidota bacterium
AATCCTTTCAGCGGCATATGACGTGGTGCGCATCGCTCCGGTTGACATGTTCCCGCATACATTCCATGTGGAGAATGTGGCCCTGCTGGTTAAAAAAGCTTCAGAAAAAATTCCGATTTAAATACCTGCCGACCGCTGACTGCCGACCGCTGACTCTAATACGCCCGGTGTCGCCGATAAAAGGGAGGGAGGGGCCTGTAGTCTACAATTCTTGAAGGACTACGACCTTCAGACCTTCAGACCTTCAGACCTTCAGACCTTCAGACCTTCAGACCTTCAGACTTTCAGACCTTCAGACCTTCAGACCTTCAGACCTTCAGACTTTCAGACCTTAATATCTGTCCAGCCACCTGTATTTCTTGTTACTGCTGCCCAGCTTGAGAGCCAGCATCAGCTCATGTGACCCGCTGGTAGCCCTCTCGATCTCGCTGAGAGTGTAATCATACGAATATCCCAGGTACATGTTGCCCCACCGGAACCTTACATTACCTATGACTGCACCGTAGCTTCCCTTGCCGTAGAATCCTCCTGTACGATAGGCTGCTCCGAGCCAGAACGACTGATCATAAATGAATGTAACTCCCATGTCGGCCTGCGGAAGGATCTGTTCTGACATCTTTAGCAGCACCGAGGGCTCGATCTCAAGATTCTTCCCGGTAAGGAAACTGTATGACCCGAAAGCATAATAATGCCTCGACATGCGGAACCGGTCATAAGCCTTGAGGGTATCAACGACCCCGTCGCCTATTCGCGCTGCAGCGCCCAGCATCGACTCTGCCGAGAATCCGAGCGTGTACCTGTCATTGAGAAGATAAATCCCGAAGTTCACGTCAGGTACAAAGATTCCCTTGCGAAGATTGTCATGGAGCCATGGCTCCGAAGGATCGAGGAAACTCTCCTGGTCGGCTTTGATGACCGGTCTGACAAAAATCTTTAGCAAAAGGCAAAACGAATGATGCAAGACTAGAGCTTGCTTTCTGACAGCCAGGACTAAACAATGAACTTGTGGCGATATCGTCTGCGACTTTTTTCAAATGATTTTCTTAATTAAGGACAAAAAAACAGCACGGGCTCATATCCTCTTTTTTTTTGAGCCTGTTCTGGTTAATGCGCTTTCTGTCTGGTCCTTTCCGCTACGTTAGTTTCAAGTTCTCTGGCTTTGGCTTATGTTAGTCGGACAGATCACCACGATATAAAAATACTGCTGATTTTGGAAGTGAAATATTTTTTTTGACAAGTGAACAAAAATGAAAGATAAATGTATCGTTTAGGGGTTTTAAGGGAAAAACGGACGTTCTTACCTATATATAATAAGAGCAATGAAAACCTTCATGACTTTAAAAGAGAAACTTAAGCTTGTAAAGTATCCAATGTTTTTATATTTTTGCCCCGCTGTTGAAAACCGGCAAGAGAATTAACCGGGCAATCATACATCAGCAGACAGTACGTTTTTTGGAGCGATGGGTGAGAGGCTTAAACCAGCAGTTTGCTAAACTGCCGTACGGGTAACCGTACCGGGGGTTCGAATCCCCCTCTCTCCGCACCACATGAATGACCCCTCTGCCGAAAGGCGGAGGGGTTCTTTTTTATCGAATACGCGTTGAAAGCTTGCTTTCAAAAACGGAGGAGGTGAAAAAGAAATACCTGTAAGGTCATTCATGTGGTGCTTGGTCTCCTGAAAGGGATCACTGAAAGTAATCCCTGATAATTACAGCATTGCTTATCCCTGCTTTGTCTTTTTCAGGTTCACCTCCAGGGAATCACTGCAGGTAATCCATTCTTAAGACAGCTTTAAGGATAGTGCTCAGTATGTGCCCTGTGATCACCGCAGGTATTCCTCCCTTTCAATAAAAGTCACAGCAGACCGGGCTGCCGAAAGCAACACAGCTTCTGCTTCTCAGGGCTGGCCAGAGTGCTCCCACACACCAAGTATACCCATGAAATTGTAGGGATAAGATGATATTAAAGTCCTCCCGTATTGCCTATATTTGCATTAATGCTGTCTGAAAGCGGGGAGTGCTGATAACCTGTTCTGATGAAAAGGGTGCTCTCTTCCATATTCACCGCGCTGCACGGTCTCGAGACCAGGAGCTTCCTCCTGTTCTTCCTCCTCTGCCGATACCGGTTCCGCCACTTCACCGGGACGGAGATCAGCCTGTACCAGGCGAAACGCTTCCGGGCACAAACCAGATACGCATCCGGACATTCGCGGTTTTACCGCAATCTATACCGTGGTTTTGACCTGCGGAATGCCGCCAAACTTTCACGGTTTTTCCGCAATCTGTACAGGGACCTTGACCTCAGCATTGCCGCAAACCTCCCCACAGTCAACAAGAAAATCATGATGGAAAACCTGACTGACTACAATACGGTCGGGTTGACCCGAAAAGAGATAATCGACTTCTGCCTTGAAGTTGAGAAATCGAGGGATTTCACTCGCAGGCTGAAGGGACTGAATGTCGGCATGTCGTCGGGCACCAGCGGCAACAAGGGGGTGGAGATCCTGACCCGCCGCGAGGAGATGTACATGAAAGCGGCTCTGTTTGCCCGTTTCCATTTCCCGGCAAAAGAGAAGCTGAACCTCGCATTCATCCTCAGGGTAAGCTCCCCGGCGTTCAACCTGAATATTTTAGGCCACAGAATGACGTACATAAGCCAGCTTGGCTCAACGGAGGAGGTCAATGATCAGTTGCAGCGGCTTCAGCCGAACGTCATTTCAGCGCCGCCATCGATGCTTAAGATAATCGCCCGGGAGGTCGAAGCCGGAAGATTGTCAATCTCGCCGAAGCGGGTAGTCTCCTATGCGGAGATCCTTTATCCCGACGTGAAAAAGTACCTGTCCGACGTACTTCATTGCCCGGTACATGAGATCTACAAATGCACCGAGGCGCCGATTGCAATCACATGCAAATACGGCAGCCTGCACATCAATGAGGACCTCGTACTGGTTGAAACACTCAATGGCGACGGATCAGAAACACCCCCCGGACAGCCATGTCACAAGCTTATAGTTACGGATCTCCACAAGAAATCGCAGCCGATTATCCGTTACGAGCTCAATGACATCATCACCATTAGTCCTGAAAAATGCCGGTGCGGTTCGGATTTCAGGGTCATACAGTCCATCCAGGGAAGGGCCGATGATCTCTTCTGGGCAAGGACCACAGAAGGCAACAGGTGGCAGCCCATTTTCCCGGACTATATCAGCAGGGCGATTATATCATCGTCGGAGGAGATAGATGAGTACCAGGCTACACAGAATGCGCCCGGAAGTGTGCTGGTCAGAATAAGATTGAAGGAGGATGCAAATCCTAAAGAATTTAACACGGGAACAATCGCAGAGTCAGTCAGGGATGTTTTTGTAAAGTACAAATGCAATCTGCCTGAAGTCTCGGTTGAATTCGGAAGCCCTGAATCCAGCATAAATTCCGGGAAGCTTATCAGAATCAGGAGGAGCTTTGATATAAATTAATGACCCGGCCTCAGGTGGCAGAGTTGACTATCCGGGGTCGGCGAACTTTATAAGAATGTCAGATACTTTGCATACAGTTAATGACCTGGCCTCAGGTGGCATTATTGACCTGCTGAGGTCAGTGAACCTTACCTGAATGACCGAAACTCAAGATTCAATGACTGACCAGGCGGTAGATAAAAGGATCAGGTCGCTCGATGTGCTGAGGGGCCTCGCGCTGATGCTGATAATATTCTTTCATTCATCGATATATAATTTCGCCAATATCCATAAAATCGATTTTGAAAACCCTCCGCTGGTTATCATCATCATGAGTTTCATGGCTCTCTGGGGAGGAATTTTCATCATTTATTCTATGGTCGTTAACACAATTATGCTGACGCGAAGGAGCGAAGTGAACCTGAATTTCAAGCCATTTAGATATGCGGTGACAGCTGGACTGATCTATGTTGTCCTCCATTACCTGCTAAACATCTTCCTCGGCCGGTGGAATATCGATTTCATCAACAACATGCCGGACATTACGGTTATGGCAGGCTCGCTGAGAAATGCGCAACTTAAGTTCCCTGAATACACCAAATATTTCGAGGGATCGTCGTTGTCCACCATTGCCTTCAGCCTGATCCTGCTTACCCCTGTTCTTTTCCTGGTGC
>JADFDS010000037.1 GCA_018262715.1 Bacteroidota bacterium
CTTAAACCGATACTCCAGACCAAGATCAAGAGATCCCATATGGTTTCCCAACCTGGTCTGGTCAATGAATCCATTGTCATACCGCTTGCCTGTTAATACATAGCCATAAGTTGAAAGTGGGGATAAGTCAAAATCCCTGGTATAGAACTCATCCTCGTTCCCCCAGGTAACCTGATGGTTGAAACCCCCATACATTTTCAACTTCCATGAGGGTTTTCCAAAGCGGCCGTAAAATGACTTCTGATGCAGATAAGTCCTTATAGCTACAGTATCACTATCATCAAACCACCTTCTCATCTGCACATCTCCCATCCACCCGTGTGAAAAGTTGCCCTTGAATGCAAACAACTCCCCTAACCACGGCAAAGTCCAGAAATCACGCACAGACAATTCTACCTCAGGGATACCGAGGCTGGTCCCGGATATAGACCAGGAACCGGAGGACAATGTGGTGTCACACAGCCCTGTAATCTTCTTTGACCGGCCGGCACGCAGCTCGAAAATACCCAGGCGTACCTTGCCATAACCTTCAATTAAAGTCAGGTTGGAGCCTTGCCCCAGGTTGGCTCGTCCTTCAAAGGAAGCGCCCCAGTCGAAGAGCTTTTCCTTTCCCGGAACATAATCCTTCCGGGCGAAGCCGACCAGACTTAAAGAGGCTCCGTCAAGCGGAACGCTTCCATATTGATTCGATCTTAGCCAGAACGGCACGGTCCCGTTCGATGTATAACCGCCCCAGCCTTCAAGTCCGAGTACATAATTACCCTGCTGGGCAGACACTTCCCCGGCAAAACAACATAGAGCAACAATGGCCAGAATGTGGCTAAGTTTTTTCATCTGTCTGGATTTAGGGCGTAGCCTGTAAGGTAAAATAATACCTGTCCGGGCTAAAAAAGGCGCCAGCTAAACTCGCTGGCCCTCAGCCTCACGGTTCATAAACCATCTCCGGTTCCTCGCTCAGCACATCCTTCCGGATAAACCGCAACGAGAGCAGCAACTCCTTCGTCTCCTCAAGGCTCAGACGGTATGTGTTGTGCGAGTGATATTCCTCTATCTGCGAGACAGCTTCAGTGCCCTCGGTGAAATACTTGTTGTAGTTAAGGTCACGTGTGTCAGCCGGTATACGGTAAAATCCGCCCAGATCTATCGCCTTGACCATCTCCTCACGGTTCACCAGCGTCTCGTACAGCTTTTCGCCGTGGCGCGAACCGATAACCTTGACTTCGGACGAAGATCCGTACAATTCCTTTATTGCCTGAGCAAGAATCTCAATTGTGGTTGCAGGTGATTTCTTTACAAAAATATCACCGTTGTCGCCGTTCTCAAATGCAAACAGCACAAGGTCAACTGCACTCTCGAGGCTCATCATGAAACGGGTCATGTGCGGATCAGTCACAGTGATGGGCTGCCCCAGCTTCATCTGGTTCACAAACAGCGGAATCACAGAACCGCGCGAGGCCATGACATTCCCATACCTCGTCCCGCAAAAGACAGTTCCGCTGCCGTTGAGGTTTCGCGACTTCGCAACCATAACCTTTTCGCTGAGCGCCTTGGTCATCCCCATCGCGTTGATAGGATAGACCGCTTTGTCAGTGCTGAGAACTATCACCTTTTTCACGTGATGGAACTGGGCAGAATCAAGTACATTCTCGCAGCCAAGCACATTCGTCCTGACCGCCTCCGTCGGGAAAAACTCGCACGAGGGGACCTGTTTCAGCGCAGCGGCATGAAAGACGTAATCAACGCCCTTCATCGCATTATCAATGCTCAGCCGGTCACGCACGTCGCCAATAAAATATTTTATCTTGGAATTTTTGTAGAACTGCCGCATGTCGTCCTGCTTCTTCTCGTCGCGACTGAAAATCCTTATTTCCCGGATGTCAGTATCGAGAAAGCGTCGCAGTACGGCATTGCCAAAAGAACCGGTTCCGCCGGTTATCAGTAAACATTTTCCGTTAAAGTCCATTATTTAGTATATGCAATTGTTAGTAAAGTCCAAACGGAGGCAAACGAAGAATATTATTTAGCATGTGCGCTCTTTACCTCCTTGAACTTGCCGTTGGTAGTATGATACTCAGGTATGAGATCTTTCATTGCCTGAACCACTTCGCATGCGCAGAGCGAATAAAGGTTTTTCAGCAGCCAGTCGATCTGTTCCATAACCTCTTTGCCGTCAATCTCCTCCACATGAGCTTTCTTAATCTTCTCGTGGTGGGTCGGGATGGTGAGCTCACCATCGGTAAGCAACTCCTCGTATAATTTCTCACCCGGCCGAAGTCCGGTATAGACTATCTGTATGTCCTTATCGGGGATGAACCCCGAGAGCTTTATCATCGCCTTCGCGAGGTCGGCTATCTTTACCTGCTGACCCATATCGAAGACGAAGATCTCGCCTCCATGCCCCATGAATCCGGCCTCGAGAACCAGCTGGCACGCCTCGGGGATGGTCATAAAATACCGATAAACCTCGGGATGGGTTACGGTGACAGGGCCACCATTCTCTATCTGCTTCGCGAAGATGGGGATGACCGAACCGTTCGAGCCCATCACGTTGCCGAACCTGGTGATGATGAACTGCGTGGAATGTCCTTTCTGCCGGGCTCTCGACTGCACGATCTTCTCGCAAAGGCGCTTCGAGGCGCCCATGACGCTCGAAGGATTGACAGATTTGTCAGTGGAGATCATCACAAATTTCTCTATCCCGTACTTAATCGCCATTTCCGAGACGATCCTTGTTCCGCCAACATTAACCCTGACTGCCTCGTGCGGATTCTCCTCCATAAGTGATACATGCTTGTATGCTGCAGCGTGGAAGACGATATGAGGTTTATACTCTTCAAAGATCTGCCGTATGCGTTCAGTGTTCGTCACGTCAGCAGGAATAATCCGGAACCTGACATCCAGGAATTTTTCCCTGAGCTCATTCTGAAGGTAGAATAACGGAGTCTCAGCCTGATCTACAAGGATGACTTTTTCGCACTGGAAGCTAGTAAGCTGTCGGGCAATTTCAGACCCGATCGAGCCGGCAGCGCCGGTAATCATGATAGTCTTGCCCGAAAGCCCCTGCTTGATAGTATTGATATTGAGTTTTATGGGTTCGCGTCCAAGCAGATCCTCCAGGTCGACGCGCCTGAACTGAGGCATTCTGAGCTGGCCGGCAAGCCATTTGTCCACTTCCGGAGTATCGAGAACTTCCAGTCCCATGTTGACTGCAGTCCGTATAATGCTGCTCTTTTTGTCAACTGATAATGCCTTTATTGCAATTATCAGGCTTTCAATCTTGTGCTTGCTTATAAAATCGGCAGTCAGGACTGAAGGGCTAAATACGTTTATCCCATTGATTTTCTTCCCCTGCTTCTGCTTATCGTCATCGATAAATCCCGTGACGTGAAATCCATATCGGGAATCGCTAAGTACTACCCTCTTGACAACGAACCCAAGCTCGCCGGCGCCAAAGATTAAAACCTGCTTCTTGTTCTGTGAAGTTCCTGTTGCAAACCGGAAGATTATTTTTATAGCTATCCTGCCTGCAAAAAGAAACAACGAAACTGCAACATAATGTATAAGGAGAATAGATAGTGGTATGGCAAGTACCGGGCTCCATCCCGAAAATGATGCTAAAGCTGAAAGCCCAACCAGCGAAATAGCGGAACAGGTTGTAACGACAAATACCAGTGTAACATCTGTCAGTGTTGTATGCCTTATCAGACCGGAATAAGACCTGAACAAAAGGCAATAGCCGGCATAAACAGC
>JADFDS010000038.1 GCA_018262715.1 Bacteroidota bacterium
AATAGACGTGTGACATCGTCCCCTGGTAGAGAGTGTACCAGTACAGGTTTGTACCGATGACGAATGCAGCCAGGACAATTGCAGTAATTGTGTCAGATGCATCCTGCAGGAGGATTCTTCTCAGGTAAACAAGTCCGGCTGCAAGGAAAAACAGTGCCGAAACGAGGAGGAAGAACTTATAGGGCGGGGAATAGCCGCCTGCATCCGCCCCGGAGATTAGTGCAGCAACATGGCCTGCAAGAAAAAATGGAGTCCAGAGAAGCGAGAGACCCATGCTGGTTTTGATCACGTATTTTCCCCGGGGACCTTTTTCAGGCCATACAATGAACTTATGCGGCCCCTGGTAGTTGTCTGCGAAGCTCAGTGACAGATCGTGGTAGATGAAAGTTGCCGGTAGCCAGGCATAGTATGAGATCGCATCATGCTCTATTATCCTTTGTTCCTCCCTCCAGTGCTTTTCTGAAAGCATGGTGCCGGTCATTAAGGCAATGAGGATGGTCAGTGTGAGTACGGAAATCCAATTTTTCCCTGTCACGCTGAATTTAAGGACTTTAGCGACTATCCCAAAGCCTTCGGGGATGCCGACTTTTTTGCCCTCGGTCCTTCTGCGGGGAGAGTAACTGACAGGCTCCTCGGCGAAAGTACATGTTGCGACACGTAATGCCTTAAACATCAGTTCGGTCTCAAAACCAAACCGTTGTTCGCGGAGATCCAGCTTATCGAACAGTTCCTTCCTGATAAGTTTGTATCCGCAGGTCAGGTCGGTGATTCTCCTGCCGGTGGTTTTTGCCGTGATGGCTGAGAGGAGCCTGTTTAGGGTGACAGCTGCGATTGCATGGACCGGGTATCCGGAACCTGAACCGAACCTTGTACCGCTGACCAGGTCAAGATTCAGGTTGTGCATTCTTCGCAGGAGTGAGGGAATATCTTTGGGATCGAGCTCCAGGTCGGCGTCCTGGACCAGGATGGTGTTGCCATTCGCCTCACGCACCCCGGCTGCCACTGCGGCTCCCTTGCCGGCATTGACCGGCAGCCTGATCACCTTTGTGCCGGGAAACGACAAGCTGATTTTTTCAGCCAGTCCGGCAGTGACATCAGTAGAGCAGTCGTCGACCACAATTACCTCGACCTGTGTAACAAAACCGGGCATCTCAATGGCGCGCAGCCGTTCCAGCGTAGTGGTGATGACGCCCGATTCGTTGTACATCGGGATGATGATGGTGAGGTACAATGTAGTTGTTTACAGTTTTGAGGTTAAAGGTAGCACTCAAATCCGAGAGAGCAATGGGGGTGACGGTGGTGAATGGCCTACGGCCTATTAATGCGCGTAGCGCATAAAGCATTGTAGAACAGGAGATAACATCAGGAGATTGGTCGTAGACCAATAAGCATTGTAAAAAAAGAGACCCCAAAATAGGGATCTCTTTCTGTATTTAGCCGTGAGTGCTGGTTACTTCTTTTCTGCAGTGGCTTCCAGGTTGTCGCAAACGCCGTCCTTGTCGGCATCGACGAATGCCGGACCATGGCCTGAGTTCCGTCCCCTTCCGGGCACGGTTCCCTGTGCACGACCGGCACCTCTGCCGGCTGCCATTCCCGTACTGCGGCCCTGTCCCTTCCTGTTGCCCTGTGCGAGGCCCTGACCCTTGCCGGGTCCGCGGTTCGCAGCAGCCTGGTTTTCTCCGGCAGAATAGGCCCTGTGGCCAGGCCTGGTGCCGTTCTCAAAATTGTCGCATACACCGTCTTTGTCGGCATCCACAAAGGTGTTACCTGCTGCACGGCCCTTACCTGTCTGGCCGGGGGTGATGTCCGTTGTCTGCGCACCTGCAACAACCGTCAAGGCTATGAACGCCGCTACCGTAAAGAAAAGTCTTGTTTTCATGAGTAATTGTTTTTGTTATTGTTTTCTATGATTGTTCACAGTTTACAATTACTCAGATGTTGATTACCTCCATAGGTTTAATCGCGACATCAAAAAAACAGTAAAATCATGGATTATAATCTGATATTTCTGAGTCTCAAGGCATTCCAGACAACAGATACCGAACTGAAACTCATTGCTGCAGCGGCGATCATCGGGTTGAGCAACGGTCCGCCGAAGAGGTGAAGCAATCCCATGGCCACGGGTATGCCGAGAATGTTGTAGAAGAATGCCCAGAAAAGATTCTGTTTGATATTGCGGATTGTACTGTGGCTCAGCTTCAGAGTGCGGACCACATCACCCAGATCGTTTTTGATCAGTACCACGTCTGCTGCCTCAATTGCCACGTCGGTTCCCGAACCGATGGCGATCCCGACATCTGCAGTGGCGAGTGCCGGGGCATCATTGATGCCATCGCCGACCATTATGACACTTTTACCGGTGCTTCTTATTTTTCTGATTTCGCCGGCTTTATCTCCGGGAAGCACACCCGCTATCACATCATCTATACCTGCTTCTCCGGCAATATGCCTGGCAGTCTGAATGCTGTCGCCGGTTATCATCATCACTCCGAGGCCCATGGCTTTCATTTCCCCGACTGCTGCCGCCGACCCGGATCTGATAGTGTCGGCTACAGCAATAATTCCCAGGCATTTGCCTCCTGAAGCAATATACATGACCGTCTTACCCTGGTCAGAGAGTTCATCGGCAGCCTGGTCTGAAGCGGAAGTGTCGATCTTTCTTTCATTCATGAGTCTCCGGCTTCCTGTCAGGATATGAATGCCGTTGACCGATGCCTCCACACCGTAACCAGGCAGAGCGCTGAAGCGCTCAGGAGCGGAGATTGCAAAGCCTTTATCCCCTGCGAGGCTGATGACTGCCCTGGCAACAGGGTGTTCTGAACGACTTTCCGCTGTAGCAGCCAGAGTAAGAAGTGTACTCTCATCTGTCCCGTCAGCCGGAACCAGGTCTGTCACTACCGGGACGCCGGTGGTGACCGTTCCTGTTTTATCCAGCACCACCACCTTTGCTTTGCGTGCCGTCTCAAGGGCTTCACCACCCTTAATGAGGATACCCTGTTGTGCTCCCCTCCCTGTTCCCACCATGACTGCCACCGGTGTTGCCAGGCCCAGTGCACAGGGGCAGGCTATTATCAGTACCGAGATCAGTACCGTGAATGCCAGCCGGAAATCTCCCGTACCTATGAGCCAGGCTGTCCCTGCCAGCAGGGCAAGTGCCATGACGACCGGGACGAAGATGCCTGATATCTTGTCTGCCAGCCTTGCAATAGGGGCCTTTGATCCCTGGGCTTCCTCCATCAGCTTCACGATCCTTGCCAAAGTGGTTTCACTGCCCACGCGTGTTGCCCGGTAAACCACCGAACCGTTAAGGTTGATGCTCCCTCCGGTCAC
>JADFDS010000039.1 GCA_018262715.1 Bacteroidota bacterium
ATGCACTTAATGTTCCAGAAGGAGGGGGCAAAAACCATGACAAGCATATGGAACATACCGGCCTGTTAGGAACTGTAGCGGCTTATTAATCTTTATTAAGGTCAGAGAAGAATTCACTTGAGTGCAGTTAAACAGGCTCCTTTGATTTCTCGCCGAGCCGCTACTTAAACCAGGAAGCGGAGGAGTGCAGCTGAGTTGGGGTGATTCGGCAGTCGTGCTAGACAGGTTATTAATGTTCTTTAAATTCCTGACAAGCTAAGTGGCGGCGCGAAGGCGAGAGTGTTCGAAGCGAGAGGAAATGCTTGCCCCCCTTTTATTGTGATTTGAGCAGTTAATACATTGATTATTATATAGCCGCTATTGTTACTAACTTGTTTATATGGATACCAAAAATAGCTGTTATTTATTGAAATTGGTGGTTATTGTGGAGGTGGGGGTGGATGATATATGATTTGTAAAATTGCATTCTTGCACTGAAATGTTGAAAATGTATTTAAAAAGATAAAAAAATTTCGGGTTTCTGCTATTCCTGAATATGAGGTGGATTCTTGTCTCCTGTTTGGCCCGGGAGGAGATACTCTGCTTTGATTCCAAATGATCCGTATTAACAGGCATCGCTAGAATTCATACCATCTGAGCAGATCACGCAACCTGTCCTTAACTGATTTTTCTTCCGGAATAAATAGTAATTTAAGCATCACCCGCCTCGCACAAAATTCGAGGTTACAGTTTTACAAATGACTTCGGAAAAAATGACCATCCTGCAACCCTGATCATTCTTCCTCTGCAGATAGTAATTCAAGCGTCACAAAATGCGCACAATGATCAGAGGCAACTGAATCACAAATAACCTCCGCCGAAACAACCTTCCATCGATCCTTGGGATAATACATAACATAATCAATCTTCTTCACGGGTGCGTCGGAGGGGAAAGTAGGAGCAGACACCACCCTGTCATAGGCACTACCCCATAACTCCTCCAGTACTGTAATCGGAGTACTTCCCGGCTCCGCATTCAGATCGCCGGCAAGAATAACAGGGTAAGGTGCACCAGACAGCAATTCATTGACCCTCTTCGCCTGAAGAACCCGGTCTGCCTCGTTAGCGGTATGATCAAAATGGGTTCCGATAAAAATTATCGTGTCTCCTGCCGGCAGTACAGTCGTGACCATCAGCGCAGCCCTCGGCTCATTGTTCCCGGTACAGGGGAGAGGTACGTTCCGCGTTGCGATGAAACTGTACCTTGATAAAATCCCCTCGCCATACTCACCTCCGTCATAAAACATCGCCCTGCCGAAAAGCGGCGCCCTCTTCGTCCTCCAACCCAGCTCCGTCACCAGATCGTAACCGCGAGCCCTCCTGGTCATGAAATCAACCTCCTGCAACGCTACGAGATCAGCATCAGCTCCTTTAATCACCCCGGCAATGAGATCCAAATCGTAATCACCCTTCATGGTGGCACCGTGATAAATGTTAAAGGTTAAAATACAAACAGTGTTGGAAAAGCCGTTACTCTCCTGCGAAATGGCAGTCTGCGCAAAACTCGTTGCCAGAATGAGAAATAAGATTGAGGAAATGCGGTTCATAAGTCAGCTTGTTTATTTTTTCCCCTTCCATGAAGGTGCCAGTAAAGTTAAACCGATTCTGGTTCATGGACTGACAAGGAAGGGGATTGGGCTTTGCAAGTATCAGATACATAGATAATTATAGTGCATAATGATTGCAGTATCAACCGGTTACAGCAGTCCGGCATATACCGGCTCCCGCCGGGAACTACCCGGGGTAAAATGAGAATTGCATCTATCAGAGCGTGATTCAGACCAGAACTTTTTCAGCAGGGATATCGCAGGGAACAAACTATTAAAAGCTCTACATCGCCGAGCACGGATTAAACCCGATGCCTGCGCTTGGCGGAAACACGTCCTCTATCTTTACAGGTCATCAAATGGACTCCGGATCTTCTGGATGCTCTTCTCGGTAACATGGGTGTAAATCTCGGTGGTCTTGCTGCTCTTGTGCCCAAGCAACTCCTGAATGTAACGAAGATCAGTCCCGGCCTCGAGCAGGTGCGTGGCATACGAATGCCTGAGCCCGTGCAGAGTAATCTTCTTGCGTATGCCTGCTATATTACATGCAACTTCGAAAATCTTCTCCACACTGGTTGCACTGTATGGATACCCATGCCTCTGTCCCTCAAATATATACGTTGTCGGCTTGTACCTTTCAAGATATGAATCAATCATCCCGACCAATTTCGGTGATATTGGCACAATCCTGTCCTTGAATCCTTTGGCCTGTCTGACACTGAGCAGCAAACGGTCACGGTCAATGTCCTCCTTTTCGAGCATTATTGCCTCGTTGCGTCGAAGACCACATCCGTAAATCACACTTAATAGCACCCTGTGCTTTTCATTAACCGGTGCCGACAAAATTTTCCTTACCTCTTCTTTGCTAAGGACATTTGGTAACCTATGACGTACTCGAGGCCTTGTGAATTCTCCCGGATCAATTACATTATTGCGAATCTCCCGGTAAAATTTCTTAACAGCGCTTATGAGCTGGTTCTGATACGAGTAGCTAAGTCCATTCGGCAGAATGTAGTCATTAACCATCCGTACGAGGTCCTCAGCATTGCACTCAGATGCTTCCCTCGGAGCGACGAACTTCAGAAATGCCCCCATCATCGAAGTGTAGGTGCGGACAGTGGTGTCCGGAAACCTTCGTGACTCCAGCCAATTGCGAAATCTCTCAATGTCAGCTATAGATGACGGACTGAGCAAGGTATCTTTAAAGGAGATTGTCCCTATGCCAGACACAGCCTTTCCAACCTGGACCAGAGGGTGGCGATCCTCGGCTTTATTGACCTGTGCGCTGGAATCCTTACGCTCATCGGCGGAATCGTTCTGCTCTGACCTGAGACATGATTCTGCTGATTCTTGTTCTGTACATAACCAGGGCTCCGAAAAAGACTGACTCCTGACTATCCTGATGACCTTTTGCCTCTTTCCGTCCTCACTGAAAGAAATGACAGGATTCGTCTTCCTGAAAGCAGTGTAATCAACATATGCATCCCGGCTAAAAGTCTCGAGGAGCATCGATACGACATCACGAGTGTACGGAATATGCCAGCATTTGAGCCGTTCACTCCAGATCGCTCCTGGCAACATCTTAACTCTTTCAGTTAAATCCCTGTCTTTCGGGAACCTGAGGGTGACACGCATTCCACCGTCGTATTGTACCCTCTCGACTGTGATTGTGATCATAATATGCAGCGATTTTAGTTATGTTCACAGGGTATATGTTCTATTAGGAAATTATTTGCTGAAATGAGATGACCTGCCACTTGGGGTCTGCCGGGAAAGTTGTATTTCACTGGAATTCTTTTCCCGCAGGATGCTTTTTCTGAGGAGACTTTCGTTGAAGAACCCTATCTCCTTAGAGAATCTGAGTCTGCTTCGCGGAGATCTACAGATGATGCATCGCGGAGCGAACCGGAATCTGACCCTCGAAGCGATTCCGAGTCAGAATCACGAAGAGTACCTGAATCATTTGTTCCTCCGGTTCCGGTATTCTTATCGGTATTGGCATCCACGGGAGTGCCGTTGGTGACTACTGTCTCATGGTGAGGAGGGATGACCGTCGGGGCAGAGGGGCTGTCAGTAAATTTCGATCCGGTATCCCGCAAAGCGACAGAATCAGCATCACGCATGCCTGCAGAGTCATTATCCCGCATGGATGCTGAGTCAGACTCCCGCAGCGCTTCCGAGTCGGTGTCCCTTAATGCACCTGAATCAGCAACCTGGGTCATTTCAATCACTGTTTTGTTAATCTGATATTTGCAGTTCAGTGGCTGCCGGCAGAGGAGGCGGTAACTGATTTGCTAGTCTGTTATTTGCAGATCAGTGGCTGCCGGCAGAGGAGGCGGTAACTGATTTGCTAGTCTGATATTTGCAGATCAGTGGCTGCCGGCAGAGGAGGCGGTAACTGATGCGGTAACACTGGTAATTATTGCTGCCTGAACCTGCCTGATCGTCTGCGCCACGGCATCAGAAACAGGACTATCCTTCACAATCCTTTTAATCTGTGATCTTATAACTTTTAATTCTTCACGGTCAGTGGTAAGTATCCGCCGCATCCTGCAGGCTTCAACCAGTCCGGCCAGGGCACTGCTTTCTCCGGCATCACCACGGTACACAAGGATATCGTTTTTGAGCTTCCTGATCAGGTTGTCCCGGGTGTAACTCTCGGTGAGGTAACTACGGCTCCGGGGAATGATTCCCAGCAACTTCGTCTCTTCTATCCGTGCCAGCCTTTTTCCCGCCAACTCTGCCACAATCTGATTCATATACCTGGTGTAACGGAACGCCAACTTGCGAACCCAGTATCCGGCCCTCCTCGGCCTGGCGGAATCTGTTATCATTTTAAGTACCTCGTACTTTACAGGATCTGCAGGTGTATTGCCTGGCCTCGGAGTAATCCGCCCGTTATCAAAGCCAATCCTTCCGTCGAGACAAAGATCAAGGAGTATGGCTCCGACAAGGCCGTACCGGAAATACTGTCTTGAAACGACAAGCCGTCCTTTCTCTGGGTGATGCGCCAGCAGGAAGAACTTTTCAGATGTGTTAAGCGTTTTTCCCATACTGTAAAGTTAAGCTGCCCGAGGGGAATAAAGGTTACCGGGATTGTAATAATGACTTGATTATTTTATGGAAGGGGGCCGAACAATTAACAACGAGACAAGCATGTATCGGTCCGGGAACTATTCATGGATCAGAAACAGTTCACCTGGAGTGGTTCAGACAAAAGTCATTGCATTTATATACCAACGGTGAACAGAGCCGCTCAGGCATAAGTCAACACAGTGCTCTGTCCCGGAAAGCAGGGCAGCTCGTGAGTAAGTCATTGAAGTGTCATGCGGCTGGTGCAAAGGGTAGCTTATGAGCAAGTCATCGAAGTGTCATGCGGCTGGTGCAAAGGGTAGCTTATGAGCAAGTCATCGAAGTGTCATGCGGCTGGTGCAAAGGGTAGCTTATGAGCAAGTCATCGAAGTGTTATGCGGCTGGTGCCAGGGGTAGCTTATGAGCAAGTCATCGAAGTGTTATGCGGCTGGTGCCAGGGGTAGCTTATGAGCAAGTCATCGAAATGTCAGGCGGCTGGTGCCAGGGGTAGCTTATGAGCAAGTCATCGAAATGTCAGGCGGCTGGTGCAAAGGGTAGCTTATGAGCAAGTCATCGAAATGTCAGGCGGCTGGTGCAAAGGGTAGCTTATGAGCAAGTCATCGAAGTGTCAGGCGGCTGGTGCAAAGGGTAGCTTATGAGCAAGTCAGCGGAGTGTCATGCTGCTGGTGCCAGGGGTAGCTCGTGAGCAAGTCAGCATAATGTCATGCTCCCGATGTGCCGGGATTCAATGCAGGAGTCATTGCAGTTCCATGACCCGGGTTGGGCCATCACCGGCAGATGACATAATAAGACAACCCAATTGTGCCGGGCGTAAAAGCCAATTGATTATCAGTAAATTAAAAATCAGGTCTTTAAGATTGCTTTTGTACAGGTATAATACTCCGCCCCGTCAGTCACATTAATACCTTACCGGAGAAAGTGCATCGGGGTGACTTTCACTGACTGACAGAAGATGTAAAATGCAAACATGGAAATTTAGTGAAAAATTTTAACCGAAACAAGTAAATTGTTCGAAAAACCTTATTTATCCATTGGCCGGATACAGAATTACGTCCTGGCGGAGGCGTGACAGGAACATTTTTTCAGGAAAATACATGTCCCGGACAGATCGGGGTCAGCGTTTGAAAAACCTTGTTACACCAGCCCAGCAAAACCCATAAAGGCCAGGGCAAGTATACCGGCAGTGACCAGCGATATGGGCACCCCCTTCATCCCTGAAGGTACGTCGGCAAGCTCCATCTGCTCACGAATACCGGCCAGAATAACCAACGCCAGCCCGAAACCAATGGCTGTGGCTGCCCCGTATACAACGCCTTCCAAAAGGTTGTAGTCCTTCTTGATCACCAGGATCGCAACACCAAGTACAGCACAGTTCGTGGTGATCAGGGGAAGAAATATTCCCAGCGACTGGTACAGCGGCTGACTGATCTTCTTCAGAATGATCTCAACCATCTGCACTAGCGCGGCAATCACCAAAATAAACGTGATCGTCTGCATGAAGGTGATACCCAGCGGTATCAGCACATAGGTGTGAATCAGGTATGTGACCATAGTGGCAAGCACTATCACAAAAACAACTGCCCCACTCATCCCAAGAGCCGTGCTTACCTTGTTCGAGACTCCCAGAAAGGGACAAACACCCAGAAACTGGGCCAGCACCACGTTGTTGACAAAAATTGCCGATATGATGAGAAGTATAAATTCCATTTCCTTTCCTCCCTAAGCTTTGTTAATCCTGTTCACAATGGCAATCAGATACCCGAGGGCAATGAACGCACCCGGAGCAAGAATAAATACCAGGATGCCATCACCCTCAATGAACTTGAATCCTGCAATGGCACCACTGCCAAGAATTTCGCGGACTGCCCCAAGCACCCCCAGGGCCCCTGTAAAACCGAGCCCCATCCCGGCACCGTCAACAAACGAAGACCAGACAGTATTCTTGCTGGCATACGCCTCCGCACGTCCAAGGACTATACAGTTCACCACAATCAGCGGAATGAATATCCCCAGAGTCTCATAAAGCGAAGGAACATAAGCCTGCATTACCTGGTCAACAATCGTCACAAAAGTAGCTATGACCACAATAAATGCGGGAATACGAACCTTGTCGGGAATCACATTCTTCATCAGTGAAATGACCACATTTGACCCGATGAGCACAAATGTGGTCGCCAGCCCCATCCCCATACCGTTCAGGGCGGAAGAGGTGGTAGCAAGGGTGGGACATGTTCCCAGTACAAGCACCAGGATCGGGTTCTCCTTCAGAAATCCCTTTGTGAAATTCTGCATCTGGCTCATTTCAGACCTCCTTTTTCAAATGTGTTGTACGCCCTCTGAACTCCGTCACAGAAAGCCCTTGAACTGATAGTGGCTGCGGTGATGGCATCAACCGGACCGCCGTCCTTCTTCACCTTCAGCTGGTACTCAGCAGGGTTCTTCCCCTTGAACTGATCCTTGAACTCAGGCTTTTCCGGAGTCCCGTCAGGAACCATCTTGGTGCCCAGTCCCGGCGTCTCCTTCTGCTCGAGGACGTTCACATTGTATATCGCGCCGTCAGGCGTAAATCCTACCATAAAACCGATGTAACCGCTGAATCCGTTGTTCGTGTATGATTTGATCGCATAACCCACAACCTGGTCACCGTTCTTTGCAGGGTAAACCTCCAGTGAGTCGCCCTCGCCAGTAGGCAGCATGAACATCTCGTCGTTCGGGTTATTTGTGAACTCAGGCACCACCTGCTTGATAGCCTCAATCTTCTTGTTGAGCAGTGCTGCAGCTATCGGATCCTTTGTCATCTCGTAAACAAATCCGAGTGCGGCTGAAGCGCCAAGCGAAATAAGCGTCAGCGAGAGCACCATGTTTTTCAGGGTTGATTGCATCTTAGCCATGCTTCACCTCCTTCCCGAACCTCTTTGGTTTGATGTACATGTTGAGCAGCGGCACGAAAGAGTTCATGATCAGGATCGCAAATGATACACCCTCGGGATACGCTCCCCAGGTCCTGATCAGCACAGTAATAACACCTATGCCTATACCGTATATTATCATTCCCTTCGCCGTCATCGGCGATGTTACATAATCAGTCGCCATGAATATCGCGCCAAGCATTATACCACCCGTCAGCAGATGGAAGAGGGGATCAGCATATTTCGTGGGGTCAACAGCCCAGAGGATGCCGGTGAATACAGCCACAGTAAGCAGTATGGTTACCGGGATGTGCCATGTAATTATCTTCCTCCAGATCATGTACAGCCCCCCGAGAATCAAAGCCACAGCCGCAATCTCACCCATGGAGCCTCCCATGTAACCATAGAAGAGCTGCATGTGCGATGGGATTTTCTCCATCAGGGCCGAAACGGCCTCGCCATTCTTGATTCCCTCACTCATGATCGCAAGGGGAGTGGCGCCTGTGACTGCATCTGTATAACCGGTGTTGAAACCCGATGGCACAGGCCAGCTGGTCATCTGTACCGGGAAGGAGATGAGCAGGAAGACCCTTCCCACCAGAGCCGGGTTGAACGGATTGTTCCCCAATCCGCCGAAGGTCATCTTTGCCACACCTATCGAGACTATGGCACCGATGATAATAATATGAACCGGGAGGTTCGAAGGCACGTTGAATGCCAGGAGAAGCCCCGTGACAATCGCCGATCCGTCTGATACCGAAGGCTTTGTCTTCAGGATGAATTTCTGGATCAGGTACTCAACCGCCACGCATGAGACTACCGATACCAGTGTGACGATAATCGCCCCCAACCCGAAGTACCAGACTGAGGCTGCAAGGGCAGGAGCCAGGGCAATCACCACGCCCAGCATCAGCTTGCGCGTCGTTTCGGCGCTCTGCTGGTGCGGTGACGGGGATACATTTAAAATGTTGCTCATATCTAATGTTTGCTGTTTCGTAACACGTTTATCTCTTCATGCCGTGCCAGGGAATGAGGAGAAAGGAAGATTCTTGTTTGCTATTTCGTAACTCGTTCACGGGCCATCCTTATAACCGTGGCCTTGCCAAGCCTGATATAGTCAAGCAGGGGTCTTTTCGCCGGGCAGGTGTATGCACATGCCCCGCACTCCATGCAATCGGTGATCTTCTCCTGCTCTGCCTTCTCATACATCGCCTTCTGCCCGAGGACCGAAATGAGCCACGGCTCGAGACCCATGGCACAGGCCGAGGAACACTTTCCGCACCTGATACACGGCATGACCTCTGCACGCTTCGATGCATCAGCAGGAAACATGATGATCCCCGAGGTCCCCTTCGTGACAGGTACATCTGTAATTGCCAGCGCCTTGCCCATCATCGGACCGCCGTTAACCACCTTGCCGGTGTCATCGGGCATGCCTCCTGCAGCCTCAATCAGCGCCGTAACGGGAGTGCCGACGCGAACCATGAAATTACCGGGGTTCTTTACCGACTTCCCGGTGACGGTCACCACCCTCTCAAACAGCGGCTTGTTCTTCTGAACTGCCTCGTAAACGGCAAACGAAGTCCCTACATTCTGTACAACAACACCAACATCAACAGGAAGCCCGCCGGATGGAACCTCACGGCCGGTACAGGCCTTGATGAGCTGTTTCTCACCACCCTGCGGGTACTTGACCTTAAGGGGCTGAACAGTAATGCCTTTGAAATCCTTTGCAAGTTCCGTTAATTGGCTGATGGCATCTGGCTTGTTCGCCTCAATGCCTATTACCGCGTTTTCAACCCCGAGGGCTTTCATGATTATTGAGACGCCCGTCAACACCTCGGCACCCTTCTCAAGCATCAGCCTGTGGTCCGAAGTGAGATAAGGTTCGCACTCCACTCCGTTGATAATCAGCATGTCACACTTCTTGCCGGCAGGAACGGTAAGCTTGATATGGGTGGGGAAGGTCGCACCTCCCATGCCCACAAGCCCGCACTGCTGACACCTCTCTATTATCTGCTCACGCGACAGCGTGATCTCCTTGACCAGTGCGGCGCTGCGGTCAATTGTCTCAACCCATTCGTCTCCCTCGGCATCAATCACTACCGCAGTCTGCTTATAACCGGTGGTGTCAACAACGGTGTCTATCTTGTTCACCTTGCCGGAAACCGGCGAATGGATGTTCGTGGAGACAAACCCTTTGGCCTGGGCAATTAACTGCCCGGCCTTCACTGCAGCACCCTTCTCAACCACCGGCACTGCAGGAGCTCCGATGTGCTGCGAGACCGGCACCGTCACCTGTGACGGAACGGGAAGAATAACTATCGGCCTGTCAGCCGTCAGCTTGTTCTCTGGCGGATGGATACCGCCCTTCGGAAATGTCTTTAACACGTTTATGGTTATTTTCAGGTTGTTCGGAAAGTTTTCTTTCTCAGTATCAAGGTCAGCCTTTTGTATTTTTGGCCTGATCTGCGCACCAGGAATCAGTTAACCGCTGCATCGGCCGGCTCGGCCGGCTTCGCTTCCTTAACCGGGAAACCGATCTCCAGTATCGCGCCTGTCGGGCACTCAGGCTCGCACTTGCGGCAGAGCCTGCACTTGAACGAGTCAATAAAGGCCAGGTTGTTCTCCATGGTTATTGCCTCGTAGGGGCATACCTTCATGCACTTGCCGCACCCTATACATGCCACTTTGCATGCCTTTCGTGCCGGACCGCCCTTGTCCCTGTTGACGCACGAGACATAAATCTTCCGGTCCTTCTTGTTACGCTTGCGCAGCTCTATGATGCTGCGCGGACATGCCTTAACACAGGCGCCACACGCAACGCATTTCTCATCAAGAATAACCGGCAATTGCGTAACAGGATCCATGTACATCGCATCAAACTTGCATGCCGCCACGCAATCGCCGCATCCGAGGCACCCATACTGACAGCCTGTCTGGCCACCGTAAAGGGAATGTGCAACACGGCAACTGACAGCACCATCATAGTACGATGTCCGGGTTGCGTTGTCAGGAGTACCGTTGCACCTCACAACAGCCACTTTCGGCTCCACTGCAACAGGCTGACGGTCGAGGATAACAGCTACTTTGCCCATTGTTTCGGCTCCGCCGACAGGACAGTTAAGTCCTTCGAAAGATGTTGATTTCACCAGCGTTTCCGCGAATGCGCGACACCCGGTGTAACCGCAACCGCCACAGTTGGCACCAGGCAGCGCCTCTGTAACAGTATCGATGCGGGGATCCTCAACCACCCTGAATTTCTGCGCCACAAAATAGAGAATAATCGCGGCAAGCAGGCCCAGGGCACTCAGCATCGCGATAGTCAATAGAACGGTTGAACTCATCTGTCAGACCTTTATTTTGAATTCAAATTTTTCACCTATCCGGCCTCTCAGCAGCCATACTGCCAGGTACCAGCATCCAATCGCGGCAAAAGAGATCAGCGCGGAAGCCAGTTCACCTGCACCGGCCAGCAGAGCGGCTACAAACGCAGTGATAAGCACGATGAAAGGAATAATGTAACCTATAAGAAGCGCCTCGAAACCTTGCGAGAGCTTCATCTCAACCCTGACATTGTCACCGGGTTGGAGGGGAGCATCACACTTCGCAGTAATGACTTTGGTCTCTGATTTTCCGGCAGAACAAACTGACTTTGCCTGACAGCCCGAACAGGCCCCGGCAACAAGAATCTCAACCTCGGCTGTGCCGTCGCCAGGCACACTCAACACCTTTCCCTCATGCGTAATCGTTTCTCCCTGCGGCATCAATGGATTCTTGAAAAGGCAATTTTAAGGAATTACCGTGAAATAATATATAACAATGGTCATTATTTTAATAAGTATGAAGGTCTGAGGGGCTAAAGGTCTGGTTATTTGCGATTTGCGATTTGCGATTTGCGATTTGGGGCCAAACCACTACAATTCATGATGCGGGCAAAATTGTAAATCGCAAATCGCACATCTACAATGCTGTATGCCCTGCAGCCTTTGCCGACGATGGATGATCCTAAACTGCGGCCATTATCCGGTGCATTCAATTTTCTGAGCTGGTCCCTCAGCTTATCTCTGACCACGAATACTTCTTCCCGAACAATCTTTTCAGGTTGACTTTCAGGATGCTGTTCACCGGCTGTGCCAGCTCGGGGTCATCAGACAGGATCTCCGCTGCACGCGACCGCGCCAGGTTAAGTATCTGCCCGTCCTTCCCCAGGTCAGCTATCTTAAGGTCAAACGCCATTCCGCTCTGCTGCGTCCCCTCCAGGTCACCCGGCCCGCGCATCCGCAGGTCAGCTTCCGCGATCTCAAAACCATCAGTTGTGGCAATCATCGTATTGACGCGCTCCGCAGCGTCTGCCGAGAGCCTGTGCGAGGTCATCAGCACGCAGTACGACTGGTCTGCGCCACGGCCCACCCGACCGCGCAACTGATGCAACTGCGAGAGTCCGAATCGCTCCGCACTCTCAATAACCATCACACTGGCATTGGGTACGTCAACACCCACTTCAATCACGGTTGTTGCGACCATTATATGCGCCTGCCCCCTGCGAAACATATTCATCGAGATCTCCTTGTCCTTCGAGGTCATCCGCCCGTGAACAACACTGATGCAGTACTGTGGCGGCGGGAAGGCACGGGCCATGCTCTCGAGGCCATCTTCGAGATCCTTGTAATCAAGTGATTCCGACTCCTTTATCAATGGATAAACAACGTAAATCTGACGCCCGTCCCCGATCTGCCTCCGCATGAACCCGAAGACCTTTTCACGCTCGGCATCGGTGAATGCCATTGTCTTTATCGGCTTCCGCCCGGGCGGTAACTCGTCAATGACAGAGACATCTAGGTCGCCATAAAGGGTCATCGCCAACGTGCGGGGGATTGGCGTGGCAGTCATCACAAGCACATGCGGAGGACAATCGCTCTTCTGCCACAGCTTCGCGCGCTGCGCGACACCGAAACGGTGCTGCTCGTCAATTATAACCAGCCCCAGGTTCTTATACTGTACGTTTTCCTCGATCAGCGCGTGCGTTCCGATCAATATGTCAATTGAACCGTCAAGCAGTCCCTTTTCTATCCTTGCCCGCTCACTTTTCTTTGTCGACCCTGTCAGGAGCGCTACGTTTGCATCGATTCCTGAAACAAATTTACTAATGGAGTTAAAGTGCTGCATGGCAAGAACTTCCGTGGGGGCCATCAGGCAGCTCTGGAACCCGTTGTCGGCGCCGATCAGCATGCTCATAAGCGCAACCATCGTCTTCCCGCTGCCAACATCTCCCTGAAGGAGCCGGTTCATCTGCCTGCCGCTGCCAAGATCGGCACGGATCTCGCGGATCACCCTCTTCTGGGCCTCGGTGAGTGCAAAGGGAAGGTTGTTGGCATAAAACGAATTGAGCCTTTCACCGACTACCGAAAAGAGGAACCCGTGTGTGCTTTTCTTACGGTTATCCTTGTATCTCAGCAGGTTAAGCTGGATGTAAAACAGTTCCTCAAATTTCAGCCTGAAACGGGCATTATCGATGTCATTGTTTGAATCAGGGAAATGGATTCTGAAAAGGGCATCAGACAGGCTCATCAGCTTCATCGGTTCGGTGACTGAAGAGGGGAGAGTCTCAGGGAAGCGGAGTGCCGGCATTGAAAATGCCGTTGCCATGAGCTTCCCGATCGCCTTTGAATGAAGGAAGTGATCCTTCATCTTCTCCGAGGTGCTATACTGTGCCTCAAGTGCAGAGGAAACTCGTGTTTCGCGCTTCTCTGCCTCCTCTATTTCAGGATGCACAATGTTGAATGCACCGCTGAAGAGGGTGGGTTTGCCGAAGATGATATACTCCTTTTCGGGTTTGTATGAGCTGATAACCCACTTGTGTCCCTTGAACCAGACAAGCTTTACAATGCCGGTCTCATCGTAGAAGTCTGCTGTCAGCCTTCTCCCTTTTCCGACCCCCTCGGTGGTGAACCTGCGGATCTTGCCCTTCACCTGTACGTACTGCATGTCGGTATCAAGCTCCCTGACCTTGTAGAAGCGGGTTTTATCGACGTACTTGTAAGGAAAATAGTATATCAGGTCGCGGAATGTGTGTATGTCTGCCTCCGCCCCGAGCAGTTCTGCCCGTTTGGGGCCCACTCCTGGAAGGAATTTGATCTCACTGTCAAGCAATTCAGACATCACTGGCGGTCAAAAAGATTGTCACCGAAAATAGTTAATTTTGACCGGGATTCAAATGAACTGTCTGAAGAAATGAACCTCCATACAGCATCGGCTTATGCCATGCTCCTGCTGACTGCCCGAAGTACTGCGGGTCACGGAGTGCACAGTCCCTTCATGTTCCGTTTCATCACGGAGGTGATCGGGGGCAGGAGTGACATTGCAATAATGAGGGAGGTTGAGAGCCTCAGACGGGAGATGCTTTCAGACAGGCGGGTGGTGATGGTGACCGATCTCGGTGCAGGATCATCGGTGATGAGAGGCAGTGAGCGAACCGTGCGGCAGATAGCCTCTGCTGCCGCCGTGCCGAAAAGGGAGGCGTCGCTGCTGACGAGAATAGCTGCGAGCCTCGACCTGATCAGAACGGGGAGGCCGGGAAGCCGGCAACAACCAGGAGGGCAAACTGGTGCCGGGGATGGGTCCGGGGAAGAGCCGAAAATAGTTCTGCAGAAGCAAGCTGAAGCAGGAGATTCGCAGTGTGCCGCGGTAGAAAATGAAACAAATAAGCAGAAGCAAGCTGAATCAGTTGATGCACTGTGGTCAGGGGAAGGTATCCCGGCACCTCAGCCATTCAGGGAGTCGGATTCCGGCCGTGAGGACGCTGGTCGTGAGGATTCCGGCCGTGAGGATGCCGGTCGGGAGGATTCCGGCCGTGAGGATGCCGGTCGGGAGGATTCCGGACGGGATGAGACCGGCCGGGACAATCAGCCGGTGATCCTCGAGCTGGGCACATCGCTGGGAATAAGCACTCTTGCCCTGGCGCTGGGAGCGCCCCAAAGTAAAGTTATTTCGGTGGAGGGCTGCCCTGTACTGGCAGCTATCGCCCGCGATAACCTTCGCAGACACGGTGCACTGAATGCAGAAGTGATCTGCATGGAGTTCGGGAAGGCACTCACTGAACTTTACGAAATGGGGGTGAAAGTTGCACTTGCTTTTGTTGACGGTAACCATCGCGGAGCAGCAATGACGGAATATGTGCGCAAAATCAGGCAGATGGGGGAGGAGATGATAATCGTTGCTGATGATATTCACATGAACCGGGATATGATAAAAGCCTGGCGCTCAATTGTGTCAGGCAGCTCCACCAGTCCGGTCCCGGATCCTTGGCTGCCGCCCGCCGGCCCGGTCCCGGATCCTTGGCTGCCGCACACCAGCCCGGTCCCGGATCCTTGGCTGCCGCACACCAGTCCGGTCCCGGATCCTTGGCTGCCGCCCGCCGGCCCGGTCCCGGATCCTTGGCTGCCGCCCGCCGGCCCGGTCCCGGATCCTTGGCTGCCGCCCGCCAGCCCGGTCCCGGCTACCCTGGAAACACTCCGTACGGGAATGCTGTTCTGCATCCCATCCATCACCCCGGGGCATTACAGGGTGCGGTATTAACAAAAAATAACAGCAACGGAACATTATTATATCTTAATTTGAACTAATTTCGGAACTTTAATAAAAGAGGCATGGATAAAGTCATTGAAATTCAGGAAATAGTTAAAAACTACCAGGTCGGAACAGTCATCGTCAGAGCTCTCCGTTCAGTTTCACTCGATATCAGAAGAAATGAGTATGTGGCCATTATGGGCCCTTCCGGATCCGGAAAGTCAACACTGATGAACATCCTCGGATGCCTCGACACACCCACAAAAGGACAGTATATCCTTAATGGAACCGACGTCAGCAAGATGGAAGACGACAGGCTCGCAGAAATCCGCAATAAGGAGATAGGCTTTGTCTTCCAGACCTTTAACCTGCTGCCCAGGTATACCGCACTGGAAAACGTCACCCTCCCGCTGATATACGCCGGAGTACCCCGCCATGAACGCGAAGACCATGCTGTCAAGACACTTGACCTGGTGGGACTGGGCGACAGAATGACCCATAAACCCAACGAACTTTCAGGAGGACAACGCCAGAGAGTGGCAATCGCCAGGGCTCTGATCAACAACCCCTCAATAATCCTCGCCGACGAACCAACCGGTAACCTCGACAGTAAGACTTCATATGACATCATGGGCCTGCTTGACAAGATCCATGAAGACGGCAATACAGTTATCGTAGTTACCCACGAGGAAGATATCGCACGCCATGCCCACAGGATCATCAAACTGATGGACGGCGAGGTCTCGGCTGACTATATCAATGAAAACCGCATCGAAGTCAGAAAGAAGTAAGCTCCAACAGACGACCCGATGCAGAATGGCCGGGTATTGATAACCATACCAGCTCCGGTCAGGTAAAAGCGATGAAAATCTACACCAAAACCGGCGACAAAGGCGAGACATCTGTCATCGGAGGCGTCAGACTGCCAAAACATCATCCCCGCATCGAAGCCTACGGCACCCTCGATGAACTTATCGCCTGGATAGGTATGCTACGCTCTTGCGAACAGTCATGCGTACCACGTGAAGAACTGATTGAAATCCAGTCGGTGCTCATGTCATGCTGCACAGTAATCGCCACCCACCCATCCGCGAAAGTCCCTGATGGGATCCACATCGAAGATACCGTCCGGCTGGAAAGTTCTATAGACCGGATGGAAACTGACCTGCCCGGATTGCAGTCATTCATCCTTCCGGGAGGTAACAATCCCGCTGCAACAGCCAACCTTGCCCGCACCGTCTGCCGACGTGCCGAACGGGCAATCCTCCGCCTCAATGAAACCGAAAAAACCGACCCTGACGTCATAAGATACCTCAACCGACTGTCAGATTACCTCTTCGTATTGTCCAGGTGTCTTGTATATAGTCTTGGTACAGAAGAAGTTAAGTGGGTGTCGGATAAAAAAGCAAAATAATCCGGGTAAAAACTTTCCTAAGTCTTTTTTTATTCTAAATAATTTTATATTTGCGGACTCTTAGAAGGGTAATAAAATAACTCTCTTAATTATGTATTGGACACTTGAATTAGCATCAAAACTTGAAGACGCGCCATGGCCCGCCACAAAAGACGAGCTCATTGACTACGCGATCAGGTCAGGTGCCCCCATGGAGGTAATAGAAAACCTTCAGGAAATTGAAGATGAGGGTGATATCTACGAAAGCATTGAAGATATCTGGCCTGACTATCCCTCAAAGGACGACTTCTTCTTCAACGAAGACGAGTACTAGCAGCCTTTTGCTATAAGCACACTAAGTGCCTGGAACGGTCATTCCGACGTCAGTTCCGGGCACTTCGGCTTTTATGAGCCCCTCTGCCTCCCGAGCTAAGGGCTACCGCTGGGGCTTCCTCAGGCCTTCCTCCGGGACTACCGTTGGGGCTTCTTCAGGGCTGCCTCCGGGGGGGCCTCCCGGACTTCCTCTGGAGTTTCCTCCCGGACTTCGTCAGGAAGCGGAGGGAACAGCTCATCAATCCCCATCCCTTTACGGTCAGGCCGAAGATCAGGATGCCACCTGAACCCGTCAAGCCGCATCTCGGAGTCAGGTACCTTCAGGGGTGGATTCAGAGTGCCGTCAGGACTCTGATTCTGGATTATCTCCACTATCCTGCTGTCCTCAAACAGTATCTCAATAGTGGCGCTTCGCGCCCGGTTGACACCAACAAGTTCTTCTCCATCAACTACATAATAAATGGCCTCACCATTCCCGGTGACCTTTATCCTGGTCAGCTTGTTATCAGTAAAATAGCCTGATAGATTCTTCCCGCTGATCTGATCATACCGTGAAGTATCAATCTCACTTACCACAAATGCACTGTTGTACATCTCCATATGGTCAGCCTTACTGTTGACTGTAAACAGGGCGATGGAATCTGCTGTCATCTGGTAAGCCCGTGACCATACAACGGGATCATCATAAAGCCTGATGACCGAGTCGAGAAATGAGTAGGAGAGAGAATCACACTTCCCCTGCATCTCACGGCTGAATATCCTGCATTCATGGAATGCCTTGAGCAGCCTGTGACTTACCCCTGCAGTGTCTTCAACAGGAATGGCCCTGAGGGTGTCAGCCCTCAGTGTGAGCGTGTCATCATCAGAAAACAGTGAAAACCAGGGTGTGCCCGTCAGCAAAAACTGCTCCGGCCGCTTCACGTACCAGGCATAATTACCCCCGCCGGTGATGTTGTCAGTGGTGTCTGTTATGGTTACCCTTCCGAAACCTTCACCTTTGCCGCTCTTCTCATCATACCAGAGGGTGTCTCCGGTGATGCGCTGCTCCCGGTTGTCAAGCACCGCATTCTTCATAAGCTGTGAAACATCATTGCGGGTGTCACTCCACCCATTCTCACAGTATAGATAAATACTGTCTCCGACTGCCTCGGTGGGACCGGTAAACCAGACTATCTCCCTGCTCGTGTCATAGCGCATAGTGTCAGCCGTCATCACATAATCAGGATTGACAATCCTGACACTGTCGCGGAAGTGAAGCATCTTCCTGTCGGAGTAATAGATACCCTCCCTGCTTGTAAGGGTGTTGTCTCCGTTGAGTATACGCCCCCAGGTGTCATAGTTGGCAACCTGGGTGTTCACGTCATAGTCAATCTTGTCTGTAAAGAGCTGCATCTCCTTGTCGGAGAGAACCACACTGTCGGTCAGGAATGCCTTCCGGGTGTTGCCGTTGTACGAAAGGTACTCACCGCGGATGTGGATGGTGTCACCCTGCCAGATATGAATGTTGCTGTAAGCCAGTACCTGATTGGTGTCATCATAGTACCATGCACTGTCACAGTCCATGTACAGGTCATTGTGTTTCAGGCTGACGTTACCGTTCAGCCTGTTACGTGTACGGCCGTCAGACTGCTCATATTTCATTGAATCAGAGTGCAGTATCTCTACCCTCCTGCGGCCGGGGGTGTCCTGTGCCCGGAGGTGGCATGACAGAAGCAGGAAGAAAAGAGGCAAAAGAATCCGGCCAGGGTTACAGAGATATTGCAGCTGTAAATAACTGCCTGCCCTGCTCCGCGAGCCGGTGGGCGGCAATGCGCACCGGGAAGCACTTCGGGATATGAATCCTGCTGTTATTTTCCTGGCTATTCTAACCATCCGGAATAGTGGAAGCTGCATCCGCGGAAGTCTTCGCTGACACGGATGTACGTCCTCTTGATCTTGTCAACAACCCACTCCTCGTATTTGCGGCCCTGCTTTTCCCTCAGAGCTGCTTCGGAAAGATAGTTGTAGTCTTCCTGCATGTTGACCCTGTGGGCGGCTATCTCCTCGTCAAGCCTGACAATGCAATAGACGCTGTTTCCCTTCGGATCCGTGCTACGGAACGGATCGGAGATCTCTCCCAGTTTCATGTCTCTTACCACCAGGTTAATTTCCCTGGGCAACTCGTCAAGAGTTAGCCAGTTGACTCTTTCAGCCGGATTCTCGCTAACCATCTTTCCGCCGTTGGCACGAGTGGTTTTGTCGGATGAATACCTCATGGCAGCCATTGTAAAGGATACGCTGTCAGAGCGGACCAGGTTGGCGATGCTGTCGAGCCTTAGGATGGCCCATTCGGTCTGTTCGGCCGAAAGCTTCGGTTTTAAAAGAATATGACGCGAGTTGACCATGTCTCCCTTCCTTTCAATAAGCTGGATGATGTGAAAACCGGCCTCTGTTTCAACTATTTTGGACACTACGCCCTGCTTCAGGCTCCATGCTACCTCTGCATATGGTTTGTACAACTCACCCCTGGTCATAAATCCCAACTCGCCTCCTCGAGGAGCCGAACCCGGGTCCTCGGAATACACCATTGCCAATGTGCTGAAACTTTCACCGTTGATGATACGGCTGCGCAGGTCTAGGAGCCTCTGACGCACCTCTGCCTTGCTGGCATCCATATCAGGCGGCTCTACCGTTATGATGCTCAGCTGTACCTTCCTCGGTACCAGAGGAAGCGAGTCACGGGGAATGGTGTTGTAATATTTTTTTACCTCCTCCGGAGTGACTGCTATACCTTTCGCGATGGTCCCCTGGGTCTCCTGGACTATGTATTGGTTGGTGAGCATCTCCCGCAAATCCTTGCGGATCTCTGCCATGCTCTTGTTGAAATAGGTTTCCAGGGCCTGCTCCGAACCGGCACGCCTTACGTAATCAGTCAGCCTGCTGTTCAGGTCAGACTCGACGGTCTCCGTCGAAACCTCGATGGAGTCAATCCTGGCCTGGTCAAGGAAAAGCTTCTGTACCAGCTGGTCCTCAAAGATACGGCACCTGAGCTGCTCCACGGGAGTGGGATCACGCTCAGCCTTGAGCTGAACCACCTGCCCCTCGATGTCAGAGAGGTAGATTACCTCATTGCCCACAACAGCCACAACCGATTCAACCACCTGTTGCCCGGCTGCACCGTACACCGCCATTACTGCCAGCGCACATGATAAAATGATATTCTTCTTCATCCTTTTCAATCCCTTCTAATAGAGTTTCAATGTGTTGTTGCTCACAGCCTCATTGTAGATGCCGTCTTCGAGCTTCTGCAGGAAATCGTTCCTCCTGTTGTTGAGGATTATGGTCCTGACCTGTCCCCTTATATATTCAAACGGTGCAACGCTGTTCCTCAGCCTGTATTCCCTTATTGCGATGAAATAGGAAAACCTGTCATCCTTCAGCTCAACGGCGCTGTTCCTTGCCAGCCACTGTTCCTGGTCAACTGACTCGAACGGCACCTCCATGAGAAGCTGGGTGAAGGGGATCCATTCATCACTGTAATCTTCAAACCGTAACCCGAACCGGGTGCAAATGTCTTCAAGCTCCCGGATATCAGCTGACTCCTGTGACCGGTAAAGCTTCCTGATCCGGTCAAGCTCTGACATCCCTTCCGGTACTTTGATGTAAAGAGCCCTTATGAGGTTCGAAGTGAGGGTAAAGGTACTGAGGTTGCTGACATAGTAATCCTGCACTTCGTTGTCAGTAACGGTGGTATCCATTCTCTGGATAATCATCTGGTGCTGGTACTGATAAATCAGGAGATTGTTCCTCATCTCATTGAGCTGCCTGTTGACCTCAGCCTTGTATTCGGGAGTGAGGTTCTCTTCGGCCCGCAGGGCCATGAGCTCCTTACGGGCCCACTGCCTGATGTAGCTCTGTACGGCCGAGGTGCTGTCTGCCTTGCTCATACCTTCCATCATAAGCCCTGATGGTATCTGGTCAAGATAGAGTACTCTGTCACCGGCACGTGCCACAGCGTTTCTGTTCTCATCAGTGCCGGCATGGCGGCATGAGACAACTGCAAGGAGCAGGAGAGGGATGATAAGCCTGACCATTATCAGTATTCGTTTATTTTGCGGCTGTAGTTAGGAGCCTCCCGGGTGATGGTCACATCATGGGGATGGCTCTCAGTGACGCCGGCAGTGGTTACCCTGACAAAACGCCCTTCACGCTTGAGTGTGGCTATGTCACGTGCCCCGCAGTAACCCATCCCTGAGCGCAGGCCGCCAAGGAACTGGTAAATCACCTCGGTGAGAGTGCCCTTGTAGGGAACACGCGCCGTGATACCCTCAGGAACAAGCTTGTGAATGTCATCCTCCATGTCCTGGAAGTACCTGTCCTTTGACCCCATCTGCATTGCCTCCACCGAGCCCATGCCGCGATAGGTCTTGAATTTCCTGCCGTTGTAGATGATGGTTTCACCGGGTGACTCCTCAACACCGGCAAATAGTGACCCTGCCATGATGCTGTCAGCTCCGGCGGCAATTGCCTTGACAATGTCACCGGAATACCTGATGCCGCCGTCAGCGATCACGGGAACTCCGCTGCCTTCTATGGCGCGTGCCACGTTGTATATCGCAGACAACTGAGGTACACCTACCCCTGCAACTACCCTTGTGGTACAGATGGAACCGGGCCCGATACCCACCTTCACCGCATCAGCGCCCTCCTCAACCAGCTTCCTGGCTGCCTCCGCGGTGCCAATGTTCCCGACAACAACCTCGGTACGGGGAAAGTTCTTTTTAATCTCCCTCAGAATTTCTATCACACTCTTCGTATGCCCGTGAGCTGTATCAATGGCTATGGCGTCAACGCCGGCGCCCACCAGCGCCTCAACCCTGGAGAGGGTATTGGGTGCAATGCCCACTGCGGCGGCGGCCCTCAGCCGCCCCTTGTCATCCTTGCATGCGTTGGGCCTGTCTTTTGCTTTTGTAATGTCCTTGTAGGTCACCAGCCCCTTCAGCCTTCCCTTCTCATCAACAATGGGAAGCTTCTCTATCTTGTGCTTCTGCAGTATCTCAGCGGCAGCCGCCAGATCTGTCTGATGACTGAGGGTGATAAGCCTCTCAAGAGGTGTCATGATCTCACTGATACGACGCGAATAGTCAGTCTCGAAACGAAGATCACGATTGGTGACAATCCCTGCCAGCGCACCGTCTTCATGAATTACCGGAATGCCGCCGATCTTGAACTCCTTCATCAGCGCCAGGGCATCAGCCACTGAGGCCCCGTCAGAGATGGTGACAGGATCAAAAATCATAACACTCTCCGCACGCTTTACCTTCCGCACCTGGGCAGCCTGCTGACTGACTGACATATTCTTGTGAATCACGCCGATACCGCCCTCACGGGCGATGGCTATTGCAAGCTCTGCCTCGGTGACGGTATCCATGGCCGCCGAAACAATGGGAGTGTTGATGATGATGTTCCGTGTGAACTTTGACCTGAGATCAACGTTTCGCGGCAAAACCTCCGAGTAGGCCGGAAGGA
Organism: Bacteroidota bacterium; assembly: GCA_018262715.1. GTDB lineage: Bacteria > Bacteroidota > Bacteroidia > Bacteroidales > VadinHA17 > SR-FBR-E99. Next base: position 22,392 of record JADFDS010000039.1, read on the forward strand.
GCAGCACATCATCGAAGGTCAGACCTTCAAACAGCAGTTTATCTTCAGAGAATGACATCGGGCAAGGGTTTTTTTTACTTGGGGCGAAAATTACAAAAAATTGCTAAGCACCTGCATATCTTAAATGTCAATAAAAGGTTAAAAGTAAGATTGAGTTATTAAATTTGTATTAAACAGCCTGCAAAACCATGCTGCCGGATATCTACAGGGAGACTCTCGCACGGTACTGGGGATTCACGTCCTTCAGGCCCATGCAGGAGGAGATCATTGAGTCAGTGGTCTCCGGATCTGACGTGGTGGGCCTTCTCCCGACCGGCGGCGGCAAATCGGTAACCTACCAGCTGCCTCCCGTTGCCGGTGAGGGACTATGCCTGGTCATCACACCCCTGATAGCACTGATGAAAGACCAGGTGGTAAGACTTAAGACAATGAATATCAAAGCTATGGCCATTCATAGCGGCATGACCCGCGAAGAAGTGGAAATATCCCTTGATAACTGCCTGTACGGCGACTACAGGCTGCTGTATGTCAGCCCCGAAAGACTTCAGACACCGATGTTCAGGGCCCGCCTGCCGAGATTCAACTTCACCCTCGTGGCTGTTGACGAAGCCCACTGCATATCACAGTGGGGATATGACTTCAGACCCTCATACCTCCATATCGCGGAAATAAGGGATATGATGAATGAGGATGTCCCATTCCTTGCCCTGACGGCGACTGCCACCCCGCGGGTTGTGGATGACATCATCTCAAGACTGAAGATGAAGAACCCGAAGGTCCACCGCACCAGCTTCCGGAGACCCAATATCACCTATATGGTAAGGGAGGTGGAGGATAAGAACACATACGTCCTGCGAAGCCTCAAAAAGGAACAGGGCAGCGGAATAATCTATGTGAGCAGCCGGAAAAGGGCAAAGGAGGTGGCTGAGATGCTTGTGGCTAACAATATTAAGGCCGACTTCTACCACGCCGGACTGCCACAGGAAATGCGTGACAGGAAACAGACCTCATGGAGCGCCGGCGAAACCCGCGTGATAGTGGCTACCAACGCCTTCGGCATGGGAATTGACAAGGCCGATGTCAGGTTCGTCATCCACTGGGACTGCCCTGACTCCGTGGAGGCATACTACCAGGAATCGGGCCGAGCTGGCCGCGACGGGAAACCCTCATTCTCCGTGCTGCTCTGGTCTCAGGATGAAAAGAGAAAGCTGGCTGACTCGGTACGCATAAAATTTCCGCCGGTGGAACGGATAAAAGATGTCTACGAAGCTATCGGCAACTTCTATCAGCTCCCGGTCGGCTCAGGCAGGAACAGCGTGCACGACTTCGACCTGTGGAAGTTCGTTTCGGCATTCCGGTTCTCTGTGACCGAAACATACAACAGCCTCAACTTCCTCCAGAAGGAGGGATACCTTGAATTTACGGATGAGATAAACAATCCTTCACGGGTGCATTTCGTGGTGACACGCGATGACCTTTACAAGTTCCAGGTAGCCAACGAGGAGTATGACAGGTTCATCAAACTGCTCCTCCGCACCTACAGCGGCATGTTCTCTGAATTTGTTCCGGTCAATGAAGAAAACCTGGCTGCAAGGTCAGGCCTTACCCGCGAAGCCATTTACCAGTACCTCCTGAGGCTCTCATCACAGGGAATAATTCATTTTATCCCGGGGAAGAAGAGCCCGCTGGTCATTTTCACCGAGGAACGGCTTGACCGCAGCCACCTCCGCATCTCACCCGAACTCTACCTTAAGGTGAAGGAAAACTACATTGAACGGGTTGCCCGGATCACTGACTATGCCGAAAACAAAACCCGTTGCCGCCCTGCTTTCCTGGCCGCTTACTTCGGCGAGGAATCGGGCAGATGCGGACTGTGTGACACCTGCCAGGAGAGAAACGAACTTGAGCTGAGTAAGTATGAGTTCGATCTGATAATCGATAAAATAAAGGAACTGCTTGCCGAAAAACCCCTCAGGCCTGAGGAACTGGAGGAGCAGATCGACCTTCCGCGGGAAAAAAGCATCAAAGTCATCCGGTGGCTCCTTGACCATGAGAAACTGGTTTATGACAGTGATCACAGACTTACCTGGAAAAGGTAACCCGCCTCCTTTTATCAACAAATTCCCGGTTTTAAGACTGAAATGAATACTTTTGCCCCGTTGATCTGTTCATTATGGAAAAAGAGGAAAAGGTTATTTATTCCCGCCAGGTGGTTGAGTTTGCCGCTTCAGCGAACGAGTACTGCAAATACCTGGAGTCAACCCGGGAAATCAACGGCATAGAGATACTCAAGGTGTTGCAGCGCCTCCTGCCGTTCATATACCTGAGGGGATCACTGTTGCCACTCCTGGAACCGGTGCTTGAGGAACCCAACGAAAAAACCGTCACGGAATTCGACTGGACCAGGATGCATGAAAACCTGCTTTCAAAACTGGGCAACAATGACCCTTTCCCGGTCATTGTGTCAGTGGGTGACCCCGCTGACGGACTCTATACAGGCAGTATTTCTGAAAACCTGAGTGATATTTACCAGGACCTGAAAGATTTCATTGTCAGCTATAAAAGCGGTAATGAAGAGGTGATGAATGATGCCGTCTGGGAGGTGCTGATGAACTTCGAGGAATTCTGGGGAAAGAAACTGCTGAACGTGCTCACGGCGATCCATACCGTCCTCTATTCCGAAGATGACACGATTGCTGGCAACGAACAGAATGAAGATGACGAAACAATATAACGGAAGCATTACCGATGATGAACTGAGAAGACTGCCTCTGCTGCAGTTTGAGGGGAGGGTGACCCTGGTTGACAATATGGAAAAGTTCCGCAGGGTCATGGGCGATATAGGCAGACCCTCATTGCTGGGATTTGATACCGAAACCAGGCCGTCATTCAAAAAGGGGAGGAGATACAAGGTGGCGCTCCTGCAGCTTGCTGATGCTGACCGGGCATGGCTCTTCAGGCTCAACATGATCGGCCTTCCGCCCGAACTGGCAGCGCTGCTCTCTGACAGGAACATAGTCAAAACAGGTGTTGCTATACGCGACGATATAAAAGCCCTTCGGGCACTTACCCCCTTCGAACCGCACGGATTCATTGACCTTCAGAGCGTTGTGGTTGATCATGGAATACAGGAACTGGGCCTCAAGAAACTCACGGCTATCGTTCTCGGATACTCTATCTCAAAGTCGCAGCAGGTTTCAAACTGGGAGGCTCCCGCACTGACCGAACCGCAACAGCTCTACGCTGCCACAGATGCCTGGGTGTGCCGGAGCATTTACCTTGCCCTTAACGGGAAGGAAACTTATCAATAAGCCACTATCAATGCCCGCAAACATCATCCTTAAAAAAGGCAAGGAACAGTCGGTACGCAGGTACCACCCCTGGATCTTCTCCGGGGCCGTAGCTTCAGTCAACGGAAACCCGTCAGAAGGCGATGTCGTTGATGTTTTTGCATGGGACAAAACATACCTGGCAACGGGTCACTGGGCTCCGGGATCCATCGCAGTACGGATCTTCTCCTTTACGAAATGCAATCCTGACCACGGGTTCTTCAGGAAACGTCTTGAGGAGGCCATGGCATTCAGGATCAATGCCGGTATTGCAGGCAAACCTGAAACCACCGTATGGCGACTTGTCCACGGCGAAGGCGACGGGCTGCCGGGACTGATTGTTGACATCTATGGCAGTATTGCAGTCATGCAGGCTCACACTGCCGGATTCTGGAAAATCAGGGAGATGATTGCACAACTGCTGCCTGAGGTGACCGGCGGACTGGTGACGGCAGTATACGATAAAAGCGAGGGAACGCTTCCGTTCATGGCAAGGCTGAATCCCTCAAACGGCTACCTCGTTGGTGAAAACGGTGAACCCGGTGCGGTTGTCACTGAAAACGGCTACAGGTTCAGGGTCGACTGGGAGAAGGGGCAGAAGACAGGCTTCTTTATTGACCAGCGTGACAGTCGCAGCCTGCTGAGCCGCTACAGCAACGGCAGGAGGGTCCTTAATATGTTCGGCTATACCGGAGGCTTCTCGGTTTATGCAATGAAAAACGCTGAACTTGTGCATACAGTCGACAGCTCTGCGGCGGCCACGGCCCTCGCCGATGAAAACGTGAAGCTCAACTTCGGCGATGATCCCCGCCACCACTGCTACACCACTGATGCCTTCACCTACCTGGCCGGAATGGAGCGCGAATATGACCTCATTATTCTTGATCCCCCCGCCTTCGCAAAACATCAGACCGCTCTTAACCAGGCACTTCAGGGCTACAGGAGACTCAACGCGCTGGCTATCCACAAAATCAGGCCCGGCGGTCTGCTGTTTACCTTCTCCTGCTCGCAGGTGGTAAGCCGCGATGACTTCCGCCGCTCGGTCTTCGTGGCCGCCGCCAATACCGGACGCAACGTACGGATTCTTCACCAGACCGGACAGCCGGCTGACCACCCCGTGAATATTTACCACCCCGAAAGCGAATACCTGAAAGGATTGATTCTTTACATCGAATAATAATCTATGGACACTTCGGTACATATCAGGACTATTGCACGAAAATTTCAGCTGCACGACTGGCAGGTTGAGAATACTCTGAGGCTCCTTGATGACGGCGCCACGATACCCTTCATCAGCCGATACCGCAAGGAGGTGACGGGAAGTCTCAACGAGGTGCAACTGGCTGAGATACGTGATGAATATGAGAGGCTTAAGGAGCTGGAAAAGCGCAGGGAGGCAGTTATCAGATCGATAGAAGAACAGGAGAAAATGACTCCTGAACTGCTGGCAAAGATCAATGCAGCCCTGACCATGTCACAGCTCGAGGATCTTTACCTGCCGTTCAGGCCGAAAAGAAAGACACGCGCCTCCGTTGCCCGCGAGAAAGGCCTCGAACCCCTGGCACTCTGGCTGCTTGCACAGAATACCGGTGACACTGAAGCAGAGGCTGGAAAGTATGTGGGTGATAATGTGGAAGATACGACAGCTGCCCTGTCCGGTGCACGTGACATCATCGCCGAGATTGCCAGTGAGAACGAACAGGTTCGCGGATCGCTCAGGCGTCTCTATGAACGTGATGCTGTCATAACCTCGAAGGTTGTAAAGGGAAAGGAACAGGAGGGAGCCAAATTCAGCGATTACTTCGACTGGTCAGAGCCGCTGCGCCGCTGCCCGTCACACAGGTTGCTTGCCATGCGCCGCGGCGAGGAGGAGGGATTCCTCAGGATTACGATTATGCCTTCTGAGGAGGAGGCGCAGAGCCTGGTTGAAAAACAGTTTGTGAAGGCAAACAATGATTCAGCCCGGCAGGTGCGCGAGGCTGTGGCCGACAGCTGGAGCAGGCTCCTGGCACCGTCAATGGAGACGGAATTCAGAAAGACATCCAAGGAAAAAGCCGACGAGGAGGCCATACGCGTTTTCACGGAAAACCTGCGGCAACTGCTGCTGGCACCCCCTTTGGGTGAAAAGAACGTACTTGGAATTGACCCGGGACAGAGAACAGGCTGCAAGCTGGTATGCCTTGACCGCCAGGGAGCCCTGCTGCACCATGACGTGATCTATCCGCACCCCCCACAGAACGAGACGGCACGAAGCGTAAGCAAAATGCTTTCACTTGTTGACAAATTCAGCATTGAGGCCGTAGCTATCGGCAACGGAACCGCCAGTCGCGAGACTGAACAGTTCGTCCGTTCATATCTCCCTGCTGAATCGGGAATTAAGGTCTTTGTGGTGAGCGAAGCGGGCGCTTCCATATATTCAGCCTCGAAGACCGCCCGTGACGAGTTTCCGGATCATGACGTGACAGTGCGCGGGGCCGTTTCAATTGGACGGCGCCTCATGGACCCGCTGGCTGAACTCGTTAAAATAGATCCCAAATCGATCGGGGTGGGGCAGTACCAGCATGATGTTGATCAGACCCGCCTCCAGGCCAGCCTCGACGAGGTGGTGATGTCATGCGTCAACGCCGTGGGAGTGGAGGTAAATACCGCCAGCCCGCACCTTCTGACTTATGTTTCAGGTATCGGCCCGAAGATGGCGCAGAACATCGTCGATCACAGGACGGAGAACGGTCCGTTCCGCTCCCGCACTGAACTGATGAAGGTGAAACGGATGGGAGAGAAGGCTTTTGAACAGGCTGCGGGATTCCTCAGGATACGAGGCGCTGCCAACCCGCTCGACGCCTCGGCCGTGCACCCGGAGAGCTATCACATAGTCGGAAAGATGGCCGCTGACCTGGGTTGCTCTGTCACTGACCTGATAAAGGATGAGGCCCGGCGAAAATCCATAATGATTGAGAAATATGTTACCGCTGAAGCCGGGCTGCCAACCCTGAAGGATATCATGCAGGAACTGGCCAGGCCGGGTCGTGACCCGCGTCAGGCGATACAGGAATTCAGTTTTGCGGATATTCATTCAATTGATGATGTGAAAGAGGGGATGGTGGTCCCCGGCATTGTCACAAACATTACCAGGTTCGGGGCGTTTGTTGATATCGGCGTCAAACAGGACGGTCTTGTGCACGTGTCGCAGATGGCTGACCGCTATGTTGATGATCCGGCAAAGATCGTTAAATTGCATCAGCATGTCACTGTCCGCGTCGTTTCGGTTGACCGCAACCGGAACCGTATACAGCTCTCCATGAAAGGGGAAAAAGTCAGGCGGCAGTAAGCAGTACCAGTCGGCAGGTGGCAATCAAAAGTGCCGACCTTCAGACCTTCAGACCTTCAGACCTTCAGACCTTCAGACCTTCAGACCTTCAGACCTCAGACCTTCAGACCTCAGACCTTCAGACCTTCAGACCTTCAGACCTTCAGACTTTTACAATTCTTAATAAATTACTCATGAAAAGAACCTTATTAATCCTCACCGCCGCGGTCATCGCCATGACATCATGCGGCAGGAAACCCAAGCCACCCGTGGCTGAAAAAATCCCGTTCGTCGTTGAAAGCAACGGTAACGAACGCGTCGACAACTACTTCTGGATGCGCCTCAGCGATGAACAGAAAAACGCAGAAACACCCGATTCCCAGGCCGTGAAGGTGCTTTCCTGGCTCGACGCAGAGAACGCCTATGCTGACGCCATAATGAAACACACCGTTCCCCTGCAGGAGAAACTCTTCGAGGAGCTCAAGGGTCGCATCAAACAGGACGACGAAACCGTTCCTTACCTTGACAATGGCTTCTGGTACAATACAAAATACCTTCCTGGCAAGGAATACCCTGTGCTCTACAGGAGAAAAGACGGCACTGACAAGCCGGAGGTGATGCTTGACGTAAACCTGCTCGCCGAGGGTCATGAATACACCGGTGTTGGCGGCGCCTCACCCTCGCCTGACAACAACCTCCTTGCTTACGGTACTGACCACGTCAGCCGCAGACAGTACACCCTGCAGTTCAAGGACCTGAACAGCGGTGAACTGCTCCCTGACAACATCCTCAATACCACCGGCCAGGCAGTATGGGCCGCTGACAGCAAAACCCTGTTTTATGTAAGCAAGGACCCCGAAACACTCAGGGCAGCAACCGTCATGATGCATGTCCTCGGCACTCCTTCCTCGGATGACAGGGTAGTGTACAATGAGGGCGACGAAACATTCAGCGTTCAGCTTGGAAAAACAAAAAGCAGGAAGTATATCACAATTGTCTCTGACCAGACGCTCACAACCGAGGTTCGCCTCATTGAGGCGGAAAATCCAACGGGCACCGTACAGGTATTCGAACCCCGCAGGGTTGACCATCTCTACTCTGTGGAACACCTGAACGGCACCTTCTACATTCATACCAACGCTGATGGCGCGAAGAACTTCAAACTGATGTCATGCCCCGAGAACAAGACAGGTATGGCATCATGGAAGGAAGTTATTCCCCACCGCGCAGACGTTCTTCTTGAAAACTTTGAAGTATTTGACAATTATATCGTTGCAAATGAGCGCATCAAGGGACTCACAAACCTGAGGATCATAAGCATGGCAGACAAATCAGAGCATTTCCTTGATTTCGGTGAAGAAGCTTACACGGCAGGCATCAGTGTCAACCCGAATGCAAACACCACGCTGCTCCGGTACAGCTATTCATCCCTGACCACACCCAACTCGGTCTATGACTATGATATGGCTGCAAAGACAAAGACGCTGCTGAAGCAGGACAGTGTGCTGGGAGGTTTCGATAAAAACAACTACGAGACAAAGCGTCTCTGGGCCACGGCTGCTGACGGTACACAGGTTCCTGTCTCACTGGTTTACAGAAAGGGATTCAAACAAGATGGCACTGCACCGCTGCTGCTCTATGCATATGGTTCATATGGTTCTTCCACAAATCCCTCATTCCGCTCAGGCATCATTAGCCTTCTTGACAGAGGATTTGTCTATGCCATCGCCCACATCAGGGGTGGCAGCGAAATGGGCCGCCAATGGTACGAGGACGGCAAGCTGCTGAAGAAGATCAATACCTTCACCGACTTCAATGACTGCGCACGTTTCCTGATAAATGAGAAGTACAGTTCCGCAGAGCATCTGTATGCAATGGGCGGAAGCGCCGGCGGATTGCTTATGGGCGCTGTTGCAAACATTGAACCTGCACTCTACAATGGCATCATCGCACAGGTTCCGTTCGTTGACGTGGTAAGCACAATGCTTGACGAAACAATTCCCCTCACTACCTTCGAATGGGATGAATGGGGCGATCCGCGCAAGCAGGAGTACTATGATTACATGCTTTCATATTCACCGTATGACCAGGTGAAGGCGCAGGCTTATCCCAACATGCTTGTCACAACCGGTTACTGGGATTCACAGGTGCAGTACTGGGAACCAGCAAAGTGGGTTGCCAAACTCCGCGAGATGAAGACCGATGATAATATCCTCATTATGGATGTTAACATGACTGCCGGTCACGGCGGCGCTTCAGGCAGGTTTGAAAGGCTGAAGACAACCGCACTGGAGTATGCCTTCATGCTTGACCTTGAAGGAATTAATGAATAATCCGCCGGCAAGGGTGACAGTAACCCCGGCTGCAGGGAAACAAGAGAGGCTGACCTTTTCCGGGGTCAGCCTCTGCTTTTCAAACAGAATAGAAAAACAATGAGTTGCAGTTGGCCTGTGGTCAGCGCCGGGTGAACCATACCCGTTGCCTGTGACTTAAGGCCTGCGCAGGGATCAGAACCCGTAGGGTGACCGCTGCTGGTTTGATTTCATCTCGGGCTTGCGGGGCAGCAGCTGTTCCTGCTGTGATGCATTCCACGCCAGCCATGCCGTTATGATTGCATTATGCCTCAGGTCAGGAACCAGGAGACGTTCACGGGTGTCGGCAAGTGTATGATAGCCACGGCCATATTCAATCTCGTCCTGAATGAACTGGAATCCGGGGAGACCTGCGCCGTCAAAGCTCTGATGGTCGGTGCCACCGGTGTTCCTGCTTGTTATTGTGGTGAATCCCATGTCTTTGACCGGTTCCATGCACTTCTCGAAAAATGACCTTGCAAGGATGTTCTCCTGAAGATAGACACCGCGGTAACGACCGGTACCATTATCCATGTTGAAGTATACGCTGAACTTGTCAAATCCGGGTTTCTTCTCGTTCTTTTCCCTGTCATACAGGTACTTTGAGACATATCCCCTTGATCCGTAAAGACCCTGTTCCTCACCACCCCAGAGAGCAACACGGATGGTTCTGCGCGGTTTGACATCAAGGGCCTTCAGTATGCGAAGCGCTTCCATCATCACGATGCAGCCCGATGCGTTGTCTGCAGCTCCCGTGCCGCCATGCCAGGCGTCGATATGCGCACCCAGAAGAACAACCTGGTCCTTCAGTTTGGGATCGGTGCCCGGAATCTCGCCAATGACATTGTAGACTTTCCTGTTGGGAGTGAATTCAGCCTTTATCTCAGCCTCCATCTCAACCTTCTCACCGCCCTTCAGCATCCTCTCCATTCTGCCATAGGCTTCCATCGGGATGCTTATCTCAGTCACCGGAGGTGTGCCCTTGCCATCATAGGATGACCCTGACGACCTGGGGATGTTAAAGGCACTTCCCTGTGAAACCGACATCAGAATATTCTCACTCTTCAGAAACTCATTCACCTTGGTGCGCAGCTCACGCATCGCCATAAAGTCGCCTGTTACCGGCCTTCTTGCCGCACGTCCTCCGGCATCAGCCTTTGCAAGATTCTCCAGCTCCTCATCGGTATACCTGGATGCCAGCGGCTCAAAGCTGACCTCATATTGTGTAGTGGTGGGTGTCATGATGATCTTGCCATTCAGCTTGCCACGGTACTTTTCGATGTCAGCGAGGGTTTTGATGTCAACAAGAATTACTTCGCCCCTGATCAGGCCGTTTGTCCCGGCCGTCCACGCCACCGGCGTAACGGAAAAGTTGTTGTAGTATGGAGCTACCATAGCTGCATACGCTTTTGTCAGGTCCCATCCACCACGATTGAAATCACTCACTTCCTCAATTCGTACGTTTGACAAACCATATTCTGCCAGCTTGGCCCGCGCAATCTCATTAGCCCGGTCAATGCCGGCTGATCCTGTGAGCCTGGGCCCGGCAAGGTCAGTCATGATATAGGCAAGCTTCTCGATGTCAGAATTACGCTGACCCTCCTGCCTTATCTTGTATACCATTTCAAGGTCACTGGCAGCTTCCTGTGTGAAAGCCGGCATGACCACAGCAAACAGGATGACTGCAACAAGCATCATCCTGATTTTTTCAATACGGATTTTCATTTTATTTTGTGGTTAACGGGATTAAAGATAAATTCAGAAGTTTTACACCCGTGCAGTGTTAACATTAATTAACGTTACTTTTGCGAGGAGATGACCACCAGATGATCTATCCCGACACATATGAACTGAAGATCGGCTTTGACCGTATCAGGGAACAGCTTAACGGATGCTGCATCAGCAATGCCGGAATCCGCAGGGTTGAAGACATGCACCCGTCATTTGCTGCAGATGAAGTCAGGGACAGGCTTTCCCTTACGGCCGAGTTCCAGATGATCCTTGCCTTCGGCGAACAATTCCCCTCTGACAACTACAATGATCCCTTTGCAACCCTGGAAAAACTCCGCGTGGAGGGCACTTTTCCTGAGATTGAAGAGGTGGTTGCCCTGCGGGGATCACTTGATACCATACGGCGAATCATAGGCTTCTTCCGGAACAGGAAGGACGGACGATACCCGCTGCTGACCGGGCTGACCGGGAAAGTGGTATACTACCCGTTTGTTTCAGAGGCTGTTGACCGTATTATTGACAAAGAGGGTAAGATACGTGACGGCGCTTCACCGGCTCTTAAAACGATACGCGCCGAACTGGCTTCGAAGAACCTTGCGGCAGTGAGAAAACTGCACGCAGTGCTGCGCCAGGCCCAGGCTGACGGCATCATTGACCGCGATGTGACCGTGGCAGTGCGCAACGGCAGAGGCGTGATACCCGTAAGCGCATCAAACAAAAGAGGAATAAAAGGATTCGTTCATGATGAGTCTGCCACCGGGAAAACCGTTTTCATAGAGCCTTCAGAAGTTGTTGAACTCAACAACGAGATCACCGAGCTCGAGCACCAGGAGAAGCGCGAGATCGTTCGTATCCTTACAGCCCTGGCTGACACCATCAGACCATACATCGATGAACTGGAGGAGAACTGCAGCTTCCTGGCGGAGATCGACTTTCTCAGGGCAAAAGCCATCTTCGGCAACAGGCTCAGCTGCATCATGCCTTCGGTGGCTGATACCCCGCACATAAGATGGATCAACGCCCGCCACCCGCTGCTGACACTCTCTTTTGCCCGCACAGCGGGACGGGAGGTGGTGCCACTTACAATTACCATCGACAGCAGGGAAAGAATTCTTCTCATCTCCGGCCCCAACGCCGGAGGAAAATCAGTCTGCCTCAAGACCGTGGCACTCATTCAGTATATGCTCCAGTGCGGAATGACAATCCCGGCAGGCGAGGGCACCGAGGCTGGCGTGTTCGGCAAGTTCTTTATCGATATTGGTGACGAGCAGAGCATTGAAAATGACCTCAGTACCTACAGCTCACACCTCATCAACATGAAACAGATGCTCAGGCATGCTGATGACTCCTCACTGGTCATGATCGATGAGTTTGGCACAGGGACTGAACCGGTTCTCGGCGGAGCCCTCGCAGAGGCAATCCTTGCCGAACTCAACAGAAGGGGCGCTTACGGTGTAATTACCACCCACTATACAAACCTCAAGCACTTCGCTACATCACAGGAGGGAATCAGCAACGGGGCAATGGCCTTTGACAACCAGCTTATGCAGCCCCTCTTCCGCCTTGACCAGGGAAAGCCGGGAAGCTCATTCGCCTTTGAGATAGCCAAAAAGATAGGCCTGCCACAGGAAATACTGGCAGATGCCGCAACCAGGGCAGGAGAGGGGAACGTCGACTTCGACAGGAACCTTCGCGAGATTGCCCGTGACAAACGCTACTGGGAGAAGAAGCGCGAGGCGGTACGCCGCCACGAGAAACGGCTCGAGGAGCTGATTGCAACCTACGAGACACAGCTCGGCGACATAAAGACTCAGAAGAAGGAGATCATCACCCAGGCGAAGAGCAAGGCGGAGGAGATGCTTCGCGACACCAACCGGATGATAGAAAACACCATCCGGACCATCCGCGAGGCACAGGCCGAAAAGGAGAAAACGAAAGAGGTTCGCGAGGAGCTTGACTCATTCCGTGAACACCTTGACAGGGAAGAGAAACAGGTTGAGATACCCGTTCCGCCTAAACCCCGCATTGACACCCCTGCCGCCAGCATAGTAAAGAGGATCTCAGCAAAGAAGGAGACTCCGCAGCCGGTTAAAAAGAAGAAAGGACCACTGGCGCCGGGCGACTATGTAAAGGTATCCGGCACCGATACCGTGGCCCAGGTGACCGGGATACGCGGAAACAAAGTACAGATCATCTCCGGAAACCTGATGATGAATGTTGATATCAGCATGACTGAACCGGTCAGCGAAGAGGAACAGAAAAAGGCAACACTGCCAGGCACCCGGCAGCAGAAGGTCGACTGGTCACTCACAACCCGCCGCAACCAGTTCAATCCTGAGATTGATGTTCGTGGCATGCGCACCGGGGAGGCCCTGCAGGTGGTGCAGGATTTCGTAGATACCGCCCTGATGATACAGTTCAGGAACCTGAGGATACTGCACGGCAAGGGTAATGGCATCCTGAGACAGATGATCAGGCAGTACCTGGAATCAACCGGGGCAGTAAAGAGGGCAACAGATGAACATGTAGACCGGGGCGGGGCAGGCATCACCCTGGTGGAGCTGGATATTTGACCTGCTTTTTATCATTTTGTCCGCAACGCGAATTGAATAGATTTGCATAACGTAAAACCTGAATCATGAAGAAACTGACACTGCTTTTTTCCGCCCTGGTGATGCTGATGACGCTTCCGGCCAACGGGCAGACCAATGATTTTTATGATGATGCGCCCACAATGCAGCTGAAGGGCGCCAAAAAGATCCTTGTCACCGGCGAGATTGAGAAGGATGTGACAGTTGACCTGTCACGCCTGCAGAAACACACCATCACTGTAAAGGAGACAACAATCACTGACGGAAATGTCGGCTTCACAGGAGCATACCGTTATGACGGCTATTCAGTATATGATATTCTTGACAGGGCAGTCCTGAAGAAAAAGAACGAAGCAGAATTCCCTCCGATCATTGACCTCTATGTTGAGATCACCAATGACAGGGGCGAAACCGCAGTATTCTCATGGGGAGAAATCTACTACCCGGTAAACATGCACCGGCTGATGATTGCCACTTCCGTTGCCCGCATCGTGCCCTCCAAGGCAAAGGACCTATGGCCATTGCCAGCAGAAACGAAGGTTGTGGCCGGCAATGACCTGGTCACATCACGCAATATCAGCAACCCGGTGAAAATCACCGTGAAGTCACTCAACAGCAAGTATCCCATTAACAAGGGGATGAACCCGATGTTTTCAGAGACAATGAAGCTATGCGTCAACGGAAAGCAGCGTGCCATACTGTCTGAGCTTCCCGAAGGCATGGACAGTGAGACCTATCATACAGTGTTCTACGGACGCGGGATGGGCATTCACGGTACCACACCCTTTACCGGTGCAATGCTGAATGAACTGATCAGGGATTATTACAGGCTCTCTCCCGAAGCGCTTCAGAAGGGGATGGTGGTCATCGCCGGCCTCGACGGTTACCGTGCGGCATTCACTCTGAGCGAGATAGTTAACCGTAATGACCAGCAGGAGGTGCTGATCATTGACCGTGATAACTACGAGGGTGCCGGCCGCTTCTCCATCTTCCCGGCATGCGATTTCTTCTCTGACCGCGCCATCAAGGCAGTGATGGAGGTCAATCTTCTTTTGCCGACAGCAGGGTCTCCGTGGGCCATTGTGGTGCATGGCGGCGCCGGCGCCATTACCCGTGACCGGATGAATGCCGAGGCAGAGGCTGAATACCGCAGGGCGCTGCAGGCAGTAATCGACAGCGGCGCCGCTGTGCTCAGCGCCGGCGGCTCGGCCCTCGACGCCGTCGAGCGTGCCATCCGGATGATGGAAGACTCACCTCTCTTCAACGCGGGCAAGGGCGCTGTATTCACCCACGAGGGCCGGAATGAACTCGACGCCTCCGTCATGGACGGAAGCAACCTCGCCGCCGGCGCCGTAGCCGGAGTCACAGACATCCGCAACCCCATCACCGCCGCACGCACTGTAATGGAGAAATCACCACACGTCATGCTGACAGGCAGGGGAGCATCTGAATTTGCAGCTGAACAGGGCCTCGAGATAGTCGACCCATTATACTTCCGCGAGGAATCACGATTCAGGGAACTGCAACGCGCTCTTGAAAGAGAAAAACACGGCACTGTGGGCTGCGTGGCCCTTGACATGAACGGCGACCTGGCAGCAGGCACTTCCACAGGGGGTATGACAAACAAAAGATATAACCGCGTCGGAGATGCACCGGTGATTGGAGCAGGAACCTATGCCAGCAACGCCACATGCGCCGTATCCGCAACAGGCCACGGTGAGTTCTTTATCAGGTATACCGTTGCCCATGATATCTCTGCACTGATGCAGTACAGGGGCCTCTCGCTCGATGAAGCAGCCCGCGAGGTGATCAAAAACAAACTGGTGAAGGCCGGCGGAACTGGAGGAATCATCTCTGTCGACGGCAAGGGCAACATAAGCATGCCATTCAATACCGGAGGAATGTATCGCGGGTATAAGAATTCAGATGGCGAAAAGGGCGTCTTCATTTTCGCCGACGAACCTGACAGGCTTTAATGACAAAAAAAAACGCGGCGCCCTGTCACTGGCGCCGCGATTCTTTTTTGCTGTCCCTGCTTAGTTCAGCCTGACTGAACCGTAGGATGTATCGATGGTAACCTCTGATGACGGCGTGCTGCATTTGCCCACCTTGCCTGCCATCTCGGTTGATGAGTTGCCAACAATCCGCCTGTCGGCCGAGAAAAGACTGTCATCAAGCTTGATGCTTCCGTATGAGCTTTTGGCATCGAGCCTGTAGCAGGCCGAAGGATCAATCCCGAGCCTGACGGCACAGTAACCTGCCTTGACCGCTAACCTCTCAAATCCTGCAGGCACATAGTTAACTGAAAGATTTCCGTATTTTGTCTCCACATCAAGCTTCCTGCTGACCTTGTCAAACCTGAGGTCCGTATAGCCGCCGAGAACCACTATGTTGTTGGCCTCGCCAACCGAATAACCGTCATACTTGCTGTCGGCTACCAGTGAACTCACCTTTTTGACTGACACCTTTGAGTACTTGCTGTCAACCAGGAGCGCAGTCGCCCTTTCAACACTGAACATCCCTACATAGCGGGCATTGATCTCAGCCCATCCGAGTTCATAAACAGTGGCCTTGCCGTATGCCACAATCAGGGTATTCAGTGGCTTGACATTCCCGCGCGTGAGCTTGTCAACTGTCAGATCACCGTACTTGACATTTGCCGTGACAAGCCCTGAAAGCTCATCTATAACCGTGTTGCCATACTTGTTGGTGACATCAAAGTTCACCCTGGCCGGCATCTTTATTACATAGTTGATGCTGAAATTGTTGTTTGATCCCTTCCAGCTTATCGATGAGAAGTCATCGCTGAAGATGGTCTCAGCCTTCAGGTTGCCGCCTTCCTCGGTGAACTCCACCCTGATCATGTCAAGGAGCTTCCTCGCCCTGTCGGCAGATGGATGTTCAACCTTCACGGTAACATCCACAACAACATTATTCTTGTCCCACGTCTCGGTGACCACAGAACCGAATTTATTGATTACGGTCACTGTCGAGTTGTCACCCGGAGTCAACTCCCTGTGGAACTCCTTTTTGACCTCTTCTGCCGAGGCGGACAGGGCTACTGAGCACAGCAACGCTGCGAACAGCGTAACCCGCTGATTAGTAAACAACTTCTTCATGGCTGACTGGTTTAACGGTTTCTGCTTTTATCTCTTTGAGCTGGTCAAGTATATAACTCATCACTTCTATTTTGGTCTGGTAATGTTTGATCATGGCATCTATGATCCGCTGGTCATCCGGGTTGGCCCTGAGTTCCTTCTGCAGCTCAACGTAGACCGAATCCATGGAAGCCATCTCAACCATCAGTGCCTCTTTCTGTTCAGGATTGGACATGTCGATCAGTGTGAGCTCGTTTTCCATCAGGTTCACCTGCTGCACATAATATTTCTCAACCTCGCGGTATTC
Organism: Bacteroidota bacterium; assembly: GCA_018262715.1. Classification (GTDB taxonomy): domain Bacteria; phylum Bacteroidota; class Bacteroidia; order Bacteroidales; family VadinHA17; genus SR-FBR-E99. The sequence goes on from JADFDS010000039.1 coordinate 39,106, forward strand.
AGGTGAAACCTGGCTGAGTGTCATCTTTGTCTTCAGGTTGGGCCTGACGAAGTGGTCAAAGGTCCACAGTGAGGAAAGTGTCACCAGCAGGGTTACCACCGCAGCCTTAAGCAGGTATGGAATGATACTTCTCTTGGCTTTGCCGGCATGAAGCCTCGTAGCCAGCTTGAAGCTGAACCTCTCGAAGTGCCCGTCTGACGGCTCCCTGTCGTCAAACTCGCTCCTGCTCTTCCTGATTATGTCATCTATCATGTTCATCATTCGTAAATTTTCCTGTTTTTAAGTTCACCCACCAGCTTCTGCTTTGCCCTTGAGAGTTGTGATCTCGAGGTACTGCTTGAGATGTTGAGCATCTCTGCTATCTCATCGTGGTCATAACCTTCAATGAGATAGAGAGAGAGTATCACGCGGTATCCTTCCGGCAGCCGCTCAATGGCAGCCTTTACCTCCTCCACCCGCAGTGCCAGATCCTCATGGTAGGCAGTTTCCTCACCGCTGTCGTCGCGGATCCCTGCGTGACTTTCAATGTCTTCAAAGATCGCCTTCCTTTTCCCCAGGACATCAAGTGATCTGTTGACCACTATCCGCTTCAGCCAAGCGCCGAAGCTCACCGTCCCCGAGTAGGTGTTTATCTTCTCGAAAGCTGAGAGAAACGCTTCCTGCATCACATCTTCAGCTTCCATCTCATCATTTACAATACGCAGGCTGGTGTTGTACATCGCTTTATAGTAAAGCTTGTAAACCTGGAACTGTGCCCGCTGGTCACCTGAGCGACACCCGTCAATCAGGTCCTGGTGTATGTTCCTGAATGCTGCTTCAACATTTTCCATCTTTTTCCAAAGATCCGGTTTAAGTATGTTTGACGCCGCACCCACGTATTTGAACTCTTCAATTCAATGACGGGGGCGATGCCCGAATGCTGCATCCAAGGTAGAAAAAAGCTGTAAGAGGATGAAAATTTTTTTATCCCTGTGTTACGGTCCCTGTAACATAGTCAAGCTCAGACCCGAACAGGCTGTGGGGAATGGAGTAAACCAGCAACAGGATCAGTGCTGCTGCAATGGTATAAGCAGGCCTTGCCTTCTTGCGGTTCATGATGACCGCAACCACCCATGCTATAACGGCGATAAGGGTTTTATTGTCGGTCAGGTCCCACCCGAACGGAACTCCGGTCCACAGCTCTCCGAAGGCATACTTCTGGACAAGCGGCCCAAGTACCAGTCCTCCTGCAAGGAGCAGCCACAGTGCAAGGCGGCCGTGCTTCCTCTGTGAATCCCTTCCCGCCACAGCAGTGATACCCGCAAGATTGGAGAGCAACATTGCAAAAAACATTATCAGGATGTGCGGAATCATGATCACCGCAGGGACATTGCCCTTGAACCTGATAACAACGGGTTTTTCCCTGAGAAGCGCTGTCTCTGAACCTGATGCACCCCTAAGTACAACGTAATACTCCAGCTTCCCTGCAGCAGGCTGGGAGGGGAGTTCACCGGCAAGCTTCCCGTTGTCATGCTTCATCACCACGGGTGTCCACTCGTCATTCGTCCTGAACCGGCGGAAATACAAAGTTCCCGACACCTCCTGAGGAACCTCCAGTTTTATCAGGCAGGGATGGGTGTTCGTCTGACTGCGCTTAAACGCGAAGGAGTATTCGGTTCCGTCAACAGATGCACTGGTCCTGTATGGGTAGGTTGGACCGGTCATCCTCTGGTACATCGCGGCAGCGATGGTAATGATTATGGCAATGGTCCAGAAAAGAAAGTTCTTCATGATGATCGTCGTTATGTTGTTATAACTGAATTAATAACAGTTCCCTGTTCCCGCTCCTGAGGACTTCCACGGTCACCCTCTGGCCGGGTTTAAGCTGGTTGAGCCTGAACATATAGTCCTCGATATTGCTGACCGGTTTGTCATCGATTGACACGATGATGTCACCCTTCTCCATACCTCCCAGCGCCGCGGGTTTCCCGGGAGTTACAAAGTCAGCCCTCAGCCCGTTTTTGACATTGCCGGCAAAGTCCGGCATGATCCCCAGGGTGACTCCTCTGCGGCGACCCATCGGACTCGTCGGTTCTTTGGGACCTGCCTCGGTAAAGGCCAGTCTGGCAGATCTGCCGGCAACGGCATTGACTATTCCGAACAGTAGATCACCGGTTTTGATCATCCCTTCATAATTGAGCTTGTCAGGGGTATCCATCGGGGTGTGATAATCAAGATGGGCTCCGGTGGTGATTGAGAGGACAGGAATATTCCTGCCGTAGAAGGCTGAGTGGTCAGACGGACCGTACCCTTCAGAGGTAAAGGCGAGACTCAGCGCGGTGGTGTCAGCATACGCCAGCACCGTGTCACGCAGCCCGGCGGCAGTGCCTATCCCCGCTACCTGCAGGCCGTTCCCTTCCTTCATCCGGCCTACCATGTCAAGGTTGATCATCAGGTTAACGGCCGCGGGCGAAATGCCGGAGTTCTCAACGAAATGCTTTGATCCCAGCAGCCCCATCTCTTCACCGGAGAAAGCCACGAAGAGAATGCTTCTTGCCGGACGCTGCTTCATGGCGGCGAGCCTTTCTGCAAGCTCAATCATAAGTGCCACGCCGGAGGCATTGTCATCAGCGCCGTAATGCACGGCGACAGTGTCAGGTGTCCTGCTTGACGATCCCGGTCCTCCCATGCCCAGATGGTCATAGTGAGCACCTATTATCACATACTCCTCAGGAGCCGATGCTCCCCTGAGCATCATCACCACGTTTGAAGTGACAGCCTCTTTCTTTATTATCTGCGCCCTGGCGTCTACAATGGAAGCAGTCACCATTGAGGCGGATGAACCCGGCCCGGCCGCCCTTTCCTCAAGTCCGTTGACGGTGACTGAAGTGGTGGCAAGGATGGCATCAGCCACGTTTCGTTTTACCTGGAATACGGGAATGCCGGAAGTGGACTCGTTTCGTGAAGGTTTGTCAAGATTGTCTGCAACATCCCACTTTTCTCCCGACACCAGCAAAACGCCTTTGGCGCCTTTTTCCCTGGCATTAAGTACTTTAATCCTGTCAGAGCTGAGTGACGCATAGCCTGCGTCTGATGGGTTTGACTCGGGGTAACCACGAAGAATCAGAGCCCATTTCCCAGACACATCCGTTCCTGCAAAGTCATTGCGGCTCAGGGTATCTCCTGATGGGGTAAGTCCGTAGCCGCAGAAGATCACGGGTGCATTAAGCTCTGAATCCGATGTCAGTGCAAGCGGAATGAAGTCGGTACCTGCAAGATAGTCTGTTCCGTTGACTGATAATCTGTTGCCTGTTCCTGCTTCAACCGAAACACTCACCCTGAAGGGCTGAAGTCCTGATTCAGTAAACGGCCCGGTGCCCGCCTTCCCGAGTTCTCTTTTTATGAACATTGCGGCAAGTGAGTCACCTCCGGTTCCTGTCCCCCTTCCCGCAAAGCGGTCAGATGCAAGTTCTCCGGCGAGCCATCCCAGCTCGTCAGTGGTAATGGCCGCTTTCCTGCCCGTGCCGGCGCATGCGGTCATGATCAATGCGGTAAATATGATGATTCCGGTTCTCATAGTCTCAGATGTCGTGCCGACAAAAATAGCAATCTTTTAATACCACCGGATGGTGATATTTGCAACAACCGAAGTAAGCCGGAGTACCCCGGAGTGAATTAAAGTGCACCTGGGCGGCCAGAATCAGCCGGCCCGCTCAGGAATCCGGAAACCGCAAACCCCTTTCTCAGGCAAACAGAAGGATTGCCTTCTTTATGAGTGATATGGCATCACGCAGCTGCTCCTCGGTAATGACGAGGGGAGGAGCAAAGCGGATGATATGTCCGTGTGTCGGTTTTGCCAGTACACCGAGTTCTTTCATGGCAAGGCATACATCCCATGCCTCCTTGCCGTTCTTCGGCCTGATGACGATGGCATTCAGCAGACCTTTGCCGCGTACCAGCTCAATCATGTCTGACTTCACAGCCCTCATCTCGTCGCGGAAAATCTTTCCGAGCCTTTCAGCTTTTTCTGCAAGTTTCTCCTCCTTAATGACCTCCAGGGCAGCAATTCCGACCTTGCATGCCAGCGGATTGCCTCCGAAGGTGGAACCGTGCTCACCCGGCTTTATGGTCATCATTATCTCATCATCGGCCAGTACGGCAGATACCGGAAGAACACCACCGGAGAGTGCCTTGCCCAGGATCAGAATGTCAGGCCTGACACCCTCATGGTCACATGCCAGGAGCTTGCCCGTACGGGCTATGCCGGTCTGGACCTCGTCTGCTATGAACAGTACATTGTGTTTTTTGCAGAGATCATATGACTTTTTGATATATCCCTCGTCAGGAACAAAGACACCTGCTTCGCCCTGAATGGGCTCAACAAGGAAGCCTGCAACATCAGGGTCAGCCAGCGCCTTCTCAAGGGCAGGAATATCATTGTAGGAGATGGTTATGAAACCCGGTGTGAACGGACCGTAATCCTTACGCGCATCAGGGTCAGTTGACATGGAAACGATGGTGATGGTGCGGCCGTGGAAGTTGCCTTCACAGACGATTATCTTTGCCTGGTTCTCCTTTATTCCCTTCACGAGATAAGCCCATTTGCGGCAGAGCTTAAGAGCGGTCTCGTCGCCCTCGGCGCCTGTATTCATCGGCAGGACCTTGTCATAGCCGAAATACTTCGTAACATACTCCTCATACTCACCGAGCACTGAATTGTAGAATGCCCTGGACGTCAGGGTGAGCTTTGCTGCCTGTTCGGTCAGGGCACCGATGATCTTCGGGTGGCAGTGCCCCTGGTTAACTGCAGAGTATGCCGAGAGAAAGTCATAGTAACGCTTCCCTTCCACGTCCCAGACAAATGGTCCTTCACCTCTGTCAAGCACTACCGGCAGGGGATGATAGTTATGCGCTCCGTACTTCTCTTCTCTTTCAATGTAATCATGAGGTTTCATAGCTCTCTGTTTTATTTTATTGTGTTGTGTTCTGATGTGGGCAATGATACGAACCTTTTTCGACAAAAAGAAAGAGAGGAATCAGCTTTCTTCTTCGGCCGGCTGGTCCGGTCGCTTTTGCCTGGTGAAAAGAGAAAATCAGCCCTCTTCTTCACCCAACAGATCCGGTCGCTTCTCCCGGGTGATTCGGAGTGATTGTTCAAATCGCCATCTTTCTATTTCAGGAGTGTTGCCACCGGTAAGAATGTCAGGCACTTTCCAGCCCATGAACTCAGCCGGCCTGGTGTACTGAGGCGGTGCTAGCAATCCGTCCTGGAAAGAATCGGAGAGGGCTGATTCAGCATCGGAAATGGCTCCGGGCAAAAGCCTGACGACAGCATCGGTGATGACAGCAGCAGGCAGTTCGCCTCCGGTAAGGACATAATCACCGATTGATATCTCACGCGTTATGAGATGGTCCCTGATACGCTGGTCAATGCCCTTGTAATGGCCGGCAAGGATGATAATGTTCTCCTTCATTGAAAGTTCGTTTGCCATTGCCTGGGTGAATCCTGCACCGTCAGGGGAGGTGTATATTACCTCATCATAATGACGCTCCGATTTCAGACGGGTAATGCAATTGTATACCGGCTCAATCATCATCACCATCCCGGCGCCGCCTCCAAATGGATAGTCGTCAACACTCCGGTGTTTGTCAGTGGAATAGTCTCGCAGGTCGATGATGTTTATCTCTGCGATGCCCTTCTGACGTGCCCTGCGGATGATTGACTCATCGAACGGACTGCGCAGAAGCCCAGGAAGTACCGTTATTATATCAATTCGCATAAAAATCCCGTTTGGTAAATCTAATATTGTTTTTTCGTATATTTGAAAACGACAAGTCGAAATTAACCATTTAAAAAATTTAGAACATGGGAAAATTTGTTATCTCGAAGAGGAAAAACGGTGAGTTTCAATTCAATCTTCTTGCAGGCAATGGCCAGGTAATTCTTACAAGCGAGGGTTATGCATCAAAGCCTTCATGCATGAATGGCGTCAAATCAGTCATGAAGAATGCAGGTGATGTGAAGAGGTTTGAATCAAAGGTTGCCAAGAATGGCAAGTTCCACTTCAACCTTAAGGCAGGCAATGGCCAGGTGATTGGCAAGAGCGAAATGTACGAGTCAGAAACAAGCCGTGAAAACGGTATTGCCTCGGTGAAGAAGAACGCTCCCGGTGCAACCATTGATGACCAGACCAAGGCTTAATTACTTTTGTCTTTCGTAGGCGATTTTACCGTCAACGATAGTATAATCTGATTTAACTGACATAATCATCTCCTCAGGGGTATTAAAGATATTTTCTGAGAGGATGGTTATGTCTGCTAAATACCCCTTCCTGATCATTCCCTTCCTGTCCTCCATGAACTGGGCATATGCTGCGCCCAGGGTGTAATATTCAATGGCTTTTTCCATTGTTATCTTCTCCATCGGGAACCAGCCGTCTCCCTCTTCACCCTTTCTGTCCTTGCGGGTCACCGATGCGTAGAGACCCTCCATGGGGTTGAGGGGTTCAACGGAGTAGTCTGTTCCGAAGGCCAGCCTGGCCCCGCTGTCTGCCAGGCTCTTCCATGCGTAAGCCCAGCGGCTGCGTTCAGTGCCAATGCGTTTCTCTGCAAACCGTTTGTCAGTGATGCAATGGGTCGGCTGCATTGACGCTATCACTCCCAGGCCCGCAAACCTCGGAATATCCTCTTCAATGAGTATCTGGGCATGCTCCGAGCGGTGCCTGCTGTCACGGATACCGTTTACCTCCCGGGCTTTCTCATATGCATTCAGTATCCAGTTGTTGGCTTTCGGACCTATCGCATGTATTCCTATCTGAAATCCGCGACTGTCGGCGGCGAGCACACGCGCTTCAAGCTCCTCGTAGCTCATCTGGGGGAGACCGCTCCTGTCAGGTGCATCGGCAAACGGCTCAAACATCATTGCAGTGGCTGAACCCAGCGTGCCATCCATGAAATCCTTCAGGTAACCAAACCTTATCCAGTCGCCCTGGGCCGGGTACTTCTGCCTCAGCGCCTCATACCTGTCAAGGCGTGCCTGGTCAGCGGTGAGCTCGCCGCCGATGTCAATCCGGCACGAAAGCTTTCCGGCAGCCATGATCGAGTCATACATGTCAAAATCGGCACTGCCGGGTATCTGTATGCTTGTTATGCCATATTCGGTGGCCATCTTCAGCGCCAGCAGGTAACCGCTCCATTCCCTCTCGCGCTCTTCCTCAGGTGTCCGTTCGATATCTTTTGCACCCGTCCTGATCAGTGACATGGCGCTCTCCTTGAGAATACCCGTAGGCTCCCCGGTGACAGGGTCATGCATGATCTCACCCCCGAAAGGATCAGGGGTGCTTCGGGTAATGCCCGATTGCCTGAGCACATAGCTGTTAACCAGGGCACTGTGACCGTCGGTACGGCGGAGGACAACAGGATTATCCGGTGATACGGCATCAATGAGCTCCTTCGAAGGCCATTCGCGGGTGGTAAACATCTCATGCTCCCAGTGGCCGCCATAGATCAGCTGACCCTTCTGCGAGCGCGCCACCTGCTCCTTCACCCTGTTCGTAATCACTGAAGGGTCAGTGACATAGCGAAGCTCAATATAATCGGGATCAACAGGACCGAAGTGCGCATGTGCGTCATTAAAACCGGGGAGAACAGCCCGGCTGCGTGCATCTATCACCTTCGTAGCCTGCGGATCAACATACCTGCCGATCTCCCTGTCACTCCCGACGGCAAGTATCCTGTTCCCCTTCACGGCAACAGCCTCTGCCCGGGGATTAAGCGAATCAGCCGTAAAAACAATACCTCCGGTAATGACCAGGTCAGCCTTTTCCGCTTTCGTGCATCCTGACGCCGCAGTCAGTACAAGTGCAATAATCATTAATATTCCCTGTCTCATAGAAACGATTTTCATAAAACCGGTGCAAGATAAGAAAATAGACACTATTTTAGTCGCTCATAAACCTGTGAACATTAACTCCAATCCTCAAACCTATGAAAAGCAAGGTCGTCCCGCCCGGTTATCTTTTCACCAGGCGTTATTCAAATTATGTGTTCATCCTTTTATTTCTGCTTTACCTGTTTGATTATGCTGACAGGATGGTCGTGAGCTCGATGTTCTCCTACATCCAGGCCGATCTTGGCATAAATGACTTTCAGTCAGGGTGGCTGGTCTCAATCATATATCTTACAATCGGATTGCTGACTTTTCCGGTATCGCTTGTTATAGACAGATGGAGCCGGACGAAGACAATAGGCATAATGGCTATCGTCTGGAGTCTTGCAACCCTCCTGTGTGCCTTTACGGGTAATTATGTACAGCTCTTCCTCGCACGGGTACTCATCGGTTTCGGCGAAGCCGGATATGCCCCGGGCGGAAGCGCACTCATATCAGGAATGTACCCGATGGAAAAGCGCTCGAAGATGATGGGACTCTGGAATGCTTCCATTCCTATAGGATCTGCCATCGGGGTAACTGCCGGCGGAATCATTGCAAGCAGCTGGGGCTGGAAACACGCCTTCGGCCTGGTTGCCATCCCCGGTCTCCTGATTGCAATTCTTTTCCTGTTCGTGAAAGATTACAAGACCGTAGCCCTTTCAAAGGTTGATGAGACCAACAATAAGATCAGGATGGAGAAAAAGGACATTGCAAAGGAGTTCCTGAAGAAACCCTCGGTCATATTTACATATTTCGCGATGACGGCAATTGTGTTCGTGACCACGGCACTCCTGGTGTGGCTGCCGAAATTCTTCCAGGTTACAAGCGGAATGGATCCGAAAAAGGCCGGAAGCCTTGCCGGTGCGGTTATGATGCTGGCCCTGGTAGGAGCACCCCTGGGCGGCTATATAATTGACCGCTGGAGAAAGACTATGCCTACGGCACGAATGATCTATCCGGCCATCTCTACACTACTCTCAGCACTCCTGCTGTTCCTTGCACTCTACGTGTTCAGGGGTACGTTGCAACTGGTGACACTCTTCATATTCGGAATATTCATAATGCAGTTCATAAGCGGCGCAGCTGCTGTCACACAGGATGTTATTCACCCGGGACTGCGGGCAACATCATATGCAATAGCAGTTCTCGTGCAGAACCTCCTCGGCTCATTTACAGCACCCATTGCCCTGGGGAGAATCTCTGACCTGACTAACATACAGACAGCAGTAAGCATTCTTCCTTTTTCTCTTCTGCTGGGCGGACTGCTATTCCTGATTGGGGCGCGCTACTATATAAAGGATCTGAAGAAGGTAGCCCCAGTTACCCTGGAGGCAGAATAAACCGGTTGAAAATACCACCCATGCCTGTTACGTCACTCATTCCCTGCTGACAAGATGACAAGGGCAGGTGCATCCGTTCACGGCAGGGCTTATTGAGGTGTTTCCGCTTAAAGGAATGCTGTATTCCTGCCTGCCCGAATCACCATGTTTCAATTGCCGGTGTACCCGCCTCACAGGTCCCATCAGAAAGAGGTATTATTCGCACAGGAAACTGATTTGAATTTATTATAGTAGATTTGCACATCGAAAACCAAAGAAGATGAAAGAACTTTTGCGGAACAAATTTTTCAAATTCGGCATAGCCGGAGTACTCTACCTCCTGTGGGTGATATGGGTGGGCAACTTCTGGCTGCTGCTCGGATTGCCGATAGTATTCGACATATATGTATCCAAAAAGGTAAACTGGGCATTCTGGAAGAAACGCCACGGTAAAAATCATGTTGTTATTGAATGGCTTGATGCACTGATCTTTGCGGTGATTGCAGTGACATTGATCAATATCTTCCTCTTCCAGAACTACCGCATTCCGACTCCCTCCATGGAGAAGACCCTGCTGGTGGGTGATCACCTGGCTGTAAGCAAGGTGGCATACGGCCCCCGCATGCCCAATACCCCCCTCGCCTTCCCCTTTACCCAGCATACCATGCCTTTCACCGGCGGCAAGGGGAAATCATGGTCTGACCTTATTCACTGGAAGTATAAAAGACTCAAGGGATTCGGGCATGTCAAAAACAATGATATCGTCGTCTTTAACTTCCCGGCTGGAGATACAGTCTGCCTGGAGCAGCAGGCAATAAGCTACTATGAGATTGTTCGTGAACGGATTGAGACACTCACTGCGGAGGATATCAGGGCAGGCAGGCCTTTGAAAAGCAAGGATGAGTATTATTCAGTTGCAAGGCAGATGATCTGGAATGAGTACACGGTAATCTACAGGCCTGTTGACCGGCGTGACAATTATGTGAAGAGGTGTGTTGGCATACCCGGCGACACTGTCCTGATCAAAGGAGGGAAGCTGTTCATCAACGGTCATGAGAACGCGGAGTTCGAGACCCAGCAGACATCCTATTACGTGCGTACCAATGGTACCCGGATAAATCCCAAGGCTTTTGAAAGAATGGGCGTGTCAAAATCAGACCAGTCCCTTATGCTTTCAGGAACTGTCTACAGGCTGCCGCTGACGAAGGAAAACGCAAAGACAATCTCAGGATTTGCAAATGTCACCGGGATTGAGGCCGACTACCACAGGCCCGGTGAATATCTTGCCTCTGTCTTTCCTCATGATCCCGCGTACCGCTGGAACGAGGATTACTTCGGCCCGCTCTGGATACCGAAAAAGGGAACCACGGTGAAGCTTGACATGACCAACATTAACTTCTATACATCCATTATCGATATATACGAGGAGAATGACCTGGAGATACGTGATACAGTAATATATATTAACGGCAAGCCTGCTGACAGCTATACCTTTAAGATGGATTACTACTGGATGATGGGTGATAACAGGCATGACTCAGCCGACTCACGCTTCTGGGGATTCGTCCCTGAGGATCACATCGTCGGGCGCCCTGTGCGTGTCTGGCTCTCAATTGACAAGGAAGCCCAGGGATTTAAAAAGATAAGATTCAACAGGTTCTTCAAGGCAGCCAAGAGATAATTGCGAATTGCGATTTGAGATGTTCGATTTAATTCGCAAATCACAAATCGCAAATCGCAAATAAAAAAGCGGGCCTCAGCCCGCTTTTTTTTACTCTTTTACTTTGTCCACTATCGCCTTAAAGGCTTCAGGATGGTTCATCGCCAGGTCAGCGAGGGTCTTGCGGTTAAGGGAAATTCCCTTCTTCTCAAGCCCGCCGATAAACTGCGAGTAACTCATTCCGTGAAGACGTACTCCCGCGTTGATTCTCTGGATCCAGAGTGCGCGGAACTGCCCCTTCTTGTCCTTGCGGTCACGGTACGAATAGGCAAGCCCTTTCTCAAGCACGTTCTTTGCAACGCTGTAAACATTGGCGTTGTTGCCGAAGTACCCTTTGGTCTGCTTGAAGATCTTTTTTCTTCTTGCCTTCGATGCTGGTGCGTTTGTTGCTCTTGGCATTTTTGTTCTCTTTTTCGGATGTAAGCGCCTCTTTAAGGTCTTTTATGCTTCACATCCCGGTTAATAATTCTGTTGATTAACTCTCCGTCAGGCGGTAAACACTACTTCAGCCCGAGCAGAAGTTTTACGTTCTTCTGATCTGCCTTGTCAACCAGTCCGTCATAGGTAAGATTCCTCTTACGCTTTGTTGACTTCTTGGTAAGAATGTGACTCTTGAAGGCATGCTTACGCTTGATTTTACCTGAACCGGTCAAAGAAAATCTCTTCTTTGCACCCGGATTTGTTTTCACTTTTGGCATGTTGTATATATATGTGTAAAAAAAATCTATTTCTTTTTCTTTGGCGAGAGGATGATTATCATTCTCTTTCCTTCCAGTCTCGGAGTCTGGTCTACCTTTCCGTACTCATCCAGGTCACTCACAAATCTCGCAAGAAGCTTTTCTCCCTGGTCCTTGAAGAGAATTGACCTTCCCTTGAAAAAGACATATGCCCTTACTTTGGCCCCTTCTTCCAGGAAGTTGATAGCGTGCTTCAGCTTGAAGTTGTAATCGTGATCATCGGTGTTCGGGCCGAAACGAATCTCTTTTACAACAATCTTGGCTGCATTGGCTTTGATCTCCTTCTGCTTCTTCTTTTGCTGGTAAAGAAACTTCTGGTAATCAACTATCTTGCAGACGGGTGGGTCAGCATTTGGAGATATCTCAACAAGGTCAAGCTCCATTTCGTCTGCCAGCCTGAGAGCATCAGAAAGGTTCATGACTTTTGCTTCTATGTTCTCACCGACGACTCTTACCGTCCTGGCTGTGATCCTGTTGTTAATCCGGTGTTCCGGTTCGGGTTTTCTTCCCGGCCTGGGCCTGGAAAAGATCGGTCCTGCTATTGTTTTGTCCTCCAGTTAAGTTAATAATATGTTTAAAATCTGTATTTTAAATACCAGTCTCTCTCTTTATCTCCTCTTTCACAAGGTTGATGAACTCCCCGGGTTTCATGACTCCCCTGTCACCTTCTCCCTGCTTCCTGACGGAGACTGTTCCCGCTAATTCTTCCTTTTCACCAATCACAAGAAGATAGGGAATTCTCTTTAACTCATTATCCCTTATCTTTTTACCTATCTTCTCGTTCCTCTCGTCAATCAGGGTGCGAATATCGTAATTATTAAGGAGATTTGAAACAGTTTTTGCATAATCATTGAATTTTTCGCTGATGGGCAGTATTACAGCCTGATCAGGAGTCAGCCAGACAGGGAAACGGCCGGCAGTATTTTCAATGAGCACTGCAACGAAACGTTCCAGGGAACCGAAAATTGCCCTGTGAATCATCACCGGCTGGTGCTTCTGGTTGTCGCTGCCGGTGTACTCAAGCCCGAACCGCTCCGGGAGGTTGTAGTCTACCTGGATGGTCCCGAGCTGCCACTTGCGGCCGATGGCGTCACGCACCATGAAATCGAGCTTGGGTCCGTAAAAGGCTGCCTCACCTATTGCCACAGTGGTCACAAGGTTCTTTTCCCCTGCAGCTTCAATGATTGCCTTCTCGGCCTTCTCCCAGTTCTCGTCAGTACCGATGTACTTATCATGGTTACCCGGATCCCTGAGTGATATCTGTGCGGTGAATTCATTGAATCCGACTATCCTGTAAATATATTGCACAAGGTCAATGATGCTCTTGAACTCCTCCTTGAGCTGTTCAGGGGCGCAGTAATGGTGAGCGTCATCCTGGGTGAAGCTGCGCACGCGGGTCAGCCCGTGCAGCTCACCGCTCTGCTCATAGCGGTAAACGGTGCCAAACTCGGCCATCCTCACCGGAAGCTCCCGGTAGGAGTGGGGAGTGGCGTTGAATATCTCGCAGTGATGAGGGCAGTTCATTGGCTTGAGCATGAAGACCTCACCCTCCTGCGGAGTGGTGATGGGCCTGAATGAGTCAGCCCCGTACTTCTCAAAGTGACCTGATGTCTTATACAGGTCAACATTGCCGATGTGCGGAGTGGATACCATGGTGTAACCTCTCACCTTAAGTACCTTTGTCATGAAATCGATAAGCCTCTGCTTCAGGTCCGCTCCTCGCGGAAGCCAGAGAGCCAGCCCCATTCCCACCTTCGGCGAGAAAGCGAACAGCTCCAGCTCCTTGCCTATTCTGCGGTGATCACGCTTGCGTGCCTCTTCGATCATTGTCATGTACTCATCAAGCATCTTCTGCTTCGGGAACGTGATGCCGTAAATGCGGGTCATCATCTTCCGCTTTTCGTCGCCACGCCAGTATGCACCGGCAAGGCTTAGAACCTTTATCGCCCTGATTGATGAAGTGTCCGGAAGGTGCGGACCACGGCACAGATCGGTGAAATTTCCCTGCCGGTACAGAGTAATTGTACCGTCTTCAAGCTCAGAGATCAGCTCGGTCTTGTATTCATCACCCTTTGCAGTGAAGAGCTCCATCGCTTCCTTCTTGCTGACCTCCGTGCGAACTATCGGGCTCTTCCTTGCTGCAAGCTCCTTCATCTTTTCTTCAATGAGGGTCAGGTCGGAATCGGTTATCACCTTTCCGTCACCTGGATCAACATCGTAGTAAAAGCCGTTCTCTATGGCCGGGCCTATGCCGAATTTAATCCCGGGGTAAAGTGCCTCGAGTGCTTCCGCCATAAGGTGGGCTGACGAATGCCAGAATGCATGCTTCGCCTCGGCATCATCCCACTTGTGAAACCTGACAGTGGCATTGCCTTCAACAGGCCGCGAAAGGTCACGAACCTCACCGTTGACCGTTGCTGCATAGACATCAGCAGCAAGACCCGGACTGATTGACATTGCAATTTCATGACTGGTTATACCCTGGCTGTACTCCCTCACAGAGCCGTCAGGAAAGGTTATGCTGATCATCGGTTTCATACTTTTTAATAGTCCGCAAAGATAATATTTTTTACTGTATGGTGTTCTCCTGTGTTTTCGAGGTAAAACGGCCCTCTTTTTTGAAATTGTTAATTGGCACAGATTTTGGATTTAACAAAACAGCACCAAAAACGGCAGTCATGAAAAGAATTTTAATCTTAACCGCAGCAGCAGCATTGATAATGCTGAATTCATGTGACACACAGCCCGAAGCTTACTTCTTCGCAGATAAGATAAAGGCTGAAATAGGAGAGGAGGTATTCTTCTTCAACGGGTCATACAACGCAACTGATTACGAATGGGACTTTGGCGACGGCACTTTTTCCAACGCCTACGAACCTGCCCACGTCTACAACGCATCCGGGGTATTTACAGTGGTCCTGACCGCATATACGAGATCGGGCAATGTCGACAAGTCTTACCTTGATATCGAGATCAACTCCCCGACAATGCTTGAGGTTGAGGTGCTTGAATACTACGACCAGTATCCGGTTTCAGGGGCAAGCGTGATACTCTATCCTACGGAGACAGACTGGGACAATGAGACCAATGCCATAGTGGAGGGGTTCACCAACGCCTCCGGAAAGGTCATATTCACCAACCTGCAGCCCAGGGTCTACTTTGTCGATGTCTGGCATTCAACCCACAACAACTACACCCTGAGAAACGAGGATACGGGCTTCATCAGGACAGATCAGCTCGAAAAGAATCAGCTCAACCAGTTCACTGCATGGGTTGACTACACAGGCACCAAGGGAGCTGCAATCCGCGACAGGAAACAGCTTGTCCCGCTCAAGAGCAGGACGGTTTCAGCAACCGTAAAAAAGTAATTCACAGGGGTAAACAAAATAGTATGGCGCACGAATCCATTTGATAAATTTCTTTAAGTTTGTGTTTCACAAACCTAATCGAAAGAATCTCATGGATACAAAATTTGCGCTTCATGGAATAGACTACCTTATAATGGCAGTCTATTTCGTTTTTGTGCTGGGTATAGGTTGGGCCCTGAAGAAGTATATGAAGAACGCCACTGCCTTCCTTGAGGCGGGAAGATCCATCCCCGCCTGGGTTGCAGGCCTGGCATTCATCTCCACGAACCTCGGTGCCCTCGAGGTGATGGGCATGACTGGCTCAGGTCTCAAGTACGGTATGCTCACCACCCATTTCTACTGGATTGGCGCCATACCGGCAATGGTCTTCCTGGCCCTCTTCATGATGCGTTTCTATTACGGCTCCAAGGCACGGTCAGTACCCGAGTACCTGAAGCTTCGGTTTGATGAGAAGACGCGCGGACTGAATGCCATCCTGTTTGCTGTTATGACAGTGCTTGCCTCGGGGATCTCCATGTACGCCCTCGCCCTTCTCCTTGAAAATGTACTGGGATGGAACTTCAACGTATCACTCTTCGCCTCTGCGGCGATAGTGCTGGGTTACACATACCTTGGAGGACTCTCCTCTGCCATCTATAACGAAGTGCTTCAGTTTTTCATTATTGTGATAGGCCTTCTGCCAATGGCTTTCCTTGTCATGAAGGATGTCGGGGGATGGGGCGGCATGCAGGCCAGCCTGGCCCCGATTGTGGAGAGCAAGGGTTTTGCGGCTGATGCGTGGACTACAACCTGGAAGTATACAGGAACCGGCTCCGGAAACCCTCTGGGAGTGGCATGGTACGGCATCTTCGCAGGATTGGGCTTTGTGCTCTCCTTCGGCTACTGGTGCACAAACTTCCTGATTGTGCAGCGTGCCATGGCGGCCGAGTCAATGACGGCTGCACGCAAGGTGCCTCTGATCGGCGCCATACCTAAGATGTTCATTCCCTTCCTTATTATTGTCCCCGGCATCGCTGCACTTGTGCTGCTGAACGATCCGCTGAAAGGATTTGCACTGCCATTGAACGACGCCGGGCAGCCTATCTATGACTATACTATAATCATGCTGCTCAAACAGTACCTGCCCGCCGGCGTACTTGGTCTCGGGGTGACGGCACTGCTCGCCTCTTTCATGTCAGGCATGGCCGGAAATGTTTCGGCTTTCAATACAGTATGGACCTATGACATCTATCAGAGCTACATCCGGCCGGCAACAGGCAACAAGGAGGCTGATGACAAACATTATCTCAAGGTCGGAAAGATGGCTACCGTTGTGGGAGTGCTTGTCAGCATCGCTGCAGCGTATATTGCAAGCAAGTTCGGCAACATAATGGACTTCCTCCAAACGATCTTCTCAATGATCAATGCCCCGCTCTTTGCGGTGATATTCCTGGGGATGTTCTGGAAACGGTCAACAGGCAATGCGGCATTCACAGGACTGCTGGCAGGATTCCTGATGGCTCTGGTACATCATGGTTTGACTCAGCCAGAGGGAGCCACCACCCTCGTCAAGGGCGGATGGCTCGGTGTAGTCCATACATACCCTGTTGAGATGGCACAGAACTTCTGGACAGCAATTATAGCCTTTACTGTGGCTACGCTGCTGACGGTTTTTATTTCGCTGCTCTCCAAACGCACCAAGACCGATGATGAACTCGACGGCCTTGTCTACTCAATGACGAAGAAGCTCGACGACTCCGGAGTGGTGTGGTACAACAGGCCCTGGTTCCTTGCACTTATTGTGGGAATTATTATGATTGTGCTCTCAATCTTGTTCTGGTAACTTTAAAAACGACGATCATGTTAGATATAAGATTTCCGATTGGACTGATGTTCTCGATTTTCGGGCTGATCATTACAATCTACGGCATTGCCACACTGGGTAATGATGCAATGTATGCCCGTTCGCTGAACATAAATGTAAACCTGGTATCAGGTATAGTCACCCTGCTTTTCGGACTCATCATGCTATTTTTCTCCGGCCCGGTGAAGAAGCTGCTGAAGAGAAAATGAAAAAAAAAAAGCTGCTGAGAGGCAGCTTTTTTTATTTGCGAATGTCGATTTGCGAATTGCGAATCGTGGAAAAATCGCAACTCGTAACATGCAAATTACAAATCACTGCAGTTCCTCGGAAAACAGTGCCATGGGCAGAGATCGCATATTGTACCTCGAGGCCATCACCTCACCGTATGCACCGGCAGAGCGAATGGCAACCAGGTCGCCGCGTCGCGTTTCCGGAAGCGAAATACTCCTGCCGAAGGTGTCAGTGGTCTCGCAGATTGGTCCCACAACAGTATATTTTTTCACCGGACCGGAAGAGGAGAGATTCTCAATCCTGTGACTGGCATGGTAAAGGGCAGGCCTGATAAGCTCGGTCATGCCGGCATCCAGGATGACAAATGTCTCCGCAGCGCCGGGCTTGACAAACAGTACCCTGCTTACAAGAGAGCCGCAGTTCGCCGTAAGCGACCGACCCAGTTCAAAGGATATGGTGCTTTGTATCCTGCTGTCAAGATGCTTCCTGAAAACGTCAAAATACTCCGCGAACTGCGGGAAACGGTCCGGGTCATCATAGCTGATTCCCAGTCCTCCGCCTACATTTATGTCTTCAGGCCCGAAGCCCCTGTCGGTCAGCCACTGCCACAACTCGTTTATCCTTGTGCAGAGATTGCGATAGACATGCAGGTCGGTGATCTGTGATCCGATATGAAAGTGAATTCCCCTGTAACGAAGGTTCTGCAGCCCCTCCAGCCTGTCCAGAACAGTTTCAAGCTCCGGGATTCTTATACCGAACTTGTTTTCATCGGTGCCGGTGGTGATATGCTTGATGGTGTGTGCTTCCACGTTGGGGTTGATGCGGAGTGCCACCGGGGCCTTTTTCCCCAGCCTGCCTGCAATAGCGTCGATGACATCGAGTTCCGCTGCGGATTCTGCATTGAAACACTTGATGTCCAGCCTCAGAGCCTTCTCTATCTCAGCGTCGCTCTTGCCAACCCCTGCAAACACAGTCTCGCCGGCCGGAAATCCGCATGCAATGGCATGCTCCACCTCGTTGCCGCTGACACAGTCAGCTCCGAATCCGTACCCTGTGATGATCTTCATAATCACAGGATTGAAGTTGGCCTTTACGGCATAGTGAACATGAAAACCCCTGTTGACAGCTTCACCTGATGCCACGGAGAGAGTCTCACGGAGCATTTCCAGATCATAGTAATAAAAAGGGGTTTCATGCTTACCCAGTTTTTCAGTAATCTCCCTGGTAATCATGCTTTCTGTGTAAATAACCTTTCATTCAGCGCCCTGAGGGCTGTGATCTTGTCGGCTGTGTTGATAAGGATCGAGACGCTGTGATCACTGCCGCCGTAGGAGATCATCTTTACCGGTATCTCGTTAAGCGCTTCAAATATCTCCGGGGCCGATCCCACACGGTCAGGGCGGAAGTCGCCCACCACACATATAATGGTCTGGTTGCGGTCTGTCTCCACCTGCCCGATTGAACTGAGCGATTTCACAATGTCTTCAAGGTGGGCAGGATCCTCTATGGTCAGTGATAATGAGACTTCGGAGGTGGTTATCATGTCAATAGGAGTCCTGAAGGCTTCGAATACCTCGAAGATCCTCCTCATGAAACCGTAAGCCATCAGCATCCTGTCAGAGTGAATGCGTATCGAAGTGATGCCGTCTTTTGCAGCCACTGCAGTATAATCTTCCAGGGTGGTTTCTGAGGTGATAAGGGTACCATCATCGGCAGGTTCCATCGTGTTCTTCAGCCGTACCGGAATATTTTTCATCCTCGCGGGGTTGATGCTTGAGGGGTGAAGTATCTTCGCCCCGAAAAAAGCCAGTTCTGCCGCTTCGCTGAAGGAGAGATTTCTGATAACCCTGGTGTTCTCCACATACCTCGGGTCATTGTTGTGCAGCCCGCTGATGTCAGTCCATATCTGTACCTCTTCAGCGGCTATGGCAGCCCCTATGATTGTGGCGCTGTAGTCACTTCCGCCTCGGCGGAGGTTGTCAGTCTCGCCGAAGACGTTGCGGCAGATAAAGCCCTGGGTGATAATGATCTTTTCGTCCCTGACGGCCGAAAGCTCCCGTTTCAGGTTCTCACTGATATAAAAGTAGTCCGGCTCGCCATCCTTGTCTACCCTCATGAAATTCAGGGCAGGTATCAGGAGTGATGGTATACCTTTTTCGGAAAGGAAGAAGTGCAACAGGGCTGTGGATATGAGCTCCCCTCGTGCGACAATCATCTTGTCGGTTCCCCTGGCAGGTTCACCTGATATGAGCGAGGAAATGAAATCAAAATGCTCATCAGTGAGGTCATGTGCCCTCTTCGACCACTCTTCGGAGGTAAAGAGATCAGAAACAACGGCATGGTACTTCGATCGCAGCTGGCCGGTCATCCGCTCTGCCCCGGATTTGTCGCCCGACCCCAGGAGCCCGGAGATCTCTACCAGGGCATTGGTCGTCCCTGCCATGGCAGAAAGAACAACAATCTTCAACCTGCCGTCATTTATCAGGGGAATCAGCGCCCTGAACCGTTCCGGACTTCCAACCGAAGTCCCCCCAAATTTGTAAACCTTCATCTCTTTTCAGCTCCGTGCGATGCTGCGCGTAAGGCGATTGCACCATATTTCGGGCATCAAAGATAAGTAAAAGAGAAATCTGTGATTATTTTTTTTCTCTTTTAGGTAAAGTGAATCACTTGATTGAAAAAAATAATTATTTTTGCAGCCGCATTGATGGATTAAGGAAGACCGGCGTCAATTTTCAGGCAGTCTCCCTGATCCGGCAAGAAGCCCAGATGGCGAAATTGGTAGACGCGCTAGTTTCAGGGACTAGTGTCAGCAATGATGTGCAGGTTCGAGTCCTGTTCTGGGCACCACAAACCACGCCCAGGTGGTGAAATTGGTAGACACGCCAGCTTGAGGGGCTGGTGCCGGTTACGGTGTGCAAGTTCGAGTCTTGTCCTGGGCACACGATAGAAAAAAGCTGCAGGGATGCAGCTTTTTTTATTTACGATGTGCGATTTGCGATTTGCGAATTGCTGGAACAATCGCAAATCGCAAATCGCAACTCATTGGATTCTTGCATCATATACCGCCTGCAAAATCTTTCCCCTGATGGAGAGATCTGAAAGCCTGTTGTTGTTCCGGGTGGGATAAACCCTGTTGCTGAGGAACACATATGATATCTCCTCATCCGGATCACACCAGATGAAGGTGCCGGTGAACCCCGAGTGCCCGAAACTGGCAGGCGAGGCCGACGGACAGGGATAAGCTTCCTCCGGAGGCACCGTATCATTCCGCAGCAGCGGTTTGTCAAATCCCAGTGCCCTGCGGTTATCGTTGTCCGGGAACTGAACGGTTGTGTACTTCCTGAGCACATCACTGCTTAGAACTCTGACACCTCCGTATTCACCTCCCCTGCGGTACATCTCCACTAGCTTCAGGAGGTCATTGCCCGTGGCAAACAGACCGGCATGACCTGACACGCCTCCCAGCATTGCTGTCCCCTCATCATGCACCGTACCCCTGAGCAACTGCTTCCTGAAAAGAGAATCATACTCAGTAGGGACAACCCTCTCTGCCGGATACTTCTCAAGCGGCCTGTAGGTGATGTTGAAGGCACCGATGGGACGGTAAATATTTGCCGGTGCAAACTTGTCTATGGTGCTGTCGGTGAGACTCTCTATGATCTCTGCAGCAAGGATGAAGGTGAGATCGGAATAGACATATTTTTTATCACCCACAGGACTGTCACGTATCTCCCTGAACATATCCTTCAGGTAATGACGGTTCATGTAGATTGAGTCAGTAACCTGTAAGGCATACTTCCGGTTGGTATAATCGCTGAAAATGCCCCGCCTGAAAGTGCTGTCATTCTCAAGGGTATTTCTCCAGAAGGGTATCCATGCCTTCAGACCGGCCTGGTGGGCGAGCATCTCGCGAAGGACCATGTCACCCTTGTCGGAAAAACGAAACCAGGGAAGGTAATCACCAAGGGTTTTGTCAATGTCAAACAAACCTCTGTCATCAAGCAGCATCAGAGAGGGAGTGGCCGCTGATACCTTGGTCACTGAGGCAAGGTCCCACAGGTCATTTTCTGTGACAGCCTCGGTGCTGTCGTAGAGATGGAATCCGTAGCATTTGTCAAGCACGACGATTCCCCGGCGTGCTATTAGCACCTGGCAACCCGGGAAAGCCAGGGTGTCAATGCCTGCACTCACGATGGAATCAACTTTGCTTATCAGCCTCACCGAGGAAAGTCCTGCATTCTCCGGAAACCCGAACTGCATCCTGATGTTGCCGGGGGTTTTGATGCCCGTTCCTGCCGGATAATTTTCATTTACTGTCACCGGCAGCCTGCCTGATGCGCCGATGGCGCCGAAGAGCACCTGCACCGCAACCTGGTGAGTGTAACTGTTATCCTGGTATGCCACAAGCATAGCCGTCGGCTTCTTCGTCATGTCAAGCCGCGCAACACCATAGGGATTGCCGAACCATATTACAGCAGCCCTGTCAAGTGCGGCTATCTGCCGGAAAAGACTGTTCAGGGCCGGCGTGACGCCATAAAGCCCTGCCGGCTTCTGCTCCAGTGCACAGAAACCTGCTATGACCACATCATAATCCTTTAGTTTTGACATTACAAACCTGGCGCCCTGCTCATTTGCCGGGTCAATGAAGTAGTGGTCAGCATTGGTATACCTGTCGGTCATACGCTGGAATTCGGTCATAGCCAGTCGGTTGACAGAGACAGTGGCTATTCTTATCCTGTCAAGCCTGCCCAGCGGAAGGAGATTGTCATTGTTCTCTATCAGGGTCATCGCTCCGGCATACAGGTCACGTATCAGCGCCGGGTGCCCGGAAACGGGGATGCCGCCAGGGGCTGAGGCGAAGCCGGCAGCTGCCTCTGATGCCGGGCCCGGAATTGCCTGATCCCCGGATTCTGCTTTACCTCCATTTTCCGCCCTATGAATCTCCAGCCACAGCTTTGCTTCAAGAAGCTTCCTGCACCTGTCAGTGATCTCACTTACTGCTATCTCGCCCTTTTCGACCCTGCGGGCAATCTCCTCGATGGCACGGATAGGATCAGTGGAGTATTCTATTATGTCATTCCCCGCCAGCAGCGCCTCGGCATCGGCAATGCCCGACGGGAAGGTCATGGTCGCACCGGCCATATTCATCGCATCTGTAAGGATGAGCCCCCTGAAACGCGACTCCTGCCTGAGCAGTCCGGTCACCACTTTCTTCGAGAAAGTCGCCGGAAGACCTCCGGCATCCAGTCCCGGCACACTTATATGCGCTGTCATAACTGCCCCGATTCCTTCATCTGCCAGCCTCCTGAAGGGTATCAGCTCAATCCTGTCAAAACGGCTGCGGTCACCCCTGATTACAGGAAGTCCGGTATGGGAGTCAGTGTCAGTGTCACCGTGACCCGGGAAATGCTTTGCACAGGCTATGATGCCGTTATCCTGCAGCCCCTTCATATACATTGTCGCCTTTTCTGCAACCTTCTCCGGATCCTCACCGAAGGAGCGGTAGTTTATTACCGGATTCATAGGGTTGTTGTTCACATCGGCAACGGGTGCAAGGTTCAGGTTTACCCCAATGTCATGGCACTGCCACGCCACGGCAGCACCCATCCTGTAAATCAGGGAGTCATCCTGCAGCGCTCCCAGCGTCATCTGGTACGGAAAGTCCTCCACCTCCCTCAGCCGCATCCCGGTTCCCCACTCAGCATCCTGTGCAATGATCAGCGGTATCCGCGAGATACTGCTGATCCTTTTCGTGTAATCCAACTGCATATCACGTGATCCCTCGAAGAAAATCACACCCCCGATACCATACTTTTCAACCAGCAGCTCTACCTGCCTGTAATTACCTCCCTTTTCGTCAGCCCATGCCGGTACCCATATTAGCTGAGCAATCATCTCCCTGACAGTCATAGTGTTAAGTATGCTGTCAACCCTGGGGTCGCCGGTGAAATTTTTCCACGGAACATTGTTCTCCGCTCCGGTGACCGGAGAGGGGTAGATCATCAGGGCACACACGGCAAGTACTAGTGATAAGCAGGATTTTTTCATCAGAGGAATGAATTATGCGTTGTACCAAAATTAGCATTTTTCTTTATGATTCTTTTCCCGGTTGATTGGTTCCAATTTGTTATTTTTACCCAACCAACAGAACGCATATGGCAGCAACAAAAAGTTCCGGAAAGAGCGCCGGCAAATCAGCGCGGCTTTTGTCACTTGACGTTTTCAGGGGGATGACTGTGGCTTTCATGATCATTGTCAACACCCCGGGTACATGGAGTCACGTATATGCTCCCCTGAGACATGCCTCGTGGCATGGCTGCACACCCACTGACCTTGTATTTCCCTCATTCCTGTTCATCTCGGGTGTGGCAATGTTCTATTCCCTTCGAAAGTATAACTTCGAATTCTCCGGACCATCACTGTTCCGCATACTGCGAAGGGTACTGCTCATCTTCGCCGCAGGCCTTTTTCTGAATATTTTTCCCCATTTTGTACGTGATTACAGCACACTCCGGATCATGGGAGTGCTACAGAGGATAGCACTGGCATGGGGCCTTGGTGCAATTCTGGTGCTGCTGATCCGCAGGAATTATATCTGGCTTGCCACGGCAGTAATACTGTTCGGATACTGGGCCCTGATGCATTTCATGGGAGGGGCCGATCCCTATTCACTCGAGGGTAACTATGCACGGACAGTCGATATCGCCGTCCTCGGCGAAAATCACCTTTACAGGGGATTTGGTATGCCGTTTGACCCGGAAGGACTGCTGAGCACCCTTCCCGCCACCGCTACGGTATTGCTCGGGTTTATGGCCGGAGGATTGATCAGCGCTAACGGATCATCATGGAAAACCCCGGGATGGCTTGCCCTCACAGGCACCCTGCTTATCGGGGCAGGACTGCTATGGGGACAGTATTTCCCCATCAACAAACCCATCTGGACAAGCTCCTATGTTATCTACGCCGGCGGTATTGGTATGGTGATTCTGGCCCTGCTGTTCATAATAATTGACATATGGAACCTGAAAGGATGGACAGGCTTCTTCAATACATTCGGCACAAATCCCCTCTTCACCTACCTCCTCGCCGGAATCTGGACCAAGACAATGCTTGCCGTGAAGATAGGGGAGACCACTCTTTACAAATGGATATTCGAACATATCTGCAGTCCGCTCTTTGAGGAACAGAAACTTGCAAGCCTGCTCTTCGCAATAATGCAGGTTCTGATCATATGGGCTTTCGGCTACATACTTTACAGGAAAAAGATAATTATCAGGTTCTGAAATGGATATAAGAACAGCAGTAGAAAAGGCATTTGAGCGCTGGAAAGGCTCCTCTCCGGAGATCATCACCCGCCTGCCGCAATCGGGCTCAGACAGGGTTTATTTCAGGCTGATATGCCGTGAGGACCAGGTGATCGGCGCATACAACCCGAGCCGCGAGGAGAACGAAGCCTTCGTCGGATTTTCTAACCACTTCAGATCAAAGGGATTACCGGTGCCGGAGATTTATGTATATTATCCCGAGGATAAGATCTATTTTCTTGAAGACCTGGGTGATACCAACCTTTTTACCTGGCTCGCCCGCCGTTCCGATGAGGAACGTTTCAACAGGGAGACGGAAAACCTCTTCCTTACAGTCGCAGGTGACCTGGTACGCATACAGACTGAAGGGATCAGAGGGCTTGACCTGTCGCTGTGTTATCCACACCGCAGCTTCGACCGGCAGAGCATAGTCTGGGATATGAACTATTACAAGTACATGTTCCTCAAGCTTATAGGAGCACCGTTCAATGAGACCAGGCTTGAGCGGGATTTTGAGATTCTGACCCGTTACCTGCTGGATGCAGGACAGGAGTATTTTCTCTTCCGCGACTTCCAGACGGCCAATATCATGATCAGGGACGGAAAGCCGTGGTATATTGACTACCAGGGGGGCAGGCTCGGGGCGCCGCAGTATGACATCGCCTCCCTCGTTTATGATGCCAAGGCCTATATCCCAGAAAAGATCAGGAAGACAACAATCAACAGGCACCTGGATCTCTTCGCGGCAGCTACCGGCAGACCACGCGAGTCACTTGAGATGTACCAGGGCGCCTTCACCCTTATAAGGCTCATGCAGGCCCTGGGCGCCTTCGGATTCAGGGGACTGCATGAGAACAAACCCACTTTCAACGAGAGCATCGTACCGGCTGTTGAGTTGATGAACGAGCTTCTTGAGAGCGGTGACGTCAGGATTGACCTCCCCGAACTGAAGAAAGCCTCACTCGCAGTGCCGCTGCAACGAAAGTACCGCATCCTGGAACACTACCAGGATATGGTTACTATACATCTCGAGAGCTTTGCATATGTCAGGGGAAAGAGCGTCAGCTATGACAACGGCAGCGGGTTTGTCTTTGACTGCCGCGGCCTGCGCAATCCGGTCACTGTGGCTGAGCTGAGCGAGCTCACCGGCCTTGATCCCGAGGTGATAGAGTTCTTCAATAACGATGACGAAGCAGTGGCTTTCGCCGGCGACTGCACAAACATCATCCGAAACTCGCTTCCCATGATGCGGCGGAAGGGTATTGTCGACATCCATGCTGCCTTCGGCTGTGTCGGCGGTCATCATCGCTCCGTCTGGAGCGCGGAAAGGGTGGCGCTGATGCTCTCGGCAATGCCCGGTGTTGAAGTGTCAGTGAAACATACGGCCCTGGAAAAATGAAGGCAATGATCTTTGCTGCCGGCCTTGGCACCAGGCTGGGGGAGATGACCCGTACCAGGCCCAAGGCGCTGGCTGACATCAATGGCAGGACCATGCTGGAACTGACGGCTGAGAAGCTTGTCAGGGCAGGGTTTGATGACCTGATTGTCAATATCCACCACCACCCTGAACAGATGCTTCAGGAGATCGAAAGACTCCGGCAGCAGGATTACCGGATTACCGTCAGCGACGAAAGTGACGGGCTCCTTGATACTGCAGGCGGTCTTTACAGGGTAAGGAACTTTTTTGGCGCCGAACCCTTCCTTGCACATAACGTGGATGAATTTACTGATCTTGACCTTGCCGCCATGTACAGGCAGCATGTGGAATCAGGAGCACTGGCCACCCTCGCGGTCAGACACCGGCCGGGAAACCGGCAGCTCCTTGTTGATGATGCAGGGCGCCTTCGCGGATGGCGCAACAACGCAACAAAGGAAGAGATCATCACCGTTGAAAGTAACAGAAAGCTTGAAGAGGTTGGCTTTTCAGGCATTCAGGTCCTTTCTCCGGCAATCTTTGAACTGATGCAGGAGGGCATTTATTCACTGACATCGCTCTACCTTATGCTGGCAGGGAAGCACTTAATAATGACCTGCCTGCATGACTACGGTTACTGGTTCGACTGTGGCACGCCGCAGAACCTGGAAAAGATCAGAGCGCATTTGGGGAAGTAGGCATTATGGGGCTCCGGCGAAGCAGGAGAACCAATCCCGTATCCGCCGGAAAGCGGATCGGGTCGGTTGTACCAGTCGGCTGTGGGCAGTTCGGGAGAGAACAGGCTCCGGACATTGTTCAGTTTTTCCAGAATGACCTTGTGAAGAGGGCCAGTATGGTGAAAATCTCAAGGCGACCGATAAGCATCAGCGCAATCATAATAAACTTTGCTCCTGCCGTGAAACCGTTGTAGTGGCCGAAGTTGCCCGAAGCACCAAGCCCGGGCCCCACGTTGCTTATGGCACTGGTGCTTGCCCCCACAGCCTCAATCAGCGGCACCCCTGTGAAATGTATGGCAATCATACCGGCCAGGGTCAGGGCAATGTACAGAAGGGTGAAAGAGAGAATGGTAATATTCAGGTTGTCAGGCACTATCCTGTCATTGATCTTAATCGGTATCACTGCATGGTGATGCTGGAACCGCTGAAAGACCACCTTCAGGTTGCGCAGCGTGATCAGGTGCCTTGCCATCTTGATTCCTCCGGTGGTTGAACCTGTACATCCTCCGGCAGGCATCAGGAGAATCATGATGAACCATCCGCCCTGTGGCCAGAGCATGTAATCCGTTGTGGCAAACCCAGTCCCTGTCATCTGTGAGATGACCTGGAAAAAGCCATGCCTCACCGAGAGGGCAAAATTGCGGTCAGTGCCGGTATAAAGGATCAGCGTCACCAGGATGGTGGCCCCGGTGACAAAGAAGATGTAAAACCACAGCTCCTCAAAAGCAGCTATCTTCCTGAACTCTCGGCGTACAAGGAAATAGTATACGATATAGCTGACCCCTCCAAGGAACATAAAGATTCCGATCACATACTGGACATAGGGTGAGTATTCCGAGATACTGGTGTTCCTGGTGGAGAAACCTGCGGTGGATACAGTGGCAAAGGAGTGACATATGCTGTCAAAAAGGTTCATGTCTCCGAACCTCAGAAGCACTGTCTCCAGTACGGTCATCGCCAGGTAGATGACCAGTATTATGTATGCTATTGACCTTGTCTTCGGCAGTATCTTCTGTTTCATCGATGACTCGAGGGTGAAGAGATGGTACCCCCCGGCCTTCATGTTGGGAAGAATCACTATAACGAGCAGGATGACGCCCACGCCACCGATCCAGTGAGTCAGGCTCCGCCAGAAAAGGATTGACTTCGGCAGTATCTCAACATTGCCTATTACGGTTGCCCCGGTTGTGGTGAAGCCTGACATGGTTTCAAACAGCGCATTTGTGACCCCTGACACTGACCCGCTGAAGAGATAGGGCATGGTGCCGAGAAGGGCCAGCAAAACCCATGACAGTGTCACGTTCAGGTACCCGTCCCTGACATTGATATTATCCCTTGATGTCCGAGGCATGGCCATGTAGAGCACGAGCCCCGGCACAAATGATATAAGTGCCGGCCAGAGAAACGGGCCGAGGCTCTCGGAGTAGATAAGGGCAACAGGAATGCAGGCAATGAAGGCGCCACCTGTTATGATCATTATCAGGCCGGTAATTTTCAGAAGTGATCTGATGTTTATGCTAGTCATTACAGGGCGGCGAGACCGTACACTGTTACATCCATTTTTTTCTTCTCAGGAGAAGCACACCGGCAGTGGCAAGCACCACCGAACCACCGAGTATGAACCAGAATGCGTTCATGTTGTGCTCCAGCCTGTTGGGTACATTCATCCCGTAAAAGCTGGCAATGAGGGTCGGTATCATCAATATGATGGTGACTATCGTGAGAGACTTCATCACGATGTTCAGGTTGTTCGAGATCACCGAGGCAAAGGCATCCATCATCCCGCTCTGAATATCACTGTAAATCTTCGCCATCTCAATAGCCTGCCGGTTCTCGATGGTAGCTTCCTCCAGGAGGTCTGATGAAAACTCGTAGTCACGTATCCATTTCGAATTCTTCAGCTTGAGCATCATCATCTCATTGGATCGCAGCGAGGTGGTGAAATATACAAGACACTTCTCCATCTTCAGCAGGCGGTGCAGTTCCTGGTTCCGGGTCGACTTCTCCAGATCCTGCTCGATCATTGCCGTCTGGTTGTTGATCTGCTTCAGGTACCGGTGGTAGAACATCGTGGTCCTGAGAAAGAGATGCAGTATGAGATCGATCTTTGTCTCTATTGTAATGCCCTTGCCGCTGCGGCTGAAGAAATCATCAAGCACCTCGTTGTTCCGGTGACAGATGATTACCAGGCTGTTCTTGTCGAGCACAAGCCCCAGGGGTATGGTTGTAAACGGGAATCCGTTTGATTGATTCTGGTAGGGGATACGGTAGATCATCAGCAGCATGTCATCCTCCACCTCCATGCGGGATCGCTCGTCAACGTCAAGAATATCAGCAAGGAAATCCTCAGGGACCTTCAGGGTGGTCTTCAAGATGCCTATCTCTGAAGGAGTGGGATCAGTGACGTTTACAATGCAACCTTTTTCAAATGAGTTCAACGGAAGGAGACCGTTCGGGATCATCTGCCAGTAAGTAATCATTCTAGTACCTCCTACTTTTCCGCCCCGCGGAGGTACCGTTTCCGGCTTACCTCTGCAGAACTAAATTAATAAAACGGCTCGCGTGATAATCGTCCATAAAAGACAACTGTATTGATACGTGTGCAAAAATATAACTTTTATGCTAACCGCATCCCCGGGCCGCAAAAAATGTCCAAAAAAATTACCTTTGCACAGAACCTAAATATAACGTGATGGGAAAGGTACTTGTTGTGGGCGCCGGTGGTGTTGGCACCGTGGCGGTGATGAAAATGGCACAGATGAATGACGCTTTCAGTGAAATAATGCTTGCCAGCCGCACCAGATCAAAATGTGACGCCATTGCTGACCGCATAGGCGGAAACAGGGTACAGACCGCAAAAGTCGATGCCGACAATGTCGGAGAAATGATTGAACTGATACGCTCATTCAGGCCTGACCTGGTGGTGAACCTCGCACTGCCCTACCAGGACCTTCATATAATGGACGCCTGCCTTGCTACCGGCGTCGCATACCTTGATACTGCCAACTATGAACCGCCCGAAGAGGCCAAATATGAATATTCATGGCAGTGGGCTTACCATGACCGCTACCGCGAAGCAGGCCTCACCGCAATCCTCGGCTGCGGATTCGATCCCGGCGTCACCGGTGTCTTCACTGCGCATGCCTCGAAACATCACTTCAGCGAGATACATTACCTCGACATAGTTGACTGCAATGCCGGAGATCATGGCAAACCGTTTGCAACCAACTTCAACCCGGAGATCAACATCCGGGAGGTGACCCAGAAGGGGAAATACTGGGAGAACGGAAAATGGATTTACACCGAACCGCACGAGATACACAAACCTCTCACGTACCCGGAGATAGGACCGAAGGAATCATACCTCATCTACCACGAGGAACTGGAATCGCTGGTGAAAAATTTCCCCACCATCCGCCGCGCCCGCTTCTGGATGACATTCGGACAGGAGTATCTCACTCATCTCAGGGTGATTCAGAACATAGGGATGGCACGCATTGACCCTGTAATGTACAACGGGGTGGAGATCATTCCCATACAGTTCCTGAAGGCTGTTCTTCCTAACCCGGGCGATCTTGGAGAGAACTACAAGGGATGGACATCAATAGGATGCCGCATCAGGGGGCTCGATAAGCAAGGCAAGGAGCGTACCTACTATATCTGGAACAACTGCAGTCACGAGGAGGCATACCGTGAGACAGGAACACAGGCTGTGAGCTATACGACCGGCGTGCCGGCCGCCACCGGAGCCATGATGTACATGAAGGGTCTCTGGAAGAAACCGGGCGTGTGGAATGTGGAGCAGTTTGATCCCGATCCGTTCCTCACCGAAGTGGCACGCTATGGCCTGCCCTGGCACGAGAAGTTTGACATAGACCTCGAGCTCTGATATGATCGACTACAGCAGGATTCCCTCTCCGTGCTACGTGATTGAGGAGGAGAGACTCAGGAAAAACCTCAGCCTGATTAAGCATGTGGCCGATGCTTCCGGTGCCGAAATAATACTGGCATTCAAGGGCTTCGCCATGTGGTCAGTATTCCCTGTGGTGCGCGAATATGTCTCCGGGGCGGCGGCGAGCTCCATACATGAAGCCAGGCTCTGTTTCGAGGAGATGGGTACTCCGGCTCATACATATGCACCTGCCTTCCGCAGGGATGAGTTCGGTACGATACTCCGCTACAGCTCTCACATAACATTCAACTCCCTGGAACAGTACAGGAAGTTCGCCCCGGCGCTTCATCGCGAGGGAAAGCATATCTCGCCCGGACTGCGGATTAACCCGGAGTACTCCGAAATTTCCCAGGGTATATACAATCCCTGCTCACCCGGATCCCGCCTCGGTGTAACTGCAGCCGAGCTGGCGAACGGACTCCCTGAAGGGGTGGAGGGACTCCATTTTCATGTCCTGTTTGAATCTGATTCATATACGCTCGAAAAGGTCCTGGCAGTCGTTGAGGAAAAATTCGGACACCTGCTGCCAAAGCTGAAGTGGCTCAACATGGGAGGCGGGCACCTGATGACACGTCGTGATTACAATACCGGCCATCTCATTGGCCTCCTTAAAAAATTCAGAGAGAAACACCGCATTCACCTTATACTTGAACCAGGCAGCGCTTTCGCCTGGGAAACAGGCGAACTGGTGGCCACCGTGGAAGATATCATTACCCGTGACGGCATAAAGACCGCAATCATGGACGTTTCATTCACCGCACACATGCCTGACTGCCTCGAGATGCCCTATAAACCTGTCATTATCGGGGCATTTGACCCTGTTCCGGGAAAACCAACCTACCGCATGGGCGGCAACTCATGCCTGTCAGGAGACTTCATGGGCGACTGGTCATTCCACCGTGAGCTGCATCCCGGTGACAGGCTGATATTCTGGGATATGATCCACTACACAATGGTGAAAACCACTACCTTCAACGGCGTACCGCATCCTAACATCGGCATCTGGACAGCTGACCAGCAATTCAGGCTCGTGAGGGAGTTCGGATATGCTGATTACCGTGACAGGCTGTCTTAGGCAGGCAGCTGGCTGTAGGCAGTAGTGTTGACAATGATATGTTTATGATCGACCTGATTGTTAGTAATTTCACTACTGCATATTGCCAATTGCCTATTGCCTGATACAAAAAAACAGGCGGATCACTCCGCCTGCCTTTATAATTTGTCCACTGTGATTTTTGTCAGAATGCGTATCCGATTGCGAGAGTGGCGCTTGGCATAATGCCATCAATACTGCTCTCACTGTCCCCTCCTTTGGCAATCGTATACATCGGCCCGATACCAAGGTCAAGGACAAAACCGCTTTCCCATACCCACTGATACCCCAGCTCGGCACCGAAACCTATCGTGCTGGCAGAATAATTGCCTTCCGTGTCATCGTTTACTTTGCCAAATGAAAATGCAAGCTGAGGATTGATGTAAAAACCGGCGGGTACTGGTTTCTTTGCATGTGTGAAGTAGTACCTGTATCCCAGACCTGCACCTGCAAGGCTGACATCTACTCCAAGCAGCTTGTACATGTACTGACCTCTTACCAGCAGGGAAGAGGTTGTGCCAAACACCCTCTCATAAGTGGCGTTGAAGCTTCCGAAAGCCAGGCCGAGAGGATTGGTTTTGATAACATTGCTCTGAGCGTTCAGACCAAACGCCAGTAGAACAAAGACAAGGGAAAGGATTAGTTTTTTCATGTTTTTTTAGTTTTTTGGTCCTGTTTTGAAATACAACTGCAAATATATACCAAAAATTGTGGACAAATCAAATGCTTAACAGCCAATTATTCCACTTTGTTCATCAATCGGACCTGAACCAAGCAATTCTTCACAGTCATACCAGGCAGCAAATTGTCCCGGTGTTATTCCCCTCTGGGACTTTTCAAAGATTATGTAATAACCCTCATCACGGGCATGGATGCGTGCGTGCTGCAACGGCTGGCGATAGCGGATACGTAACTGGTAATCACGGTCTTCGCCAGGATTCATTGCCAGGTCTTCCCTTATCCAGTGCACCTCAGTCTTCCTTATGAAGAGCCCTTTTCTGTAAAGTCCCCGGTGCAGTTGGCCCTCTCCGACATAGATTATATTGTTTACCGTGTCTGTGCCAATGACAAAGAGAGGTTCCCTGTATCCTCCGAGGTTGAGCCCCTTTCTCTGTCCCACGGTGAAAAAGTGAGCGCCGTTGTGCACCCCTGCAGTCACCCCGTCGCCCGGACTCAGTGAGTGCGGTATCGTCATTTCTGACAACTCCGCGGTGGTGACACCCTCTTGGGGCAGTCCGTCAGGCCAGCTTCTGAAAGCTTCGCTGTCAGGTACGTAAATTATCCTTCCCTTCCTTGCTTCAAGCTGTTGCTGCAGGAAGACCGGCAGGTCAACCTTCCCTACAAAACAGATCCCCTGTGAATCCTTCCTGACGGCAGTGGCCAGCCCGAGGTCCGTCGCTATCCTGCGTACCTCCGGCTTGGTAAGTGAACCCACCGGGAACAGCACGTTGTCAAGCTGCCCCTGGCTCAGCTGGCACAGGAAGTAACTCTGGTCCTTGTTGCTGTCAACACCTGCCAGCAGCCTGTTGACCATGCCGCCGGCCGTGGAGGCCTGCTCATTCCTGCAATAATGACCTGTGGCAATATAATCAGCCCCCTGTTTCAGCGCTTCACGCGCGAAGGAGTCAAACTTGATCTCCCGGTTGCAGAGAACATCAGGATTGGGAGTACGGCCGGCGGCATACTCCCTGAACATGTAATCAACAACCCTCTCACGGTATTCCACACTAAGGTCAACGGTACGCAGCCTGATGCCGAGCTTCTTTGCAACCATCTCAGCAAAGGTGATATCCTCGTCGAACGGACAATCGCCCTTCAGCAACCCGCGACTGTCATGCCAGTTGATCATGAAGATTCCTTCAACCTCATAGCCCTGCTCTTTCAGCAGCCATGCAGCCACGCTGGAGTCGACCCCCCCTGACAATCCTACTATTGCCTTCTTTTTCACGCGGCAAAGGTAGCTCTTTAACTCAATATGTTAATAACTACCTTCTCTCCCCTCCGTTTCATGACTCTTTTTTTACTATTTTTCAGAAGATGAAGTTACCAGGTAAGTTATTGAAATACAGTGCATCGGCGGGTTCGGGCAAGACCCACGCCCTCACTGCCTTCTACCTCTCGCAGGTGCTTCATGACCCGGGGGCTTACCGCCGGATACTTGCCGTCACCTTCACCAACTCCGCCGCGGCTGAGATGAAGGAAAGGATACTCAGAAGACTGAATACCCTGGGACTGGAGAATGAAAAGGGCGACAGGGAAAGAAAGGAATTTGCTGTGTGGCTCTGCAAATTCTTTCCTGAAATGTGGCCCGACAGGGAGGCTGCTGTGGTTACAATCCGCAGAAATGCCCCGGTTGCGCTTGACAACATCCTGCAGGACTATTCCCGCTTTGCCGTCGGGACCATCGATTCGTTCTTCCAAAGGGTGATCAGGGCTTTTGCAAGGGAAATTGACATTCCGGCAGGCTATGAGATCGAACTGGAGCACCAGGCGATACTCTCTGATGCCGTGGACAGCCTCCTGGCTGAGGTGGCCACTGACGGCAAACTGCTTGACTGGATCTCGTCATATGTGGCTTCACGCCTTGACGACAGCAAGGGATGGGATATCAGAAGGGAGATCATGGAAGTGGCCGCGCAGGTTTTCAGGGAAGACTTCAGGCAGCTCAGCACCGATGACCGTAAAATGATAGGAGACTACGGTGTGATGGCTGATTATGCATCAAGAGTCTTTGCTGTCAGGAGAGGATTTGAAACTGACCTTAAGAACCTTGCAGCAGAGGGGGTAAAGATCTATACCGAATGCGGTTTGTCCACTGACGATTTTCTTTCCAAAAGCAGGGGAGGAGTGGGCGAAAGCCTGAGGCGGTTTGCGCAGGGTGACACCCGCCGGCCCAACAGCACCTGGGTTAAGGCAGCAGCGGAGGGTAAATTCTTTCCGGGCACTGCCAGACCCGCTGTGGTCAGCGCCTTCGGCGATGCTTCACGGAGAGGCCTTGACGATGTGGTGAAAAAAATATCAGATCTGTTTGACAGGCGCTATGGCGTGTATGTATCTGCACTGGCACAGGTCAGAACCATACATGTAATAGGTATCCTGGGTGCAATCAGCGAGAGAGTGCGTGAACAGGCCCACGAACAGAACATTTTCCTTCTTTCTGACTCGGGTGAACTGATCAGCAAACTTATAGCCGATGATGACACCCCGTTCATCTATGAGAAGATAGGCGCCGCATATGACCATTACATCATTGATGAGTTCCAGGATACCTCCCGCATTCAGTGGAACAATTTCAGGCCACTGATTGCCGAGACTCTCTCACGCGGACAGGACAACCTGGTTGTGGGCGATGTAAAACAGTCGATCTACCGGTGGCGCAACAGCGACTGGCGCATCATTCACAGTGAGGCGGCACAGGTTTTCGGTGATGCCGTTGAAACAGTTCATCTCAGCACCAACTACCGCAGCCGTGCAAATGTCATCAGGTTTAACAACGCCCTTTTCAGCCCTGCCTCCATTCCGGCCTCATGTGATGAAAGGCTGGCATACGAGGGGCTGAAGATCAGTGATGTCTACTCGGACTCTGAGCAGCAGGGCACTCCCGGCAAACCGGGCGGTTACGTTAGTGTCACCCTTTACAGGAAAAATGACGACGAAGGGTGGAAAGACCGGGTGCTCCGTGATCTTCCTGGAGTGATCGAACGGCTGCAGGAACACGGGTACAGGGCTGACGACATCCTGTTCCTGTGCCGGACGAACGAGGAGGGCAAGAGCATCATCAGCCGCATCCTTGAGTACAGTTCATTATGTACCCCCGGACAGCGGGCACGGTATAATTATGAGATCACTTCCGGCGAGTCGCTCCTCCTTGAGCGCAATCCGGCTGTGACCCTGATGACAGCATCCCTCAGGTATCTGACCGATCCGGCCAGCCGCATCAACCGCAGCCAGATAGTCCGTTCATATATTCTGGCCACCGGCGGAGATGAACGGCTTGTGTACAGC
Organism: Bacteroidota bacterium; assembly: GCA_018262715.1. GTDB lineage: Bacteria > Bacteroidota > Bacteroidia > Bacteroidales > VadinHA17 > SR-FBR-E99. Next base: position 74,741 of record JADFDS010000039.1, read on the forward strand.
GGTGACACCCCGGATGGCGGAGGAGAGTCGCTCCCTGAAGGATGGGAAGAGGCTATAGAATCATTCCGCAATGCATCACTTTACAGCGCCACGGAGGGCATGATACGGTTCTTCGGCCTTGGCCGGAACAGGGCAAATACAGCCTATATAAGCTCTTTCCAGGATGTGGTGCTCGCCTGGTCAGGCCGGCACAGCTCTGATATCTCAGCGTTTGTGCAGTGGTGGGACGATGAGGGATGCAAAAGTACCCTGAGCCAGTCTGAAAGGCAGGAAGCGATGAGGGTGATGACTGTTCACAAGGCAAAGGGACTCCAGAGCAGGGTAGTCATCGTTCCCTTTGCTTCATGGGAGTTCTCAAAGCCAGGGTACGCCAGATCTCTGCTGTGGGTCACCAATGTGCCCGCTCCCTTTGCACCTATGCCCGTCGTGCTTCCGGAAATGTCAGGCCGCCTCGACGAGTCACTCTTCTCCGGGGAAGCGAAGATGGAAAGGGCCTCCGACTGGCTCGACGGCGTGAACCTGCTTTATGTGGCTTTCACCAGGGCCGTGGATGCACTCCTGGTGATGACCCAGGAGGTGACCAGGGGACCGGCAGGCGGCTCCGGCGCCAATACCGCCAGCCTTCTGAACGAGGCGCTGGCAAAACTGCCCGGCGATTTCAAAACGGCTGATGAAGAAACAAAGAGGCATATTGAATGCGGAGAGCTACCGGCGGTTGAGACCAAAGAGCGTGAACCCTGGCTGGAGATCTCAGGCTATGTCGTCAGTGAACCCCGCGGCACCCTCAGGCTCAGGACGGGCGGCGCCCTCCCTGCCGATGAGGTCAAACTCGCCGAACCGGGCGGGAGGGCCTATGGCATAATGATGCATGAGATCCTCAGCCGCGTCACCACCACGGCTGATATTGAAAAGGCCGTAAGTCATGCCTGCGCCACCGGGCTCATGCCGCTGACAGGCCGTGACACGGCTGTGGCCCGCCTCCACGCAATGCTCTCGGCAGAACGGGTGAAGGCATGGTTTGACGGCACCACAGCGGTCATGACCGAGGCTACCATCATCCTCCCCACGGGCGCCGCCCGCCGGCCTGACAGGGTGATGATCAGCGGTGACAGGGTGACAGTGGTTGACTATAAATTCGGTGAGCCCTCGCCACGCCATAAACAGCAGGCCGCAGACTACCGCGAGCTCCTGAGGCAGATGGGCTTCCCGGAAGTGAAATCGTGGCTATGGTATGTCGAAAAGGATCTGATTGAGGAGGCATGAACGGAGAAGTGTCATACAGGTACAGGGAAATCGATATCATTGAGAAGGTATGAACGGGGAGCAGAATTACGTGTGGGGAACCGCCAGAAGATATAACTCATATGCCGACTGGTTCGCCGGACTGTTCGGAGGGAGAGTCCAGAAACTGAGCATCAACGCCGGCTTCACCTGCCCGAACCGTGACGGCACACTGGGGTACGGAGGCTGCACATACTGCAACAACGAGGCCTTCATTCCCGGCTACTGCACGCCGGAAAAGAGTGTGACTGATCAGATTGAGCAGGGAATTGCCTTCCATCGCCGCAGATATCGCCGCGCAGAGAGATATATTGCTTATTTCCAGGCATATACCAACACTTATGCAGACATTGACAAACTTACTGCTCTTTATGATGAAGCTCTGAATCACCCCTCCGTGGCAGGGTTGGTGATCGGAACACGGCCTGACTGCATCAACGGTGAACTGCTCGACAGGCTGGCAGTGATGGCCCGCGACTACTTCGTCATGATTGAATATGGCATTGAATCGGTTAATGATGATATCCTCCGGAGAATCAACCGGGGGCATGATTTTACCACGGCTATGAAAGCCTTGAAGGAAACTGAGCTGAGGGGACTTAACGCGGGGGCGCATCTCATTTTCGGGCTGCCGGGCGAGAGCCGCAGCGCCATCGCTGACAGCGCTGAGGTTATCTCATCACTGCCACTGACATCGCTCAAGATCAGACAGTTGCAGCTGATAAAGGGAACAGCGATGGCCATGGAATACAGGAAGAATCCCGGCGCGTTTGACCTCTATGACCTTGAGGAGTACCTTGACCTGGTGATCACATTTACCGAGCGGCTCTCGCCCGGCATAATGATTGACCGCATAAGCGGTGAGGCGCCCCCGCGGCTCCTTGATGACCCGCGCGACTGGCACCTCAGGAGCAGCGAACTGTTCAGGCTCTTTGAACACCGCCTCGAAGAACGCAATACATGGCAGGGGAGGCTCTGTAAAATGATCTGATGATGGATTTCCTTGAAAAAGTGGCATACAGGCTCCGTGAGCGTCACGGAAACGAGATGGAGAAACAGACGGTTGTGCTGCCGAGCCGCAGAGCCGGACTGTGGCTCGCACGCGCCCTCGCCAGGATGAATGACAAACCTTCATGGGCGCCCTCGATGCTCACCGTCAGCGACCTGTTCCGTTCGTTCACTGACCTCATCCCGGCAGATACCGAGACACAAATATTCGAACTCTACCGGATCTACAGAAACCTGTTTGGTGAGGAGATCAGCTTTGACGATTTCTGGCCATGGGGAGAGGTGATAATCAATGACTTCAATGATATTGACCTGTACATGGCCGATGCCGGCAAACTCTACAGCAATATCTCAGACCTGAAGGAGATAGATGTGAAGTTCGGAGGCCTCACTGATGAACAGGTTGAGATAATACGAGGCTTCTGGAAGTCGTTCAATCCCTCTTCAGCAGGCAGTGAAGCCCGCTCGCGGTTCCGTTCCGTGTGGCAGAGGCTCGGTCCGCTTTATGAGGGCTACCGGGAAGCGATGAGAGCACGCGGATTGGCCGGTGACGGCATGCTCTGCCGTGAGGTGGCCGGGAGGGCACAGTCCGGGTTGCTTGAGGTGCCGGAGGGCAGAAGATGGCATATAGCAGGCCTCAATGCGCTGAATAACTGTGAGAAAACCTTGTTCATGCACTTGAAACGCCTGGGGGTGGCTGAATTTTACTGGGATGACGACCACTTTTTCATGGATGATCCGGAACACAAAGCCTCCCTCTTCATCAGGGAGAACAGGAGCATCTTCGGAAACTCCCTTTCAGGGGAAGGAGCAGGCTCAGGCACAGGTTCCGGTTCAGGTACGGGCCCGGGAACAGAAATTGGCTCCGGTGCATCTTCAGGGAGACATCAGACACCCCGCGGCGAATGGCATATCATTGACACCCCTTCCGATACGGCCCAGGCTGCGATGATGGCGCAGTTGCTTGAAAATGAAGGAATAACAGGAGGAGACGACCTGACATCAACAGCAGTCATACTTGCTGACGAAAAGCTCCTGATGCCCGTTCTTGGTTCGTTGCCTGCATCTGTGGAAGATGTGAATGTCACCATGGGCCATCCCTTCCGGTTCACAACGCTTTACTCCTTCCTCAGGCAACTGATGGCACTGATCCGTTCAGCACGGGTCAGCAACGGTATTCTCTCCTTCCGGAGCGATGATGTGATGGCACTGCTGCGTCACCAGTACTTCAGGCTTCTCGGAGGCAATGAAGGCGATACGGTGGTAAAGGAGATCATCAAGGGCAACATGATCAGGGTGACTGCGGCCATGCTCGCCGAACGGTTCCGCCTCGATTACCTCTTCAGGGTACCCGAAGGGGGAGCCGGAATACCCGACCACCTGGCATCGGTGATGGCCAGGCTCGAGGAAGCCACCTATGCTGCAGAGGAGCAGGGAATGAAGCTGAGCACTGACCGTGAATACCTGAGGATGGCCATGGGCAGCACCGTGCGTCTGTCAAACCTGATAAGGAGCTATGACCTGGATCTCATGCCGGAGACTTGCCTCAGGCTCCTTGACCGGTTGTTCCGCAAGATGATAGTGCCCTTCTCCGGTGAACCCCTGCGGGGGATACAAGTCATGGGTGTGCTGGAGACACGTGCCCTCGAGTTCAGGAATATAATCATCCTCTCACTTAATGAGGGTATCTTCCCCGGGATGTCATATGACAACACCTATATCCCGTACAATATCAGGCGGGCCTTCGGCCTCCCCACGGTTAACGAGCACGAATCGATCTACTCCTACTACTTTTTCAGGCTGCTGCGCAAACCCGAAAAGGGTTGGTTTCTCTATAACTCCACCGCCCAGGGACTGAACAGCGGCGAGATGAGCCGGTACCTGGTCAGGATGAGTTACAACCCGCTCTTCGCACCGCGGCATCGGTCGGTCCATATCAGTGTCGGCCGTAGCGGCATGATAGCGGAGACACTTGCCAAAACAGCCGCTCATAACCGGACTCTCCTCGATATCTACGGCGAGGGTAACAGGGATAACAAATATCTCTCTCCCAGCGCTGTAAATACATGGCTGAACTGCCGCATGCGGTTCTATTACAGGTATGTGTGCGGTATGCCCGAGGAAGAGGTACTTGAGAAGGAGATAGATCAGCGCAGGTTCGGCAACATCATGCATGATGCCCTCAGGAGAATGTATCAGCCCCTCAGGGGGAAGGAGAATGCAGGTTCCATTATAGCCCTTATGGCCAGATCACGTGAAAACATAAGGGAAACCATCATCGCCGCAGCTATGGATGAGATGAGATGGGACCGTGAAACACTTCTGTCAGGCAGGGGGGTGATCATCATTGACGTCCTTGAACGATATGCACGTGAGCTGCTTCAATATGACGGAGCCAACTCCGACCTGGTTTTGCTCAATCTTGAAGATGATTTTTCAGGAGTCCGAGCCGTTACTTGCAGAGAGGGAGAGAAAAGGATTGTTCTCGGCGGAAGGGTAGACAGGGTGGATCTGACCAGGGGTGCCATCAGGGTGGTTGATTACAAGACCGGGGCGCCGAAAAGGGAGGCGGTGACGGCTGAAGGCCTGTTCGATGAGGAGAAGGAGAAGCGCAATGATGCCCTGCTTCAGGCTCTGCTGTACTGTACGCTCATTGAAAACAAACACCCCGGCAGAATGGTATTGCCTGCCATTTACTGGATACAGCAGCTGACCTCGGATGACTTTTCTCCCTATGCACCTGTACCCGGACTGGATGGCCCGGAGAGCAGTATGAATGAATGGAATGAATTCATGACCTCGTTCGGAAGCGGGCTGGACATGACGCTGAACAGGATATTTGCTGAAGATGAGGATTACCGGATGACCACTTTCCGGCGCCGTTGCATTTCATGCCCTTACAGGACGCTTTGCAGGAGATAGACCAGCCTGGGCGGCCGGTAACATACAAACGCCATAATCCGGGGATCCGGATACAATGATGACTGTCAGGCAGATGATTATTTCTCCATCAGCCCCTGAAGTGCGGCCATCTTTATAGCAGTCACGGCGGCTTCATCGCCTTTGTTGCCGTGCTTGCCGCCAGCCCTGTCAAGTGCCTGCCGGAGGTCGAGGGTGGTAAGCACCCCGAATATGAATGGTATATTGTAATCGAGATTGAGCTGAGTGATCCCCTGGGTCACTCCCTGGCAGATATAGGTAAAATGAGGGGTCTCGCCCTGAATGACGCATCCCAGGCAAATAACGCCGTCAAGATCCTCATACTCAGCCATCCACTGAGCTCCCAGAGTCAGCTCGAAGGTGCCCGGGACATGCCTGACGATGATATTGTCGGCAGTTACTCCATGACGCTTCAGTGTCTTTACGGCACCGTCAAGAAGGGGATGGGTTACCTCGCTGTTCCAGTCGGCAACCACAACACCGAACCTCATGCCCGAGGCGTCGGGCACACGTGAGGGATCATAATCCGATAGATCGCGGGTTGCCACCTGTCAGTCGATGTGCAGTTTGACCCTGGCAATATATTTGTCGATGCTCCGGCCTTCATTGCTCTCCGGGTACTTATCCTGTATGCGTTCGTAGAGTTTGAGTGCATCGGCCCATTTGCCGTCGCTCTCGTAGAGCATTCCTGCCTTCATGAGGTAGATGGGTGTGAGGAACGCGTTTTCAGCCATGTCGGCGGCCTCGAGGTAATTCTTTATTCCTGCGGCCATGTCTCCAAGCTCAACACGCGCATCGCCGATCAGACCCTTCGCCTGTGGCGCTATAACCTCATCATCCTGTTTGTACTTGTTCAGGTAGCTGATGGCATCTTCATACTGACCGAGATGCATAAGACATGCTCCTGCATAAAAGTTGGCAAGCTTGCCTGACCTGGTGGCTTTGTATTCCTTTGCGATATCGATAAAGCCAAGATTGTTTCCGTCACCGTTGAGAGCCAGGCTGAGTGAGTCCTGTCCGAAATAGTGCTCTGCCATGAACATCTGGCTCAGAGCCTCATCGTTCTTCTTGCTTGTATACATCCTGAGAAGCCACACTATCCCCACCAGCACCACTGCGCCGGCAAGCACGTACAGAAGAGGCTTGTAATTCTGTTCAAGGAACTGTTCGGTTTTTGTCAGCGTCTGTTCAACGTTCTCGATCCCTTTTGTGGTCTCCTTTTTCTTGCTCATATCAATGTTCTCTGTTACAGGTCAAAAAATAACTTCGCAAAAGTAGTATTTCTGGCTTTATTAAAAAACAAATGGGTAAAAAAATGCTCGGTGCCCTGCGGTGCTCCGGCATTACACCTTCCGGACTTGCCCCGGCCGTTTCTTTTCGTAACTTTGGAGCCTCCGCAACAGCAGACTAAGATGATGCATCTTGCCAGGCTCGAACTCACCAACTTCAAGAACTATGAAGGGGTTTCCCTCGAATTTTCTCAGGGTTTCAACTGCTTTGTCGGAAACAACGGTGTCGGGAAGACGAATATTCTCGATGCCATTCATTACCTGTCACTTACAAAGAGTTTCTTCAACAGCTCTGACACCCTCAGTATCAGGCATGGAGACGATTACTTCATGATAAGGGGAACGTTCGTCACCGACGAAAACAGTGATGAGCTCTTCTGTGCGTTCCAGAAAACGAAGCAGAAGGTGTTTAAACTCAATGGCAGGGAGTACCAGAGGATGTCTGATCATGTGGGAAAATACCCTGTGGTGATGCTCTCGCCGGCTGACAGCACCCTCATCACCGGTGGCAGCGAGGAGCGCCGCCGCTTCCTCAACCTGATCATAAGCCAGTATGACCCGTCCTACCTCGAGGCACACATGCGCTACAACAAGGCCCTGATGCAGCGCAACAGGATACTCAGGGGCAGCGGCCCGGACAATTCAGGCCTGCTTGAGATCTATGACGAACAGATGGCCCCTGAGGCCGAACTGATCCACAGTGCACGACGCAACCTCACAGAAAACCTGCTGCCTCTCTTTCGCTCTTACTACGAAAAAATCTCCGGCGGCGCTGAAAAAGTGTCAATCCGGTACCGCTCACACCTCGGCAGCGGTGATTTCCGGCAACAGCTTGCCGACTCACGGGTGAGAGACTATGCAATGCAGTTTACTACCATGGGAATTCACCGTGATGACCTGGTCTTTGAGATTGATGGCCATTCCGCCAGGACAAACGCCAGTCAGGGTCAGCAGAAGTCATTCATCGTGGCCCTGAAGCTGGCGAAATTCGGCCTTATAACCAGGATGATAGGATTCGCGCCTGCTCTGCTGCTTGACGATATATTCGACAAGTTCGACCAGACCAGGGTTGAGGAGATCATCAGGCTTGCCGGGTCAGGTGAATTCGGGCAGGTTTTTATTACTGACACCCAGCAGGATCGTATTCACCGCATCCTTGACAATACCGGGGTTGACTTCCGGCTTTACCGTATCGGGAAAAAGGGTATCGAGGAGGAAATCACCAACGGAGTGAAATAAAGACATGCGCAGGAACAAGACCATCACCCTGGGAGAGGCTCTCGGAGACCTGATAAAGGAGTACCGGCTTGAAAAAGGGCTGAAGGAAGCCGCTGTGCTGAATATATGGGAAAACATCGCCGGGAAAGTCATTACGGCCCGGACCAAAAGGACATACCTGAAGGATGGCGTGCTTCACATCTACCTGACATCATCGGTCGTAAGGAATGAACTGATGATGCTGCGCGATGCGCTAAGGAGCCAGATAAACAGCAGGGCAGGGGAGGAAGTGGTCAGGGAAATAATGTTACATTGAAAGAGCCGGGCAGCATGAGTCCGTCTGACAGGCCCTGTTTCTTCCGTGCGTGATCATCAGGGTTATCCTGCTCACCATACTGTGTATTCCTTCCTGCTTATTGTTATCTTTTTCCTGAGTCCCTTGACTGTTGCAAACCGGAAATACCTGTAATTGTATTCAACCACTGCCTGGTCATCTTCCAGTAAGATTTTCACCACGGCGCCGGGGTCATTGAAGACCAGGGCATCAGCCATCAGGAAAGCTTTTTCAGCGCCGTCACCCCTCCCGAAATTCCAGACCTCGTCAGGTTGGGCCAGCCTGCCCGAGTCATAAATTGATTGATTGGTCAGTTTATTAATGAGTGCATATATCTCGTCGGCGTTACGCCCTCCCAGATCTGAATGACATACAGGGTTCCTCTCGATGGCAGCCTTTACAAACGGCCTCCAGTCAGCCATCTCCATATCCCGGTAAGCATAAAGCGTCAGCAACGCCATCTCGGATACTCCGGCAAGACCCCTGATCTTGCTGATTATCTCGTCACGACTGTCATTTACTGATATCTGCGGATGGATCTCCGGCACAAATTCCCTGTCAGCCGAGGGGAGCCTCGGATCGGTTATTATGAACTCCCTGATGTCAGCAAACATTCTCCTTACGCAATCAGTGTGCTCGGTGCGGAAGCTGTCTGTGAACTCAGCTTCAATGACCTGCAGGTCAGAGTCCCTGCGCTGTTTAATGAATGCCTCAACTTCATTCAGCATGATCTTGCCTGGAACAGGGTCATACTGGAATTCCTCACTGTCTACCTCGGCAAGCAGCTTGTCACGGGTCTCCTCGTTCATGCTGGCTTTCAGCGAATGCTCATATTCAAAAAGCTTATCGAGGGTGATGTAATGGCTGGTACCCGTCCGGAGGTAATGATACTGGAAGAGACATTTGTACTCCGATTTGAACCTGAGGAAGTTGATGAAGATGGCAGGGGTAAGGGGCGACTTCACGAAGCTCCTCAGCTTTTTGGTGAAGGTGTTATATGCATCCCTGTCGATGGTTGCCCTTTCATAAACAGTATGGATGTGGCCGGTGATGTGCGAAACAATAGTCACCTTCTCATTTTCGAGGGCTCTTCTGGCTTTTCCTGACAGTGAGGTGCCGTTGAACCACATGTTTTTGGTCATGATCCTCCTGTTGTTTGTCAGCAGCCCTTCCTTCTCATCAATGAAATTCTGCGAGTGAAGCGGAGTGGCCATCATGAAGATCTTTTCCAGGGGAACCTCGCCAACAATGAACATGGCTGCGGCATAGAGTGCCGCCAGGCTGACGCACTCGCCGGCGCCTGTAGTGTAATGTTCCCGGTGCCTGAATGCTGTCATTGCCTCCACTGTTTCAGTCTTCCAGTAGGGTATGGCAGATGATTCATACTTATCGAGCCCGAAATGGCGACGGATGTCAATACTGAAATAATATTTGTCTCCTTCGTAACCGAAAAGTGCATTCGACTGCTTCAGCAGTTCCGTGTCAAAGAAATCACTGAACCGGTCCAGCTCTCTCTCCTTGTCTGTCAGGCCCCAGGTCTCGAGATCAAGATTGAATATGTAATTGTCAATGATGTACTGTTTGATCCTGTTGGCCCTGCTGATGAAGTTCTTCCGGTGCATGTCCCTGAACCACGGGTCATCACGCCACCGCCATATTTCAGGTGACATTATATTTGCCAGAACCAGGGGGTAAAACAATTCGGGGAAAATAAAAATCTCCATATCGGAGAGGGTATAGGCTGATGAATACTTTTCGAGGGTCTTTTTGTCCGAAAAGTCAGGGGATACAGTAGCAGTCATTTCAATTTTTTACCTGAACAAGCAAACAGGAATATTGTTTTCTCAGAATATCTCGATGGCAGAAAAGAAGAAGGAGGCTTCCCTGAGTGCATTCTCCGGGGAGTCAGAGCCATGAACCGCGTTCATCCTGACATCTGTGCCGAAATCTGCGCGGATGGTTCCCGGGAGTGCCCTGGCGGGGTCAGTGGCCCCGATCAGCCTGCGGAACTCTTCAACGGCATCCGCATGCCTGAGCACCATCACCAGGGCCGGACCTGATGACATGAACTCAACCAGCCCGGGGTAAAAGGGCCTCTCGCGGTGAACCTCGTAGAATCTTTCTGCCTGTTCCCTGGTCATGTGCAGCATCTTAAGCGCAACAATCCGGAATCCTGCCTCGTTAATACGTGAAATGATGCTTCCCGCGTTGCCGCTTCCAAGCGCATCGGGCTTGATGATTGAAAATGTGATCTCGTTGCTCATAACTCTATGAGAATGGGGATATTTGACCTGATTTTTAAAACATGTTATTTTTCTTACCTTTGTCGCCTTAAAAGGCTAACGCAGTGCCAGAGTTTGGTAAATATACAAAAGAATTAAAGAAGCTGATCGATGACGCCGGTCATATTCTGCTCATCTGCCACATCAATCCCGACGGCGATGCCATCGGGGCCATGCTGGCTCTGAGAAGGTGGATCATATCACAGGGCAAGGACGCCGCAATGATCTCGCCCAACGCCCTGCAGAAGTTTCTCCTTTGGATGAATGACGTTGACAAAGTCGTCGATTTCCATCATAACCCTGCCGAGGGTACTAAACTGATAAACAATGCCGATCTTATCATCATGGTTGATTTCAATACCACCTCCAGGATGGGAAAGGCAGAACAACTGGTTATCAGCTCAGGCGCAAAGAAGGTCATGATAGACCATCACCCTGACCCCACTGACATCGCTGACCTTACCGTCTCCGATGTGAGCAGGAGCTCCACCTCCGAACTGGTTTACTTCCTGGTGAACGGAATGGAAGGCAGTGAGTTCAATGACAGTGACTTCATTACTGCGGTTTATGTCGGCATCATCACTGACACGGGCAATTTCGAGCACGGATACTATACCGGTGACACCATGCGCACTGTTGGTCACCTGCTTGATATGGGTGTTGATAAAGAAAAGATCTATAATCATATATTCAGCAACTTCTCGCCTGACAGGATAAGGCTCAAGGGATTCGCGCTGCACAGCCGGATGGTGGTCCACCCGGATCTGCATACTGCATATATCTGGCTTACCAAGGAAGATCTTGACAGATTCCGCCACGTCAAGGGTGACACCGAAGGATTTGCAAATGTTCTCCTGACAATGAACGGAATTGTTCTTTCCGTTCTCTTCGTGGAGCGTACCGGTTTCGTGAAGATGTCGCTTCGCTCGAAGGGCAGCTTCAACGCGAACGAACTGTCTCGCAAATGCTTTAACGGCGGAGGACACCGGAATGCCGCAGGAGGGGAGATGAAGGGAACCATCCATGAGGTGGTGAATCATTTCGAAAACACTCTTCCTTCGTTCCGTAAGGAACTCGAGGAAGCTGCAAGGGAGATGGCGAAATGAGACTGGCAGCATACATAGCGGTGATTGCAGTCATCGCCGCAGGCTGCCAGAACAAACCTGACAGCAGGAGCAAGGCCTCACCGCGCACCGAAGCCGAACTCATAGAACTCAACAGGTCGCTCATCACCCAGGACCGAAACACCATAAACGATTACATAAGCAAAAGCGACCGCAGCTTTTCCGAAACAAGCACCGGTTTATGGTACAGCATCCTGGGCCATGGTACCGGCCCGGCAGTCAAAACGGGAGATAATGTAAACTTCGATTACGAATGCACTCTGCTGAACGGCAATCCCTGCTACAGCGGCACACAGACAATACGGGTGGGGTATACCGATGCCGGCAGCGGAGTCACGGAAGGACTCCAGATGATGCAGGAAGGGAGTGATTACCTGTTCATTGTGCCACCATACCTGGCATTCGGACTTACCGGCGACGGCGCAAAGATTCCCGGAAGGGCAATACTGATCTACAGGATAAGAATAAGGGATATTAAATAGTTTGGAACGAAATTTGAGGGGAATTGTGGAAACTAACAGTACCATGGGGAAAAAATTCAACGCTGCAGCACTGGCCATACTGGCCGTTATAATCGTCGCCTGCAATCCTGCAAAAAAATACGAAGAGGAAGAGAGAAGCCTTATACAGGACTACGTTGCTACCAATAATATAACCGTAAGCCCTGACGCAAACGGCATTTATTATATCGAAAATGTGGCCGGTACCGGCGAACTGATTCAGAGGGGTGACTCGGTGGGGATCAGGTACACAGGCAACTTCCTCAGCGGAAAGAAATTCGACGACAACCTCGAGGCAGACACGCCATTCAGGTTCAGGGTGGGCTCGCCATTCATCATTGAGGGATGGTCAATGACCCTGCTCAAGATGAAGATGGGGTCGAAAGCCAAAGTAATCATGCCGTCAAAAATGGCATATGGGTCAATGGGCTTCGGAACTTATGACTATTACGGCAACTATTACACGATAATTCCGGGCTATTCACCCTTGCTCTTTGAGATGGAGGTGGTTGAACTGACCAGGAAAACCAAGAAGTAATAATGAATGCGCCGCACTGAGGCGCATTTTCATTTCAGCACCACCGCATCACCGGAAAGGGTTACCTGCCTGAGCTTCTCCACGTACCTTGCCCAGCTGCCGGCAGTGAAGGCATCCGCAAGCTTAAGCCCTTCATCAATTGCAGCTTCAGCATCGGCAACAGCCTTCTCCTCCTGAGCAGTCAGAGAACCTGACGCACTGAGCAGCGCCCTGTAACCTCCTATCCTTCCTGAAAGCCCTTCCTGCCTGCGGCCAAACGCCTCATCCATCCTTGCAAGTTCCTCTTTGACAGCTTTGTACTCTTCGGCAACAGCAGTTGCGAAGCCGGGGTTTTCTTTAACCAGACTCTCGCTCTTCGCCAGGCCCTCGCGCACCTGTGCCAGCGGTCTGAGCCGTGCATTGAGTGATTCGATCCGTGAACCGATAACCCTGGCCCTCTCATAATTCCTTTTCAGTGCATCAGTGTCAGGGGCATCCATTCTCGGGTCATGGTTCACCCTCACCTTTGCCTCAGAACTGGCGTCGCCGGATGAAAGGCTGACAGTATAGATGCCGGGGATGACAGTCCCGCCAGAACCCCTGAAGAATCTTGCCCTGGAATCCTGCTGCTGAGCCTGGCCTGAGGGGTATTCAAGCTGCGGGAGCGGATCACGGTCAAAATGCCATATGAACCTGTTGAATCCTTTTTTTGCATTGACCTGCATGGTCCTTACCACGTTTCCGGCCTCATCCGCCAGCCTGACAGAAACCCTGCCGGTATCTGAACCGGTATAGAATGTGATCATTGCTCCCTGTTCCCTGTTCTCGCCACGGTACATTGCATCACCGTAAAAATAGTAGCCGGGGAGGTTTTTTGTCGATGCCATATATGCATCAGGCGCATCAAAGACAGTCAACGGGCCTGAGAGCAGTTTCCTGCCTGATGAAGCCACCGCCCGCAGGGGCCTGATATCATCCAGGATCCACACGGCACGGCCGAAAGTCCCGATCACCAGGTCATGTTCCCGCGGATGGATTACCATATCATAGGTTGAAACCGTAGGGTATCCGCTTGTCCACCTGTTCCATGTGTCACCCTGGTCAAAGGAGACATAAAGCCCGTACTCGGTCCCGGCAAACATCAGTTTTGGTTCTGCGGGATCCTGCACGAAGCAGAGCACATAACCCCATACATCGGTATCGTCGATGATCCGCTGCCAGTTCCTTCCATAGTCCCGAGTCCGGAACAGGTATGCTGCATTGTCTCCCTGGCGGTAGTCATTCACCACCGCAAAGGCTTCGCCGGGATCATGCAACGAGGCAGTCACCTGTGCCACCCAGCCGTTGCGCGGCATCCCCCTGATGTTCTGAGAGGTGTTCTTCCAGTTCCGGCCACCGTCTTCAGTCACCTGGATCATGCCGTCATCGGTGCCTGCCCAGATAAGTCCCTGCTTAAGGCTGCTGGGAGAGATTGTCAGAATGGTGCAGTGGTTTTCAGCCCCGGTGGCGTCAATGGTAATTCCGCCGCTCTGATCCTGTTTCAGCTTTTCCGGGTCATTGGTGGTAAGGTCTGAAGATATCTTCGTCCAGGTGTCGCCCCGGTCGCTGCTCCTGTGCACAAACTGGCTTCCGAAATAGATTGTGTTATTATCGAATGGATCCTGTGCCAGGGCTGAGTTCCAGTTGAAGCGAAGCCTTTCGCCTGCTTCGGTCGCAGGCCTGATACTCTTGCTCCATCCGGTGGTTACATCAATCCTTCGCACAGATCCGCCCTGCGACTGGGCATAACAGTACCGGCTGTCACCGGGCACCGGCATGGCGTCAAAACCGTCGCCCCCGATCAGGAAATCATACATCTCATTGATGAGCGGGCCGCCATACCAGGCATACGCCGGGCCTCTCCATGAACCGTTGTCCTGAAGGCCGCCGTAAATATTGTAGGGTATCTCATTATCAACATTGATGTGATAGAACTGCCCCACCGGGAGGTTCTCAATATGGCGCCAGGTGACACCCCTGTCATAGGTGATGCCCATCCCTCCGTCATTACCGTCAAGCATGCGGTCAGGATTCAGGGGATCAATGTACCAGGCATGGTGATCAAGATGGACTGATTCGGCTGTACGCCGGTCAAATGTCAGAGCCCCGTCTTCGCTCACATTGACGCCTGAGAAGAGGGTATAGACCCTGTTCTCATTCTCCGGGTCAACATATATCTCGGCATAGTAAAACGGCCTGCCCCCGATGTTCCTCTCACCTCGCCTTTCCCAGTTCACCCCGCCGTCGGTGGAACGGTATATGGCTGACGGCTTTGACTCAACATAGGCATAAACATAATCAGGATTTGATCTTGCTATGGCCAGCCCGATGCGCCCGGTCTCCTCCGGAAGTCCGCCACTGACCCTCTCGAAGGTATTACCTCCGTTGCGGGTAAGCCACAGGCCTGATCCCGCTGACGACGAACGGAAGAACCATGGCCAGCGCTGGTGATCCCACATGGCCACAAAGATCTTTCCGGGGTTGGAAGGATCCATGACCATGTCAGCCACTCCGGAGGTCTCATTGGTGAAGAGCAGCCTGTTCCAGGTGCCCCCTCCGTCAGTGGAACGGTAAAAGCCTCTCTCGGTGTGGGGCGCCCACGGATTGCCGATGGCACCGGCATAGATTACATCAGGATTCACAGGGTCAATGATGATACGGTGAATGTACCGGGTCAGTTCAAGACCCATGCACTTCCAGGTACGGCCGCCGTCCAGGCTCCTGTATATTCCGTAACCGCCGGTGACGCTGTTGCGCGGATTGCCCTCACCGGTGCCTGCCCAGATAATGTCAGGGCGCTGCGGATCAATTGCCAGCGCACCTATGGAGGCCACTTCCTCGTTATCAAAAATAGGGGTGAAGGTGGTGCCCGCATTTACTGTTTTCCAGAGCCCTCCGGAAGCCGTGCCCACGTAAAACACATTCTCATTCCGCGGGTCAACGGCAAAGGCAGTAACCCTGCCGCTCATGCCGCCCGGACCGATGTTCCTGGGTTTGATGCCGTTAAACACTGACATGTCAGTCTTCTGTCCGGCCACAAGCGCTGCAATCATTATCATCACAGCTGATAAAATGGTTCGCCTGATCATCATTATTTTTTTTTACCGACACAATTTAGACAAATAATTGAATTGTTTCAGGAGGGCCGGAGGTGTTGTGCAATACAACAGGAGTTGCGAGTTGCGAATTGCGAATTGCGAGATGAAAATTGCGATCCGGGAGTTGCAAATTACGAGTTGAGAATCGATAAGCAACGGCAACTCCGGTGTTACCGGCACAGGTTTGTGTGCAGATTGATCTTCTCTCTATGCCTGTATCAGGAAAACTGCCGGCCTCTTTTCCAGGGCTGGTACCTGCCGGCGCCACTCTGCAACGCTCATGGTCCTTATGAACTCTGTCGGGAGGGAGATGTCAGCCGCAATGCACAGCCTGGTTGAGGGCTGACAGACTGCAAGGATATCCTCCATCATTTTTCTGTTCCTGAATGGTGTCTCCATGAAGATCTGGGTACTGCCGCCGGCAGAGAGCCTCTCCAGTTCTCTGACAGCCTTGCGGCGGCCCTGCGGATCAACAGGCAGGTAACCATGAAACGAGAACGACTGGCCATTCAGCCCTGATGCCACCAGCGCAAGCATCACCGATGAAGGACCGGTGAGTGGCACAACCCTGATGCCACGGCGGTGGGCCTCAGAAGCAATTATGTTCCCCGGGTCAGCCAGGCCCGGCATTCCCGCCTCACTCATCACCCCCGCATCAGAGCCGCCGGATACCCTGACGAAAAAATCTTCCAGGCCTGCCACGTCAGAGTGTTTGCCGACCGGGAAGAAAAGAGTGCTGTCAATGGGAAAAGTCCTGTCAAGGCTCTTCAGCCATCTCCTTGCCGTCCGTGCTTCCTCCACGGCAAACAACCTGAGTGACAGCGTAATATCACGCGTGCCGATGGGAATGGAGAGATTCGGATCGGCATCACCCAGGGTAACCGGTATCATATAGACTGTTCCGCTCATCTTAATGACTGATTGTACCGTAAACTTACATAAAATCACCCTCTTTTCACAAACCCCTGAAATCATGACTGAATCAATCCAGGCAGGCCGGACCCGCAGCTGAAGGCTCCTGTTCCAAAGTGATGCCTGATATTGTAGTTCTCTCAATTTCGGGTTATGTTTGCAGTGAGAAAAATGAGATAGTGAAAATCACCTTTCTTGGTACCGGTACTTCCCAGGGCGTTCCGGTAATAGCTTGCGAATGTAGCGTCTGCACTTCGCCAGACCCGAAGGACAAGAGACTTAGAGCCTCCCTGCTGGTGGAGACTGCCCTGAATACATTCGTCATTGACGCCGGTCCTGACTTCAGACAGCAGATGCTTAACGCCCGGGTGAAAAAACTTGACGCAATCCTTCTTACACACGAACATAAGGATCATATCGCCGGGATGGATGACCTCCGGGCTTTCAACTATAAAAGCCAGGCAGCCATTGACATCTATGCTGAGGAGAGAGTGCAGACGGCAGTCAGAAAAGAATACGCCTATGTCTTTTCGGAAAACCATTACCCGGGCGTCCCTAAAATGGAACTCCACAATATCGACAACTACAACCTGACAATCAGGGGAGACACCTTTACTCCGCTGCGGATATTTCACTACCGCCTGCCAATATTTGGTTTCAGGATAGGTAACATGGCATACATTACTGACGCCAACTATATCCCTGAAGAGACAAAAGAACTACTTATAGGCGTCAAGTATCTGGTTATCAATGCCCTCAGAAAAGAGAAGCATATCTCTCACTTCAGCCTGGGCGAAGCCCTCGACCTGGTGCGGGAAGTATCACCCCGGAAGGCATACATTACGCATATAGGTCATCAGATGGGCAGGCATGCTGAGGTGAGCAGGGAACTTCCGGTCAACGTGACACTGGCCTGGGACGGCCTTGAGGTGAATTGTGAGGATTAAGACTCTGCTTGCTGCTGTTCCCTGCATCACTGCCGGGGCAGACCGGAGGCGGGATTCCTGATTGGATAAGCCTATTTCTTCTTGAACCTGTAAAGCTTTTTCTGGTACTTCTTTGAGAAGAAATACTTGTTTCGCCCAAGCTGTGAGGTGTCAATGTATGAACTCTTCCTTGCAGACTTGTATGAGTTCTTCTTTGAGGTTGCACAGCCAGGCATCAGCAGAATCGCTGACAGTATCAGAATTATGAGAGTGATGGCTTTGCAGTTTACCTTTTTCATCAGATTGCGCTGAACTAATTTCTAAAAGCAGGTATAAATCTGTAACGTGACTTTATGGGTAAATATTATCTCTAAAATTATTCATTCACTGTATCTTCGCTTTTATTTTCAGATACAATATCATAAATTGCATTCCCGTAACATCGGGAAGCAAATTATATCAGTTTAAACTCCTATGTGCAGCTTTAGGTTTCGGTTTTCCCTCTTTTTTTTCATTGTCTGCCTTTCGCTCAACGGGCAGTCACTCATCAATCTTGGAATCATCCGTGACAATGGCGCCAGCGCGGTATCGCTCATCCTTGACGACAGTTCCGGGGTAAATCTTGACACTCCCCGTCCGCTCTTCAGCTTCAGGCTTGACGATACATATTTCGAATCGGACGATGTGCCTGCCGGGCTCGTCGCAAGCCGTTTCCTGATGATTTATCCGGGAGGTGCCGAGGCCGGTTATACTCCCCGGGGCGGATTTCATCCGGGATTCATGGCCGAGCTTGTGCTGCGCAATAACTGGAATGACACCATCACCGTGACCAACGTGGTGCCATTCGGCGAAAAGGAAAACAAGGCATTTATCACTGGGGCCGGACCTCGTGACCTGGCAAGGGCAAACCTGTTTCTGCCCGGGAAGAGTCCCGTCAGGGTAATCCTCCCTGACAACGCATGGGAGATGGGATTCAGCACCTTCGATGCAGCACCGGGACTCTCGTTGGCTTCCATTGCCAGGCGGATCAGAACCGACAACGGCATTATCAGGCGCTATGAAACCATACTTCCTCCGGGAGCATCCGTGACCTACCACATCCATGCAGATCTGTATAAGGGTGAATGGCAGGAGGGTCTAAGGCTGATGTTCGCCGGACGGTGGCTGCATGATCTGGAAAATTTTGACGAAACCCTGTATGACAGGGAAGACCTGAAATGGATACGAACCAGCTACCTGATGATTCTCCAGATGGCATGGGACAGGGAACTGCGTGACCGCTTCACCGGCAACGAGGCGTTTGAAGGCTACCTGGCTGAATACAACAGGCTGTTCGGTCACCTCGATGTATACGGCATCTGGCCGACATGGCCGCGCCTCGGCCTTGACGACAGGAACCAGTGGGACCTCTATCGTGACCTGCCGGGAGGAACCGACGCTCTCAGGCGCCTCAGCAGGGAGGCACGGTCACAGGGATGCCGCTTTTTCATTGCATACAATCCGTGGGATAAAAGCACCCGCGAGGAGGATCACCTCCACGGAATGACACAGATAATTGCAGAAACAGAGGCAGACGGCGTGGTGCTTGATACCGAGGGCCGCTCTTCATCTGAACTGCAACAGGCTGCCGATACCGTTCGCAGCGGTGTGGTGATGTACTCCGAGGGAATGCCTGTCGTCAGGGATATGCCCGGCATCGTGGCTGCAAGGGTTCATAATGCCCTGTATCTCAGTCCTGAACTTAATCTTAACAAGGTGATCAGACCCGATTTTGCCATCTTCCGGGTGGCAGATGTTGGCGAGGATGTGCTTCACCGTGAGATATCGGTTGCCTTCTTCAACGGCTACGGCACTGAACTTAACATGTTCAGGCCGGGCGGCAGGGGCGATGAGTTCCGGAAAGACCTTGATTACCTTGCTCAGACAACATATTTGCTCAGGAGAAACAGTGATGCCTTTGCCGGCGGCAACTGGACACCACTGATAGGAAGCGGAGCCGACAGGGTTTATGTCAACAGCTGGAATGCCGGTGAGAAAAAGGTGTTTACCGTCCTGAACATGGATCATCGCGGATACAAGGGCCCTCTGTTCAGCCCCGGCGATACCACCGGCAAACACCTGGTATCACTCTTCCGTCATGAGGAGCTGACCCCCTCGTTAATCAACAACACTCTCACTGCCCCGGTCGATCTTCCCGGGTGGAGCCAGGCATTCAGCGGAACAAGGCGCGAGAGCTCAATTGACTGTGTGGCATTGCTGCCACGACTGATCACTGCTGAGTTTCATGGCAGCAGAATCCGGATAGCCTCTTCCGCGGGCGGAATGCTGCTGGTAAGCAGGGGAGATCCGGGTTATACAAATGAGCCCCTGAGGATAACCGCCCCTGCTGATACGCTGGTGGATGCCGATGCCCTCCTGGGAATTGCCGGCGACAAGATAGTGATCGAGCTGACAGATAGCGAAGGAATATTGCTTGATGAGAGAGTGATAAGGCCGGAACAGGGCAGGCCATGGCTTGTCTCTAATACTTTTCGCACCCTTCCTGCACCTGAGATCCCGGCCGGGATGGTGCTTGTCCCCGCGGCCACAATACGATATAATCTGAAGGCTGTCGATGAGTTTGTTCCCTATCCCCGCACCGGGAAGGAGATCACCTCCGCTGTTGACAGTTTCCTGATTGACAGGTTCCCGGTAACTAACGAGGAATACCTGCAATTCATCAGATCATCGAGGTACATTCCTTCCGACACTGCCAATTACCTGAGGCACTGGGAGAGGGGACTCCCTGTCAGCGGACAGGAGCGCTATCCTGTTGTCTGGGTAAGTCTCGAGGATGCCAGGGCATATGCCCGGTGGGCCGGTAAGCGTCTGCCGGCAGAAGCAGAGTGGCAACTGGCGGCACAGGGCACCGACGGCCGGGAGTGGCCATGGGGAAGCGAGTTTCATGCCACCAAATGCAATAACGGCTTTGGCAGGCCGACCCCGGTCGATGCCTTCCCGAAAGGGGAGAGTCCTTACGGAGTGGCTGACCTGGTCGGTAACGTTTGGCAGATGACAGACGATGTATGGTGCAACGGAGCGTATTACTTCAATATCATCAGGGGAGGAAGCTGGTTCAGGCCGGAATCAAGCTGGTGGTATATAAAGGGCGGACCGCAGCCGCTGACAACAACCCAGATGCAGCTCCTCGTTTCACCCGGTTATGACCGCAGCGCCACCGTCGGATTCAGATGCATCAAGGATCTGTGATTTGTGATTTGAGATTTGCGATTTGCGAATTTCAAATTCAATCGGCAGTCTCAACTCTCAACTCTCAACTCCCAATTCGCTAATCGCAATTCTTAGATTCTCCTGGCTCCGTCACCGATCCCCGGCAGGTAAAAGTCTGCGGTGAGGCCTGTCTTTGCAGTGTATATCTCACCCAGCCTGCTGATGAATTCGTCAACGTGGTCCGCCTCCACTATTGATACCGTGCATCCGCCGAATCCCGCACCGGTCATCCTGGTACCCACCACGCCCGGAAGCTTCCTTCCTTCGTAAACGAGGGTGTCAAGCTCGGCGCCGGTAACCTCGTAATCGCGGCAGAGTGAGTCATGAGACTCATTCATCAGTATCCCGAGAAGCTCAATGTCATTGTTCTCCAGAGCCTTTATTGCATCGAGTGTTCGCCCGTTTTCAGTGATGACGTGTTTTGCCCTCTTTCTGACGACGGGGTCAGGAATGTAACTGTCAGGCATCCACAGGTCACTGACGGTCAGCTCACTCAGGTTACGAACCGGCCTGTGCAATGAGATAAGCGCCACAGCCTTTTCGCATTCGGCCCGCCGTTCGTTGTACTTGGAATCAGTCAGCCCCCTTCGTTTGTTGGTATTCGTGATGACCAGCTTCCTGTCACCCAGGTTGACAGGTGCATACCGGTACTCCAGAGTGTCGCAGTTTAGATTGATGGCGTGGTTGGCCCTGCCGAAACCCACCGCAAACTGGTCCATGATGCCGCAGTTCATCCCCACGAAGCCGTTTTCGGCCTTCTGGCCCATCTTCACCATCTCCATCATCTCCAGCCCGGCGCCGGTGAGCTCATTCATGGCCACAGCCGTCACCATCTCAATCGATGCTGAAGAAGAGAGTCCTGCACCGTTTGGTATGTCTCCCGTGAAAAGCATCTCCATTGCCGGAGCCCCGATGCCCTTGCGGGCGAATTCGTTGATGACCCCGACGGGGTAGTTGGTCCAGCTCTTCGGAATAGGCATATAATTGAGAGCCAGGGGAATCACCACCTCTCCCGGGAAGTTGAGACTGTTCATCCTGATCTCCTGTCCGCTGCCGGGCCGCACAAGGAGGGTGGTCCCGAAATCAAGAGCACACGGAAATACATATCCGCCGTTATAGTCAGTATGCTCGCCAATGAGGTTAACCCTGCCGGGTGAATAAAAAAGGACAGGCTCTTTGTCCCTGTCCCCGTATAACCTGAAAAAATCTTCCTTCAGTCTGTCACTGTCTGATTTCATACTTTAAATTTTTTCTCTATTTCCATTATCTGGTTACGGAAATGGCGGTCGGTGTCAATGAGGTTGTTCACGGTCTTGCAGGCATGAAGCACTGTGGCGTGATCCTTCCCTCCGATGGATGAACCAATGCTGGCAAGCGATGCTTTGGTCAGGTTCTTTGAAAAATACATCGATACCTGCCTGGCCTGGACAATCTCCCTCTTGCGGGTCTTGCCCTGCATCAGGTCAACCGGAATCTTGTAATACTCACAGACAACCTTCTGGATGTAATCAATTGTGATCTCCCTGCGCTGGGTGTTCACCAGCCTGTCAACCATCTGGCGCGCAAGCTCGAGTGTCACCTCCTTGCGGTTGAGGGTCGACTGGGCATAGAGTGAGATAAGCCCTGACTCTAGCTCACGTATGTTTGATGAGATGTTTTCTGCGAGAAACTCGAAAATCTCGTCCGGCAGCTCAATGCCGTCATTGTACGCCTTCTTCCTCAGTATCGCCAGCCTTGTCTCAAAATCAGGCTTCTGGAGATCGGCCAGCAGCCCCCATTTGAAACGCGAGAGAAGACGCTGCTCCATCCCCTGAAGCTCAACAGGCGGTTTGTCACAGGTCAGTATCAGCTGCTTGCCCGACTGGTGGAGGTGGTTGAATATGTGGAAGAATGTGTCCTGCGTCTTCTCCTTGCCGGCAAACTCGTGGACGTCATCAATAATCAGAACGTCAATCATCTGGTAAAAATGGAGAAAGTCGTTCTTGTTGTTGTTCCTTATTGACTCCACAAACTGGGTCTGGAACTTGTTGGCATTTACATACAGAACGGTCTTGTCAGGATACTTCTCCTTAACCAGGATGCCGATGGCCTGTACCAGGTGAGTCTTGCCAAGGCCGGAATCACCATAGATCATAAGCGGATTGAAGGCGGTGCCTCCCGGATTGTTCCCTACGGCTATGCCTGCTGAACGGGCAAGACGGTTGCATTCACCCTCGACAAAATTGTTGAATGAATAGTCGGGATTGAGCCTCGGATCAAAATGAAGCTTCTTGATCCCCGGTATAATGAACGGATTCCTTATTGCAGGCTGGGTGACCTCAAAGGGAACCTGCATCGGTTTGTTCTGGAGATCAGCCTTGTTCCTTGACGGATACCTTACCGTGTAAGGCTTGCCGTTGGCGTAGCCGGAATTCTCCATGATTATGTTGTACTCGAGCTTCGCATCATTGCCAATCTCACGCCTCAGGGTCTTGCGGAGGATGTCTATGTACTGCTCTTCGAGATATTCGTAAAAGAAAGGGCTTGGCACCTGTATTGTCAGTATGTTTTTCTCGAGCCTGAGCGGAACAATAGGCTCGAACCAGGTCTTAAAGCTGGCCGAAGGAATAATGTCACGGATTATCTCAAGACAATTATTCCAAACCTCATCGTGTGACTTGTTCATTCAGATAGAAATTAAAAAGGAGTAGCTTTCTTTTCTGGTGCTGAAACCCGGGACAATATTTGTAAAAAAAAAGGTAAAAAAAAAAATTTTTTACTATTGACTTTGCCATTTATTCTATACTGTGATGAACCTCAGTCCCTTAAATTGGCAAACATTGGTCAAAATGTCTAATTTCCAAATAATCAGTACATTAACATGAATGAGATGTTACACAGCCTTTTACAGATTGAAGATATCTATATCCTGAAATGCCCTGTTAAGGCAAATTCCCCTCATTTGGCTTGCAACACGGTGATATTGTATTGTTTAGTATTATTTTAACAAATCATTCCGATTTTCTGCCAAAAATGGAGAAATGGACATATTTCTTCGGATTTTCCTTCATGTCACGAAGTAAGAGGTCAAGACTCCTGAGTGAATTGCTCAGGTTTGTGTAGAGACTGTCACTTGTGACAAGCTTTCCTGCCGAGCCTTCTCCCCGGCTGATTCCGGTCACGATGGTGTCAAGTCCGTTCAGTGATGAGCGGAGGGAGGCCAGAGAGGTCTCCAGGTCAGCCCTGGCAACAGCTTCGGAGATCCCGCTTATATTCTTAAGGGTGGAATCAATTGTTGAACTGTTGGATGAAAGCATCGCGGTGAAGGCCTGGATCTCACTGATGGCGGCCATAAGCTCATCCTTCCTGCTGTCAGAAATCTGCTTCAGCCCGGCGGTAACATCACTCATGTTTGCCATAGTGGAACGGATATCACCGGTCATTTCGGGAGTAAAGACGCTGTTGAGGGCAGACACCACCGAGTCAAGCCTGGTAATTATACTGGTGATGTTGCCTTCCAGCGGGCTGATGGTCTCACTCAGCCTGTCTAGTATTGATGTGGCCACATACCCTGATATTGTATCATGGTTATGGCACATTTCGCTGCTCTCTCCCATGCGCAGGACTATCTTCATGCCGGCAATGAGGGTGGCTGTGGTAATCTCAGCCTCTGTGTCCCTGGGTATGTTGAAGTGCTTGTCAACAGAGAGTGATACCAGGATTCGTCCTGACCCGTCATTGACCAGCTTCACATCCTGGACGACACCGGCCTGGTAACCGTTGATCTCGACCGGATTTGACTCTGTAAGCCCGGCAATGTTATCATACACAATATGATAAGTGTCTGTACTTGTGAACAGGGCAGTGCCCTTGAGAAACTCGAACATAAGGATGAATGCAATAATGGTGATCAGTGCTACGGCGCCGACCTTTACCTCGCGGGATATCTTCATAGGGTTGCTTTTATCTCTTTTGTCGTTCTATCGCCTCCCTCAGAGGCATAATCTTTCCGTTTCTGACAGCAATGACGAATGCGTCGGGGTATCTTCCCGTAAGCGTGCGCCTGTGCTTCAACGCGTCATCATATAAAACGAATTTTCCAGATGCATATTTAATTCTTTCGCCGTCTTCAATCCTGCTTATCGGGTCAATCCCTTCTAACTGGCTCTGTGTCAGCTCCCTGTTTTTCGGCATCGCAGATACCTGCACCATAAAATAAATATCGTCTGCCGGGGCAGGAGAGATCAGAACAGGCTTTGCCGCTGCCGCACCACTGTCATTCTTCACAGCCGTTTCCGAAGGTACAATGTCACTCCTGACCGGCTGATCCACAGCTTTATCTTCATTCCCTGCCGCTGATACCGCAGGTCTGGCCTCCTGCTGACCTGATGGCACCTGCGTCCCTTTTCCGGCCGTGGAGTCTTCATTGCCCGCCACCGGAGCCGCTGCCTGAGTAACAACTTTACCGTTTCTCACTCCTGTCCTGCTGTCAATGGTCTGCTTATAGTCACGGAATGCCCTGAAAATTGCAGAGGCAAGATAATCCTGTCCCTGCTCTGATACGAGGAACTTCTCTTCCTCGGCATTGGTAATGAAGCCCATTTCCACCAGCACTGAAGGCATCGTTGTTCTCCAGAGTACCTGAAAACCTGCCTGTCTGACACCCCTGTCCTTCCTGCCAACCCTGTCTCTGAACTGGCTTTGTATCATTGTGGCGAATTCGGTGCTCTGCCTGAGGTAGGTGTTCTGCATGAGTGAGAAAATGATGTACGACTCCACCGAGTTCGGATCGAAACCTTCGTACTTCGTTTCGTAATCCTTTTCTAACGTGATAACTGAGTTTTCCTTCATTGCAACCTGCAGGTTGGCCTCGTCCATCGTCTGACCAAGAACATAGGTTTCAGCCCCGGTGAACCGTTTGTCAGGCATTGCATTCGAATGAATCGAAATAAAAAGGTCTGCCTTGTTCCTGTTGGCAACCTCAGCCCTCTCGTCCAGCCCGAGGAAAGTATCATCGTCACGAGTGTATATGACCTTCACATCCTTCATGTTGTCACTGATGTACCTGCCTGTCTTGAGCGCTACGGCAAGGTTGATGTTCTTCTCCTTTGCCTTTGCCCCGACGGCTCCGGGATCCCTCCCTCCATGACCGGCATCAATGACCACTACCCACTCATCTTCAGACGGGAGCGGCTGTGACTTAATATTCACCGGCATACTTATTGCTGCTATAAATACGGCACATGCCGGAATAACTCTTAACCCTCTTATTTTGGTACTTTGCCGCATTACTGCTTTGCGAATTTTAATTAGTTTTGTCGCTGGCTCTTCAGAGATGCTTATTAATTACGCAAAAATAGCATTTAACTTGCATTCTTTTCCACAAAGATTGTTTGTGGCAATTTTCATGCCGCTTCTCTTCCAGGCCTCATTGCTTGCCCAGGAGCCGGCGCAGCCTGTCACGGCCGGGAAGAACCTCCCGGACACCGTTCTGAAGTCCCTTCCTGATACCACTGTGACCGGGCTGAATGAAGTGAATCCTTCTCCTGCATTTGTAAATGACACACTCTTTCCCGGCGAATTCACCACAATCACGGATACCTCGCTGACTAAAACACGCCTTATTATTTCTCCGGATGCTGTTGATGAACCAATTGTCTATACCTCTGAGGGTTACATGAAGACTGACATGCGGTCGAAGAAAGTCAGCCTGGTGGAGAATGCGAAAGTCACCTATGGAACCATAGAACTCACGGCTGACTCCATTGTGCTGGATATGGAGACAGGATCGGTATACGCCACCTTCAGGAGGGATTCCACCGGCAAGGCTGTAGGCCTGCCAGTATACAAGGATGGTTCGGAGGAGTTCGAATCGAAAGAGCTAAACTATAACTTCAAATCAAAAAAGGGGGTGATCCGTAATGTCACCACCGAACAGGAGGGAGGCTTCCTTCAGAGCCTGACAACAAAGAGACACGAGGACGGGACCCTTCACGTCAACCGCAGCAAGTTCACCACCTGTGAGGCCGAGGAGCCTCATTTCTATCTCTCCCTCCCGAGAGCCAAGGTATACCCGGGAGAAAAGATCGTATCAGGACCAGCATATATGGTCGTAGCCGACATTCCCCTCCCTCTCATCCTGCCCTTCGGATTCTTCCCGGTACAGCAAAAGAGAGCCTCAGGAATCGTCATGCCCAAATACGGCCAGGAGGCCCGGAGGGGATATTTCCTTTCAAACGGGGGGTACTATTTCGCGTTAAGCGATTACTTCGATCTGAAACTGACGGGCACTATCTACACCAACGGCACCTGGCTTGCCGATGCAGCAACCTCATACCGTCTCCGGTACCGCTACTCGGGATCATTCGGTTTCAGTTACGCCAATAACGTTACCAGCTATAAGGGGCTTCCCGATTACGGGAAGAACACCAACTACCGCATCAGCTGGTCGCATTCGCAGGATACAAAGGCCAATCCCGGTTCTCGGTTCTCCGCCAGCGTGAATATGAGCTCCAACGGCTATGACAGGAACAACAGCTATGAAGTGGCAGACCATGTTACCACCACCAGACAGTCAAGCATCAGCTATACAAAATCATGGGCAGGAGCACCTGTAAGCTTTTCCACGAGCATCAACCAGTCGCAGAACGTGCAGAACAAGACGATGATGCTCAACCTGCCAAGGGGAAGCCTGAACGTCTCGCGCATCTACCCGTTCAAGCCTAAAAAGCCGGTGGGGAAGACCAGGTGGTATCATGATATAACAACCCAGTATACCGCCTCATTTGAGAATAAGATAGACACATATGACAGCCTCCTGTTCACCAGTGCGGTGTGGAAAAACATGAAGAACGGCTTCAAGCATGAGGTACCCTTGAGCCTTCAGTTCAGACCTTTCAATAACTTCTCCATCTCCCCGTCGCTTAGGTACACTGGAGTGCTCTACACCCAGCAGATTACGAAGAGATGGGACCCTGATTACTATGATGAAACCAGGAACATGGTTGTCCCCTCGGTTGTGAATGACACCCTCAGGGGACTCACCTATGGCCATGCACTGGTGCCGACAGTGAGTGCAGGATTCAATCCTTCCGTCTACGGTACTTTTTCGTTCACAAAAAAGGGATCAAGGCTTGAGTCAATAAGGCATGTAATGAAGCCCTCCGTCAGCTTTTCCTATTCGCCTGAGACAGATAAGCTTTCGAGTGACATGTACAGGACAGTTCAATACGACACTGTTGGCAGGACGCGCGAGTATTCCATCTATGAAGGAAGCATCTTCGGGACCCCGTCAACGGGTACCAGGTCAGGATCTGTCGCCTTCAGCCTTTCAAATATCGTAGAAGCCAAGGTCTATTCCAGGAATGATACCACCGGCAAGCCCAGGAAGATTAAACTGATTGATAACCTGTCGCTTAACACCTCATACAACTTGTTCTCCGACTCCCTGAACTGGTCGCCTGTCAGCGTATCCTTCCGGACAACCCTGGCACAGAACATAAACATCCAGGCAAACGGCAGTTTTTCGATCTATGGCATGAACGCCACAGGAGGCGCAGTTAACGAGCTTGCCATCAGCCAGGGACTCGGTCTTGCCAGGATGACAGGATTCAACATGAGTTTTGACCTTGACCTGGGGCAGTTGCTGGGGAACAAGGACAAAAAACAACAGTCCGGGGGGCAGGGGGGACAAATGTCCGCGGGCCGCCAGCCCGGCGATCCCGGAGCTCAGGGCGGAGCTGCCCCGGGCAACCTTCCACTCTCGAACAGAAACCTGGACGAGTTCGGATATGTCAGGTTCGACGTGCCGTGGTCGCTCAGAATGGCATATAACTTCAGCTACAGCAAACCTGGTCTGCGTCCCAGCATTTCCCAGGCGATGACCCTGTCAGGAGACCTGAAGCTGACCCCGAAGATGGCTCTCAACTACAATACCGGATACGACTTCAAACAGAAGGAGATAACCATGACGAGGGTGGGTATCAGCCGTGACCTCCATTGCTGGGAGATGAGCTTTTCATGGATCCCCACCGGTTACATGAAGAGCTGGAACTTCACCATCAGGGCAAAGGCAAGCATGCTTCAGGATCTCAAGTACGAAAGGAGGAAGGATTACCATGAGAATTACTAACGAATCAAAGATATCAGGTATGAAAAGAATCATCAGCACAACCGGTGCGCCGGGGGCAATAGGACCTTACAGCCAGGCTGTGGAGGCCGGCGGCACTCTCTATATCTCCGGACAGGTACCCATTGATCCTGCCACGGGAAAGATGGTTGAGGGGGGCATTACCGAACAGACCACCCAGGCGCTGAAAAACATCAGGGCTATACTGACAGCAGCAGGCTATACGATGAATGATGTCGTCAAATCAACCTGCCTGTTGTCAGACATGTCTGATTTCAAGGCAATGAATGAGGTTTATGCGCAGTTCTATACAGCTGACCAGCCTGCCAGGGCAGCATTTGCCGTCAAGGGTCTGCCGCTTGGCGCCCTCATCGAGATAGAGACGGTGGCAGTCAAATGATCAACCTGCATGCCAGGCAGATAGGTATCCATATGCAACAGCGGGGGGTCTCAGACCCCCCGCCGTATGCATATCAATATGGTGTGTGGTAATTATTCGGCCACAACCTCGAATTCAAGATCCACCTTTACATCACGGTGCAGTTTGACAACTGCCTTGTAGCTCCCTACTTCCTTGATGGCATCCTCGCCAAGGAGAATGTTCCTGCGGTCAATCTCGTATCCCTTTGCATTGAGGGCTTCAGCCAGCTGAATGGTATTTACTGATCCGAAGATCTTGCCGGCCGAGCTGACCTTGGCGCCGATCACGAGCTTCACTCCAGCAAGCTTCTGTGCAAGCTTCTCAGCTTCACCCCTGATCTTTTCCTCCTTGTGGGCCCTCTGCTTAAGATTCTCATTGTGAATCTTCAGCGCAGAGTCAGTTGCTTGTACTGCTAAACCCTTGGGAATAAGGTAATTCCTTGCATAGCCGGTCTTGACGGTAAGAATGTCGTTCTTCTGTCCCAGCTTCTCTATATCCTGCCTGAGAATAATCTTCATATCTCTTCCTCCTTACTTTAAAAGATCAGCTACATACGGAAGCATGGCAAGATGACGCGAACGCTTGATTGCCTTGGCGACCCTCCTCTGATATTTCAGCGAGGTGCCGGTGATGCGGCGGGGAAGTATCTTACCCTGCTCGTTGAGAAATTTCTTGAGAAACTCGGGATCCTTGTAGTCGATGTACTTGATCTTGTTCTTCTTGAACCTGCAGTATTTCTTCTTCTTGATCTCAACTGTAGGCGGTGTCAGGTACCTGATTTCTGAATTGTTCTGTGCCATGATTACTCCTCCCTGACTTTTTCGGTTTCTTTCATCTTTCTCTTCTTCTCGGCATACTCTACAGCATACTTGTCCATACGGAAGGTAAGGAAACGGATGATTCTCTCATCCCTCCTGTACTGTACTTCCAGCTTGTCAATCAACTCGCCCTGCCCTCTGAACTCGATCAGGTAATAAAAACCTGTCGATTTCTTCTGGATTGGATAAGCGAGTTTCTTCAGACCCCAGTTCTCTTCATGAACGATCTCACCTTCACTGTCGGTGATGATCTTCTTGAACTTCTGAACCGCTTCCTTCATCTGATTTTCAGACAAAACGGGAGTTGCAATGAAAACGGTTTCGTACTGATTCAACATCTCTTAATTGGTTTATATTAGTGTTAATAAATCGGGTTGCAAAAGTAAGACAATAAATCTTAAAAAAAAATATTCCGAAAACTATTTGACTATATTTGTGACGGATATGTACATGTACTGTTAAAACCCGGTATGGATAACTTTATTGTTTCTGCCCGCAAATACAGACCTGCCACCTTTGACATGGTTGTCGGGCAGGATACCATCACCACCACTTTGCGGAATGCAATCAGGAATAACCTTCTGGCCCAGGCTTACCTTTTTTGCGGCCCCCGCGGAGTCGGAAAAACCACCTGTGCCAGGATCTTCGCAAAGACCATAAACTGCTCGGATACCGGGCCTGACGGCGAAGCCTGCGACAACTGCGAATCATGCAAGTCATTCAATTCACAGGCTTCCTTCAATATACATGAGCTCGATGCTGCCTCGAACAACAGTGTCGACGACATCCGCAACCTGACTGACCAGGTGCGCATACCCCCGCAGATCGGAAGGTTCAGCGTCTACATAATTGACGAGGTGCACATGCTCTCCACCCAGGCCTTCAACGCTTTCCTGAAGACCCTCGAAGAGCCCCCATCACATGCCATCTTCATCCTCGCAACCACCGAAAAGCACAAGATCATCCCCACAATACTCTCGCGCTGCCAGATTTTCGACTTTAACCGTATCAACGTTGATGACATAGTGCAGCGGCTGAGCTGGGTTGCAGGCAACGAGGGGGTCAACGCCGAACATGAAGCCCTCCACGTCATCGCCACAAAGGCTGACGGCGCAATGCGCGATGCGCTCTCAATCTTTGACCAGATAGTGAGCTTCAGCGGCAAGACAATCACCTATGCCGATGTGATCGCCAACCTCAATGTCCTTGATTACGAGTACTATTTCCGAATCACCGCTGCCGCGATGGACGGCGATGTGACATCTGTGCTCCTTACTTACAGCGAGATCCTCAACAAGGGTTTCGACGGGTATAACTTCATGGCAGGACTCAATAACCACCTCCGCGACCTGCTGGTAAGCCGCGACGAGGCCACCGTGAAGCTGCTTGAGACATCCCCTTCAATAAGGCAGCGCTACCGCGAACAGGCTGTGAAGGCACCGCTGCAGTTCATCTACGAAGCTCTCGACATCGGATCGCAGTGCATGCTCAACTTCCGGGCCAGCAAGAACCAGCGCCTGCACGTCGAACTGGCGCTCCTCCGCATGTGTAACCTTTCGGCAGCAGGAGCACAGGAAGAGGTAAAAAAAAAAGCTGAACCGGGCCGTTTAGAGGAGGAAGAGGATTTCAGTGTGGCTCCGCCGCGCTCCGGTGCTTCACCCCAGACAACGCCAGTCCGGACACCACCTGAAGCATCCCCTTCGCCGGGACCGGCCATACAGAGACCAAAACCCCCTGCCACCGGCGATGAGCCCAAAAAGGTTTCGATAAAAAACATCATTGCAGGCGCTAAGTCACCGGAGGCAATTGTCAGTGAACCACAGCCTGATACCACATTGATCTCCCATGATCTCGAATTCACCGCGGAGGAGCTTCGCGAGGCATGGGCCAGCTTCGCCGAAGAAATAAAGGAGGAGAGCCCAAGGATCTCTGTGACACTCTCTTCCGTGACTCCTGAACTGCTTGCCGACAAGACTGTACTGCTCAAGCTTGACAACCTGACCCTCAAGGAAACCTTTGATCATAACTTCAAGCCGCGACTTGAAGGTCACCTGCGGCGGACACTCCGGAACGGCTCTCTCAGGCTTCAGACCACCGTGGAAGCCACCGAGAGGGGAGAAATTCTCTACTCTCCCGAACAGAAGTTCAATCACCTGGCAGCAAAGAATCCGGCTCTCAGGGACCTGAAGAAAACATTCAACCTTGATTTTGAATAGGCACTCAGCGGAAGAGGGTGAGCACCAGGAAAGATAAGGATCAGGCTGACAACAGTCAGAAAACCCCCGGGAGTGACCCGGGAGCCGGCTCGCGGCTGGGAGCGCTTGCCGGTGGTATCGCACATGACCTCAATACCGTAATTACCACTATTTACGGATACAGTGAGATGGCGCTCGAGAGCCTTACCGGCTCCCCTGAAGCTGCCGGGAACATACGGAAAATCATCGGCGCAGCCGACAGGGCCAGGTTGCTGACAGGTCAGCTTCTTGACCTGAGTCGTCATGCAGCCCGTGAAAAGGTGCCGGTCAGGGTGGCTGCGGTGCTTGCCGACACAATTGATTTTATAAGGCCATCGGTTCCGGAGGGAATACGAATAATGCGCCGTGTGACAGCCCCTGACGCATATGTGAATGCCGTGCCTGCCCAGCTCTTCAGGATTTTTCTGAACCTGACAATGAATGCCATCCAGGCGATGACGGGAAAAGGAGGAACCCTGACAGTCACCCTCGGCTGCCGCGAAAACGTTAAGCCCATTCACCATGACGGTGAGTGCAGGGAACTGCATATCCGCTTCAGCGACACCGGAAAAGGGATGGATGAAGCATTGCAGCGGGAGATATTCAAACCGTTCGTCTCGGCGGGCAAGGAGCATGGAACAGGTCTCGGCCTGACAGTAGTTGCTGATGCCATCAGGGAGATGGGAGGCACCATCACCGTCAGTTCAGAACCCGGTGCAGGAACTGCTTTTGACATTATCATACCCGGCGCCTTTTTTGGCACTCTCCCTGAAAAACATTAACTTCGGCCACCGGACCAGGTCACTGAAATCATATGGCAGGAGTAATGATAGTTGAGGATGATTCCGCCCTGCGCGAACTGCTCAGGGATGCCCTCGAAAAACGTAAGTATACAGTTATTGCTGCTGCTGACGGAAGAGAGGCACTGGCAAAATTCCGCCCATCGGTTGTTGACCTTGTAATTACTGACCTCCTGATGCCGGAGGAGGACGGGCTGATGGTGATTATGAAGATTCGTGAAATCAAGCCGTCAACCCGGATGATTGCCATCAGCGGCGGAGGGATGGCCGGCCCCGGAAGTTACCTGATGATGGCCAGCAAACTGGGAGCCGATGCAGTTATATCCAAACCATTCCTTCCTTCAGAACTGGTGATGAAAGTAAAGGAACTTCTGGAATAAACATTATCATTCCTGGCTTGTTTCTGAGGAAAAAAGAACCATTAAACACATAAAAATATGTTAACGAAAAAAGTTGAAGAGCTCTGCAACAGGCAGATCGAAAGAGAAGGTTACTCATCAAACCTGTATCTTGCCATGGCTTCATGGGCAGAGACCAAAGGAATGTCAGGCATTGCAGCATGGCTCTATGCACAGGCTGATGAGGAGAGAGCACATATGCTCAAGTTTTTCAGATATGTAAATGAACGCAACGGCTCAGCCATTGTGCCCGAATTCAGGAAGCCCCCGGTGAAATACAAGGGTATCCCCGAAATGTTCGACGAGGTGCTTAAACATGAGAAGTTCATTAGTGCCAGCATAAACGAGGTCCTGGAGGCCGCCATTGCTGACAAGGATCACGCAACCGCCAACTGGATACAGTGGTTCGTCAAGGAACAGGTAGAAGAGGAGAGCAGCGCCCAGCAGATTATCGATAAGCTTAATCTCGCAGGTCAGCACGGAGTTTACTTCCTTGATCGCGACATCATGAATCTCAGGGGTAAGTAGAAGGCTGCTGACAACAGTTACAATAAAAACCGGGGCAGGCCCCGGTTTTTTTATGGTTTTGCGGTCCCCCGGTTTGCATTTATGTAAGCCCTGCGGGCTGACAGTGCCTCACCTGACGAACCTTTCTTCCCCATGGAACCATAAAATATATTATTTTTGCGATTGTTTTTAAAAAGACAGTAAATGAGCATCATTAACAAAGTCCTCTCGGTGTTCCTCGGAAACAAGGAGGAACGTGACCTCAAGGAAATCAATCCGTTCGTTGATAAGATACAGAAGGAGAGCGCTCTGCTCTCTTCGCTTTCCAATGATGCACTCCGTGACAGGACAGCAGCACTGAAACAGGAAATACGCGACCATATCTCGGCCGAGGAGAAGGAAATTGCCGCCCTGAGGGTCAGTGCTGAGAATGAGGAAGATGTCAACCGGAAGGAAGAACTCTATAACCAGGTTGACAAACTGGCAAAGGACGTACTCGAAAAGATCGAAAACAAGCTCGACGAAATCCTCCCCGTGGCATTTGCAATAGTCAAGGAAACAGCGCACCGCTTCAAGGAGAACGATGTGCTTGAGGTGACCGCCCGGGACTGGGACCGCAACCTGGCAGCCACACGCCCCTCAATAACCGTGGAGGGAGAGAAGGCATACTGGAAAAACCGCTGGATGGCAGGAGGCAATGAGATAGTATGGGACATGGTCCACTATGATGTCCAGCTCATCGGCGGGGTGGCGCTGCATAAAGGGAAGATTGCCGAGATGGCTACCGGCGAGGGCAAGACCCTCGTGGCCACTCTGCCCGTGTTCCTTAACGCCCTGGCAGGGAAAGGCGTCCATATAGTCACGGTTAACGACTACCTCTCGAAACGTGACTCCGAATGGATGGGGCCGCTGTATGAGTTCCACGGACTGTCAGTCGACTGTATTGATAAGCATGAACCTAACTCTCATGCACGACGCAAGGCATACAACTCGGACATCACTTTCGGGACCAACAACGAATTCGGCTTCGACTACCTTCGTGACAACATGGCAATCAACCCCGAGGATCTCGTCCAGAGGAAACACCATTACGCCATCGTTGACGAGGTCGACTCCGTCCTCATTGATGATGCCCGTACGCCACTTATCATCTCCGGCCCCACTGCCAAAAGTGATACCTCCCAGTTCGACGAGTACAAGTTCAAGGTCGAGAAGCTGGTAGGCGCCCAGCGCAAACTGGTGACTCAGCTGCTTGCCGACTCCAAGAGGCTTATCGCCGAAGGCGACAACGAAAAAGGCGGACTGCTCCTCCTGAGAGCTTACAAAGGCCTCCCGAAGAACAGTGCACTCATAAAGTACCTGAGTGAGGAAGGGGTAAGATCACTGCTCCAGAAGACAGAGAACTTCTACATGCAGAACAACTCCAAGGAAATGCCTAAAGTTACAGAGGAGCTGTTTTTCGTCATCGACGAAAAGGCAAACTCCATCGAGCTGACTGAAAAGGGACATGACCTGATCTCAACATCCGTCGAGGACTCCAGCTTCTTCGTTCTGCCGGACGTCGGAAGCAAGATTGCTGACATCGAAAAGTCAGTCAGGGACGAGAATGAGAGGAGGAAGGCAAAGGATGAACTCCTGCAGGACTTTGCAGTCAAGTCGGAGCGCGTCCATACCATGACCCAGCTGATGAAGGCTTACACCCTCTTCGAGAAGGATGTGGAGTACGTGGTCATGGATAACAAGGTCAAGATTGTCGACGAGCAGACGGGACGCATCCTAGAGGGGCGCCGTTATTCAGACGGACTCCATCAGGCTATCGAGGCAAAGGAGAACGTGAAGGTGGAGGCTTCCACCCAGACCTACGCCACCATCACCCTGCAGAACTACTTCAGGATGTACCACAAGCTGGCTGGCATGACCGGCACGGCCATAACCGAAGCAGGTGAGTTCTGGAACATCTACAAGCTAGACGTAGTGGTCATCCCCACAAACGTGGCAGTGATCAGGAATGACCATGAGGACCTTGTCTACAAAACCAAACGCGAAAAATACAACGCTGTCATCGACGAGATAGTAAAACTGAACAAGGCGGGAAGGCCTGTTCTTGTCGGTACAACCTCTGTTGAAATATCCGAGTTGCTTAGCCGAATGCTCAAGATGAAGGGGCTGAAGCACAACGTGCTGAATGCCAAGCTGCACCAGCGTGAGGCAGAGATAGTTGCAGAAGCGGGAAAGACCGGCACAGTAACCATAGCTACCAACATGGCAGGTCGCGGTACCGACATCAAACTGACACCTGAGGTTAAAAAAGCAGGCGGACTTGCAATCATAGGCACCGAAAGGCATGAGTCGCGGCGCGTTGACCGCCAGCTGAGGGGCCGTGCAGGCCGCCAGGGTGACCCCGGATCATCACAGTTCTTCGTCTCGCTCGAGGACGACCTGATGCGCCTCTTCGGATCGGAGAGAATATCAGGCATCATGGACAAGCTGGGCCTGAAGGACGGAGAGATGATACAGCATCCCATGATCACCAAGTCGATAGAAAGAGCCCAGAAAAAGGTCGAGGAGAACAACTTCGGCATCAGGAAGAGGCTGCTGGAGTATGACGATGTGATGAACTCACAGAGGGAGGTCATTTACAGCAAGCGCCGTCATGCACTTCTTGGCGAAAGACTCAGTGTTGACATTGCAAACATGATGTTTGACGTTACAGAGAATATTGTTAATACTTATAAGGATATATCTGATTTTGAGGAGTTTCAGTTTGCCCTGATCAGGTCTCTTTCAATTGACTCGCCGGTTGCCAAGGCTGATTTCAGCAAGGACAGCAGCAATGAAGTGGTGGATGTTGTCTATGACAAGGTGCTTGAGGCCTACCGGCGCAAGAGCGAGATCATCTCGGCAACGGCCTATCCTGTGCTGAAAGACGTCTATGAGCGGATGTCAGCCACTTATGAGAACGTGGTTGTCCCCATCTCTGACGGAGCCCGTACCTACAATGTCATCACCAACCTGAAGGCTGCCGTGGAGAGCCAGGGCAGGGAACTGTTGCGTTCATTCGAGAAAACTTCCGTACTGGCCACTATTGACGACGCATGGCGCGAACACCTGAGGGAGATGGATGATCTCAAACAGTCGGTCCAGAATGCCACTTACGAACAGAAGGACCCGCTGCTTATCTATAAGTTTGAATCGTTCGAGCTCTTCAAGACTATGATTAACAAGGTGAATCAGGATGTGGTCAGCCTCCTGATGAAGGGCACGATCCCTGCAGCCGCCTCAACGGATAATGTACGGGAGGCCCAGCGCCGCAAACAGGCAGACATGAGCAGGTTGAGGACCCAGAAGAGCGATTATGACAGCTACCGCAGCGGCGGGGGCGGCTCGCCCGAACAGAAACAGAAGCAGATGGCGCCTGTGAGAGTGGAAAAGAAAGTCGGCAGGAATGACCCGTGCCCGTGCGGCAGCGGAAAGAAATACAAGCACTGTCACGGTCAGGGCCTTGCTGATTCGGCAGGCGCATAGACCTGTGCTGTTGCGCCTGGCACTGCTGATTATGCCCGTGTCTCCGGGCTCCCGATAAGTGACAGGTAATGCATTGCCTGATCAATGAAAAATGCAATGCTGAAGGGCTTCGGCGCCCTTATCATAAGATCATACGGTGTATTCTCCGGCTCATCGGTCAGATCCGGACCCACCTTCATAGGTGCTGCTGAGAGTGCGGCCAAAGCACTGAGCTGAAAGAGTGAAGAGGGATTGACATCTATAAGCAGGTCATATTTGGTCTCGAGAAATTTTTTTGCGTCATCAGATACCGGGAAGAAGGCCCAGTTGAGATCGGTCTTCCTCAGGAACTTCATGTATGACAGACCGGTAAGCCTGTCAGGAACAATTTTTCCAGGGATCCAGGCAATCACCTCAACGCTCTTCCCTGTCTCAGAAAGCTGCCTGTTGAGAGCTGCAAGATACTGGAAATCATTTTCAAAGGAGGCATCCCACAGTATTCCTATCTTCCTGACCCTGTCAAGGTTGAAATCCTGCTTCATCCTTCTCAGTGCCGCAAGGCGTCTGTAAAGCATCATCCTGCCGGCTTTTAACCTTAAATTGACAAAGAGTCCCATAAGAATGCAAACCTATAGATTTTTTGGCTTATCAGGATTAACGGGTGTATTATTCTTTAATCATTTTGACAAACTCCTCCTCTGTGATTACAGGAATGCCCAGCGATGCGGCTTTTGCCCTTTTTGCCTGTCCCATGTCGCTTCCGGCCACGATGAAGGAGGTGTTTCCCGAGACAGACCCCGCATTTTTACCTCCCGCGGCTTCAATGGCTGCCTTGATGCCCTCACGGGTATACTGTTCAAAGGTACCGCTCACCACTATTGTTTTGCCGGCCAGCGGTCCCGCAGATGGTCTGGTCTGAACGGCTCCCTCGAAGGTCATCCCTGCCGCTTTCAGCCTCCTTATTATCTCTCTGTTGTCTTCATCAGAGAAATACTCACGTACGCTGGCACTGATACGCGGACCTATATCGGGAAGTGCCAGCAGTTCCTCTTCTGTCGCGTCCATAAGCCTCCCGATATCAGGGAATGCTCCGGCAAGTGTTTTAGCCACAGTTTCGCCTACGTGCCTTATGCCCAGCGCAAAAAGTTTCCTGTTCCACGGGGCGGAAAGGGAGGCGGCAAGTGACGCAAGGATGTTGGAAGCTGATTTGTCACCCATCCTGTCAAGTGATGCAAGCTGTTCATGTTTAAGATCATACAGGTCGGCCACATTGCGTGCAAGGCCATTTGACCAGAGCAGTTCAACAGTCTCCTCTCCGAGCCCTTCAATATCCATCGCCTTGCGTGAGACG
Organism: Bacteroidota bacterium; assembly: GCA_018262715.1. Lineage (GTDB taxonomy): Bacteria > Bacteroidota > Bacteroidia > Bacteroidales > VadinHA17 > SR-FBR-E99. Next base: position 113,619 of record JADFDS010000039.1, read on the forward strand.
AAATGAATGATACGCCGGGTGATCTGCGGCGGACAGTGCAGGTAGTTGGGACAGTAGTGGTTGGCTTCACCCTCGTTGCGCACCAGGGGGGTGGAGCATTCAGGACATTTCTCCGGGAACGTCACAACGGCAGCATCACCGGCACGCTTCCCGGCATCAACACCAACAATCTTGGGGATGATCTCGCCACCCTTTTCAATTATAACACTGTCACCATAGTGAAGCCCCAGGAGCTCTATCTGGTCACTGTTATGCAGCGAGGCGCGCCTGACGGTTGTCCCGGCAAGCTGCACAGGACGAAGATTGGCAACGGGGGTGACATTACCCGTTCTCCCCACCTGGAAATCGACCGAGAGCAACTCTGTGACAGCCTGCTCTGCGGCATATTTGTATGCTATGGCCCAGCGGGGGGATTTGGCAGTGCTCCCCAGAAGCCGCTGCGCTTCAAGTGAGTTAACCTTCACTACCACACCGTCAGTGTCGTAAGGCAGTTGTTTCCGCGCAGTCTCCCACTTCCTGATAAAGCTTATCACTTCTTCCATGCCGCTGCAGCGTTCCATGACGTCAGGAGTACGGAAACCCCATGACCTGGCTGCCATAATATTATCATAATGATTGCCGGCAGGGAGGCTGTCTCCCAGCAGGAAATACAGGAAGCAGTCGAGCGGACGTGCCGCCACCATTCTGGGATCAAGCAGCTTGAGCGTGCCTGCGGCAGCATTCCTCGGATTGGCGAAAGGCGCCTCTCCCTTCTCCATGCGGGCAGCATTCATCTCATTGAAACCCTTCAGCGGCAGGTATATCTCGCCCCGCACAACAAAAGAGGAGGGGGCGCCGGGGGCATTTATCCGGACAGGGATACTGCGAATGGTTCTTACATTGACGGTCACATCATCACCAACCATCCCGTCACCGCGCGTTACAGCGCCTGACAGGACTCCGTTCTCATAGGTCAGGCTGATCGATACGCCATCATACTTGAGCTCACATACATATTCCGGCTCCTGACCCAGGGTCCTCTTCACCCTCTCTCCAAACTCAGTAAGTTCCTCTTCACTGTAGGTGTTCCCCAGTGACATCATCGGCCACCTGTGCTGCACCTGTACAAACTCATCCGTGAGATCACTGCCGACTCTCATGGTGGGAGAATCAGGAGTTACAAGTTCCGGGAAATTTTTCTCGAGTGTCTGAAGCTCATTTAGCAGCAGATCAAACTCAAAGTCAGTTATAACAGGTTGATTGAGAACATAATATCTATGGTTATGTTCATCAATTGTTTTCCTTAGTTCTTCAACCCTTAGTTTAGCGTCAGAAAGCTTCATATGATATTTCAGAAGATATTTGAAAGATGATTTAACTCCAGACTCCGGGGATTTTGGTTCCGCATGCGCATCTGCCACCGGAGAGGGCCTGTGACACTATTCTGAATCCGCTTCTGTCCACTACTTTCTTTCCGCAGGAGGGACAAATGGTGTCATCATTTCCGGCACCGGGGAGATTCCCTATATAGACATATTTAATTCCGGCAGCCCTTGCTGTCTCTGCCGCCTTTGTCAGTATGCCGGCAGGAGTGGGAGGAAGATGCTCCAGCTTGTACTGGGGCTGGAAGCGGCTGAAATGGAGCGGAGTGTCAGTGAATCCTTTCTCAGCCAGCCAGTCGCACATCTGCCTGATCTCATCGGGTTTGTCAGTCCACCCCGGAACCACGAGGTTGGTAATCTCCAGCCAGACACCCTCATCACGGTAGGTTTTGAGACTGTCAAGAACGGGTTGCAGCCGCGCACCTGTGAGTTTCAGATATGTGCTGTCACTGAATGATTTAAGATCTATATTGGCGGCATCAACATAGCGGCAGAGCTGTCTGAGCGGCTCCCGGTTGATATAACCGTTGGATACCATTATGTTCTTTATTCCCTTCTCCCTTGCCAGCCTGGATGTTTCGTAGACGTATTCGTAAAAGGTTACGGGCTCGGAATAGGTATAGGCAATTGACCTGCATCCTCCGGCAGCAGCCTGTGCCACCACATCCGGGGGCAGCAGGTCAAAATTCCTTGTCTTGTCCGGTGATGTCTGCGAAATGGTCCAGTTCTGGCAGTTGAGGCATGCCAGGTTGCATCCGGCCGTGGCTATTGAAAAAGCGGTGGTGCCCGGGAGGAAATGGTACAGGGGTTTCTTTTCCACCGGATCTGTGTTTACGGCGCACGGGTTGCCGAAAGCCATCGTATAAAGTTTTGATTTCCTGGCAATCCGGTTGTGACAGTCGCTCAGTTCCCCATCCTTGAGAGTGCACTCGTTGGGACAGATCAGGCAAACCACACCCTTCGGGCCAGCCTCCTGGAACATGGCAACCCTCTCAACCGGGGCAGGTCTCATGGCGCCCGCAGGAAAGGGGGCAAAAAAGCCTGCTGCAAGGGCAAGGGAACCCCTCCTGGCAAAACTCCTCCTGGAAATATTATTGTCGTTGTCCTTCAATCTGTTATGGATTCTGTTGCCTGCTGTAAATCTACGCTTTTATCGTCACAGATGCAACTATGCCTGAAAGCAAAATGAACAGTGCAAGAATAAAACAGCCGTTTGCCGTTCCTGCCAGCGGGACAAGCAGGGTTGCTGCAGTGAGGTAACCGAGGGCAGAACCTGCCATGTCAGCTGAGTACACACTGCCTGTGACGCGGCCTCCGGGGCGTGATGTCAGTATCCTGTAAATTGCGCCTGTGACAATTCCTGCCGCAGGCAGCACAATGAAGATGAATGTCAGCACCGGGCCGGAGGATGATACTGTAAGAGCCGGCACCAGCAATCCTGTCAGGGTGAATATCCCTGTCAGGATGAGTATGCATATCTTCAGGCTCTTCAGCGCCAGCCGTTCACCAAGTGCAGCGCCTGCTGCCAGTCCGGCCATCAGAAGGGTCAGGATGACAGACGACAGCATGTAAATGTTCCCCGCTGTCATCTGGAGAACGAAGATCAATATCATGCCGAATCCTGCCAGTCCGGCTGATGAAGCAAACATGACCTGTCCGCCCCTTGATACGAAGGCAAAGGGAAGTAATATCAGCAGTCCCAGCAAGGCGATAATGCCTCCCCTCATTCCCATCCTCTCAAGTGAAAGGAGGTTTGAGAAGAGGGAGGTGACTGGCCGCAGAGCTGTATTCATCCCTGCATTCCTGTCGACATTTGACAGTATTTGCTCGGTCTTCGTTTTTATCTCATTGTCATTCAGATAGTCGCCGTTAACATAGCTGGCCCCGATCCCGCGCTGACCGGCAAGCTGCACCACTGCATGGCTTACCGGGGTGCCGGAGGCCACGGCATAGAGCATCGAGCCAGGGATGAGTGTAACATGGCTGAATACGGCAGAGAGTGCGTTGAAGAATGGTGAAAATCCCCTTCGGTAACTCTCCGGTGAATAATTGAACCACGGCATCGGGGTACAAATGAAGACACCTTCAGGCGAGAGCTGCTCCCTTACTATCCGGAAGTATTCCACGGTATAGAAACGGTCGACTGACAGCGTCGAAGGGGGAGGTATCAACTGGATTACTGCATCAAAGGCTCCGCCATCAGCCCTCAGGAAGGCCGCCGGGTCATCACGGACCACCTTCACCCTCATCTGACCGCAGACAGTGTCATGCACCCCTTCAGCCGCAATGAGGCCGGGGTCCATTTCCAGGTAGGTCAGTTCCCGGATGTTGTATTTCATCAGCTCAGCAAGATGCCTCCTCAACCCGCCTGAGATAAGCAACACCCTGTCATAGTTCTGGCGCTGCAGCAGGGCATAATGTATGTTCTCCTCGGCCGAGATCACGTCGCCGGGGAAAAAGACCGGCCTGTGGTCATAATAGACAGTACGTTCGTTGCTGTAAACTCCCGTAGTGATGTTCCCGAAGGGAGTGTCGATGCTCCTTTCTGCCCTGACGCCGCGCAGGAGAATGCTTCTTATTGCCGCGTCAGGAGGGAAGATGAAAAGCAGGCCGGCTATGACGGCCATTGCTGCAGGTACTGCGATCTTCATCCTGCGGGGGTAACCAAGGAACCACGCTGCGCATGCCACTGCCACCGTCAGGATGACCATGTACAGTTGGTAGTTGGGTATTCGGAGGGTCACCGTCAGCGCCGTCACCACGCCTGCCGCCACTGATCCGGCCGTTTCGGCGGCGAAGCTGTTTCCTGCCCTCGCAATGCCTGCCGCATTTCTGAGCACCGAGATCCGGACAAAGATGAGCGCCGAGATGAATGTCACAGGTGCCACGCTGACAGCCAGTATCACCAGCGCCTGGGAGAAGGATGGTGTCTGACCGGGACTGAGGATGATCTGGTTCATCATCAGGAAGCAGAGCGGGGCCAGGGCAGTGCCGGCAATCAGCGTCCAAACCATCCTCCGCACGGAGGTGATGACCGAACGGCTGCCGGTCACGGCGCCGCCGGCCGCAATGATGAGCCACAGCCAGAGAAAGAGGCCTGTCATCGCTTCCGTGCCGCCACTGAGTATCGCAGCCTCGCGCAACAGTATGAACTGCGATGCCGAGCTTACAAAACCCGTCAGCAGCAGCAGCGGCCTGAGCCCTGCGGCATCAACCCCTGCGGCATCCATTCCTGTGGCCGGCGGCGCCGCAGCATGAGCTACGTCATTTTCGCGGATGCGCAACCTGCGGAAATAATACCCCAGATGCCAAGAGAGATGAATGAGAGATGCAAAAGCCATTGCGATGCCTGCCTCCACATGCCAGTGCATCAGTGATTCCGCAAACGACACCTCCCACCGGTAGGTGATGCGCAGCGCCAGGAAGATACCGAGAAGGGCAGCAATGAGAAAGGAACAGAGCAGTATCCAGTTCCAGAAACGACGATGCGACTGCCTGGCGGTGAAACCGGAAGATGAGAGGTAGAGTGAAAAAAGGTAGATGACCAGGACGGTCACCCCTATAGGCACAACATGGTAGGTCATTTCTGTTCCTGTTCGCCGAAGACATAGGCCTCATAGACAAATATCTCCGTGTCCTTCTCTTTCCAGCCGTCCCAGCCGATTCCTGCCTTGTCGCGGGCACAGTACCCGAGGAACTGCTCCACGGTCCAGCCCCTTTCAGTGGCCACCTGCGGCAACAGGGTTCCTGACCGGAAGCCTTTTTTAATATAGACGCCGTGCCGGCCGATCTTTATTTCGTTGATATTGTTTATTTTCCTCATTGGTCCGAGAACCGAAATCTCCAGGTGAACGGAAGGGTATTCAGCTTTCGTCAGCGCAGGGAACCTGGGGTCGCCGAAGGCAGCTTCCGTGGCCATGGCAGCTACCACTTCCCACAGTGGATCAGTTGAGGTGAACCGTCCGATGCATCCCCTGAGCTCACCCTCTCTGGTCAGTGTCACGAATGCTCCTAACGGTTCCCTGAGCCCCGGTGTCAGCCTGCCTTCATCCACCGGAACAGGTTTGCGATTGTTCAGTCTCGCTGTAATGGCCTCCCGCGCTGTGCCGAGCAGGATCTTTTTCTCTGCCGCCGTCAGCGTGAAGGGTTCAGGTGCAGGACTCTTCTTCTCCAGTACAATTGCATTGTAACCCACAACCTCATCCTTCGAGCCAACCCTGGCATCACCGGAGTTGGTGTATTCCACGTTGCGGAACTGCAGTCCCTCATCCTTTTCAGCCATATAGAGCAGTACCGCCCCTGCGGGCCACCCGCACATGGCCGTGGCCAGGTTGTCAGTACCCGAAGTCTCTATGTTCCTTATCGTCCGGAGAAAAGCCTCGGCATTACCTTTGACTATGGCATCGCTGGAAAGCCTGTCGACACGCTTTGCGTCATCATAGGCCGGATAATGCGAAAAATCACTGCTGATTACAAAAAGGTTGCGGTCATTGAACCACGGCTGAAGTCCTGAGGCTATCGCCTTAAGTACAGTGGTGTTCCTGGTGCCGATCAGTATCGGAACGATGGCCGGGGGCTTAGTGAAATGATACTGAATGAAGGGCAGTTGCACCTCGAGCGAATGCTCAGGACCGTGAGCCACATCTTTTTCGATGAACCACCTGTTGGTTGACCTGAGCTTTTCACCAATCTCCCTGTTGACTTTAAGAGTTCCGAGCGGAGTAATCAGGTTCCCGGAGCTGAATACCGCGGCACCCTCAAAGGCATAGCGGTGACTGACGCCGATCAGAAAAATGTTGTCATATACAGCTTCCGCAGGTATGGCGGCAAAACCTGCCGCAGCAGTGTGCCCTGAATAGACATAGCCGGCATGGGGTACGATTATGGCTCTCACCCTCACTCCGGCATCAGGCTTCCTGAATGATGCAAAATACCCTGCAAGTTCACTCCTGAGCCTCTCGCTGCCGGCGGGATAGAAACTCCCTGAGACAACCGGCTGCCTGTCATGTTCCTGTCCGAATATGTTCATTAGCGGAAAAATTAACATTACCAGGATGATACTAACCCTTTTCATAGCAAAAGCAGTTGCATCCCGTAAAGTTAAACCAAAAACCGGTAAAAACCGAGACTGACCCTGTCAGATGAGAACGATATTCTCTTTCAGTGTATTTCCGTCTTCATCAACCCCGTAGAGCCTGATACCTACACTGCAGGTGGCATCAGCGGTTACATCCAGGAACGGGGAGAGAGATTCCCTTACATCTTCTTCACCCATTGAATCATACTCCTCGATGTCAAAATAGAGATGCACAAACAGTATATGATCACTCTTCCTGATTTTCGTCAGTACTTTCAGAATCTTCCCCATCCAGATGACAGAGGAGGTATTGAAGTAATCAACGTTGAATTTTAGATTCGTGCTCTCAGCCGGATTCTTGGCATATTCTGACGCCCATTTGTATAGCGGCTCAAAGAAACCTGAAGCGTTTTCAGGCAACGATTTGCCTGTAAATGTTAGATTTCCGGTGGTTGCTGTAAAACTTACCTGCGGTGTTTTAGAGGTAGCCTCAATTCGAATATCCTGTAATTTTACCATAAGATCTGATTCCTTCCCTAGTATTGTACAATTGCCCCAACGTACAAGCTAAAGGTAACCTGTTTTTTTTGATGATGTTGAGGTCTTCGTCAAAAAATAACTAACAGTTATCAACTTTTTTGAACAATTTATGATCATCCGCTGAACAATCACAGGACGCTGTAAAAAACTATTATGCTATATTTGCAGCCATAACTGAAACAGGATGGAAACGTTGCTCAGAACCGGGATAAAAGAAGCTGTCAGAACACTTTACGGTGTCGTGGCTGATGATGATCTCCTGCAGATCCAGAAGACCCGGAAGGAATTTGAGGGCGACTTCACCCTTGTGGTCTTCCCGCTTACTAAAACTTCCCGCCGCTCACCTGAACAAACCGCAAGGGAGATAGGCGAATACCTCACGGAGAAGATCGACGCCGTTAGCGGCTACAATGTGATCAGGGGATTCCTGAACCTGACCATCTCACCGGAAGAATGGGGCAGACGGCTTGCTGAAATGCACGCTGACACCGGCTACGGGTTTTCACAGCCCGGGCAGGAAGCCGAAACCGTGGTCATCGAATTCTCATCGCCGAATACCAATAAACCGCTGCACCTGGGCCATATACGCAACAACCTGCTCGGTTTCTCCCTCTCGAGAATAATTGGCGCTGCAGGAAACAGGGTCATAAGAACCAACATCGTCAATGACCGCGGCATCCATATCTGCAAATCAATGATCGCCTGGCAGAAGTACGGCAATGGCCGCACTCCCGTCTCCGAAGGGATGAAAGGCGACCATTTCGTGGGTGACTATTATGTCCTTTTTGAAAAGAAACTGAAAGAACAGGCAGCAGACCTTGTGACGTCAGGGAGCACCCCCGAGGAAGCACGCGAAAATGCACCGCTGATGCAGGAAGCCCGCCGCCTGCTTCTTAAATGGGAGGCAGGTGACCCGGAAACGGTGAATCTGTGGCAGATGATGAACTCCTGGGTCTACGAAGGCTTCGACGTGACATACAGGGCACTGGGTGTGGAGTTTGACAAAATCTACTATGAGTCAGATACCTACAAGGTCGGCAGGGATATAGTGCTCCGCTCCCTTGAACAGGGACACCTGATCCGCAGGGAAGACGGTTCAGTCTGGATCGACCTCACTGCAGACAGGCTCGACCAGAAGCTCCTGCTCCGGTCTGACGGTACCGCGGTCTATATGACTCAGGACCTGGGCACCGCAGTAATAAGGTATAATGATTACCACTTTGACCGCCATATCTACGTGGTGGGCAATGAACAGAACTATCACTTCCAGGTGCTGACACTGGCGCTGCAGAGGATGGGATTCGATTGGGCACGGGGACTGCACCACTTCTCCTACGGTATGGTTGAGCTTCCCGAAGGCAGGATGAAGTCACGAGAAGGTACAGTGGTTGACGCTGATGACCTCATTGAGGAGATGACTGCCACGGCCGGCGTGATGTCACAGGAACTTGGCAAACTGGGCGGTTACAGCCAGGATGAGAAAGATAATATTTGCAGGCAGATCGGACTGGGAGCCCTGAAGTACTTCATCCTGAAAGTAGACCCGAAGAAGAACATGACCTTCAACCCGCGGGAGTCAATCGATTTCAACGGCAATACCGGCCCGTTCATACAATATACCTATGCTAGGATAAGGTCAGTCCTGAAAAAGGCAGAGGAAACCGGGGTCGCAGATACTGCTGATGCGGTTGAAGGAGTAATTCCAAATACCAAGGAGATCAGTGTGATAAGACTGCTGCACGATTTCCGGCAGATTGTGCCTGAGGCAGCACGGGAACTGAGTCCTGCCCTAATTGCCAACTACTGTTATGATCTGGCAAGGGAATTCAACCAGTTTTACCATGACTACTCTATCCTTGGCGAAGAGGTTAAAAATATACGCAACTTCCGCCTCCGGCTGTCGGAACTGACCGGAAAGGTGCTGGAGAAAGGGCTCTACCTGCTGGGTATCGAAGCCCCTGAAAGAATGTAAAACTAGATTATCATATAATTATGTTTGAAAGCCTGAGTGAAAGACTGGAACGCTCCTTCAAGATTCTGAAGGGAGAAGGGGTGATCTCTGAAATCAATGTTTCTGAAACCCTCAAGGATGTGCGCAGAGCGCTTCTTGATGCCGACGTTAACTTCAAGATAGCCAAACAGTTTACTGACACCGTCAAGCAAAAGGCGATGGGTCAGAACGTGCTCAAGTCAGTCAAACCGTCGCAGATGATGGTCAAGATTGTGCATGATGAGCTGGTGGAACTGATGGGAGGGGAGAAGAGCGACATTAACATCAAGGCAAATCCTTCGATAGTACTGATAGCCGGACTGCAGGGAAGCGGCAAGACAACCTTCAGCGCCAAACTGGCCAAGCTCATGAAGAGCAAGAGGGGCAAACATCCGCTGCTGGTGGCCGGCGACGTCTACAGGCCTGCTGCAATTGAGCAGCTGAAGGTGCTCGGTTCCCAGATAGAGGTTCCGGTATATACCGAAGATGGCAGCCGCAATCCTGTCGAGATAGCCAGGAATGCCATCAGGGAGGCGAAGAAGAATGGCAATGACCTGGTAATCATAGACACCGCCGGACGCCTTGCTGTGGATGAGGAGATGATGAACGAGATAGCGGCCGTGAAGAACGCTGTCACACCTCAGGAGACTCTCTTCGTGGTTGACTCGATGACAGGCCAGGATGCCGTCAACACGGCTTTTGAATTCAACGTGAGAATAGACTACGACGGGGTGGTTCTCACCAAGCTCGACGGCGACACCAGGGGTGGTGCGGCCCTTTCAATAAGATCAGTGGTGAACAAACCTGTCAAGTTCGTCAGCACCGGCGAAAAGATGGATGCCATTGACATCTTCTACCCTGAAAGGATGGCTGACAGGATACTGGGCATGGGCGATATCATCAGCCTGGTCGAGAAGGCACAGGAACAATACGACGAGGCTGAGGCACGCAAGCTGCAGAAGAAGATTGCCAAGGATCAGTTCGACTTCAACGACTTCATCTCTCAGATACAGCAGATCAAGAAGATGGGGAACATGAAGGACCTGATGGGAATGATCCCCGGGGTAAGCAAGGCTATTAAAAACCTTGACATTGATGATAATGCTTTCAAGGGAATAGAAGCAATCATCTCCAGTATGACTCCGGCCGAGAGATCGAACCCGGTGCTGCTCAACGGCAGCCGCCGCAAGAGAGTCGCCGAAGGGAGCGGCACAACTGTCATGGAGGTGAACCGGCTTCTGAAACAGTTTGATGAGACACGCAAGATCATGAAGATGGTTGCCAAAGGAGGTGACCTGTCCAAGATGGCAGTGAAGAGACGGTGAACATTGTAGATTTGCGATTTGCGATTTGCGATTTGCGATTGACGAAATTCCCGCAGGGGATAAAGCATTGTAGACCAGAGACATGATGAGAATCAATCCCCACAGGGGATCAGGCATTGTAATTGACGCATAAAACCACATACCCCAAATTCTGAATCGCAATTATGAACATCATTGACGGGAAAAAAACAGCTGCAGAAATCAGAAGTGAAATCGCCGAAGCGGTGAAAGAGATAAAAAATTCAGGCCATCGCGTTCCCCATCTGGCAGCCATCCTCGTGGGTAACGACGGCGGCAGCGAAACCTACGTCTCCCACAAGGTGAAGGACTGCGAGGAGGTGGGCTTCAGGTCCACACTCATCAGGATGCCCGCAACCGTGAGTGAGGATGTTCTGCTCGGAAAGGTCAGGGAACTGAACGGTGACCCGGAACTCGACGGACTGATCGTGCAATTACCGCTGCCTGACCACATCTCTGAAGACAAGGTAATTGAGACCATCAGCCCGGATAAGGATGTTGACGGCTTCCACCCGGTGAATGTGGGCCGTATGGCTGCCGGACTCCCTTCTTTTGTCTCGGCAACACCTGCCGGCATCATGGAACTGCTGAAACGGTACAACATCCCTCTGAAGGGCGCTGAGTGCGTTGTGGTTGGCCGCAGCAACATCGTGGGCCGCCCGGTCAGCATACTCCTGTCTCAGAAGGGTGCCGATGCAACCGTCACCGTGGTTCACAGCCGCACAAGAAACATTGCGGAGATTGTCAGAAGGGCAGATATTATAATAGCTGCCATCGGGCAGCCAGGATTCATAACCGCTGACATGGTAAAGGAGGGAGCAGTGGTGATTGATGTTGGCACAACACGCGTAGATGCACCTGATACAAAAGCAGGATGGAGGCTGAAAGGCGATGTTGATTTTGAGAAGGTCGCACCCCGGTGCTCCTGGATAACCCCGGTTCCCGGAGGCGTCGGTCCCATGACCAGGGTCTCCCTGCTGCTTAACACCCTGCAGGCATGCAGGGCTCAGGGCAAACTTATGCCCGTGAAATAGAGATCGTAACCTCCCTTGCCGCCTGATCTGTCAGACGAGAAAATCAGGAAAAAGTTCTCGAACTTAAGGTCTATTCCAAGCACCGGCCTGTATTCGTTTGCGGCGGAGTTGATCCCGGGCCCCATATTAACCGGGGAACTCCACTTCCCGTTGCGGAAGACGGAGTAGTACAGGTCAAACCCGCCCATACCGCCCTGCATCTCAGAGGCAAACACCATGTACCTGCCCCTGACAAAGGGGCATTTGTCGTCCCATGTGCTGTTAATACTGTCAACCAGTGCGGGTGTCGCCGCCGGTGACATCAACCATTCACCGAGGCTCAGCCCGGCAGGCCTGGTTAGCATGTAAATATCAAAATCTCCGCCTCTGTCAGAACAGAACCATGCTGTGTCAAGCGTGGTTCCCAGGGAAAGATAGGCGTCATCAGACTGGCTGTTGAAGAGTGTTGCCCCGACAGGGGGTTCGACCGCAGGCAGGTTGGTGAAAGCAGGGATATAACTTGTAAAGACGATGTCCAGCCCGTTTTCATCAGTCTCCGTTGCGGCCGCCATGTACTCGAGTCCGTTGCGGCCGTTGAAAAACCTCAAGGGACCGAACTCGTTGCCACCGGTATTGAAAGCTGAGGTGAGCCTGTCAAGAAAAACATCTGCCGCCATCTCGGATTCAAGCTGGAAGGAACCGGTTGTCTGTCCGAATGAGTACCAGATAAGCCCATGTGTCAGGTCAAACTCACCTCCCGCACTTTGCCTGTTGGAGGAGAAGACCACCGGAAGCCTGGCATCAATCCTTCCCGCTTCAATATCCATATTGTAGTCGTCATGCTCTGTATTGAGCCCCTCAAGTGCTATGACCGAATCAGGGAAAATGCCCAGCTCATAGTTGATTTTCAATGGTTCCTCGCGACAACCTGTGAAGAAAGGGACAATTGACAAAACTGCAAGAAAAAATAGTAACCTGCTGCTGGTCATGACAGTCGTTTATTTTATAACGGGCAGCAAAGATGTTTAATATGAGCCAAATGAAAAAAACCGGACCCGGGGCCCGGTTTCAGAAGGTAGAATTCAGGTTAATTCTAGGGTAATATTTGGTTTGAGGGTAAGCTTCTGAACTCAATTGTAAGATGGATTCCGGCATGGGAAGGTTGCGTCAGATGAATTTTTTTTTACAAATACCTGTTTATCATGTTTATAAAAACGGGTGTCTGTTGATAATTGCTGCCCGGTCCGGGCTGACTGAACCAATAATATGTTAAATTTGCAGAATATTTTTCGGGGAGATGGAAGAAGAAAGATCCGGTTTTGTGCACGACAGTGAGTTGGATGAGGTGATTCTCCGGTTTGAGAGAATGCGGAAGAACAAGGAAACCTGCTATTTCGACGTCAATGAGTTTGAGACCATTATAGACTATTACCTTGAGGGCAACAACCCGGTTCACGCCTTTGAGGCTACCTCACTTGCATGTGAACTGCATCCCAACTCAGTTCCCATCCTTATCAGGAAAGCCCGCGTACTGCTTGAAAAGGGAAGGGCCACCGAGGCTCTTACAATAGCCAGGCGGCTTGAAAACATTGAGCCCGGCAACTGTGATATCTACCTTTGCAAGGCGACAGCGCTGGCAATGCTTGGTGACATCAACGGGGCACGCAAGGTATTCGACCTTGCCCTGGAAACCGATTCGGATGATCTCGAAAATATCCTTTACAGCATAACATCAGTGCTGCAGAACCTCAATTTTCACGAGGAAATGATTCCCTACCTCAACAAACTGGCCGAACTTGAGCCGGATTTCCCTGCTCATCTGTATGACCTTGCATATGCCTATGACAAGAAGGGTGACCAGCGGACAAGCATAAAATACTATAACCTCTACCTGGACGAGGATCCGTACTCAGACAGCGCATGGTATAATCTCGGTATAATATACAATAAAACAGGTGATTACGGCAAGTCGCTCGAGGCGTATGATTATGCCCTTGCCCTGAATCCCGAAAACACCTTCGCCCTCTTCAACAAGGCTAACATCCTCAGCAACCTCGGGAAATACAGCGAGGCGATGGATGTCTACCGCCAGTTCGTGGAGGAGGAGCCTGACAGCCTCGAGGGGCTGACTTACCTTGCCGAGTGCTATGACAAGACAGGCGATGAGGCGATGGCACGCAAGTACTACGCCGAGGCCATTGATATCACACCTGATTTTCCTGATCCGTGGTACGGCCTCGGACTGCTGTCGCTCTCGCGCAACAGGCCTGCTGAAAGTATCACACCCCTGAAGAAAGCCATTGAACTTGACCCCGAGAATCCCGACTACTGGTTCTCACTTGGCAAGGCCCATATCATGAACGGAAACATCAGGGAGGCAGTAAGATGCTATATCGAAGCTCTGATCATTGATGGCTACTATGACGAGGCATGGATCGAGACGGGCATAGTGGTGATGATGACCGGAGCCTACAGGGGAGCAATCCGCATTTTGAAAAAAGCCGCGAAAATCAGCGGAGACCTGCCAGGAATATACTTCCTGCTGGCATCGGCGTATCTTCACACGGGCAATATGAAGGAAGCCACCCGCAACCTTGTCAGGGCTATAAGGCTTGATAATGAACTCCTTGAAGAGTACTCCGTGCTCCTGCCGGAGGAAAAGCTGACCAATGCAATGAGACGACTGTTCAGGAAAACCAACTAAGATATGAAACAAGCGAGAGAACTGCTGACACACATTCCGGTAAGGCCGGGTAAGCCGAGAAAAGAGGGGCTTACAATGGTAATGGATAAGGGACTGAGTCTCAGGGAGGCTGAAGACTTCGCCGGGGTGGGCAGCGAGTATGTTGACTTTGTGAAGCTTGGATTCGGAACATCGGTAATAACCCCGAATGTCGACAAAAAGATAAAAACCTACCATGAGGCAGGAATGACCGTCTACTTCGGGGGAACCCTCTTCGAGGCATTCATTATCAGGGGACTTTTTGCCGAATACGTTGACCTGCTGAAGCATGCAGGCGTGAGAATGGTTGAGATCTCCGATGGCTCATATGAGTTCGATCATAGTGAAAAACTTCAGTATATCAGGAAACTGTCAAAGGATTTCACAGTGATCTCCGAGGTCGGCTCGAAAAAGAAGAATATTATTTATACCCCTGCCCAGTGGGTGGAGATGATGAAGGCCGAACTTGATGCCGGCTCGGTGAAGGTTATCGCTGAGGCGCGCGAATCGGGCACAATTGGCATCTACAATGATGACGGCTCGGTGAATAAGGACCTTATCGGCACCATCTCACGGGAGATAGGATTTGACAACGTACTGTGGGAAGCACCGCTGAAACAGCAGCAGGCGTGGTTCATTGCCCACTTCGGCGCCAATGTCAACCTCGGGAACATAGCCCCGAATGAGATAATTGCACTTGAATCACTCAGGCTTGGATTGCGAAGTGACACCTTTTTCAGCTTCCTTCCTGACCACATGAAATGAGGCTCTACGGAATAATAGGATTTCCGCTCGGACATTCATTCTCTCAGAAGCATTTCTCGGAAAAATTTGAAAGGGAACACCTTTCTGATCATGCTTACCGCAAGTTTGAGCTGCCGGAAATAGGTATGCTTCCTGAACTGCTTGTGCGGGAACCTGACCTCTGCGGATTCAATGTGACCATCCCCTGGAAGGTGAAGGTGATGGACTTCCTGGATGATATAGATCCGGTAGCAGCTGAAATCGGTGCAGTCAATACCGTAAAGGTCACCCGCCACGGCGGGAAAGCCTGGCTTAAGGGCTTCAACACAGACGCACCTGCCTTCAGGGAATCACTTCTCAGTAACCTGGATACCCTGCCTGACAGCGCCCTGGTCCTCGGTACCGGCGGAGCTGCGAAGAGCGTGATCCATACACTTATTGATCTGAATATCATTGCTGTACCGGTGTCGCGCAAGCCAGTCCGCGGCGGATATACCTATGATGACCTGCCGGGATACATGATCAGCGAGGCAGGGGTAATAATCAATACCACACCGGTGGGCATGGCACCTCACACTGAAGCTATGCCTCCCATTGACTACAGCTGCCTGCGGGAGGGACAGTTGTTGTTCGACCTCATATACAATCCTCCGGTTACGGCATTCCTGTCAAGAGGAGAGGAGCATGGATGCATCACCGTCAATGGTGAGGAGATGTTCCTTATTCAGGCCGGGCTGGCCTGGGAGATATGGAATGATGTGGAGTGACAAAGCGCAGGCGAATACCTGTTATTCCTTGTGCTGCCGGTAATCTGCCGGTCGGCTGCTGCAGGCACCTGAAAATCAAATGAATATATTGCCGGGATATCCAATTGCCGTCAGTGAAAGCCCGTGTGCAGGTGCAGACTGTCCTGCAAGTCCCCGGTTTTTCCCGCGGAGAATCGCGTCGAAGTCGTTCAGAGCCAGCTTCCCTCTCCCGGCCGGGATAAGTGTGCCAACCACAGCCCTCACCATGTTCCTCAGGAACCTGTCAGCTGTAATGGTGAAGATGAGCTTTTCCTGCTCGTCAGTCCATCGCGCATGCGTCACCCGGCAAATGTTGGTCCTGTTGCTGCCGTGAAGCCGGCAGAAGCTGGTAAAATCGCTGTGCTTCAGCAGTATCGCTGCAGCCTCATTCATCCTGTCAATGTCAAGCTGCCAGTAGAGCAGCCATGCGGTGTCGGCACAGAACGGATCCTTCACCCTGGTCACGGTATACTGATATGTCCGGGAAATGGCATCGAACCTTGCATTGGCATCGGGATTTACCTTCACGATACGTTTTATCGCAATGTCATCGGGAAGTATGCCGTTGAGATTGTAAAGCAACTGCCCGTCATTGTTGAGGTCGTTACGCACGGCATCAAAATGGGCACAGAAAAAAGAGGCATGAACTCCGGTGTCAGTCCGACCGGCTCCTGTGACCGCTATCTGCGATGAGAGAACTGTGCTGAGCGCCTTAGTGAGAACACCCTGTACGGTGTGCTTGCCGGGCTGAATCTGCCAGCCGTTGTATGCCGTGCCCCTGAAGGAAAGAAAAATGAAGTATCGTGTCATGTCCGGACCAAAATGTAAAGATAGCTAAAGAACATTGGCAGGTAGATTGCTTTTAAGTAAATTGCGGCGACCAAAAAACAATACATTCATGAGCGATCCGGAACTCAAGAGAGGCTTTGCCAGCGATAACAACTCAGGCGTCCATCCCGCCGTGATGAAGGAACTGTTGCGGGTCAACAGGGGACATGTGGTAGGTTACGGCGACGATCCGTTCACCGAAACGGCCATGACGCTGATAAAGAAGGAACTGGGAGCTGAAACGGAGGTATATTTCGTCTTTACAGGCACCGGTGCCAATGTGCTGGGACTCGCAGGGGTGATGAAATCGTGGAACTCGGTCATCACTGCGCATACAGCCCACATCGAGACTGACGAGTGCGGCGCTCCTGAAAAATTTACCGGATGCAAGGTGCTTTCTGTTGACACACCTGACGGGAAGCTGCGCCCGGAGATGCTCGCCAGGCATATGCACGGATTTGATTTTGAGCACCATAGCCAGCCCGGAGTGATCTCCATCTCACAGGCCACGGAAATGGGCACTGTTTATACTCCCGGGGAGGTGAAGGAGCTGGCAGACTACGCGCATGAACACGGTCTGCTGCTTCATATGGACGGCGCCCGCATTGCCAATGCCGCAGTCACCCTGAGCGTTCCGTTCAGGGCATTCACCACCGACGCCGGCGTTGATATCCTCTCCTTCGGAGGAACCAAGAACGGGATGATGTACGGCGAAGCTGTCTGTTTCCTTAAACCGGGGCTCTCGGAGGGATTCAAATACCTCAGGAAGCAGGGGATGCAGCTGGCTTCAAAGATGCGTTTCATCTCAGCACAGTATATCGCCTATCTTTCAGGCGGATTATGGAAGGAGTGCGCCTCACACTCGAACAGGATGGCTCGGGAATTGCAAAGAAGGCTGAAGGAGATCAGCGGAATAAAGATCACCCAGAAAGTGGAGGCCAATGGCGTCTTCGTCATCATGCCCGACAGGGTGGCCGCACTGCTGAGCAGAGAGTACTTTTTCTACCCGTGGAATGAACAGACATCAGAATACCGGCTGATGACGAGCTGGGATACAACTTCAGATGACGTTGTGCAATTTGCAGACAGGCTGAAAAATATGATGTCAGATTATAAGTAGTCTCCTGACCCTTTCTGTATCTCGGCTACAGAGAAAGGAAGATCAAAAACAGCGTGGTGATGATTCAGGTTCGCGGAGCCAGCAGCATGCTGTCGCCATAACTCAGGAAACGGTACCCTGAAGCCAGGGCATGATTGTATATCTTTTTCCAGTTTTCCCCGGCAAAGGCAGCTACCAGTAGCAAAAGAGTACTGTGGGGCTGATGGAAGTTTGTAACCATGCTGCTGACCATCCTGAACCTGTAACCTGGAACAATGATGATGTCAGTGCGGGCTTCCAGCGTGTCCCTGCCGCTCCTTTCAAGTTCAGCCAGGAGGCAGTCAATTGCGACGGCAGGATCAAGTTCACCCTCTTTTTCGTAAGGTTCCCACTGTGAAACGGATGGGATTCGGTCTTTGAACTCCCTGCCTTCATAAAGGCTCATTCCGAGCCAGTAGAGGCTCTCGAGCGTGCGGACGGTGGTGGTGCCCACTGCGGTGGTTTTCCTGCTTCTGAGGCGCTCCAAAGTCTGTTTTGAGACGAAAAAGTGCTCGCTGTGCATCATGTGGTCACAGATCAGCTCTGATTTCACCGGCCTGAATGTTCCGGCGCTGACATGAAGAGTCACCTCCGCCCGTGGAATACCTGCCGCATCAAGTCCGGCGAGTACAGAAGGCGTAAAATGGAGTCCGGCAGTCGGGGCCGCCACTGAACCGTTTATTCGTGCATATGTGGTCTGGTATGCAGAAACGTCGCTCTCCTCATCATCCCTGTCCAGGTATGGTGGTATGGGCATATGGCCCAGGCACTCGAGCACTCCGGCAAAGGAAAGACCGGCCTCATTCCAGCTGAACCTTACAGTGAAGGCGTCTCCGGCTGTCCCTGTACGTTCTGCACTGAGGATATGCTCCTTGCCATCATGAATGAACCGTGATTCCAGCATTCCGCTTTTCCAGCGCTTGAGGTTGCCTACAAGGCATTTCCATTCCACCGGGCCACCCGATGCCAGGTTCATTGAGAATTCAGCCGGACTGTGCGGTTCAAGACAGAAGACTTCTATGATGGCGCCGCTGGCTGTCCTGAAGATAATCCGCGCACGGATAACCCTGGTATTATTGAATACCATCAGGCTGGCATGGTCGGTCAGGGCCGGCAACTCACTGAAAATATGATCACTGATGTTACCGTCCCACACCAGCAGCTTTGACTTGTCCCTTTCGGGAAGAGGGTATTTCGCTATCCTCTCCGGGGGCAGATCATAGGTGTAATCCGCTATCTTTATGTCGCCGTAGCTCATCTTCATTTTTTCGTAACGGGCAAAAATAGCTAATTTTGAGATCAGATGACAGGTCATGAAAGGAAGCCGCAGCAGCCGTCCGCCCTCAGGCGGAAGTAAGGTCAGGGAAATTGACCTTCACCTCAGGCCGGGCCAGGCAGGGGTTGAAGCGCTGGAACGTCAGCTGGCACGGGTCAGGGGAGAGCTTAACAGCTCAATCAAGGCAGGAGCGAGAGAGATCGTTTTCATTCACGGTTCGGGGAGCGGTAAGCTTAGAGAGGCTTTGCGTGCCGCCATCGCAGCTGAATATCCTTCCTGCACCTGCCATGATGCACCGTTTGCCAGGTACGGTTATAATGGAGCTACAATAGTGACAATCAGAAAGTAACAGAAATGGCATAAATCAGTTTCGATCCGTGGTGGCAGAAGCAGGTCGCTGTTTTTGAGGAGATGGATGATGATCTGATCGGTGAGATCACCGCGAGGGCATGGAACTCATTCACAGATTGGCACGGGCTTCCGCCCGAAGAGATGTGCAGGCCACTGGAAGCAATTGCTGATCTCCTGATTCGGAATAATTGACTATCTTTGCCACCGGCAGGCCGGTCCGTCGCTCCTGCACTCAGGTGCCGGGGAGGAAAGTCCGGGCAACGCAGAGCACCATCCTTCCTAACGGGAAGATATCCGAAAGGGTATAGCAGTGTAACAGAAAAGAACAGTCCCGCTCCGCGGGTCAATGGTGAAAAGGTGAGGTAAGAGCTCACCGGTTCTGGTGGTGACACCGGGAGCCGTACACCTGATGGGTTGAAAGACCATGTATACCGGCGTCTGAGGGCTGCTCGCCCGAGCCGGGGGGTAGGTCGTATGACCGCGCCAGCAATGACGGGGCAAGATAAATGACGGACAGGGAACAAAATCCTTTACTGGAACCGTCTCCCGACAGAACCCGGCTTACAGGTCTGCCTTTGATACAGGAGATGCCGCCCGGCGTGGGCGGCATCTTTTGTGTGTGCCCGGCATTGGCGATAACTATGCGGAGCGCACACCAGGCACTTAGTAAATGCCGGGATTACATCACGGAAGGCTATGTATATGCAGTGGACATTGATCTTGAGAGGTTCTTTGACACGGTGAACCATGGCAAACTGATAGAGGTACTGTCACGCAAGGTTAAGGATGGGCGGGTTGTCTCGCTTATCCACAAGTATCTCAATGCAGGAGTGATGAAGGAAGGCAGATACGAAGAGACGCCGGCGGGTGTTCCGCAGGGAGGTCCGTTAAGTCCTGTACTGAGCAACATTTTGCTCAATGAACTGGACATTGAGCTTGAGAGACGGGGACACAAGTTTGTACGCTATGCAGACGACATGGTCATATTATGCAGGAGCCGACGGAGTACCGAACGTACAATGCAGAACATCATCTCCTTTATAGAGGGGAAGTTGCTGCTGAAAGTCAATCGGGACAAGAGTAAGGCAGCCTATGTCAGGGAAGTTAAGTTCCTTGGCTAATCCTTTTACATCTACAAGGGGGAGGGCAGACTGCGTATACATCCCAAAAGCGTATCTAAGATGAAAACTCGTATCAAGGAGCTGACATCAAGGAGCAACGGATGGGGCAATGACCGGAGGAAGGAAGCATTGAGCCAATACATTAAAGGCTGGTTGCAATACTTCAGGCTGGCAGACATGAAGACTCTTCTGGAAGGGATAGATGAGTGGTATCGCCGGAGGTTACGCATGGTCATCTGGAAACAATGGAAACGGATAAGGAACAGAAGTAGTAATCTTAAAAGGTTGGGGATTAGTAAATCCCAAGCCTATATGTGGGCGAACACAAGGAAGGGATACTGGCGCATTGCCGGGAGTTATATCCTCTCCACCACCATCACTTCCGTGCGTCTTCGTCTATCCGGCTACGTTTTCTTCACAGACTATTACAGTAAGGTTAGAGTGGTCTCTTAAGGAACCGCCGTATACGAGACCCGTACGTACGGTGGTGTGAGAGGTCGGAAAATAAAGTAGGAGGAAAACTACTTTATTTTCCTCCTACATGATTTTATCCAGGATATTTTCCGGTCCGGGTGGCGACAGGTCTGAGACCTTTTGCACCGGCACCCATTTGCATATTACAATTTGAAGATTGAATCCTCCATCGGGGTGTCAAACTCAATCGTTTGGAAGGTCATGCCTCCCAGCTCGGATCCTTCAACGAACTGGGCGATCTTGGTCCCGAATTTGACGCCATTGATCTCTTTCCGTTCCCTGATATAGGACTCAACCAGCATTTCCTGCCCCATCTGGCTGACGGTCTGGGCCGTCTTGACAGGCAGGAAGCTCTCTTTGTCAAGGTATGTGGTCGAAGTGGCACCAGATTCACTTGTGACGGTGATCTTATAGGCCGGTTTGCCTTCCACGGCTTCCTCACCCTCAAGCTTCATTCTCCCGGCTTTGAAAGCCTCCATGAAAGAGTCTTTGAACACGTTGTACTCCTGCACCTGGCCCAATTGCTCGGCAGGAAGTTCAACCGCTTCAGTGGCGCCGGTGAGCGGATTCAGCATAAATCCCTTTTCACCGTCGAAGGCTATGACGATCTCCATTCCGTTGAACTCCTGAATTACCTTGACCTTATTTGGTTTTTTGACCATAATGGTTATTGGCAATTCCATGCCCATCTGGCTGACAACGCCTTTCATAGTCATGGTCTGAGCCTTCTCCAGGTTCTCAATCCCGTTGGCTGCATAGTACTTGTTTGCTATCTCGTCGAGCGACTGGGCACTGCAGACTGATGCCACCAGAAATGCCGCCAGAAGAGTCATTGATTTTTTCATAATAATTTAATTTGTTGTTTATTAAAAGGAGTTAACTGTAGTTCTTATTAATGTAAGTTTATTAAGCAGGCTGTCGAGCATATCGAGCCTCAGCATGTTGGCTCCGTCAGAGAGGGCAGAGGCCGGTTCAGGGTGAGTTTCGATGAAGATTCCGTCAACGCCGGCAGCAATGGCGCACCTGCCGATGGTTTCAATCATGTCAGGCTGTCCGCCGGATACACCTCCTTCCTGGTTTGGCTGCTGCAGCGAATGGGTGATGTCCATTATCACCGGAGCGCCGATCTGCTTCATCACGGGGATGTTCCGCATATCCACAACCAGGTCATTGTACCCGAAAAAGCTTCCCCTCTCGGTAAGCATCACTCTCTCATTTCCCGATTCCCTTATCTTTCCTGCCGCAAAGCGCATTGAGGCACCGGAAAGAAACTGTCCCTTCTTGACATTTACCACCTTTCCGGTGGCAGCTGCAGCAACAAGAAGATCTGTCTGCCTGCAGAGAAACGCAGGAATCTGGATGACATCGACGAAATGAGCGGCAATGCGGGCTTCCTCAGGCGAGTGAATGTCAGTAACCACCGGCACCGAATACTTCTCCCTTACCTCCGCAAGTATCTCGAGCGCTTTCTCGTCGCCGATGCCTGAAAACGAATCAAGCCTTGACCGGTTTGCTTTACGGTATGATGATTTGAAAATCAACGGAATATGGTACTTGTCGCTGAGCTTCACCACCTCGGCAGCCACGCGCAGCGTCATCTCCTCCGACTCAACCACACATGGTCCTGCAAGAAGAAGAAAATTCCCGCTGCCTGTATGCTTTAGCAACGGAATATTCAGTTCACTGACTTTCATGAGATAAAATTACTAAATATTCTATTCGTTATCCTTTTTGTATCTATAGATTTTTTGCCACCGGGTCTCCAGTTGCTTTCGTATCTCAAGCTCACGGGCATTCCTGCCCGGATCGTAAAAGACCGTACCGGTTATCTGCTCCGGCAGGAAATTGTCCTGGACAAAATTGTCCTCGAAACTATGAGCATACCTGTATCCTTCATGATATCCCAGGTTCTTCATGAGCCTGGTGGGCGCATTGCGCAGGTGAAGCGGTACCGGCAGGTCACCATGCTGCCTGACAGCAGCTATTGCATTCTCAATTGCCATGTAGGAGGCGTTGCTCTTGGGCGATGTGGCAAGGTAAACTGCTGCTTCAGAGAGGATTATCCTTGACTCGGGCCAGCCGACAAGATTTACAGCGTTGAAACATGCCTGTGCGAGGAGCAGGGCATTGGGATTGGCAAGACCGATGTCCTCAGCTGCAAGTATTACCATTCGCCGGGCTATGAACTTCACATCCTCACCACCTTCCACCATCCTTGCAAGCCAGTATACCGCGGCATTGGGGTCTGACCCGCGGAGCGACTTGATAAATGCTGAAATGATGTCATAATGCTGTTCTCCGTTCTTGTCATACATAGCAAGGTTCTGCTGCACATGGCCAAGCACCATCTCATCGGTGACAACAATCTCCCCGCTGCCCTTCTCGGCCTCAAGGGAGACAGTCAGCTCGAGCGCATTGTACAGCTTACGTGCATCGCCTCCGCTGATGCGAATCAGTGCTTCATACTCAGCTACCCTGATTTTGTACCGGGAGAGGTAATAATCATCTGTGACTGCCCTGTCAATCAGCTTCCTGAGGGTTTCGTCATCAAGAGGTTTAAGCACATACACCTGGCACCTTGAAAGGAGAGGGGATATTACCTCGAAGGATGGATTCTCTGTTGTTGCACCTATAAGCGTCAGAATTCCCTGTTCCACGGCACCCAGGAGTGAGTCCTGCTGCGACTTGTTGAAACGGTGAATCTCGTCGATGAAAAGTATGGGATTCGGCTTGCCGAAAAACTGCTGGCTCTTTGCCTTTTCAATCGTCTCACGGACCTCCTTCACTCCGCTGTGCACTGCGCTCAGCTGGAAGAAGGAACGCTCCAGCTTGTTGGCAACAATCCTTGCAAGTGTTGTCTTCCCGACACCGGGAGGACCCCATAATATGAATGACGGCACATTGCCGGACTCAATCACCTTCCTCAGCACCCCCTCACTGCCCACAAGATGCTCCTGCCCGGCAAACTCCTCGAGTGACCGCGGTCTTAACCTGTCCGCAAGTGGCTGATTTGAAAACATATGGCAATTTCACAATTACAGGTGCAAATTATCACAAAATCGCTTGAACCGTTACGTTTTTTGCCATTTTCCGATAAAATATTTTCCCGATAGGAAATAATTTGCTACTTTAGCCATTATTTTTTTACAACACGCATACTGTACCTTCCAAGAATTCGTTTAGTAACAGGATATTATCAAATTCCGGTAATTATGAAAAAACCTCTACTGATAACATTGTTAGTTCTGGCAGTACTGCTCTTAATACCGGCTGTGAGCTTTATCAGATGGGCTTTCCAGGAAAAGAAACCTGTCGATGTTGTCATACTTGACAAGACAGTACCGACACTTGACAGACTGGGTCACCGCTCATTTGTCTACATCCTGACTAACGCTAGATATGTAAGGGGAGAAAAGGGTGGCAGCTATTCAGCAAACAAGGACTATTACGGCTTCGAACCACTCAGACCCGTGAGGGAGAAACAGTTCAGGAAAAGGGACTTCCGCCTGACCGAACTGATTGACCTGGCAGATAAGAATGACGTATTGTATTACACTGACACTTACGGTGTGTTCTTCAACGACTGGTACCAGGGGATAAAGAAGACACGCAGGTCAAGGAAGCTTTATGGCGGCCTCAACAACAACGATTATCTCCTTATGGTGGAAATGAAAAAACGGGATAAGCTGGTTCTCGTTGAATACAATACATTCGATTATCCTACGGCGGGACTTGAGAGATTCAAGACAGAAGAGCTTCTCGGAATTGCTTCGAAAGGCTGGATGGGACAGTACTACAAGTCGCTCGATACTGTATCACAGCAGGGCGTGCCTGCCTGGATGCCGGCTCTCTACCGTAAACAGTACCGCGAACCATGGACCTTCACCAAACCGGGAGTTGTACTGCTCAGGGAGAATGGCATCATAGTGCTGGAGGAGGGTAAACATCTTGCCTCAGCATTGCCGGTCATCAGAACAACAGGACCATCAGCAGAGAGGTTCGGGCTTCCCGAGACGGTTGCCTTTACCAATAGCTTCGATATCATAGACCCGGGAAGGAACAACGTAGTTTCCGAATTCGTCCTGAATACAACTCCTTCGGGTGATACACTGCTGGCAGTCAACGATCTGCAGGCTGTATTCCCCGCAGTCACACAGGAACCTCTCACTCAGAAAACCTATTACTTCTCAGGCGATTTCGCAAACAATAATATACCCTTCTGGACAGCCAGGATTAAGAACATCCAGAAAGGAGCGAAGAGTTTTCTTTATTCTGAAAAGCCGGATGATCCGAAAAGATTCTTCTGGCTGTACTACAAACCGCTCATTACATCCATCTTCGCGGAATACCAGGCAGAACATGCCGGAAAGTAGTACAATGACAAACAGCAGAAAAACAGGTCCACGGGCCTGTTTTTTTATTTATGGCGGTATCGTCGTGTTTGCTGCTGAACACATCATTACCGTCGCTGTTTTATAAAGGTTACTTCATATCTTTATGTGCAGATTTGCAGCAATGAAAGCAACAATAGTACAGTGCGGGATTAAGTGGGAGGACAGGGACTCCAGTCTCGCGCATATCTCAGCCCTGCTTGATGCAGCTCCTCCCGGAGGGGGGATTGTGGTGCTGCCCGAGATGTTCTCCACTGGCTTTACCATGAATCCGGCACCCCTTGCAGAAGGGATGGACGGGCCAACCGTAAGGTGGATGAAGGAACGGGCCGCCAACGGAGGGTATGCCCTCTGCGGATCGGTTATCATAGGAGAGGAGGACAGGTATTATAACCGCCTGATATTTGTGACTCCAGTTGGGGACGTGACATTCTACGACAAGCGGCACCTCCATACAATGAGCGGGGAACATACTGTATACAGTCGTGGCAATAAGCGGGTTGTGGTGACTTACCGCGAGTTCAGCTTCAATCTTCAGGTTTGCTATGATCTGCGCTTTCCGGTATGGTCAAGGAACCGCGGCGACACCGATGTAATAATATATTCGGCCAACTGGCCTTCGGTCCGCAGCTCTGTCTGGAAGGCGCTGCTGGTAGCCAGGGCAATAGAGAACCAGTGTTACGTCATTGGAGTGAATCGCGTGGGCGCCAATCCCGACGGCACTTCATATACCGGCGATTCGGCCATTGTAAGCCCGAAAGGTGAGCTTATGGCTTCTCTCGGGCCAGGCGCCGAGGGCGTTGTTTCGGCGATGCTCTCACGTGAGGTGCTTGACAAGTACCGTGAGGATATGCCCATCTGGCGGGATGCGGATGCATTTACGATTTTGTGATTTACGATTTGCGATTTGCTATTTTGGGCAGGCCATCAGGAATTGTAAAAGCAGGACATGAAATCTTCAGCCTCTGAGAGCAGCGAGGAGCACTTCTGCAGGATGAAGTGCTACCCTGCCCGTACCGTCCTTGACATGATGCCGGCAGCTGGTGCCGGGGGCGCAGATGATGGTTCCGGCAGATGCAGACCGTACATCTGGGAAAAGAACCAGTTCACCAACCTTCTGCGCGAGCTCAAAATGCTCTTTTTCATACCCGAACGCCCCCGCCATACCGCAACAGCCAGACGGTATCTCCCTTACCTTATAGTTTACCGGAATACCGAGGGCAGCCAGCACCGGTGCCGAAGTGGTGATCGCTTTTTCCTGGCAGTGAACATGTACCAGCACCTCTGCAGGCTCACGGGTGAACATTTCTCTCTTTATTCTTCCTGCACTGAACTCCCCGGCAATGAACTCCTCAAGGGTAAATGTGTGCTGAGCCAGCCTTGAAGCC
This sequence comes from Bacteroidota bacterium, assembly GCA_018262715.1. Classification (GTDB taxonomy): domain Bacteria; phylum Bacteroidota; class Bacteroidia; order Bacteroidales; family VadinHA17; genus SR-FBR-E99. Next base: position 140,161 of record JADFDS010000039.1, read on the forward strand.
TCGGGGCGCAACTTATCACCGGCAAGATCAGGAAACTCATCCCTGAAGCCGAGGATCGCCGAGGGCTCGATCCCTACAAGGGGACAGTCATCGCTGACCAGCGGCCCAAGTACCAGTATATTTTTAGTTATCAGCTTCTTTGCCTGACGCAAAAAGCCTTTTGAAATATATGTCCGTGCACTGGCAGCATTCCCGGCAAATGTGATGCGGTAGCCCAGCCCGGTCAGCAGTTTCGCTGCTGCCTTGCCTGCATCCAGGTCGTTGTGGTTGGTGAACTCATCCACGAACAGGCATATTTCACCGATGGGATTAGCCGGATTTAGTGCAGACAGATTCTTTTTCAGCCACCTCCTGAAGGTCTGCGGCGCCAGCACCGGGATGCTTCGCTCTGCGGCAAATCCTGTCACTCTCTTGATTATCAGTGCAGTGAATTTGTTGGTAGCAAAGAAATTAAAGATACCCGGAATAAATGAGAAAAGGCTGTATATCTTTGGCAGCGAGGCAATCAGCCTTGTGCGCAGTGACGGCGGATGCACATCATTATAGTGCTGCAGGAACTCCGACTTCAATTTGGCTATATCAACCCCTGAAGGGCACTCGCTGCGACATCCCTTGCATGCCAGGCACAGGTCGAGGATCTCGTATATCTCGCGGCTGTCCCAGGGATTGTCTCTGTCGGCATAGAGCATTTCCCTCATTATGTTTGCCCTGGCACGGGTTGTAAGCCGCTCGTCACCGGTGGCCATAAAGCTGGGGCACATCAGACCGCCTATAACACTGCTCTTGCGGCAGTCGCCCGATCCGTTGCACTTTTCGGCGGCACGCACGACACCTCCGCAGTCGGAGAAATCGTAATGCGTCGCCGGTTCAGGGGTAGGCTTCCCCGGAATATAGCGCAGCGAGCTGTCCATGGGAGGGGTGTCGGTAATCTTCCCCGGGTTGAGTATGCCGTTCGGGTCAAAAACCCTTTTTATCCTCTTGTTAAGCTTGTAGTTTCCGGCGCCGATAATAAGCGGTATGAACTCACCGCGCAGCCTTCCGTCACCGTGCTCTCCGCTCATTGAGCCCCGGTATTTTTTCACTATCCGGGCAGTCTCTTCGGCAATGGTGCGCAAAAGCTTCGCCTCACCGGCATCCTTGAGGTTTATCAGAGGCCTGACATGAAGCTCCCCGGTGCCTATATGTGCATGATATACAGACTCTTTGCCGTAAGAGGCCAGCATCTCCTCTATGTCGGCCACGAAGTCGCCCAGCCTGTTCACATCCACAGCGCAGTCCTCAATGAGAGAGATCGGCTTGGCGTCGCCGGGCATGTTTGACAGTATTCCGAGCCCTGCCTTGCGAAGGTCCCAGACGCGCTTAACGTCGGCACCCCACACGACCGGAAATGCGTATCCCAGTCCCTCGCTGCGCATCTCCTCCTCCATGACTGCCGCAGTGAAGATTATCTCCTCTCGGCTCCCGGCGCAAAACTCCACTATGAGCAAAGCCCCGGGGTCACCCTCGATGAAGAACCTGTTCCGTTTCTGGCTCTCTACGGTGGCTGCCAGGCTGAGTATGTTGCTGTCCATCAGTTCCACAGCCCATGGCTGGTGTCTGAGTGCAATCAGGTTGGCGCGGAAGGCCTCGTTACGGTGATGCAGGTGAACGCATGCCAGGGCCTTAACCGGCGGAGGCAGCGGCACCAGCCCCATTTTCGCCTCGGTGACGATGGCAAGAGTCCCTTCCGACCCGCAGATGAGCCTTGCAAGATTGATCTTCCGACCCGCTCCGGGTGTGAAAGGTTCACTGCAGAGCAGGTCATCAAGTGAATATCCGGTGTTGCGGCGGGGAATGGTCTTCTCAGGGTAGCCGGCCATGATTGATTCCCGGTGACCGGGATCTGTCATAATCTGCTCGATTTCCCTGTATATCTCACCCTCAGCGGTTTGCAGGGTGCACTTCTGACTGAACTGGTCCGCGGTGAGCTCACCGAAGACGACTTCTGATCCGTCGTGCAGCAAGGCACTGACCCCGATTATATGATCCCTTACGGAACCGTAGACGACGGAGTGGAGTCCGCAGCCGTTGTTACCGATCATCCCCCCCAGGTTGCACCGGCTGGAAGTCGACGTCTCCGGCCCGAACAGAAGTCCGTGGCTTCGCAGGGCGGCATTGAGCTCATCAGGAACCACCCCAGGCTCAAGCCTGACCCATCGTTCTTCGACGTTTATTTCCAGTATTTTACCAAAGTGACGCGAGATATCGGCCACTATACCCGAACCTACCACCTGTCCTGCCAGCGAGGTTCCCGCAGCCCTCGGGATTATGCCGATGCGGTGTTTCGCGGCAAACGCAAGAAGCCTTTTTATGTCATCAGTATTGCGCGGAAAGACTATCGCCAGCGGCTCCTCCCTGTAGATGGAGGCATCGGTGGCATACATGAGCCTGGAACTTCTGTCGGTGCGTACCTCACCCTCAAAGCCAGAGGTCAGCAGTTCTGTCAATGTGGCTGTGCGTTGATCCTCCATCTGAGCAAATTCAGCATCAAAAATAGGGATTTGAAGGGTTCGCGGCAGGGCCGCAAAGTTGTTTTCGAAAAAAAATGACTAAAATTTGAAAATACTGACTATAATCATGTTGTTGATTATTGCGGGATTACACTTTTTTAGTACTTTTAACCCGACACAATACTCAAACTAAATTACTGATATCCAATGGAATTGCTTGAACAGATCAAAACGAATGCCAGAAGGCATAACAAAATGATTGTATTGCCTGAGGGAACGGAGGAGAGGACTCTTAAAGCAGCAGATGCGGTGCTGGCAGAGGGGATTGCACGTATAACTTTACTGGGGAATCCCGCGGAGATTAAGACGATGGCAGAATCGTTTGGTCTGAAGAATATAGGAAAGGCGCAGATAGTTGATCCGCATGATCACCCCGCGAAGAAGCATTACATTGACACGATGGTTGAGCTCCGCAAGAGCAAGGGGCTAACGGTTGAGGAGGCTTCCAGGCTGATTGAGGATCCGCTTTATCTCGGAGTGATGATGATCAAGTGCGGTGATGCTGACGGAGAAGTGGCGGGAGCAAGGAACACGACAGGCGATGTGCTGAGACCTGCCTTCCAGATTGTAAAGACCGCCCCGGGCATATCAGTGGTTTCGGGTGCATTCATCATGATGCTGAAAGACAAGGAGTTTGGTGCGGAAGGTATAATCGTCTTCGCCGACGGCGCAGTTCACCCTGATCCTACGGACAAGGAACTTGCCGAGATAGCAGTCGCCACTGCCCGCACCACCAAAACTATTGTCGGTGTGGAACCCAAGGTCGCCCTCCTCAGCTTCTCCACCATGGGCAGCGCAAAGCACCCGCTGGTTGACAAGGTAGTCAGTGCCACAAAGATGGCGAAGGAGATGGCTCCGGAATTCATGTTTGAGGGTGAGCTTCAGGCAGATGCAGCGCTTATCGAAGCCATCGGACAGAAGAAGGCTCCGGGCAGCAGGATAGCAGGCAAGGCCAACGTCCTCGTTTTCCCCAACCTGGAATGCGGAAACATCGCGTACAAGCTGGTTGAGAGACTGGCACATGCACAGGCTATCGGCCCTGTCCTTCAGGGCATGGCAGCGCCTATCAACGACCTCTCAAGGGGTTGTTCAGTCAGTGACATCATCAACGTAATCGCCATAACCGCCAACCAGGCAGCCGGCTTAACCAGGTAACACAAAGGAAATCATGAATATTCTCGTACTAAACTGCGGCAGCTCTTCAATCAAGTATCAGCTTTTTGACATGCAGGACAGCGCCAGGGTGCTGGCAAAAGGACTGATTGAAAGAATCGGCATCACAGACGGCATCCTCACTCACAAGCCAACCGGCAAGGATCCCTATAAGGTGGTCTTGGACATACCAGACCATACCGTCGGTATCAACATGGTTATGGATGCACTGGTAGACCCGGTGCATGGCGTCATAAAAAGCATCTCGGAGATTAAGGCAGTAGGTCACCGTGTAGCGCACGGAGGCGAAAACTTCAAAGAGTCGGTGTTGATTGACAACGATGTCAAGCGCGACATAGAAAAGTGCGCCGAGCTGGCACCCCTGCACAATCCCGCTCACCTCAAGGGGATCCTCTCCTGCGAGAAGCTGCTGCCGGGTATACCACAGGTTGCGGTCTTCGATACCTCGTTCCACCAGACGATGCCTGATTATGCGTTCATGTACGCCATCCCTTATGAGTATTATGAAAAATACCGTATCCGGAAGTACGGGTTCCACGGAACCAGCCACAGGTTCGTGGCTGAGAAGGCCTGCAAAATGCTGAACATGGACCTTTACAACTCAAAGATTATAACCTGCCACCTTGGCAACGGAGCCTCAATCACCGCCATTGAAAATGGTAAGTCGATTGACACATCGATGGGCTTCACCCCGGTTGACGGACTGATCATGGGTACCCGCACCGGTGAGATTGACCCGGGCGTGTTGCTCTATCTGGCTGACAAGGAAGAGCTTAGCGTGAGTGGTGTAAATAACATGATAAATAAGAAGAGCGGTGTGGCAGGCATTTCACAGCTCTCATCCGACATGCGCGACCTTGAGGCGGCTGCAAATGAGGGTAACCCGAAAGCACTCCTGGCGCTCAATATGTATGCTTACAAGATCAAGAAGTTCATTGGCGCATATGTTGCAGCAATGAACGGACTCGACCTGCTCATCTTCACTGCCGGAGTGGGAGAGAACGACTTCAATGCAAGGAAGATGATCTGTACCGGGATGGAGTATATGGGCATTGAGGTTGACGAGGATGTGAACCACGGCGTGAAGGGAAAAGATCTGGTTATCTCGAAGCCTTCCTCGAAAGTGAAGGTGATGGTGATTACCACAGACGAGGAACTGGTGATTGCATCTGACACCCAGGCCATAGTTGAGAAACTGACTCACTAAACACTCTGTATAATGGCTTTCAAGCACCTCTCCGAACTCAAGCAACTGCTTGTAGACAAGCCTGCAAGGCGCCTGGTACTGGCTGCCGCGCAGGACCACAATTCACTCTCCTCGGTTCTCATGGCTGCACATGATGGCTTCATTGAACCCATACTTGTCGGTGACAAGGATGCGATACATAATATCGCAGCTCAGAACAATTTTGACCTGACTGGCGTAAGGGTGGTGCACGAGCCTGATTCTGAAATGGCTATTGAGATAGCTGTCAGGATGGTCCGCAGCAACCAGGCAGACATCCTCATGAAAGGAAAGGTGGGTACTTCAAACCTGCTCAAGGGAGTCCTGAACAAGGAGTGGGGACTGAGATCGGGCTCGCTGCTTTCTCATTTTGCCATTTTTGAGGTGGCTGCTTACCACAAGCTCATCGCTGTGACAGACGTGGCGATGAATATTGCACCCAACCTGCAGGACAAGATAGCAATAGTGAACAACTCCGTCGCCTGCCTCAACAGGCTTGGTGTTGAAATGCCGAAGGTTGCCGTACTGGGCGCTGTGGAGATGGTAAGTGAGAATATGCAGGCCACCCTCGATGCAGCTCTCCTCTCGAAAATGAACCAGCGTGACCAGATCAGGCATTGCCTCATTGACGGGCCGCTTGCCTTTGACAACGCAATCAGCCTTGAGAGCGCAACGCACAAGGGTATCAGAAGTGACGTGGCAGGCGATACAGACCTGCTGCTGATGCCAGATATCGAGGTTGGGAATGTTCTCTACAAGTCACTGGTATTCTTTGCCCACGCCGGCGTGGCGGCAGTGATCCTGGGAGCAACTGCACCAATAGTGCTGACTTCGAGAAGCGACTCTGACCAGGCGAAGTATTACAGTATTGTGCTTGCGGCAGCAATAACAAGGAAGGAATAAAATGATTACAAGTCTCAGGCAGATGGCTGACACCGTCAGGTCGTCAGGAACTAAAAAGAAAATAGCCGTCGCCTGGGCTCAGGACCCGAACACCGTCGGATCACTTCACAGGGCTGTTGCAGAAGGATTTGCAGAAGCCATAATGATTGGCCGGCGTGACCGGATTCTTGCCACTTGCCAGGAGACAGGAGCTGATCCCCGATTATTTACACTGGTTGAATCACCTGATGAAAAAAGTGCTGCGGAACTGGCAGTGTCAATAACCAGGGGTGGTGAGGCAGACGTTGTAATGAAAGGCCTTGTGGGCACAGACAAGTTCCTCAGGGCGGTGATGGACAGGGAGAAGGGTCTTTTGCCACCAAAAGCTGTAATGAGTTACGTCTGTGCAGTTGAGATTCCGGCATACCATAAGTTGCTGTTTATCACTGACACTGCGGTAATCCCGTTTCCTGACCTCGATCAGAAAGTGGCAATGGCCCGTTATGCCGTGGATATGGCACGCCGTTTCGGGATCGGGAAACCGCGGATTGCACTGATTGGTGCATCGGAGAAGGTGAGCGACCATTTCCCGAATACCCTCGATTACTCAGTTATGTGCAAGATGGCAGAGAGAGGACAGATACCGGACTGCATCATGGATGGCCCGGTTGACCTCTTCCTTGCATGTGATCCTGAGAGTGTCAGGATCAAGGGGGTGGACACACCCCTGGCCGGCGATGCTGACATTCTGCTCTTTCCGTCACTGGAGGCCTGCAATCCGTTCTACAAGGGACTGATGCTGTTCGGCGGGGGAGAACTTGCCGGAATGATCTGCGGCACCAGCAAACCTGTGGTGCTGATGTCAAGAAGCGAAAGCGAGCTGTCAAAATACTACTGCGTGGCCCTGGCATGCCTTATGGCCTCACAAAAATTATGATAATGATGAAGGAGAAGCTTATCCTTGCTATAAATCCCGGTTCCACAAGTACCAAGTTTGCTCTTTACGAGGGTAAAGACAAACTCATGGAGAAGACGCTGAGACACAGCACTGAAGAGTTTGAAGGCTTTACTACCATGACTGACCAGCTGCCGTTCAGGTACCGGGTAATCATGAATGCACTCAGGGAGGAACAGGCTGATCTGAAGGAAATTGCAGCGGTGGTTGGCAGGGGAGGACTGGTGAATCCTATCGAGTCAGGTATCTACGAGGTCAATGACCTGATGAAGAAACATCTTTCAGAAGGGGTCAATGGGGAGCATGCAAGTAACCTCGGAGCGCTGCTGGCTGATATGGTTGTGAAAGAACTCCCGGGAGCAAAAGCATATATTGTTGATCCCGTGGTGGTTGATGAGCTGGAACCAATTGCCAGGCTTTCAGGACACCCCCTGATATCAAGAAGATCGATATTCCATGCGCTGAACCAGAAAGCTGTTGCCAGGGTATATGCCTCATCAATCGGAAGGGAGTATGAAGATCTTAACCTGATTGTGGCGCACATGGGCGGTGGTATAAGTGTCGGAGCGCATCGTCGCGGAAGGGTTATTGATGTCAATAATGCACTTAACGGCGACGGCCCATACTCTCCCGAGCGAAGCGGCGGACTGCCGGCATGGCAGCTCTCCGAGCTCTGTTTCAGCGGAAAGTACAAACCTTCTGAGATGAAGTCCATGCTTGCCGGAAAGGGTGGAATAGTGGCTTACCTGGGAACAAACAGTTTCCAGGATGCGTCAAAAAGGGCAACCGAGGGTGACACACATGCAGCCCTGGTTGTCGAAGGATGCAGCTATCAGACAGCTAAAGAGATAGGAGCTATGTCAGCTGTTCTGGAAGGGAAGATCGATTGCATAATACTCACCGGCGGACTGGCATACGACAGTGCCCACGTGGAGAGGGTGACCCGCATGGTGAAGCATATTGCCCCTGTCTATGTCTATCCGGGTGAAGACGAGCTGAAGGCTCTGGCTTTCAATGGCTACCTGGCCATCACCGGACATATTATAGTTAAGGAATACAGGGGATAGAAGACAGCGTTAGGAATTGCGAATTGCGAAGGATTTGCGAAGGCCGAAGTACGAGTTGCGATTACCTGGTGGCGGCTGATTACGGAACAGACATGGCTACCGGAAGGATCTTCCCGTTGAAGAACCTGTTGCCGTTAACGGCGAAGTCAGCTATGAAGGCGGCCATGTCGGAAGGCAATACAGGTGCGCTGAATCCGGGAAACGCTTTCTGAAACATCTCCGTCTGTACCGCTCCGGGACAGAGACAATTGAATGAGATGCCCCTTTCGGCATACTCTGCAGCGAGACACTCCGTAAGCACAGCCAGGGCCCCCTTGGTAGCGCTGTACCATGATAATCCGGGAAACTTCAGACTGCCCTGAAAGCCGCCCATGCTCCCGATATTGACAACATGCGACCCACGGACCATTAACGGCAGCAGTTCTGCTGTCAGCCTCGCGGCGCAGGTGAAGTTGACAGACACTGACTCAGCTATGTCAGCCTCCGTGTGATCTTCAAATGGTTTGTTTACAAGGTGGCCAGCGTTGTTTATCAGTATGTCCACCTTTCCCGCTTCCCGTTCAAGCCTTTTTTTAAGCTCGCTGAGCGATGATCGTCCTGAGGTGATGTCCATGGGCACGGGAATGATATTCTTGTGTCCGGCAGCCTCTGAAAGGCCTGTAAGCGATTTCCTGTTGCGGGCAATCGCATATATCTTGTTACCCGGCTCCTCCGAGAGCCTGATGGCTGTTTCCCGGCCAATTCCGGATGATGCCCCTGTAATTACTATATTCATCTTATTGTCAGTGCTATAACTTTACCCGGCGTTTTTTGCCTGGCAGAACTACCGTAAATGTACTTAATTTTGATTTTATTTGTAGCCTCAAAATGAGGATACTGCATCAATGAAGAAGATACTGGCATTAGCTTTTTTCCTGGTGATTGCTGCAACGGCCGCAGGACAGATCCCGGCGACGGAGAATGCTGAGGAGGAGAGACCTCCGGTTAATCAGCGGCTCTTTTTCGGGGGATCGTTCGGCCTTCAGTTCGGCACGGTTACCAACATCGAGGTGGCACCCCTGGCAGGCATATGGCTGCTGCCCAGGCTGGCTGTCGGGGCCGGACCGTCATTTCAGTTTTACAAAGATCCATATGGAAGAACCTCCATATACGGAGGCAGGGCTATGCTGCAACTGACTCTTATACAGGACCTGAACAATGTTATACCTATCGGCCTTAATACCGGGATCTTTGTCAACGGTGAGTATGAGGCCTTAAGCCTGCAACGCGCCTTCTTCACCTCCGACCCGGAAGCTGACGGTCGCTTTTATCATGGCACTTTCCTGGCCGGAGCAGGTTTGTCACAGCCCACAGGCAGACGGTCAAGCATGAACATCAGTTTCCTGTGGAGCGTTACCGGTAATGAGTATGGAATCTATGATACTCCGGAGATCAGGATAGAGTTCTATTTTTAATTTATATAATTTAATTGAATATAAATAAGATCAAATAGTTATGAAAATCGAAAACAACAAGTTTGCCTCCCTGGCATATACTCTTCACGAGGGTGATAAGGGCGGAAGGGTGATTGAAACGGTGGAAGAGTCAGCCCCGCTTTCTTTTGTCTTTGGCGCGGGTCGTCTGTTGCCGGCATTTGAAGAAAAGCTGGTTGGACTGGAAGAAGGAGCTGCATTTGATTTCAGCCTTGCTGCTGCTGACGCTTATGGTGAGGTACGTGAGGAAATGGTTATCAGCCTTCCGAGGAATATATTTGAGGATGAAGGTGTTCTGAGAAGCGAGATATGTTATGTTGGCAACACGGTCCCCATGATGGACTCGCAGGGGAACAGGATGAACGGTGTGGTTGTTGAGATTGGTGATGCCTTTGTGAAGATGGATTTCAATCATCCCCTGGCAGGCACTGACCTTCATTTTACCGGCAAGGTTGTAGGTGTGCGCGAAGCAACTCCGGAGGAACTGATGGGTCCGTCATCCGGCGGCTGTTCATCATGCGGCAGCAAAAGCAGCGGTTGCGGTGGCAGCTGCGGATGAGAACCAGTCTTCAGCAGAGAGACCGCGGCCACTACTGCCGACTGGTACTGCCGACTATACAAGGAGCTCTTCTCCTTCCGACTTGGCGATAATTACCGCACCGCAGGTGTCTCCGTATACATTTATGGCGGTACGGAACATGTCCAGAATACGGTCCACGGCAAGTATCAGCCCTATACCTTCAAGGGGCAGTCCCACAGCATTCAGCACTACAGCCATCATTACCAGTCCTGCCATCGGTATCCCTGCCGAGCCGATGGCTGCCAGCAGGGCTGTGAATATCACCACCATCTGCTGCCCGAAACTAAGGTCAATCCCGTAAGCCTGTGCAATAAACATCACAGCCACACATTCATAGAGCGCCGTTCCGTTCATGTTGATGGTGGCCCCGAGAGGCAGGGTGAAACTTGCAATCTTGTTTGAAACGCCGTTCCTGGCCTCAACAGTCTCCATGGTAAGAGGAAGTGTGGCGTTGGATGAGGATGTGGAGAAAGCTGTCAGCAAAACGGTGGACATGTTCTTCAGATGCTTGACCGGGTTGGCCCTTCCCAGGAACCTGACCAGCAGTGGAAGGGTCACAAAACCCTGAACCACAAGCCCCAGCAGCACTGTCAGAAAATAAATTCCCATGCTGCCGATTATCTCCCCGACCTGGTTGCCACTGTTAATCTGTTGCGAGAGAACCTTTGCGATTATGCTGAATACACCAAGCGGGGTGAACTTTATTACGAACAGGGTGATCTTCATGATCACATCAAGAATGGCATTGACCACATCCACCAGAAGGACCCGCGACTTTTCACCCACACGCGTTACGAAGAAACCGGCGAGAATGGCAAAGAAAATGATTGAAAGCATCTGTGCCTCAGACATCGCACGTATGATATTAACCGGAACGATGTTTATCAGGGTTTGCCCGAAACTCTCCTTGCCTGTTGATATTTCATCCAGCGGCACCTGCAATCCCAGGTCAGCCCCGATCCCCGGTTTTATCAGCTGAACGAAAAAGAACCCGGTCAGTATGGCGAGAAAGGTGGAGAAAACATAATATCCCATCGTTTTCAGCCCCAGCCTTCCAAGATTCTCGGCCGTTCCCACACTTGCCACACCTGTCATGATGGAACAGAATATGAGCGGCACGATAACCATGTTCAATCCCCTTAGAAAAACGTCACCTATCCAGTTGGTGTATTTTGTCAGATGAGGGAAGAAGTAACCGAATAAGCCGCCCAGAGCCAGCATGATCAGTATCTGCCAGTGCATGGCAAGTGAAAATCTTCTTTTTACCATATGTCAGTCGTTATCCCAGGATACAGGATAAAAAATGATGTAACCTGTTAAGCGTATGAAGATAATTAAAAGAATCCTCAGCAAAATATGTTTTAAATTATGTTTCCAGAATTAAATATTCCCTGCCAGGGGAAAGGGGAGCTCAAAAAAATCAATTCTCAGCAACTTCACCATCCACAAGCAAATCTCATCACCTGGCAACCTGTTTATCTTCATCCTCAGAACTAATAAGCAACCCGAATTACAGATGTAAACAACCCGAAGGGGGCTTGACTATACCAAAGTAATTACTGTTGTAATGAAAGAAACATGAAGCATGTAAAGAAACATTGCTTTGACATGCAGTTTCTATTAATAAACATAATATCAATGCATTAGCATACTTAATTAAACAATTAATGCACCACGGAAAGGCCATAAGTTGTGTATATGTTTAGAATAACTCATATAATTATATCTATATAACTAATTATCAGTAGTTATGCATATCTAAACTCAAGTATACATACAAGTAATTATATAATGAATTGCATCAGTATTCTTCACGGCTTCCAGGATTTAATATCTCAGTGATCGCAATGGATTACATTTGTAATGAACATTAAATGACATATGTAAATTATAATATCATTACATTTGTAAAAACAGGTTCAGGCTATGAAAGACCGCATACAGGCATTCCTGCAGAATGAAAACAAGAGTTATGCACAGTTTGCCGATGAAATAGGTGTGCAGCCGTCAGGCATTTCACATATACTATCGGGAAGAAATAATCCCAGTCTTGATTTCGTAATCAAAATGCTGCACAGATATCCCTCTCTATCCGCTGATTGGCTTTTGTTTGGCCGTGGTTCAATGTATAAGGTAGTATCACAGCCTACTCTTTTTGATGTAGATATGCAAAAGGATCAGCCAGCTGAAAATGAAGTATTTGCCGAACAGGATTTAGCGGCTGACAACGGGGATATTCCGGATGTCAATGCAAGCCGGCAGGATGTGGCAGAAGTATTCCAGACAGAAGGGAATGAACCGGAAAGCGGTTCCAGGAAGCTCTCGAGAATCGTTTTTTTCTATTCAGACAAAACTTTTACTGAGTATAAGCCATCCTGAGAGATTCAGTGCAAAATGTCTATTTTTGCAATCAAGGAGGACTGATGAAAAAACGGATTGAAGATCTTACGGTTATCGGTAACAGCAAGCTCACCGAAGGGTTCTTTGTGATAAAGGTTTCTTCATCAGAGGATTTGACAGGGATTAAACCTGGTCAGTTCGTTCAGGCCCTGGTTACGGAAAGTCCTTCTACATTCCTTCGCCGTCCTCTCTCAGTACATGACATTGATCCCGGAGAAAACACGATGTCGCTCCTGGTGCAGATTGCCGGTCCCGGTACCGAAAGGCTCTCCCGGATAACCCCTGGTGAAAAGCTGAATCTCATTTACCCGCTTGGCAATTCATTCACCCTTCCCGCACGGGGCGAAAGAGTCCTCCTGGCAGGTGGCGGATGCGGCATGGCACCTCTTCTCTACCTGGGCAGGAAGATAAGCGAATCAGGCGTGCAGCCTCATTTTGCCCTCGGCTTTCGTAACAGGTCAAGAATTCTCAGCCACGATGAGTTCAGTGCTCTGGGACCGGTCTTTCTGGCCACCGAGGACGGATCAAAGGGATACAGGGGCTTTGTGACTGATATCCCGGAGTTCAGGAATGAACATTGGGACAGGGTCTATTGTTGCGGTCCGGAACCGATGATGAAGGCTGTGGCTGCACTGTGCCGGAAAAGAGATATCTTCTGCGAGGTGTCGCTTGAAAACCTCATGGCATGTGGTCTCGGAATATGCCTGTGCTGCGTGGTACCGACTACTTCCGGCAACCTTTGCTCGTGCACTGACGGTCCGGTATTCAACATAAACGATCTCAAATGGCAGACCTCAGGATAAAGATTGGACAGCTGGAGTTCCGCAACCCGGTCATCCTCGCATCGGGTACTTGCGGCTATGGCTCAGAGCTTGAGGATTTTATCAATCTGTCTGAGCTAGGAGGCATCATCGTAAAGGGAACTACCCTGGAACACAGGGAAGGGAATCCTTATCCGCGGATGTCGGAGACAGCCTCGGGAATGCTCAATGCTGTAGGACTGCAGAACAAGGGGATCGACTATTTCGAAAAGAACATTTATCCTCACCTGGCTGAATATAAGACACATGTGATTGTCAACGTGAACGGCAACACCATTGAGGATTACGTTGATCTCTCTCAGCGCATAAACACTCTCAGCGCCATACCTGCCATTGAACTCAACATCTCATGCCCGAATGTCAAAAAGGGCGGCATGATCTTTGGCACCAATCCTGCCTCTGCCAGGGAAGTCATCTATGCCGTACGCCGCGTTTATGATAAAACCCTCATTGTAAAGCTTTCACCAAACGTCACCGACATCACCGAATTTGCCAGGATATCACAGGAGGAGGGAGCAGAAGCAGTCTCGCTGGTTAACACCTTCCTTGGCATGGCTGTCGATGTCAGGACTATGAGACCGAAGCTTTCCACAATCACGGGAGGACTTTCAGGTCCGGCGATCAAACCTGTGGCTCTGAGGATGGTGTGGCAGGTTGCCCGGGCTGTCAGCATTCCTGTCATAGGGCTGGGAGGCATCATGAATGCGGAGGATGCCCTTGAGTTTATCATGGCCGGAGCCACCGCGGTACAGGTTGGAACAGCCTCGTTCATCAATCCCCGTGCAGGTACGGAGATTGTTGGTGGCATTGAAAAGTTCCTTGTTGAAAAAGAAATGGATTCAGTCAGCAATATTACCGGGATAATAAATAGGATATAAGCCATATTTACTTTAAATTTGTAATTTTAAAGGCGGAATATTGGACATAGACTTAATTAAGGAAAGTAATCATGGCAGAAAATTTGCAAATTGACAATCTGGACAGGAAGATCCTGGACATTATAACCAAGAATGCTAGGATCCCGTATCTGGAGGTTGCGCGTGAGTGCAATGTATCAGGTGCGGCAATCCATCAAAGGGTCCAGAGGCTGATAAGGGTAGGTGTGATCAAGGGATCAGAATTCAAGGTTGATCCCATCATGGTAGGATTCAGAACCTGCGCTTATATCGGTCTTTATCTTGATAATCCGGGTAAATACAAGGAAGTGATCAGCAAACTGAAGGATATTGCTGAAGTTATTGAATGTCACTACACCACAGGCAATTACTCGTTGTTCATCAAGGTTTACACCCGAGACAATGAGCATCTGCGCGAGGTGCTGACAGAGAAGATCCAGGCCATCACCGGTGTGATGCGAACAGAGACGCTTATCTCTCTCGAGGAATCTATCAGCAGGCAGATACCGGTATTATCAAAGTAATAGAGACAGAGCTTCAACCTGCAAAGGGCTGTCCGGACTGACAGCCTTTTTTTTGTGCCGGCAGGGTGTTACAATGCCTGATCCTCTGCGAGCGAAAAGGAATGACCCGGTGGGTCATTCCAGCGAAGCAGCCAGACTGCAGCAGGGGCGGTTCGAGCATATACCAGACAAAAAAAGGCAGCTTCCGCTGCCTCCGGTGATCCAGCTGGGGCTCGAACCGGGGCGAGCGAAAAGGAATGACCCGGTGGGTCATTCCAGCGAAGCAGCCAGACTGCAGCAGGGGCGGTTCGAGCATATACCAGACAAAAAAAGGCAGCTTCCGCTGCCTCCGGTGATCCAGCTGGGGCTCGAACCCAGGACCCCATCCTTAAAAGGGATGTGCTCTACCTGCTGAGCTACTGAATCAGTCCATTTTTTGAGAGTGCAAATGTATGGCAAAAAATCATCCTATCAAAAAAAAAGGCTCACTTTTGCCGAAAATTGTAAAATATTAGTTCACCGCGCAGCCAAGGGCAAAATCTCATTATATTTATCCTTCATCTTTGAGAAAATGAAACGCAATATCTTCCGGGATAAGGTCATAATAGTCACAGGCGCTTCATCAGGCATTGGAAGAGCAACAGCACTTGAGTTCGCACGCCAGGGCAGCAAGGTTGTGATAGCTGCACGCTCGGCGGAACGACTGGCAACTCTTGAAAAGGAAATAACCGATATTGGTACCGAGACTCTTGCCTGCGTCACCGACGTCTCACGAGAGGAGGATTGCCGGAAACTCGTGGAAAAAACTATCGAAAGATTCGGCACAGTCCACATCCTGATCAATAATGCCGGCATATCAATGAGAGCTTTATTTGACGACGTTGATATTTCTGTCCTTAAGCGACTTATGGATGTCAATTTCTGGGGTACTGTATATTGCACAAAGTATGCGCTGCCCTATATCGTTGGCAACAGGGGATCTATAGTCGGTGTCTCATCCACGGCAGGCTTCCACGGACTTCCCGGCCGCACCGGTTATTCCGCATCCAAATTCGCCATGCATGGATTCCTTGAAACCATCAGGATAGAAAACCTGAAGGAGAAGCTCCATGTCATGATCATTGCACCGGGATTCACCACCTCTGAGGTGCGCAAACACGCGCTTCTTGCTGACGGCACCGAGCAGGGCAACTCACCAAGGGAGGAAAAGAAGATGATGTCACCTGAATTCGTCGCACACTGGATACTGAAAGGGATACGCAAGAAGAAGAGAAACAAGATAATGACCTGGGCCGGCAGGTTTACGGCACTGCTGCAGCGAATCATCCCTGCAGTGGTCGACTATGGCTATTACCTCGAGATGAAGAGGGAGCCGAATTCACCCCTAAAATAACACCCAATGGCTGAACTGGCCGCACAGATACGCAGCAGGCAAAGCCTGGTGCTCAAAGCACTGCCTGCACCTGCAACTGCAGGAGACAGAAAGGCACTCACCATTGCCACCGATATAGCCAGGTCATATTACCCACCCGACAGCAAATACCTGGGTGAGCCATTGCCCCTGTACTACCTTGAACTTGCAAGAGTTACAGCATCGGCCATCGGCCTGGGACTCCCGGCTGTGATCAGTGCATTGCTCTCCGGCGTCAGGGAAGGCACTGAAGCGTGGTCAAGCATTGATACACTGAAAGATCCTTCAATAAAGCAGGTGATCAAAGGGCTGTCACGTGTCACTGCCCTGAAAGGCAGGGATTTCACCGGCCAGGCAGAGAACTTCCGCAAACTGCTTCTCTCGCTGGCAGATGATGGCAGGGTGATACTGATAGCACTGGCTGAACGGCTGCTTGTCATGAGGCGCCTCGACTGGCTTCCTGAAAAAGAAAGGCTTCCTGTAGCCTCGGAGACCTATTTTCTCTTCGCGCCACTGGCGCACAGGCTGGGCTACTATAACATTAAGTCAGAGATGGAAGACCTGGCAATGAAGCTCATGGAACCGGAAGAGTACGGCGCGATCGAAGCCAGGCTGAAGCAGACAACCACATCAAGAAACAGGCTCATCAGGGAGTTCTCGGAGCCGGTGGCGGAGAAACTTGACTCCATGGGCATCAGGTACGAACTCAAGAGCCGCACCAAGTCAATTCACTCCATCTGGCAGAAGATGAAGCGCCAGGGAGTGGCATTCGAGGAGGTATTCGACATCTTTGCAATAAGAATAATCATCGACACCGACCCCGCACATGAGAAATCGTCGTGCTGGCAGGTTTATTCCGTGGTGACTGACCTCTATCAGCCAGATCCGAGCAGGATGCGCGACTGGATCTCGGTGCCCAAGACAAACGGCTATGAATCTCTCCACACCACTGTGGTGACTCCTGCCGGCCGCTGGGTGGAGGTTCAGATACGCACAAGGCGAATGGATGAAATCGCTGAGAAAGGCCTTGCCGCTCACTTCCGCTACAAGGGCATCAAGGGTGAGGGCGGCCTCGATGCATGGATGGCGCAGATGCGCGAAGTCCTTGGCACAGTGGAGAAGGAGGGAAGCGACTTCCTCGGGGACATAAGACCCGGCCTCTACGCTGACGAGGTGTTTGTTTTTACCCCGAAGGGGGAAGTAAGACAGCTGCCCGTGGGCGCCACGCTGCTCGACTTTGCATTTGACATACATACGGAGGTGGGCTCCAAGTGCATAGGAGGAAAGATCAACGGCCGTAACGTACAGCTTAAACAAAAGCTGCAGAACGGTGACCACGTATCAGTCATAACCTCGTCAAAACAAACGCCGAAGCGCGACTGGCTGTCGTTTGTCATCACCAACAAGGCCCGCACCAAGATTAAACAGGCTCTTAACGAGGAGAAGTTCAGGCTGGCAGCCGACGGCAAGGAGATGCTCACCCGCAGACTCAAGAACTGGAAGATCCCCTATGGCGATGCCACCGTGGTTAAACTGCTCACTGAGTATGGGTTCAAAACGTCACAGGATCTATATTTCAGTATCGCCATCGGCGAAACAGACCTCCTCCAGATCAAGAAGGTGCTGCTCAGGACAGAGGAGCAACCTGAGGAAACCACGGCCAGGACACCCGAACAGCATCCCCAGGAAGAGACAGGTACCGTTGGCGATTATCTTGTTATAAATGAAAAGGTTGAAGGACTGGATTATAAACTGGCCAAGTGCTGCAACCCGGTCTTCGGCGATCGCATTTTCGGATTTGTAACCGTCCTTGAGGGGATCAAGATCCACCGGGCAACCTGCCCGAATGCTGATTTCATGATATCGAACTTCCCTTACAGGGTTGTGAGGGCGCGTTGGACAAGGCTTGATTCTGCCAGAGGATTCCTGGCCCAGATCAGGCTGACAGGGGTGGAAAACCTGGGGATAGTGTCACGCATTACAGAGATCCTGACCGAATACAAGGGGGTGGCAGTCAAGAACTTCACCTATAGCATGAACAACGGCCTCTTCGAGGGACAGATTGAGCTGCTGGTGCCGAATATCAATATCCTGTACAGCATAATCAAAAAGGTTCAGTCAGTCAAGGGGATCACCCGGGTAACCAGGGTGGACAGTTGATTTGTGATTGCCGATTTGCGATTTACGATTTACCAAAAAAATTCGCAAATCGCAATTCGCAATTCTCAAATCGCAAATCTTCAGTATCTGGGGTCAGGCTGCACTGGCAGCTTCGCCATCTTTTCCACCTCGACGGAAGTATAACCGAATTCGTCAACAACTTTACCCTGGATAAGATAGGTGCCGCTGCCGCGAAACGGCCAGCCGGCAAGTGACTGCGGGAAATGGGTTGTGTCAAAGAACTCTCCGTCATTGTCGATGAAGCAGCCGAAGTTCATCCATTCATGCTTGACGGTCTTGATGTACTTTACGGTCACCAGGTGGCCCACCATCCTGACCCGGCGGCTCACGGCACCCTTCATGCCCGCGGCAGTCACATCGCCCCTGAACTTTGTCTGCAGCAGGTCAAACCATGTCAGCGTTACGGGAAATCCGAGCAGTTCAATCTCGTCATAGGCATCCTCGAGCTTCGACTGCTCGAAAGGAGGCATGGAAAACCTCTTTGGCTCGGGGTTGAAAAGGGTGCGGGCCGTCTCGCTCTTACCCCTGTTGATAAGCATGTGTGCCTCCCACAGTAGCAGCGCCTTGCTCTTCCCGGTAAACCGGAACGCACCGGTTCTTATCAGTATGACGGTCTGCTCGAGACCAGGACCTATACGTGAGATGAAGTCCTCTATCCCGCTGAAAATGCCATTTTTATCCCTGTCGATGATGAGGGCTTTTGCGAGATTCGTTTCCAGTCCCTGGATGTGTATCAGTCCGACGAATATGGTTTTGTCATACAGGGTGGTTTTGTATGTGCTGCGGTTGATGCAGGGGGCCTCGATGACGGCTCCCTCACGACGGGCCTCCTGAACATAAACCCAGGTACGGTAGAACCCGCCGAAATTGTTGATTACGGCTACCATGAATTCGAGGGGATAGTGCGCTTTCAGCCAGAGGCTCTGGAAGCTCTCCACGGCGTATGAGGCAGAGTGAGCCTTGGAGAAAGAGTATCCTGCAAACGACTCAATCTGGCGCCACACCTCCTTCGTGATCTCCTCAGGATAGCCCTTGTCACGGCAGTTGCTGAAAAAGCGTTCAGTGATCTTCTGCATCTCCTTCTTCGAGCGGTACTTGCCGCTCATGGCACGCCGGAGCGTGTCGGCATCGGAGAGGTCGAGGCCGGCGAAGTGATGACACACCTTCAGCACATCCTCCTGGTAGACCATCACCCCGAAGGTCTCGCTGAGAAGATCCTTCATCACCGGGTGGATATACTCGAAGTTGTCAGGGTGATGGAAGCGATAGATGAACTGCCGCATCATCCCCGAGCGCGCCACACCGGGCCTGATGACAGAGCTTGCTGCCACAAGTGTCAGGTAATCATCACATTTAAGCTTCTGAAGCAGTCCGCGCATAGAGGGACTCTCGATATAGAAACAGCCTTTGGCGTCGCCGCGGCGAAGATGGTCCTTCACCAGCGGGTCATTCTTGAACTGCTGGATGGCGTGCACGTCCACATCCACACCACGGTTGGCACGTATGATCTCCGCACTTTCCCTGATGTGTCCTATGCCTCTCTGGCTCAGTATGTCAAGTTTCTCATAGCCAAGCTCTTCGGCGGTGTACATGTCCCACTGAGTGGTGGGAAAACCCTTTGGTGGCATGTCAAGTGCAGTGTAGCAGCACAGCGGTTCCTCCGAGATGAGCACTCCGCCGGCATGGATGCTCCGCAGGTTGGGAAAGTCGGCGATCTTGTTGCCGGTCTCGAAGATAAGATCCTGAATCTCACCCCTGTTGCTCTCGGCGGAGGGGTTTGCTATCAGGGCATCAATCTCATCGACGGGCAGTCCGTGCACCTTGCCCAGCTCGCGCACTATCGACTTGCCCCGGAAGGTGTTGATGGTGCCAAGGAGGGCCGTGTGACGGTGGCCGTAGCGGCGGAAGATATACTCGGTTACGGTGTCACGCTCCTTCCAGGAATAGTCTATGTCAAAGTCGGGCGGCGAGGTCCGTTTCGGGTTGATGAACCTCTCGAAGTAAAGGTTCAGGTCAATGGGATCAACATTGGTGATCTTCAGGCAGTAAGCAACGACGGAGTTAGCCCCGCTGCCACGTCCCACATGGTAAAATCCGCAGGCCATTGAGTAGCGTATGATGTCCCATGTTATGAGGAAGTAAGCCGAGAAGCCGAGGCGGTCAATTATCTCCAGCTCGTGGCGCACCCGTTCTTCTGCCACCCTGTTGTTCTTCCCGTATCGGTACTTCATGCCGTCCCATGCCAGTTTCTCGAGCAGGAGCTTGTCATCGTACCTGCTGGCAGAGTATATTTTTTTGTTTTTCGGGGTGGTGAAGTCGATCTCCAGCGAACAGTCGTTCAGCAGCCTGCGCGTGTTGTCTGTTACCTGCGGCCACATGGAGAAAGGACCTGACGCGTCTGCTTCCGGGATGATGTACTCATCGGGTGAGCCGGTCATCTCCGGGGTGAGACGGCTGAGGAGGATGTTGTTGTCCACTGCGCGCAGGCTGCGGTGCACCGGATAGTCAGCGGGCGACTCCATGGTGACGGTATGAAGGATCACGCACCGGGCTATGTCGCTCTTTTTCATTGATATGAGGCGGCCGGCGGAGGAGGGTCGTATGCCGAGGTACTCGTTGTCGCGCAGTACGTCGCGGGGAGCGCTGAAGGAGCCGTTGATGCCGCCGGCCGGGTAGATGACATACGCGTTGGGGAAGGAGGGAGGGCATGGCGGGAGCGGATCACCGCTGATATTGTGACGGGTAAGGAACTCGTTCAGCTCACGGAAGCCCTCGTTGTTTCGTGCTATGCCTATGTAAAGCAGCCTGTTGCCGTCGCGGAACTCTATCCCGGCGGCCGGGGTGATGTTGCGGCTGCGGCACTCACGTACAAAATCGGGTACCCCGGTGGTGTTATTGATATCGGTCAGCACCAGGCGCTCCACGCCCGCAGCCGCAGCGAGCTCAGAAAGGCGCTCCACGGTGAGGGTGCCGTAACGGAGGCTGTTGTATGAGTGGCAGTTGATGTACATTGTCTCAAGTCTGAAGGTCTGATGTCTGAAGGTCTGATGTCTGAAGGTCTGAAGGTCTGTCGCTTTGTTCCGTCTGAAGGTCTTGATATCTTAGAATCTTTTGACTCTCAGACTCTCAGACTCTCAGACCTTCAGACCTAATATCTCCATCCCCGCAGTCGTTCCTCCATTCGTGATTTCTCTGCCAGCAGTTCTGACGCCTTTCTGAGCTCGCGCTCGCTCCGCTCCGCGGCGGTCATCACCCCGGCCGCCCGGCGGATGGCATGACGGCCAAAACGGCCCCGCAGCCTGTCCATTGTCATATAGAGACTCACCATCTCCGGCGTGTCTTCAAACATATTCAGCTGCTGCACACCCCGCACCAGTCCGCTCACCTTCACCCCGATGAGCCTGATGAGCATGCGCCGCTGCCAGAGACGCCGGAAGAGACTCTGCGCCTCGCTGATGAGCACATGGTCAAAGGCGGTGTAGGGCACCCGCTGCTGCAGCGTGTGAGTGTCAAAGTCAGAGTACCGTATCCGTACCGTCAGGCATGACGCCAGCTTCTCCTGGCGGCGCAGCTCATAGGCCAGCTTCTCGGTCATGCTCACTATCATCTGGTTGAGCATCACCGTGTCAGTGGTGTCACGGTCAAACGTGTGCTCGGTGCTGATAGACTTCTGCTCTGAGTAACTGATGACAGGTGTATTGTCAATGCCATTGGCCTTCTTCCATATCTCCATGCCGTTCTGACCCATGAGCGACCCGAGCATCTCGGCCGGGATGACACGCAGCGTATGTATCGTGGAGATGCCCATAGAGCGCAGCGTGTGATATGTCTTCTGCCCTATCATCGGTATCTTCCTGATGGAGAGCGGATCGAGGAAGGGGAGGACCTGCTGCTGCGCCACCTCCCGCTCACCGTTGGGCTTCGCCTCTCCGGCAGCAATCTTAGAGACGGTCTTGTTGACCGACAGCCCGATGGAGATGGGCAGCCCCGTCTCCCGTATGATAGTGTCACGCAGCTCATGCGACCAGCCGGCACAACCGTGGAATCGCTCCATCCCGGTGAGATCAATGTAGTGCTCATCCACCGACGCCTTCTCATAGAGCGGCGCCTTGTCGGCGATGATGTCAGTCACCATCCTTGAATATTTCGTGTACATCTCCATGTCACCGCGGATGAATACCGCCTCGGGACACATGGCGCGGGCCATCTTCATCGGCATGGCCGAGCTGACGCCGAAGCTGCGCGCCTCGTAGCTGCAGCTCGAGACCACCCCGCGGTCAGAGCTGCCTCCGATGATCACGGGACGGCCATTGAGCCGGCTGTCGCGAACCCTCTCCACCGACACGAAAAAGGTGTCGAGGTCAAGATGCAATATGCTGCGTGCGTCCATGGTTAAAGGTCTGAAGGTCTGAAAGTCTGAAGGTCGGAAGGTCTGGAACTGCGCTCCGTCGTGCGGTCCTGCAGCCTGGCGGTCTGCCGGAGCGAAGCTGAGATCCCGGCCGTGAGGCAGAGACGGTCCTGCAGTCAAAGAATCAAAACCGCAGGACCTTAAGACATCAGACCTTTCGACTTTCAGACTTTTTTTCATTTTCTGCTTGTTATTTCAAAAACTTAATTTATCTTTGATTAGAAATTAATCAAACATGTGATTACAATATAATCAAATTTTGTAATATGTACTTCGCATCGAACATAAAATTTTTGAGAAAACGCCGCGGACGTACACAGGATGACGTGGCATCAGCCCTGCAGATGAAACGGCCAACCCTCAGCGGCTATGAGAACGGCGTGGCACAGCCCGGAATAGAAGCACTGGTGGCTTTTTCCGGATACTTCAACATCTCGCTTGACACTATGCTCAAGATAGACCTGACCCGCCTCTCCGAGAGCCAGCTGGGCGAGCTCGAGAGGGGATATGATGCATATATCAGGGGGAGCAACCTCAGGGTCCTGACCACTACGGTAGCCCCTGACAACCGGGAAAATATCGAGCTCGTCAGCGAAAAGGCCAAGGCGGGCTATACCACCGGTTATGCTGATCCGGAATTCATTGGTGACCTCCCCCTGTTTAACCTGCCATTCCTGTCGCCAGACCGCAAGTACCGCACATTCCAGCTGAAGGGCGACTCCATGCTGCCCATCCCCGACAGATCATGGGTCACCGGCGAGTTTATGCAGGACTGGCGTGACATAAGGAGCGGACAGGCATATATCATTCTTACGTCGGATGACGGCATTGTCTTCAAGGTTGCCGAGAATAACATTGAGAAGAGCGGCCGCCTGGTACTCTATTCACTCAACCCGCTCTATGAACCTTATGAGGTCCACATAAGTGACATCCGGGAAGTATGGAAGTTCGTACATTATATAAGCGACGAACTCCCGGAACCGGTACTCCCCGAGAAACAACTCCTCCGGACCGTTGCCTCAATGAAACAGGACCTGTACCAGCTAAAAAAGAGCATGGGTCGTGACATCGAGGATGCGAAAGAACTCTGAACCAATACGTTGCTGCAAACAAATATTTTTGTGCCGGCACTGCAATGCAGCACGATATTTGTAGTTTATTGTACATTCTGAAACCAATGTCATTTAAGAGTTGTTACCATGAAAAAAACAACCATTCTCCTGATCTCCCTGCTTCTTTCAGCCGCGGGAGATGCTTTCTCCCAGATACCTCTGAGCCTTAAAGCCAGGCATCGTACAGACGGAGACACAATTACCCTGACCAGCGTCCTCAGAAACCGCGGACTCCTTTCAGTCCGGACTTCTCCTGACCCGGTAACCGGAAAGAGCGGGAACATTCTCCTTGACGACCTCAGGTACTATGAGATAATTCCTGAAAACCTGGAATCACTGTGGCAGATGATAATCCTCAGATCACCTGTGTATGACAACCTCCTGAAGTCGGGGTACAGCTATGAGACCCGCTCTGCGATGGAGGATCTGATGAAGGAGTATCTGGCCAGGGCAGAACAGAACAATTCATTTTATATCGACAGTTACCTGGAGGCCAGGCTATATGCCATCCTGCGCAAGGTCTATCCGGTCAGGAACACTGACAGGCGCCCGGGAATTCTGAGCCTTCGTATCCTGTCGGAGATTGCCCCTGACGCATGGGTGGGCCCTGATGGCACCCTGGTGATTACCACCGGATTGATTGCAGCCCTGGACAATGAGACCGAGATGATGGCACTGATGGCCCAGGAAGTCGCCCATTTTGCACTGGACCATCACCTGTCAAATTACACCAGTACTGTCACATCCGGGATAAATCCCGCACTGGGAAATATCATCAGGTACACCGGGCAAGAGGAGAGGGTGGCTGATAATTGTGCAATTTCAGTGCTCTCATATTATGGCAAGAATTTCTCATTTTTGGGTTCAATGCTGCGAAATGTAATGGATTACGGAGAGCTGATGGGCAGTTTTTACCTTGGATCATTCCCAAATGCCAAATCCAGGGTAGACAACTACCAGGGTACGATCACGGATAAATCCGCTGATTATGATAAACTTGTTGCACCTGTTATATCCTATAATGCCTTCATGGCATACAACCAGTCACATTACCTGCTCTGTCGCCGCCTGCTCGAACGGAACATTGCTTCAGGCACCGCCACTGCCGATGATATTGTGTTGCTCTCACAGGCAATGATGAACCTGTCAGGTTCGGATCATGAAGACCTGGAGGCACTCGTCCTGGTCCGCTCAGTGACAGACAGCCTGCAGGAGCCTCCTCCCGGAGCATTCAAGCAGGAAGCCCTTCTTTTGCTGAGGCTCGGACGCAGGGATGAAGCTGAGACAGCCCTCGACAGATGCCGGGAGGCACTGGAAAGGGAAGAAATGAAATACAGTTCAAAGTCTGGTGACTGGTCGGAGATGCTCAGCTACCTGGCATCGGAAAAGGACTGGGTGGCCAGGACAAGAGCAAGGTGACTCCGCTGAAGCTTCCCGGTTTCAGTGTTCTGCCTGCAATCAACAATGATGATATTTGCATCACAGACCGGATATACCTCGGATCTTGTTAAAATATTAATCCCGCTCCAACGTTTCAATATTCAATATATACATTCATCATGCCAGGTAAAGATTATAATCCCGCCATGCATACTGCCGAGCATATCCTGAACTCGGTGATGGACAAGATGTACCATTGCGGGAGATCATTCAACAGCCACATTGAAAGCAAAAAGAGCAAATGCGACTACCATATCAGGAAAGGATTGTCTGACAAGGAAGTTCGGGCAGTGGAAAGAACAGTAAATGAGATAATTAAACTTGACATACCGGTGGGAGAGGAGCTTGTCAGCAGGAGGGAGGCTGACGAAAAGTATTTTACAGGGAAACTGCCGGGAGACGCAGGAGAAACAATCCGGATCATCACTATCGGGAATTTCGACGCATGCCCGTGCATCGGGCAACATGTGAAAAACACATCTGAAATTGGCACATTTTCAATAACATCGGCAGATTTCAATGAAGGTATTCTGAGAATCCGCTTCAGGATCGGCCAGGAAGTGTCTCAACCCGGCCTCCGGATACCGGCCTGATGGTTGAAAACAACGTAAAGCAAAGCTGACACACAAAAAAAACCGGCGCTATACCGGTTTTTATTTATCATGATTCAGGTAATTCCTATTCTTTTGTGAGTTTGGTTATCATGTCAATGATGCCCGGGATGTCGCTGTCGGCAATCTTGCCCTTATATACACCCCTGACAATGCGGTTCTTGTCAACAATCACAACTGTATAGCTGTCCTTGGGCATACCCCATGACTCATGCAGAAGTCCTTTATAATCAAACAGAATGGTAGTGTCATACTTTTTTGCCTTCCTGCCGGCAATGGCACGTACCAGTCCGTCGGGAAGCTTGGTCGACTGGAGGTCGACTATCCCGAATCCCTTGAAAGCATTCTGGTCAATAATCTTGTCAATGTCAACGGCCTTGTTGACGGCGTCATTGAACGGATCATTAAGGTCATCATTGTCAGGATCAACGTAGTTTATCTGAAGAACTTTGCCCGGCCAGGAGTTCATGGTGAATTCCTTTTTGGAAGCATCGGTCAGAGCCCATTCCGGAGCTTTCTTTCCAACTTCGAGCTTGCCCTGGGCTGCAGCAAACGGCAGAGTAAAAGCTGCCAGGAGAACAGTAAACAACAGTTTTTTCATTTTTACGGTTTCTTAAATTTAGCGGAAAGATAACATTTTTTAGTATTCATGCACATTATGGCGAAAAATGTGAAGTGAATCCGGGTGAAGCCCATGATGTTACCTGCGTGGGCTCTGCAGCACTGTGAATGTGAATGTTACCTGGGTAAAGCCCATGCTTGAATCAGGAAGAGCTTTGCGGCACTCTGACAGCCACAATACTGCGCGCCACCCGCAGGGATTGACAAACTGATTATCTGCCCGTGGTGAGGAAGTCGTTCAGTGGTTTCATTGCCCTGAAAGCGCCAGTCACCACTTCGAAAAAACCGGGATCAACCACCTCCCTGTCTGTCAGCAGCTTTTCAGGCAGGAAGCTTTTCATCTTTATCAGCTCAATATGAGGATGGTCCTTTGAGAATCCGCGGGGCGGAAGCTTTAGTTTTTCTCCCTCTAGTCCGCCAAAATACTTCCTGTACTCCCTGCTGTTCAATATCTTCACCAGGCTGTCGCCTTCACCGGCAATTCTGTTGCGGATCGAATTCAGCCAGGGCGCAGGAGGGATGTATGACCCTCCTGAAATAAACGACTGGCCCGGCTCGATATGAAGGTAATAACCTGGAAACCTGTCGGCGCTCTTCTTTCCGCCACGGACCATGAACGCCCCGAAATTAGTCTTATAGATGGTCTTATCATTTGTGAACCGGATGTCTCGGTTGATCCTGTAGATGCAGCTTTTTGCCTCAAGCCCTCTGAAAATCGGGTCAAAACTGACTATGTCATCAATGACAGCCTGCACAAACAGGGAGAAATTCCCGCGAGCCGCTTCATAGCGGGAACGGTTTTCGGCAAACCAGAGCCTGTTATTATTTCGGCGCAGGTCAGAAAGGAACATCAGGGTTGAACGGTCAATACTGATCATATCATTATCAGGTTAATCAGATAAATCTGTAGAATTGTTTGTTAAATAATTGAATATCAATATGTTACAAATGCACGTCAGTTTATCCCAAAGCTACGAAATTTCTCTGATTGCCGTAACGGTTCAATAACTGCATTTCTCTGATTGAAGTAACGGTTTAATAACATCATTGTTAAGCCATTTAAATCATAGCATCAGAAAACTTTTCTGATTGGCAGATGTTAAACGCATGAGGCAATCTGTAATCAATAAAATAAATGTCATGAAAATTAGTCAGTTAGCAGCATTGGTAATCCTGTCCGCAGCCATGATGATATCCGGTTGCACCAGGGAGGAAGAGCCTGATCATTTCAGGTACACTGTGAATGATTACCCTCTGTACCAGGGATTTATCCACAATTATGGAATGCCTGAAGGCGCATCCGGTTACAACTTTGATGTGACCATACATTCTGCAGGTGTAAGTTATAACCGCGACCGGCACGAGTTCCAGGGTACCGGACACCTGGTTTTTTTCCAGATGTTCTCATCGTCAGCAACAGAACTGGCAGCAGGTTTGTACCAGTTCAGCGCCGATGACACCCCGGGTGATCCGTCGACTTTCAACGTGGCCAATTTCGGAATGGATATAAATTTCAGTGAGGATACCGGAACTCTTGTATCTGCTGTCTCCGGAGTGGTCAAGGTATCAGGGACCGGTGACTACAGAACCTTTGACTTCGATTGCCTGACAGGGACCGGGGAAAAGATCACAGGACACTATTACGGTTTTGTTCCTGCCTATGACATGAGGGATGCCAGGAAATAACATGGTTTTGGCAAACAAATGCCTGACCTCTATTTGCCTATAATTAATATTATGTTAAATAGAAACATCAGTACAAGGGTTTCAATAGCAAAATCCTGCTGATGGCGAAAAGATGGCCCCCCTGCCCTGTCTCTGGTTGTGAGCGATGAAGCGAGCCAAAAAAAAAGAAGGCACCTCAACGGGTGCCTTCCATATTTATTCTGGTAACGCTTTGTTACAGGTTCTCAACCTTTGCCTTATATGCCTCAAATTCAGGCATCATCTTAAGCTTGAGGTAGATCTCACGAAGGAACTCAAGTGTCGCAACTGAAGTCGGGTTTGCCTTTTCTGCATCCAGGAAGAAAGGAATTGCCTTCTTCATCTCATCAAATGCCTTGTTCTTGGCAATCTCATACTCCCTGTTGTCAGAGATCAGGTTGGCTTCGTTCAGCATGTCATTTGCAATCGAGACGTAGCAAAGACCGATATTGTAATTGCTCTCGAACTGAGTCGGGTTCTTGGTGAGTGATGTCTTCAGGCTCTCGATGGCTTTCGGGTAATCTTCAAGCTTCATGTGGAGGCTTCCCTCGACAAGATAAAGGATATGGTTTTCAGGATCCATCTCCATGGCCTTGTGAACAAACTCAAATGCCTTCGGCGAGTTGTTGGCGTCAAGATAGAACTGGGTTGCCTGGAGAATAATATCCAGGGTGTCAGGATATGCCTTGAACCCTTCCATCAGAACAGCTTCGGCCTTGACGGTATCCTTCATCTTCATGTAGCAGTCGCTCATGAAAATATAAGGTTTCGTATCCTCGGTGCCCGACTCGGTGCAGGTACGGAAATACGCAATTGCTTCAGGATACATCTCACCGTTGTAAGCTGCCAGCCCGGCATTGAAGATCACCAGTGTGTCTACCATGCCTACATAGAGATCGCTGGAGGAAACCTTCACGTTCCTTTCAAATGATTCCATAGCTCCCTTGAAGTTCTTTTCATTGAACTTGTTGATTGCGTCATTCAGGAATGAGTTGCCAAGAAGTGCATACGCATTGTCCCTGATGATGATGTTCTTCATCTTGGGATCAAGCTGAACTGCTTTCTCGAAGTTGTTGTAGGCTTCCATGAGGATGTCAGGATAGAGACCGATAAACTTCGGATCGCCTGAATCAAACGCAGCCTGGCAAAGTTTTCCCTTAACGTAGTAAGTCTTTGCAAGGCCCATTGACTTCGGGTGAACGATGGCTGTCTCAATTGCTTCCTTAGCCTTGTCGAATGCACCTTCCCTGATAAAAGTTTCGGCAGCGGTAATTTTTCCCTTCTGTGCCATGGCACCTGCTGAGATGATTACTGCCAGTAAAAACAATGTGATCTTCTTCATGTCTGGATAATTTGCTTTTAATGTTGGTCCAAAAATAAAACTTTAGAATCTATTCTTCAAATAATTTGCCAAATTACTCGGCACTGTCGGCCGACTGCTCCTCAATATCGATACCAGGCTCGTTATCATCCTCATTTACTTCGACATAAGCTACTGAAGCAATTGAGTCATTTTCTTTGATATCTATGAGTTTTACGCCCTGTGTTGCCCTTCCCATCACTCTCAGTTCGTTCACCGGCGTCCTCAGGATGTTACCGTTCTGAGTAATAATCAGCAGGTCATACTGGTCGTTCACATCCTTGAGGGCTATCAGTTTCCCGGTCTTGTCAGTGATGTTTATGGTCTTCACTCCTTTTCCTCCGCGGTTTGTGATACGGTAATCGCTTATGTCCGACCTCTTTCCGAAGCCGTTTTCCGAGACCACCAGCACATCTGTCGCTTCGTTCTCAACGGTTATCATTCCGATTACAACATCGTCATCGCCGGAGAGGGTTATTCCGCGTACACCTGATGCCGTACGGCCCATTGGCCTGACAGTGGCTTCTTTGAATCTGACGGCACGGCCTGATCTCACTGCAAGCATAATCTCATGGCTGCCGTTGGTCATCCTGGCTTCGAGGAGCTCATCCCCTTCCCTTACCGTGATGGCGTTGATCCCGTTCGCCCTGGGGCGGGAATAGGCTTCGAGCGACGTCTTCTTGATTACTCCCTTGCGGGTGCAGAGGACGATGAAGTTGTTGTTGATATAATCACTGTCATCAATTGTCTTTACATTGATGAATGCCCTGACGCTGTCATCAGGCTCAATATTGATCACGTTCTGAATCGCCCTCCCCTTACTGTTGCGCGTACCCTCGGGCAGGTCATAGACCTTCTGCCAGTGGCACTTGCCGTTACGGGTAAAGAAGAGCATGGTGTTATGCATTGTTGCAACATACATATGCTCAATGAAATCTTCTTCCCGGGTAGTGCTTCCCCTCTTGCCAGTACCTCCCCTGTTCTGGCGGCGGAACTCGGTCAGAGGCGTCCGCTTGATGTAACCCATATGCGAAATGGTAATAACCATCTCATCATCAGCGTAGAAATCCTCAGGATTGAATTCGCCTGCGGCGGGAACAATCTGAGTCCGCCGTTTGTCTCCGAATTTGTCCTTTACCTCGAGAAGCTCATCCTTGATAATCTGCATCTGGAGCTTCTCGTCTGCAAGAACCTGGTTCAGGTATTCGATGAGTTTTTTAATCTCCTCGTATTCAGCATGCAGCTTATCCTGTTCCAGCCCGGTGAGCTGCCTCAGGCGCATCTCCACGATTGCTCTCGCCTGAATATCAGTCAGCCCGAATCTCTCCATCAGCCGCTCACGCGCGATGTCAGTATTCTGCGAAGACCTGATAATAGCTATGACCTCATCGATATTATCGCTGGCAATGATCAGACCTTCAAGTATATGAGCTCTCTTTTCGGCCTGGTCAAGATCATATTTCGCCCTGCGCACAACGATATCATGCCTGTGCTTCACGAAGCTGTCAATTATCTCCTTGAGGGCAAGGGTCTTGGGCCGACCCTTGACAAGTGCTATATTGTTGACATTGAACGATGTCTGCAGCTGCGAATGCTTGTAAAGATGGTTCAGGACAATGTTGGCCGGCATCTCCTTCTTGAGGATTATCACAACCCTCATTCCTGTTCTGTCAGACTCATCATTGATATAGGAAATCCCTTCCAGCTTTTTTTCATTGATAAGGTCAGCTATTCTCTTGATCATCTCGGCCTTGTTGACCATATAGGGGATTTCGGTGACCACGATGCACTCTCTTCCCGAGTGGGTCAGCTCCACCTCCGTTTTGGCCCTGACAACAATCCTTCCCCTGCCGGTTTCATAAGCCTCCCTTATCCCCTGCTCACCATATATTATACCCCCAGTCGGAAAGTCGGGTCCCTTGATATAATGCATCAGCCCCTCGGTGGTGATCTCCGGGTCATCAATGTAAGCTATGATGGCATCAACTGCTTCGGAGAGGTTGTGAGGAGGCATGTTGGTTGCCATACCCACTGCAATACCTGAAGCTCCGTTGACCAGCAGCGTTGGTATCCTGGTGGGCAATACGGTAGGCTCCTGCAGCGTGTCATCAAAATTGGGCTGAAAGTCAACAGTTTCCTTTTCAATGTCCGAGAGAGTCTCTTCAGCGATCCGCTTGAGCTTTG
Organism: Bacteroidota bacterium; assembly: GCA_018262715.1. Taxonomy (GTDB): domain Bacteria; phylum Bacteroidota; class Bacteroidia; order Bacteroidales; family VadinHA17; genus SR-FBR-E99. Next base: position 171,716 of record JADFDS010000039.1, read on the forward strand.
CCTCTGTGTATCGCATTGCTGCAGGACTGTCACCGTCTATTGATCCGAAGTTTCCCTGCCCGTCAACAAGCGGGTACCGGAGAGACCAGTCCTGCGCCATCCTTACCATTGCATCATAAACCGATGAGTCACCATGCGGGTGATACTTACCCAGAACCTCCCCCACTATCCTTGCTGATTTCTTGAATGGCCTGTTTGAAAGCACTCCAAGCTCTGACATACCGAAGAGAACCCTCCTGTGCACCGGCTTTAAACCGTCACGCACATCGGGTAATGCCCTTGACACTATGACCGACATCGAATAATCGATGTAAGCCGACTTCATCTCCTCCTCGATATTGACTTTTACTATTTTTGCTTGATCTGACATATCAGATTGATAATTAATAAGTTACAAATATATTTTTCTCATTTGAAATTAATCCACGAAAATAATCAAAATGCCTCATTTTTTAACCTTTTGAAGCCTCTATTTGTTAACAGTTGATGTTAAAAATTGGGCACAATTCTTGCCAATACATTTTTACAATAGAATTAACTTTGAAATCTGGCGTTTTATGTATTAATGGCAGTTTTACTGACACAATTGCATGAAACCCGTAACGAAAAAATAATGGACGCACATTTCTCACAGAGAGTCAATGATATCCTTGGTTACAGCAAAGAAGAGGCAATCAGGCTTGGCAACAGCCACATAAGCCCGGAACACCTCTTCCTTGGCATACTCCGCGAGGGCGAAGGAGTTGCGGTTGATATACTGCTGAACAACGGAGTAGACCTGCTCATGCTCAAAGGATCGATAGAAAAGAGCATCAAGGCCGACAGGCCGGTGGCGATGGCAGACAATGACATACTGCCACTGCTGAAAAGCACTGAACGGGTCCTCAGGCTTGTACATATTGAAGCCAAAGCCATGAAGACCAGGATTATAGATACCGAACACCTTCTGATGGCCATCCTCCGCGATGAGAGTAACCTTGTCACCCGGTTCCTGACAGAACTAGACATAGATTATTCGCTTGTCAAAAAGGCAGTCGAAGCCAGCAATCCTGCCGCTCAGGCAGATTACCCCCGTGATGAAGACGATGAAGGGATCTTTTCCAGTCCCGGCTCCGGAAAACAGCAGCAGGGCGGACAGCAGGCACAGCAGAGGAGCTCATCCGAGACTCCGGTGCTTGACAACTTCGGCATCGATCTTACCAAGGCCGCAGAGGAAGGGAGGCTTGACCCGGTGGTCGGCCGTGAACGCGAGATTGAGCGTCTGGCGCAGATACTCTCAAGACGCAAGAAGAACAACCCGGTGCTGATTGGGGAACCCGGAGTAGGAAAATCAGCAATTGCAGAAGGACTGGCGCTGAGGATCACAAAGAGGAACGTCTCGAGGGTGCTCTTCAACAAGAGAGTTGTGGCGCTCGACCTGGCATCAATCGTTGCCGGCACCAAGTACCGCGGACAGTTTGAGGAGAGAATGAAAGCCATCCTCAATGAGCTGGCTAAAAATGACAATATAATTCTCTTTATTGATGAGATACACACCATTGTCGGGGCAGGTGGAGCCAGCGGCTCACTTGATGCTGCCAACATGCTCAAGCCGGCACTGGCAAGGGGTGAGATTCAGTGCATTGGCGCCACAACCCTTGATGAGTACCGTCAGCATATCGAGAAGGACGGCGCCCTGGAACGCCGTTTCCAGAAGGTGCTCGTTGACCCGACAACAATAGAAGAGACAATAGAAATCCTCAATAATATAAAGGAACGGTACGAGGAGCACCATAACGTCACCTATACCCCGGAGGCAATCCAGGCATGTGTCCGCCTCACCAACAGGTACATCAGCGACAGGAACCTGCCTGACAAGGCAATAGACGCACTTGATGAATCCGGCTCAAGGGTGCATATTTCCAATATTGTTGTGCCGGAGAAGATACTGGCCCTCGAGAAACAGTTGGAGGAGACCAAGAAGGAAAAGAGCAACGCCGTCAAGAACCAGAACTACGAACGCGCCGCCAGCTTCCGCGATAAGGAACGTGACATCCTTGACCTCATAGAGGCAGAGAAGAAACGGTGGGAGAAGGAACTTGCGCTGAACCGCGAAGTGGTTGACGAAGAAAAGGTTGCCGAGGTGGTTGCCATGATGACCGGCGTGCCCGTGCAGAGGATAGCACAGACGGAAGGGACACGCCTGCTTCAGATGGCAGAGGAGCTGAAGACCAGCGTTGTGGGCCAGGATGAAGCCATTGGGAGGATTGTCAAATCAATCCAGCGCAACAGAGCCGGACTCAAGGACCCTAACAAGCCGATCGGCACGTTTATATTCCTCGGTCCCACCGGGGTGGGAAAGACACAGCTTGCCAAGGTGCTTGCAAAGTTTCTCTTTGATACCACTGACAACCTGATTAGGGTTGACATGAGCGAGTATATGGAGAAGTTTTCGGTGTCACGCCTTGTCGGGGCGCCTCCCGGATATGTAGGTTACGAAGAGGGCGGTCAGCTGACCGAAAAGGTGAGGCGCAAGCCTTACTCGGTTGTGCTGCTCGATGAGATAGAGAAGGCGCACCCGGATGTGTTCCACATCCTGCTGCAGGTGCTGGACGAAGGCCAGCTTACTGACAGCCTCGGACGAAGGGTCGATTTCCGCAACACCATCGTGATAATGACCTCGAACATAGGCACCCGCCAGCTTACCGAGTTTGGCGCCGGTGTCGGGTTTGACACCTCGGCAAAGCGGACGACGCGCAACGAGCAGAACAAGAGTATCCTGCAGAAAGCCCTGCAGAAGACTTTCGCTCCCGAGTTTCTGAACAGGATTGACGACGTCATCATGTTCAACCAGCTCACCAGGGAGGATATCGACAAGATCATCGATATAGAGCTCAAGGGACTGTTCGACAGGATATCGGCGCTGGGATACAGGATAAAGCTGAGTCCGCAGGCTCGCGATTTCATGGCAGACCGTGGTTTCGACGTACAGTATGGTGCCAGGCCGCTGAAACGGGCTATTCAAAAGTACCTGGAGGATCCTCTGGCTGAGGTCATTATCAAAACCGCTGTGGCTGAGGGTGCTGTTATCAGCGTCGGGTATTCAAAGGGCAAGGAGGAGCTGACCTTCAAGGTTGGCGGCAAAAAGGACGCCGAGGAACTTCCTGAAGACAACCAGATAGGTGGATAATCATAATTGCGATACAATAAGCGAACATCCTGATTATAACGAATATATCACTACTGCCTACTGCCTACTGCCTGACTTCAGCATAAAGATCGAATTCCGTTGACCCGGTTATCTTCACATCAATGAAGATGCCGGGTTTAATGTTTCCGGCGGTGGTGATAAGTATCTCCTGGTCCACTTCGGGAGAATCATGCTGGCTGCGTCCCACATGAAACAGACCCTCTCTCCTGTCGATGATCACTTTCATGACCTTCCCGGTCATGGAGGCATTCCGTGCAGCTGATATCTCCTGCTGCAGCCCCATGATGCCGGCCACCCTCCTCTCCTTCGTCCTTTCAGGGATTGTGTCTTTGTAATTCAGCGCTCCGTGAGTGTTCTCCTCATGCGAGTACCGGAACGCACCTAGCCTTTCAAACCGGTACTCACGGATGAATTCCAGCAGTTCCTTATAGTCTTTCTCTGTTTCGCCGGGATGGCCGGCAATCACGGTGGTGCGCACCGCTGCATCAGGCAGCATCCGGCGGATGTCAGCCAGCAGCCTCCTCGTTCCCGAACTGTCATGCTCGCGTCGCATCATCTTCAGAACCCTGTCGGAAATATGCTGGACCGGGATATCAATATACCTGCAAACCTTCGGATTCTCCTGCATTATCTCCAGTATCTCCAGCGGGAAGTCTGCGGGATACAGATAGTGCAGCCTGATCCATTCAAGGCTGTCAATCGCAGCCAGCCTCCTGACGAGCTCGGGAAGCATCTGCCTGCCGTACAGGTCGGTGCCGTAAAGAGTCAGGTCCTGGGCAATGAGTATCAGTTCCTTAACCCCCTGTGATGCGAGCAGGCGTGCCTCCTCCACCAGCTCCTCCAGCGGGGCTGAGATGTATCTTCCGCGTATGTCAGGTATTGCACAGAAGGCACAGGTGCGGTCACACCCTTCTGACACCTTCAGGTATGCATAATGCGAGGGTCCGGAAAAAATTCTTTCACCCGTCAGTTCCTGCCTGTATGCGAGGCCAAGCTGTGAGATGACCTCCTGCGGCCTGTTCACCCCGAACCACCCGTCCACCTCAGGCAGCTCATGCTGCAACTCATTCCGGTACCTCTCCACGAGGCATCCCATGACAAACAGCCTGCCCCGGCCCTCCCTGCGGATGGCTTCGGCATGCCTGATGATTGTATCCACACTCTCTTCCTTCGCATCGTGGATGAATCCGCAGGTATTGATGATAACAATGTCGGCAGGATCGGCTGATTCAGCCATGACATTGTATCCGCCCGCCGCAAGCTGGCGCATCAGTTTCTGTGAATCGACGGTATTCTTTGAGCACCCCAGGGTGACAATATTGACCCTGTTATGTTTCATCAGGCGCGGTCGCTGAAGAGTGAATCGACGAAGGCATAGCGGTTGAAAATCCTCAGGTCTTCCATCTTCTCGCCTACCCCGATGTATTTGACCGGTATCCTGAACTGGTCAGAAATTCCTATCACCACCCCGCCTTTTGCAGTGCCATCCAGCTTGGTGATTGCCAGTGCGTTGACTTCGGTGGCTGCGGTGAACTGCCTGGCCTGCTCGAAGGCATTCTGACCTGTTGATCCGTCAAGGACGAGTAACACTTCGTGAGGTGCGGAGGGTATCACCTTCTCCATCACCCTCCGTATCTTGGATAGCTCGTTCATCAGTCCTACCTTGTTGTGAAGACGTCCCGCAGTATCTATTATCACAATATCAGTTCCGGCAGCCACTGCCGACTTTACGGTATCATAGGCCACTGAAGCTGGGTCGGCACCCATTTGCTGGCTCACCATCGGCACACCGGCACGCTCTGACCATATTTTCAGCTGCTCTATCGCGGCAGCGCGGAACGTGTCGGCTGCCCCTAGAAGCACGCTGCGTCCCGCTTGCCTGAAATTATATGCCAGTTTGGCGATGGTTGTGGTCTTGCCCACACCGTTTACGCCAACAACGAGGATCACGTATGGTTTTGAAGGCAGAGGTGCATCAAATCCCGAGGAGACATCATGCGTCGCCTTATTCTCTTCGAGAAGACCGGCTATCTCTTCCCGCAGGATGGTATTGAGTTCCGTGGTGGTCAGGTACTTGTCGCGTGCAACGCGCTTTGAAACCCTGTCAATTATGCGGAGGGTTGTCTCCACCCCTACATCCGAAGAGACAAGTACCTCCTCCAGGTTGTCCAGAACCTCATCGTCAATTTTCGATTTGCCGGCTACAGCCCTGGTGAGCCTCGAAAAGACATTTTCACGTGTTTTGCTCAGGCCACGGTCAAGTATCTCCTTCTCTTCCTTCTTAAATAATCCGAAAAATGCCATCCTTCTGCTGTTGATGCCCCAAATGTAAAAAAAGAGACGCACTTACCGGCGTCTCCCTGTATAACTGATCAGAAAAACTGACCTTATTTCTTCGTGAAAAAGTCCTTAACGTGGTCGTTATGAACTACTTCTTCCTTGAACTGATATGCACCGGTCTTATCAGATCTCACCACCTTGATACATTTGGTGAATGATTTGCCGGCTCCTGTCTTTAGTGTTGCAACAACTTTCTTTGCCATATCTCAATGCTTATTTTATCTCCCTGTGAACGGTGACTTTCTTAAGGATGGGATTGTATTTCCTTCTCTCAATACGGTCAGGAGTGTTCTTACGGTTTTTGGTTGTAATATACCTTGAGGTGCCCGGCTGTCCGGATTCCTTGTGCTCAGTGCATTCAAGGATAACCTGCACCCTGTTGCCTTTGCTCTTCTTTGCCATTTTCTCTCCGGTTTAATTTAGTTGATAATGTAACCTTTTTCCTTTGCTTCCTTAAGCACCGAGGCAAGTCCGTTCTTGTTGATGTTCCTCATTCCTGCGGCTGATACCTTAAGGGTTATCCACCTGTTCTCCTCGGGAAGGAAATACCTCTTTGTGAACAGGTTGGCCATAAATTTTCTCTTGGTCCTCCTCTTCGAGTGGGAAACATTGTTTCCAACCACTGCTTTCTTCCCGGTGACCTGACAAACCTTTGACATTATTATCCTTTTTTACTTGTTCTGAAAACTCCAAAAATCGGTTCGCAAAATACGTGATTTTTATTCTATTAACCAAATTTATTGTGCATTTTTTTCCGACAGAGTCGCTTTCGCGAAGATTACCTGCTGATTATCTGTTTCCTAAGCAGGTTGAGGGCGTTGGTGGCCGACCTTGAAATATTGACCTGCCTGTCGTCGGCAAACCGGTGTTTCTCAGCTACTACGCCAGATGCAGAGGCAACTGCAATCCAGACGGTCCCGACTGGTTTTTCCGGAGTCCCCCCGGTGGGCCCGGCTATACCCGTAACTGCTATCGCATAATCAGTTTCTGCAATTGACCGCATTCGCTCCGCCATGGCCCTCACTGTCTCCTCACTCACTGCTCCGTACCTGCTTATTATGCCGGGGTCAACCCCCAGCACCCCGGTCTTGATGCTGTTGTCATAAGCCACCACCGATCCCCTGTACCAGGCCGAGCTGCCGGGTACCGAGGTGATCATCGAAGCAATCTTCCCACCGGTACAACTCTCAGCTGTTGATACTGTCAGATTATTGTCAAGCAATAACTTGCCTACGATCTCCTCAAGCGTTACTTCATCTTCACCGTAGATAACCTCAGGTATGATGGAGTATAGTTTCCGCACCTGCTCCTCCTCCGTCATGCGTACCAGTTCAGGGTCATCTCCCGTGCCGGTCAGCCGAAGCTTGATGATGCCGTGTGCAGGCAGGTATGCAAGCTTCACCATGGCAGGCAGTTCCTTCTCGAAACCCTCCAGCCTCTCGGCCAGTTTCGCCTCGAAAGTGCCGAAAGTCATAATGTTCCTGTGAATGATTGTATGACCGCCGGCCATGGCTGATATCATCGGCAATACATGCTCCTGCATGATCTGCTTCATCTCGGAGGGAACCCCGGGCATTGACACTATAATCCTTCCCTCCTTCTCAAACAGCATGGCCGGAGCTGTACCCGCATGGTTTGCAAGTACTCTGCAGCTCTCTGGCACCATCGCCTGGCGCCTGTTGTTTTCATTCATCTCCAGATTCCTCCGCTTGATCCTGGCAGTGACTTCTTCAAGAACACCCTGGTCCATGACAAGCTTCGTCCCGAAATACTCAGCCAGTGTCTCTTTCGTGATATCATCACTTGTAGGGCCGAGTCCTCCCGTCATCAACACGAGCGGCACTCTGCGCAGCGATTCGTCAAGAGCAGCAATGATCTCTTCCCTGCTGTCAGAGATCGATGTAATCCGGTTCACCCGTATGCCTTTCATACTGAGCTGCATACCCATCCATGCCGAGTTGGTGTCAATGGTCTGCCCTATCAGCAGTTCATCGCCTATCGTGATAATCTCTGCGCTGTTCATATTTTGTAAGTGACCTTTGATCAGGGTGGCAAAATTATCAATATTTTGCGTCACTAATTATGTAGTTTCTAATGAATGATGAGAAGGAAGTCATCAGGGAGGTAATCACCTTCGTGAAGCAGGCAATGCAGGAGCATGAAAGCGGCCACGGATGGTCTCACATCGAAAGAGTTGTCAGAATGGCTTTGCATATCCGCGAAAGTGAGGGATGCGGTGACAGGCTGACTGTAGAACTGGGTGCACTTCTGCACGATGTGGGCGACCATAAGTTCAGGGCTCACGACGGACCTGCGGAGATACGAAAGTTGCTGGGACGCCTTGGTGTCGGAAACAAAGTTACAGATGAAGTTGTCAGCATCAATGAGAATATCTCCTTCTCAAAAGGGAAGAGACCTGACAGCGGCAGCATCGCGTTCCGGATAGTTCAGGATGCTGACAGGCTTGACGCCATCGGGGCTATCGGCATTGCCAGGGCATTCAGTTACGGTGGGTTCAGGGGGAATGAAATATATGATCCACACATAAAGATTACTGATCCGCCCCTGCTGGCCGGGGCCAGTACAAAATCAGTGTCGACCATCCATCACTTCTATGATAAACTCCTGCTCCTGAGAGACCTTATGAACACTCCCACAGGCCGCAGGCTTGCGGAAGAAAGACATGATTACATGGTGAAGTACCTCGAACAGTTCTTCACGGAATGGAATCCGGGGAATGATTTATAACCTCTCAACAAATGACTGCTGATTCTTCACGTCTTCATGTGGTGGATGCACTGCGTGGATTTGCCATTGTCTCAATAATGCTGCTTCATAACATTGAGCACTTCGATTTTTATTTTTTGCCTGAAGGACTGCCTGCCTGGATGGTCACGCTTGATAAAGGGATATGGGACACCCTCTTCTTTATTTTCGGCGGGAAGTCGTACGCAATCTTTGCCCTCCTGTTCGGACTGACCTTCTTCATTCAGTCCGACAACCAGGCAAGGAGAGGCTTCGACTTCCGCGGAAGATTTGCATGGAGATTATTCCTGCTTCTGCTATTCGGCATCATAAACTCTTCGTTTTACCAGGGTGATATACTCACAATCTATGCAGTGATCGGGCTTGTACTCATACCTGTGGCCCGGCTGGGTGACAGAAGTGTCTTCTGGATTGCATTGTTTCTGATGTTCCAGCCTTATGAATGGTTTGGAATAATAAAAGGGTTACACAATCCGGGAGCCGGTCTGGCGGATCCCGTATCATGGTCTTATTTCGCGAGGACAGGTGAACATATTACAGGAGATTCCCTTCTGAAGACCTGGGTGGGTAACCTGACAATCGGAAAACCTGCTGTCCTGTACTGGAACTGGGAGAACGGCAGGGTCTTCCAGACTGCATCACTCTTCATGTCAGGCATGCTGGCAGGCAGAAGGAAACTGTTTGTCCTGTCAGACTCATCACGGAGATTCTGGAAAAAAACTTTCCTGGTTGCATCTGTGACTTTCATACCCCTCTTCATCATTAAAACACACATTTCCGGGTGGATTGGCAGTGAAGCCCTGAGCCGCCCGGCATCAACAATTTTGACCTCCTGGTCAAACATGGCCTTTATGCTGGTGCTCGTTTCGGGATTTGTATTGCTCTACTGGAATGAAAGGTCGCACAGAGCGCTGAACATCTTCTCAAACTACGGCCGCATGAGTCTTTCGAACTATATGATCCAGTCGGTACTGGGGTCATTCATTTATTATGGTTACGGCCTCGGATTGTATAAACACACCGGCGCAACCATATGTCTGTTAATTGGAATACTTCTCGCTGTGCTTCAGGGATATTTCAGTTCATGGTGGCTGAAGCATCACAACAAGGGCCCTCTCGAAACATTGTGGCACTATGCGACATGGATAGGTTCAAAATAAGTCCGGCCATATCCGTGAAAACTTGTTAAAATAAGTTTTAATGTGTTATTTTTACGTGAACAACTAAAAACTAAAGAAATGTTCTATGCATTGCTGATTATCATCGCGGTTCTGGCCCTCCTGGCAGTGAGCCTGTACAACCGCCTCGTACGCCTGAGGAATAACAGGGAGAATGCCTTTGCTGACATCGATGTACAGCTGAAACAGAGGCTTGACCTGGTGCCGCAGCTGGTTGAAGCGGTGAAGGCTTACATGAAGCACGAAAGCACTGTGCTCACCGAAATCACCAAAGCCCGTGCCAGCGCCATCGAAGCAAAAGGAATTGATGAGAAGATTGCAGCTGACGGCAGGTTGTCGTCTGCCCTGCAGGGACTGAGGGTTGCCGTGGAGGCTTACCCCGACCTGAAGGCAAGCACCAACTTCATTCAGTTGCAGGAGGAAATATCTGACATAGAGAATAAGCTTGCCGCAGCACGCCGCTTCTTTAACTCCGCCACGAAGGAGCTGAACAATGCCGTTGAGACATTCCCCTCAAACCTTATTGCAGGCATGTTCGGCTTCAAGCGCGAAACCATGTATGACCTGGCCGAGACCAGGGCACAGGCTGAGGAGACGCCAAAACTGAACTTCTGAAAAAATGAAATACACCGGGCTGAGCAGGCAGATCTGGAACAATAATATCAAATCTGTCGTTTTGCTCATTCTCTTTCCGATTGTCATACTGGGACTGGTGTGGCTCTTTGTCTTCCTGGTGCAGCCTCTGCAGGACTACAGGGTTGACCGGGCCAACCAGCTCTTTTTCACCTCATTGCCATGGGTGATTGCAGGCGTTGGACTGTGGTTCGTAATTGCATGGTTTTCCCATACGGGGATGATCGAAAGGGCAACCGGCTCCGCTCCCCTCAGCAGGAAGGAAAACAAGAGGATTTACAACCTGGTCGAGAACCTGTGTATTGCCAGCGGCATGCCGATGCCGAAGGTCAATATCATCAACGATGACTCGCTGAATGCCTTTGCCAGCGGCATCAACACCAAAACCTTCACTGTCTCGCTCTCGCGGGGAATAATTGAAAAACTGAATGACGAAGAGCTGGAGGCGGTCATCGCCCATGAGCTGACTCATATCCGCAACCGCGATGTCAGGCTCCTGATCATTTCCATCATTTTCGTCGGGATCTTTGCTTTCCTGACCGAGGCACTGGTCCGGTCTGTTCGCTTCAGCGGAGGCAGCAGCGGAAGAAAGGATGGCCGGGCGGTTGCTGTGGCACTGATGCTTGCCGCCGTTGGGTACTTCCTTTCGTCGATATTCCGTTTTGCCATTTCGCGCCAGCGCGAATACATGGCAGATGGCGGTTCGGCAATGATGACAAAGAACCCGCTTGCACTTGCATCAGCTCTTGAAAAGATCTCTGTCGATTCGCAGATCGAGGCAGTAAAACGAAATGACATCGCCCAGATGTTCATTGATAACCCCCAGGACAAGAAAGTAAGGCCGGTATCATTTTCAATCGGCGCCCTGTTTATGACCCACCCTCCCATCGAAAAACGAATTGCGTTGCTAAGGCAGTTCTGAAGATGACCTGATAATATGACGCTCAACAAGAAAAGGATCCACGAGATCATATTCGAGGCTGACACCCGCGAGGGGAAAGCCTTTGACGTGACTATCATCTTCCTGATTCTGCTCAGCGTCTTACTTGTTCTGCTTGACAGTATCGCAGATATCAGGGAGAAGTTCGGACTGGCGATCCATATTATCGAATGGTTCATCACCGCAGTTTTCCTGCTCGAATATATTCTCCGCATCTGGGTGCTTGAAAAACCGGTAAAGTATATCTTCAGCTTTTATGGCATTATTGACCTGTTGGCCATATTGCCGAACTTCCTGGGCCTGGTACTTACCGGCGGACAGAGCCTGATGGTCATCAGGGCTGTAAGGCTGCTGAGGGTCTTCAGGATTTTCAAACTGAGCCGCTACACCTCGGCGGGCAGGACGCTGGCGAAGGCGATGTACCGGAGTCGCGAAAAGATCTTCATGTTCATCTCCGTCATTATCACCCTGGTGGTGATCTTCGGTACCATAATGTACCTGGTTGAGGGTGATGAGAATGGCTTTACCAGCATTCCGGTGAGTATCTACTGGGCCGTGGTCACACTCACCACCGTAGGGTACGGCGATATCTCACCGGCAACGGGTTTCGGGCAGTTCCTGGCAAGCATTGTGATGATCATGGGATATGCAATCATTGCCGTACCGACCGGTATCGTTACCTCCGAGATGATGCGGATGCCGGCTGAAAACAATACACAGGTCTGCCCGAACTGCATGCACGACAGGCATGATGATGATGCCCGGTACTGCAAGAAGTGCGGCGCCTGCCTTGATGTCCGGAAAGATGATGAAGGGGTGAAACCCGCTGACAGCCAGCTGATGTGAGTTTTCAGCTCCGGCATAATCGAGCAAAGAGGGTGTCTCAAAAGGGCACCCTCATTTGTCTGAGCGGGAAACGAGATTTTGCGCCTGTCGGCACAAGATCTCTGATGGGGATGCCATCAGACAAAAAGGGCCACTGACGTGGCCTCCTTTTGTTATCTGTCCTTTCCTCCCCTGATAAATCAGTGTCGGTAAGTCCAGATAACAAAAGGGCTGCTTTCGCAACCCTTTTTTGTCTGAGCGGGAAACGAGATTCGAACTCGCGGCCCTCAGCTTGGGAAGCTGATGCTCTACCAACTGAGCTATTCCCGCCTGCAATTATTTATCCCCTCCTGCCATCCGTCACTGCCTATTGCCTACTCTTCAGATGAGCCTCCCATGGGAGTTGAACCCACGACCTGCTCATTACGAGTGAGCTGCTCTACCACTGAGCTAAGGAGGCATACATACAATAAAAAAAGCAGGGCGCTTAAGAAATAAGTGTGGAATAATTATGTCTCGCTGCATTTCCTCGTGCTTGAGGGAATAGCGCCCTGCCGGTGCAAATATAATAAATTAATCAATTTCCAAACCTTTTTTACACCGCCATCCCGCCACAGACATGAATTGTCTGACCGGTAACATAAGAGGAGAGGTCAGAGGCAAGAAACAACGCCACATTGGCCACATCTTCAGGCAGTCCGCCACGCCTGAGCGGAATCTTCGATATCCAGTCGCTCTTCACATCCTCCGGAAGCTTGCTGGTCATCTCTGTCAGGATAAAACCGGGAGCAATGGCATTGCACCTCACATTGCGTGAGCCGAGCTCCTTGGCCACACTCTTTGTGAACCCGATGATGCCTGCCTTTGATGCCGAATAGTTTGCCTGACCTGCATTGCCATTCACACCCACTACCGAGCTCATGTTGACGATCGATCCGCTCTTCTGTTTCATCATCGGCCTGATGGCTGCTTTGGTGAGGTTAAAGACCGATTTCAGATTCACAGTCAGTACTTGGTCCCACTGCTCCTCGGTCATCCTCATCAGCAGTGTGTCACGTGTGATTCCCGCGTTGTTGACCAGGATGTCAACAGTGCCGAAGTCCCTGACTATCTCATCAATCACATTCTCAGCATCAGCAAAGACCGAAGCATCCGATACATATCCCTTTGCCTTCACTCCCAGTGCAGCTATCTCACTGACAGTTGCCTGAAACTCGTCGTTATCTATGATGTTGGTAATGGCAATATTGGCGCCTGCAGCGGCAAACCGCAACGCTATACCCTTGCCAATGCCACGTGACCCGCCTGTGATCACTGCTGTTTTTCCTTCGAG
>JADFDS010000040.1 GCA_018262715.1 Bacteroidota bacterium
TGACACTACCTGTACCCTGGAATTCATTGCCGATATCGATCTCTTCGTGGATGCCGGAATGGCCCTGAAGGATTCATTAAGCCGTGCAACCAGTGTAAGGGTCAACACTTTCACCGTTGAGCTGTATTCTGTACCCTGGGATGAATTCGAGTACCATGGTTGTTTCGACTGTGACTGGGACGAGATTGATTATCAGGGCCTGTCAGAAGATCCTCCGCAGCTGTTCCCCTTTGTCATCGGCCAGAAGAACTACAACGCGACATCAAAATGCTTCATTCTGTACGCCAAAACCTTCTGGTACCTGAGTCCTGCTGATGTTTCCGGATTCATAGATGATGAACCGACAGCCAATACCCTGACTTTTGAACAGATTGAGAAGGGAGATTTCACCTGGGAAGCTGCTCAGCTCAGCGCACTGGAGTCAGTCATGGTCATGCTTCCCGCCGCAGAAAGCTGGGATTCACTTGCGGTATCAGAAAACCGGGCAATATTTCAGTATACCGTAGATGATCTCTTTGACGGAGAGAGCCTCGAACAAATATGGCTCCGTGCCGATTTTCCGATTGATGAGAATGTTTCGCTTCGAACAGGAAAATTTACCCCTGGTAAATGAACTTGCTCCGAAAGGCGGCAGGATGTACCATTAACCGTTTATCTCCAGGTCATGGACATACTTGTTGTCGTCAGACAGGTACAACTCAAGGGTGATTGAATACGGCTTCCTGATCACCACAATCTTCTTACAAGGACTCAGAGTCTTATCATTCTTTGCCTTGCAGTAATAGTGCCTGCAAATCCCGTCAAAACGGTCCTCCTTGTCCTCGGTAAGATAAACCTCAAGACGAAGCGGCTCGGTATTCCCGTTAAGGTAGTTGGAGATAACTATCTCCCTGTCACTGATGACAATAGACCTCTCGGTCCGGTCAATCTCGAAGCCATCTCTCCTGATGGTTGCGGCCCTGCTTTTGTAGGTCTGCGAAAAGGCGCCGACCCCGGTCAGCACCAAAAGAAGCAGAAGGATGATCTTTTTCATGCCAAGGATTTTTCCATATTTTGACTTATCCACTTATACGGACCAGGTCGTATTTTGTTCTGTCATCACTTAAACAAAACCTTCGAAAAGCATCTGTCCGTCAATACACTGGCGCTGAATGTCAAAATTGACTTCCGGATTCTGGGTCTCCATGATAATTTTATTCCAGTTTAGTCCGACACCATGAAAACATTCGTCCTCGCAGCAATCTGTGCTGTTATTATCTTTTCTATGCCAATAACTGTCTCAGCACAGTCAGGCGTTTCTCCCAAGAAAGTTCTTGAAGCTCTTGCGGGAAGGGAATTCAAACATGCCCTTGACCTGGCAGGTAAGGTCGATGAACCAAATTATTCCGACAAGTCAGGTGTGACGCTGCTGATGTATGCTGCAGAAACGGGAGCAGCTGATGTATGCAGGGTATTGCTGGAAAGGGGGGCAGATCACAGTCTCCGTACTGCAAACGGCACTACGGCACTCTATTTGGCAGCCCAGAACGGGCACACCGGAGTGGTCAGAACCCTCCTCGAAAAGGGAGCTGACCCTGACATACGGCCTGATAACGGCGCAACACCACTCATAGCAGCATCAGAATATGGCCACACTGACGTTGCAGCCCTTCTGGTTGAAAAAGGGGCAGATGCGTCCCTGCAGGATAACCATGGCTCCACTGCACTGATTCTCGCATCGCAGAACGGCAATGAAGAAATAGTCAGGATCCTGTTAGGCAAGGGCATTGATCCGGATATCCAGGACTTGAACGGATCCACTGCACTTATCCTGGCCGCCCAGGAAGGACAGACTGAAATAGCAAGGATGCTGTTGCAAAGCGGCGCTGACGTCAACCGGCAGACCCTGAACGGCAATTCCGCGCTGATACTGGCTTCATTGAAGGGCAACATGGAAACCGTTCAGATGCTGCTGGACAGCGGAGCACCGGTAGACACGAAGACCACCACGGGAGCCACTGCCCTCTTCGCAGCAGCCTCACGCGGACATTGCCAGATAGTAAGCTTTCTTCTCGAAAAGGGCGCTGACCCTATGATAAGGGATACAAAAGATAAAACTGCCTACATGTATGCCAAGGATTACAATGTCAAGTCTGTCCTGACATCCTGGAGCAAAAAGTAACTACTCACTTCATAAGCCTCTCTATCTCATCAGGTTCCTTCGGGATGGATGCTGAAAGTACAGTGTTGCCGGTACCGGTGATAAGCACATCATCCTCTATCCTGACGCCTATGTTGCTATATTTTTCGTATACGGGCCTCACCTTCGAGATGAAATCGGCAATCTCCCCTTCCCCGGCTTCGCTGCCGTAAAGCAGCTCAAGCTGATCAAGCCCGTTTGCCCGGAGGTAGATACCAGGCTCCACCGTAAGAACCATACCCGCCTCAAGTGGTCTGCCCACTGCTGTATCAGCTATGAGATAACTGCTCATCATTGACCGTGGTATTCCCTGGGTCCCGGTATCATGCACATCAAGTCCCAGGAAATGGCATATATGGTAGACAGTGTAGAATTTGCGCTGCCACTGGCAGTCAGGGTCTGTGACCAATCCCAGGCTACGGAGGCCGTCAATAATAGTGTTGGTTGCCATCCTGTGTGCAGCGGTCATCGGCGCACCAGGCTTCATCTCGCCTATCGCAGCCTTCTGGGCCCGCAATACCAGGTCATAAATATCTCTCTGCTCCTCCGTGAACCTTCCGTTCACGGGAACAGTACGGGTAATGTCTGCAGTGTAGTATCCGTACTCAGCACCAACATCCATCAGCAGCAGGTCGCCCTCTTCCATCTTCCTGTTATTAGCCGAATAATGGAGCGTGACGGCATTCTCCCCCGAACCGACTATCGACTCGAAGCCGGGCATATTGGAACCGTTGCGCCGCCACTCATATTCCAGAAGTGCTTCCATCTCAAACTCAAACATTCCCGGAGCGCACTCAGCCAGCACTGCTTCGAGACCCTTGCCGGTAATGTCAACAGCCTTCTGCAGCATCATTACCTCATATTCATCCTTGTCAACCCTCATCTCTGACAGCGCCGGATTGATATCCCTGAGCAATGCACCGGCAGAATTCTCAGTTCCCAGTATCTCCTGCACATGATCCCTGAAGACGCGGTCGCGGAAGTCAAGGTAGATGTGTCTTCCCTCCCTTGCAGCTTCGGCAATGTTCCTGTCAGCCTCACGGAAGTCAAGTACGGTATCAGGAGCCCATGTTATTAAAAGTTCACCCGGGTCCGGGAGGTTTCCCGAATAGATGATTTCGCGAATGCTTCTCTCCCTTGTATAAAGGGTGTAAGGCCGCGCATCCGTGCCTGACAGAGACATAAGAGCTCCCGGCTGACCGTATCCCGTCAGGTACCAGAAGTTGCCTGCTGCCCTGTATTCATGCCTGCCTCCGTCAAACCCATAATCTGACCGGAGTATAAGCAAACCGTCACCAATAGTATCAAGTATAGCTTCCCGCCTCATAGAGAAGACTTTCTGAAGCCCGGCATCCATCGTCAGGTCACCTGTATCAGGTGCCTCAGGTGTCGAGTCATGTTGCTGCCCGCCTCGGTGGCAGGCAACCACGAAAACTGTGATAAGAAGGAGAATGATTAACCTTTTCATTGAACAATTGTTGTATCCCCAAAGATATTCCAAATCAATCCGGAAATATTGGTTTAATTTGTTTTCAATTGCTAATAAATCTTAATTATCAACCCTTACAAGCCATGACAATGAACAGAACCGCCATCCTATTCACCCTCGTCTCCATTCTGATCCTGTCTTTCAGGTCGGACAAGCCCGCATATAACCTTTATGATTCTGAGGGAAAGAATATTAAATATGAAAAGATGCTGGACAGAATCAGCTCGGCAGATGTCGTCTTCTTCGGGGAGCTGCACGACAATCCCATTGCCCACTGGCTTGAATATGAGGTCACTGCAGATCTCCATAAGATTGCAGGAGAGAGGCTTGTGCTGGGCGCAGAGATGTTCGAGGCTGACAACCAGTTGTTGCTTGATGAATACCTCGGATCAGAATATGAAGCTGACAAGTTCGAGGCTGAAGTTAAACTCTGGAAGAATTACAGGACAGATTACAGGCCGCTGGTTGAGTTTGCGAAGAAAAGCAGCCTGCCATTCATAGCAACCAACGTACCGCGCAGGTATGCCTCAATGGTATCCCGTGGCGGATTTGAGGAGCTGGACTCCCTTTCTGCTGAGGCGAAGAAGTATCTTGCACCGTTACCGGTTTCATATGATCCGGAGCTGAAGTGCTACAAGGATATGCTGTCAATGCACGGTATGCCAGGGATGGGCGCCAGACCAAACCAGAACCTCCCAAAGGCCCAGGCAATCAAGGATGCCACAATGGCTCACTTCATTGCGGAAAACCTGCCATCGGGAAAGATCTTTATCCATTATAACGGAGCATACCACTCTGACAACTACCTGGGGATAGTCCACTACCTGAAACTTTACAGGCCGGGAATAAAAATCGCAACCATTACAACCGTGCTCCAGGATGATATCACTGACCTTGAAGTGGAAAACAGGGGCCTGGCTGATTTTATAATAGCCATACCCTTGACCATGACACGCACATACTGACCCTGCTCCGTCCGGACAAAAGCGGAATCTTCTTCAATATTTAAATATATTCTGATCCACATATCCATATATTTATTTTATATCTATCTTTGTCTGGTTAAACCAACAGGATCATGGATATAACAGCAAAGAGCAATGTAGGAGACGTTGTGCGGTTCAACTTCCGTACGTCGTCAGTATTTCAGGCAAACAACATAGACTACTGCTGTGGCGGGAACAAGACCATAGATGAAGCCTGCAAAGAGTCAGGAGCCGATTCAGACAGACTGATTGCCGAACTACGCAGTACGGCAGAGAGCACAGATCCCGACACGGAATACATCAACAGCCTGTCACTGTCTGAGCTCAGTGATTATATTATTCGCAGGCATCACTCCTTTGTAAGGAAGAACATCCCGTTCCTGAAAGAGGGGCTTGACAGGATATGTGAGGTTCACGGCAATGCCCATCCGGAGCTTTTCCGGATAAGGGAACTGTTCAATGAGTCATCCGGAGACCTGACAATTCATATGCAGAAAGAGGAGATCATGCTGTTTCCGTACATACAGCAGATGGAAGCATCAGCCCGTGGCGGTTCACCGCTAGGGAAACCCCACTTCGGATCAGTTGCGAATCCGGTCAGGATGATGATTTCCGAGCATGAGACCGAAGGCCGCAGGTTTGATACGATAGCTGAGATTTCAGGAAATTACAGCCTTCCGGGTGACGCATGTAACACATACAGGGCAACGCTCTCCGGGCTGAAAGATTTCGAAACAGATCTTCACCGCCATATTCACCTGGAGAACAACATTCTGTTTCCGAAAGCCGTGGAAATGGAATCAGGACTTATCGGGAAACAGTCCTGACATTATTTTTCAGAGCAATAAACCGCAGAGCGAAAAGCACCGTTCTTCCTGACGGTCATTCTTCCTGAACTCAAAAATAAATATCTTTGGGTTCTTATTCCAGAACCATGCAGACCAGAGTCAGAGAGATCCTTGACCAGGAGGCTGAGGCCGTCAGGAAGATACCTGTTACAGAAAGCTACAGCCAGGCAATTGAACTGATGCACAAACATGTGCACCTGCTTAAAGGCAAACTGGTAACAAGCGGTATGGGTAAAGCGGGACAGATTGCCCATGACATTGCCACTACATTCAGCTCCACCGGAACACCGGCGGTCTTCCTTCATCCCAGTGAAGCCCAGCACGGTGATCTGGGCGTGCTCCAGGAAAATGACCTTATGCTGGTTATTTCCAATTCAGGACGCACCCGGGAGATCCTCGAGCTCCTTGAACTGAAAGACAACCTCTTCCCGAACATGCCTGTGGTGGTAATCTCAGGCAACAATGCTTCGCCATTATGGGAACGGGCCAGCGTGGGCCTCTTCACAGGCGGGCCTGCCGAGGTGTGCCCGCTGGGACTGACACCCACAACCTCAACCACCGTCATGACCGTCATCGGTGACGTTCTGGTGGCCCTTATGATTGAAAAGATCGGCTTCACCGCCGCAGAATATGCCAAACGGCACCATGGCGGATACCTGGGTTACAAATCAAGGGAACGCTCCGGATACTCCGGAGGCACCATCTACTGAACCAGATCAGCAACTCCCTCGAGTATGTATGAGGGCCTGTAGGCAAACTTGTCAGCCGTCTTGAGGGTTGATATTCCGGTCAGCACCAGCAGGGTGTCTATCTCTGACTCAATGCCGGCTATGATATCCGTATCCATCCTGTCGCCTATGATGATCGTCTCCTCGTTTGAGCACCCTATTTTCTTCAGGGCTATCCTCATCATCAGCGGATTAGGTTTGCCTACGAAGTATGCCTGCCTGCCGGTTGAGAGCTCTATCGGTGAGATCAGAGCCTTGGTGGCCGGGATAATGCCATTCTCCACCGGGCCTGTCAGGTCAGGATTTGTTCCGATCAGCTTGGCGCCTTTAAGCACCAGGTTGACAGCCTGTTCTATCTTTTCGAAACTGTAGCTTCGGGTATCACCCACAACCACATAATCAGGATTGTAGTTATTCATTGTATACCCGGCATTGTACATTGCGTTGATCAGGCCTGCCTCTCCTACTATGTAAGCCGTTCCTCCCGGCTTCTGTGTGGCCAGGAACTGGGCCGTGGCCAGCGCACTGGTATAGAAAACATTCTCGTCAAGATCTATTCCGAGCCTGAGCATCTTTTCCTGAAGCTCCTTGGGGGTCCTTTCACTGCTGTTGGTCAGGAAAAGAAATTTCTTCCCCTCCTTCTTCAGCCACTCCACAAATTCCGGAACGCCCGGAAGCAGTTTGTTGCCATGGTATATCACGCCATCCATGTCACTGATAAAGGCCTTCTTGCTCTTTATCCTTTCAATAATCTCACTGTTTTTCATCATTCTGATTTCTGGCGCAAAATTAACACTTCGCTGTCAGATTGTAATACAGGGGTGTGGCCATAAATACAGACATACGTTGAGAATTTTGTTACTCAACCAGGCTGCATGCCGGCCAGGGCGGCCTCAGACCGGAAGGAACCATTATAAATGGGAAGTGATATTGCAGTTTATTTCCAAAAAGAGTAGTTTTGATGCCGGCCCGACGCAAATTTCACTGCAGCGGCAAAACTAACCACAACCTTAACATACCATAAACAAGATGACCACAGGTGCAACACCGGCCCCCATGAGCCGCAAGAATTACATCGTTGGAATGACGGTAATTGCCATATTCTTTTTCATCTTTGGTTTCATAACATGGCTTAACGGAATACTCATTCCGTTCCTGCGCACAGCCTGTGAACTGACTGACTTCCAGGCATATTTTGTCACTACAGCTTTCTACATCTCTTACTTCGTGATGTCACTGCCATCATCCGCGGTGCTCAAGAAAACCGGCTTTAAAAACGGCATGTCAATCGGCCTCTGGATTATGGCCGTGGGTGCACTGATATTCATTCCTGCTGCGCTTGCGCGAAACTACGCCATCTTCCTCCTTGGTCTCTTTGTCCAGGGTACCGGGATGGCCCTTCTCCAGACCGCCTCAAATCCGTATGTGACAATCATCGGTCCGCGTGATAGCGCCGCCAAGCGAATCAGCATGATGGGTATCGCCAACAAGTTCGCCGGTGCAATAGCCCCGATCATCCTCGGAGCACATATAATGAAGGACTCCCACGTGCTTGACCGGCAGCTGGCCGAAGCCACCGATGCCGTTATGCGGGCAGGCATCCTTGATCAGCTCGCCACCCGGGTTATCAATCCATATATAATAATGGCAGTCATACTCGTGGCGCTGGGACTACTCCTTCGCTTCGCGCACCTGCCCGAAGTGGATACCGATGCGGAAGAATCCTCCGTTGGCGAAACCAATGTCAATAAAAGCAGCATATGGCACTTCCCCCATATGCTAGTCGGCGCCGTTGCCCTCTTCTTCTATGTAGGCGTCGAGGTCATCGCAGGTGACACCATAATACGGTACGGACAGTCGTTGCAGATTGACATGTCATCAGCAAAGTACTTCACTTCGCTCACCATGCTGGGAATGATCATAGGGTATATCTGTGGTATCATCTTCATTCCCAGAATGCTCTCACAGGTAAATGCCCTGCGCATATCTGCCATACTTGGGATCATCTTCACCTTCGGCGCCGTTCTCTCCCCTGCCGGGCAGCAGATCACCATGCCATTCAGGGACCTTGTAACCTTCCAGGCTGTGACGCTCACCATCCCGGTTACTGTGCTGTTTGTAGCACTTCTCGGGCTAGCCAACGCGCTTATCTGGCCGTCAATGTGGCCCCTGGCCCTTAACGGGGTGGGCCGTTTCACCAAAACAGCTTCAGCACTGCTTGTGATGGCCGTGGTAGGAGGTGCAATCATACCTCTCATCTACGGTAAGCTGGCTGACAAATTCAGTACCCAGGCTGCTTACTGGGTCTGCATTCCCTGCTACCTTATCCTGCTCTACTACTCACTGCACGGATACAGGCTGAAGGGAAGATAGAAAACCACCATGGAAACCGATCTGAAAAGCATATTCAGCCGCTTCCGCGGCGAAGGCACATTTCTTGAAGGAAAGTCTTTCGGCCCGGGCCATATACATGACACCTTCCGGATTATAACCGCTGAGCCGGAGTGTGACAACTACATCATCCAGCGGCTGAACAGCAACGTCTTCCGTGACATCCCAAACCTCCAGGAAAACATGGAGAGAGTCACCGGCCACCTGAGGAATAAAATCGCAGCCATGCCGGGGAGTGACCCGAAACGGGAGTGCCTTACCCTGGTGCCTGACAGGGAGACAGGAAGGTCTTTCATCACCGACGCAGATGGACGTTACTGGAGAATGTTCGTATTCATCGAAGACCACAGGTCATATGAAAAGGTTGACTCCGCACATAAGGCCTTTGAGGGCGGTAGAATCATCGGAAGATTCCAGGCCATGCTTGCCGATCTGCCCGGAGAACCCCTGCATGAAACAATACCTGACTTTCATAATATCGCCAGGCGCCTTGATGCCTTTCACAGGGTGATCAGCCGTGATCCCGCCGGCAGGGTGGCAGCAGTCAGGTCAGAGATAGAAGAGATTACCAGCCGCGAGGAGGAAATGAAAACAATCATCAGGCTGGGAGCCGCCGGAAAAATTCCGCTCAGGATAACCCACAATGATACCAAGTTCAACAATATCCTCTTCGACAAGAATGACAGGGCGCTGCTGATAATCGATCTCGATACGGTGATGCCGGGTTATATTCATTACGACTTCGGAGATGCCATCCGCACAGCCGCCAACCGGACAGAGGAAGACGCTGAAGACCTGTCAGCCGTCTCGATGGATATCAATATCTACCAGG
The DNA here is from genome assembly GCA_018262715.1 of Bacteroidota bacterium. Classification (GTDB taxonomy): domain Bacteria; phylum Bacteroidota; class Bacteroidia; order Bacteroidales; family VadinHA17; genus SR-FBR-E99. The sequence continues at coordinate 9,454 of JADFDS010000040.1, forward strand.
CATACGCCGAAGGCTTCCTTTCGGAAACAAGGAATACGCTCAATGCCACTGAGATCGAGTACCTCCCCTTCGCGCCAAAGCTGCTTACTTACATAATGGCAACACGGTTCCTTACTGACTTTATTGACGGTGACAACTACTACAAGACCCGGCATCCCCTCCATAACCTTCAGCGCGTGAGGACCCAGATCACCCTTCTCCGCGACATGGAGGCCCGGTATGACAATATGGTTCAGATAATCAAAAACATTACAAAATGAAGAAAATCATACTGCTGTTCATCGCCGTTTTTGGCCTGACACTCTCTGCCAGCTCACAGGCAGAGACCGCGGTGACCGACAGCTCGAAATTTGCCGCCTACTGGTGGCACAGCAAGGATATGTATGACCACCTTCCCGATATCAGGAACGAGATAGTATTCCTTGGGAACAGCATCACTGACGGAGCCGAGTGGTTCGAGCTCCTTGACAACAAAAAATGCCTTAACCGCGGCATCAGCGCTGATATCACAGAGGGAATACTCCTCCGCCTTGACGCCATAACAAAGCTCCAGCCGAAGAAACTATTCATCATGATCGGCGTCAATGACCTGTCACGCGGCATGACACCTGACGAGATTATTGTCAACTACAGGAAAATCCTCGACAGGGTCAGGACCGAATCGCCACGAACAAAGGTATATGTCCAGAGCGTTCTGCCCGTTAATCCCGCCACCGGTCAGGCAAAGAACCACACCAACAAAACTCCCCAGATCATGGAGCTCAATGGCAAACTGAAGGAGCTTGCAGCCGGATTCGGCCATACCTACATTGACCTTTTCAGCCTGATGGCTGACCCGGAGAATCACCTTCCGCGAAGCTTCAGCGTTGACGGGCTTCATCTCACATACAAGGCTTACAAGACCTGGGCTGACGCCATCAAACCGTACGTGAAATAATTTTCTGTTCTACTTTTATCTGCCTGTTTTATAAACATTAATGGCCTGGAATCTGTTTTCGTTCGAAAATAGATTTGCATAAAAGGGGCAAAATAATGACTTTTGTCATGCCGTTCACACGGCATGAGGGTCACATTTTGTCAAAGATTCATCCATGGAAATAAACGGGAAGTATTTCAGGTCATTCATTGAAAGAGAGGAGGCGCTGAAGAAACAGTACAGCGCTGAAAGAATAAAAAAGCAGCACTCCAAGGGGAAACTGACTGCTCATGAGCGTATCGCACTTCTGTTTGACGATGGCACCTTCGAGGAGATAGATGCCTATGTCACCCCCTCAGACCAGGGTGTGGAATTCGGCAGAATGGAACTGGCATATGGCGACGGAGTGGTCACCGGCCACGGAAAGATAGACGGCAGGCTTGTATTTGCCTTCGCGCAGGACTTCACCATCATGGGGGGGTCACTGGGCATCGTCCACGCCCGGAAGATAGCCAAGGTGCAGGAGATGGCGCTGAAGATGGGGGCGCCCTTCATCGGCATCAATGACTCGGGCGGGGCAAGGATACAGGAGGGTATAGCAAGCCTTAACGGTTACGGAGTCATTTTCAACAATATTATCCAGTCGTCAGGCATAATTCCCCAGATATCTGTCATCATGGGACCGGCAGCGGGTGGAGCGGTGTATGCTCCTGCCCTGACTGACTGGGTGTTCATGACCAGCAACACAAGCTATATGTTCGTAACGGGACCCAACGTGGTCAGGGAGGTGCTTAACGAGGAGATAACCAGCGAGGAGCTTGGCGGAGCCGAGGTGCATGCGAGGAAGAGCGGTGTAGCGAACATGATCTATGATGATGAGGAAAACACAATTATCGCTGTACGTAAGTTCCTCTCCTACCTCCCGTCGAACAACCTGGAGAATCCACCGGTTGCCACATATGCTGATGAAACGCCCGGAATAAATCCGAAGCTGCGCGATATTGTCCCCGATGACCCCAACAAGGCATATGACGTACGTGACGTAATCAACCAGATAGTTGACCGTAACAGCTTCTTTGAGACCTCCGAGCTCTTTGCAGGAAGCCTGGTTACAGGATTCGGACGTCTTGAGGGAAAAACCATCGGCATTGTCGCCAACCAGCCAAAGGTGCTTGCAGGAGTGCTGGACATAGATTCTTCAGTCAAGGGCGCCAGGTTCATCCGTTTCTGCGATGCATTCAACATACCGATACTTACCCTGGAGGATGTGCCGGGATTTCTTCCGGGAAAGGACCAGGAACACTCAGGTATCATCCGGCATGGCGCCAAGATGCTCTTCGCATATGCAGAGGCAACAGTGCCGCGCATCACGGTGATACTGCGCAAGGCATACGGCGGTGCTTACATCGTGATGAACAGCAAGGGCATGGGAGGCGACTTCAATTACGCATGGCCCTCAGCCGAGATAGCCGTGATGGGTCCTGACGGAGCCGTTGCAATACTATACCGCCGTGAACTTGCCGAGGCGAAGGACCCGGTGGCACTGAAGAAGGAACTGGTGAAGAAGTACCGTGAGAAGGTGGCTAATCCGTTCATTGCCGATGAGAAAGGTTTCATCGATGAGGTCATTGATCCGGCCCTGACACGTGAAAAGGTGCTTTCTGCTTTCTCTGCCCTGAGCAACAAGAGCGTAAAGGTACCGTCACGTAAACATGGGAATATGCCGCTGTAAGGGATTTGGGATTTGCGATTTGCGAATTGCGAATTGCGAGTAGCGAGTTGCGAGTTGCGTTTTTTGAATTGCCAGACTGGTATAAAGAATTGTAAATGAAGAAAATCACCCGTATATTGATAGCCAACCGCGGCGAGATTGCGGTCCGGATAATGCGCACCGCCCGGAAAATGGGCATTGAAACTGTCGCCGTGCGCACCGCTGTTGAACCGGACGCCATGTACCTCTCCCATGCAGACTTCATCCATGAAGAGGATGATGAACTGGCCGAGATACCCGTATTCCTCGACGTTGAAAAACTGATCGCCATCGCGCTGAAGACAAAATGCAACGCGGTGCACCCGGGCTATGGTTTTCTGGCTGAGAATGCATACTTTGCCGAGAGATGCCGCGACAATAAGATCACCTTCATCGGTCCATCACCGGATGCCATTTACAAGATGGGCAACAAGCCGGTGGCCCGGCAGATCGCAATGAAGCACAAAATACCCATGGCAATGGGTTCAACCGGCAGCGTTGCAAATGAAGACGAAGCTGTAAGGCACGCAGCCAGGATAGGCTACCCGGTCATCATCAAGGCTGCCTCCGGAGGAGGCGGGCGCGGAATGCGCATCGTCAGGATGGAGTCCGAAATGGAGAAGATGTTCATCCTTGCCAGCCGTGAAGCCGAAAAAGCTTTCAATGACCCCAGCGTCTTTATTGAAAAATATATAGAGAATCCCAAACATATTGAGTTCCAGATACTGGGTGACACCCATGGAAACATTATCCACCTGGGTGAGAGGGAGTGCTCCATCCAGCGGAAACACCAGAAGCTCCTCGAGGAGGCACCATCGCCGGCACTCGATGAGGAGCTGAGGGCACAGATGGGTGAAACAGCCGTAAGAATCGCCCGCGCCGTAGGCTATTACTCAGCCGGAACGGTTGAGTTCCTTCTCGATTCAGACCGCAATTTCTACTTCATGGAGATGAACACCCGCATCCAGGTTGAACACCCTGTCACCGAGATGATCACCGGCATCGATCTCATTGAACAGCAGATACGGATCGCCTCCGGCGAAGAGCTGACCCTCAGACAGAAGGATGTAAAACTTGCCGGATGGGCCATTGAATGCCGTATAAACGCTGAGGATGTACAGGCAGGCTTTGCTCCTGCACCGGGAAAAATTGAAAAACTGAGCCTCCCGGAAGGGCCGGGTGTCAGGATTGATACCGGCGTACGGGCCGGGTCATCCATCGTGGCATCATATGACTCCATGATTGCCAAACTGATCGTCACCGGCAGAGACCGCCATGAGGCGATAATCAACATGAAGCAGGCGCTTGACAAGGTCTGGATCAAGGGCACCAAGACAACCCTCCCCTTCTTCCGGATGCTGATGCGCCACCAGGCTTTCCAGGCAGGCACCTTCACCACCTCTTTCATTGAAAAGGACCTTGACAGGTACCACTTCAGCAGTGAGTACGAAGAGACCATCGCAGCATGGATAGCCACAAAGCTCTTTACAGAGGAAAACCTCTCATCAGGCAAACCCGGCATAAGCTTCGACCAGGGCAGGGAACTGACACCCTGGCTGCTCCGAAAAAGACTGACCCAGTTTTAGCCGTGACCAAACCTCAGCAGAACCGCAAAACAGGATACATTTAAAACCCGAAAACAGAGAGATGACACCCGAAAAACCTGCAATAAAGAAACTGTATGCCCTTTCCAATGAGGGCCGTAAGTTTGCCTTTTCACTGCCACTGAAGAACGTGGTAAGGGTAAACGGACGGGACTACAGTGTCGAACTTCGCGAAGACGAGAAATACGGAGTGCACGTGCTATGGAAGAACAGGCGCTACCCCGTGGAGATAGTGCGGACGAAGCAGAACAGGTATGAGATCCTCTTCAATGACATCAGCCATACGTTCACAGTTGAGACTCCCGTTTCAATGCAGAGAAAAAAGGCCCTGGGAACTGCAAGGGAGAAAAGCACGACCCTGATTGTAAGGGCACCCATGCCCGGAAGGATAATTGACGTGCTTGTCCGCGAAGGCGCCGAGGTGGTACGCGGAGAAGCTCTTGTGATACTCGAAGCCATGAAAATGCAGAACGAGATTCAGTCGGTTGTCAGCGGGACTGTCGTCAGGATCGGAGTCAGATCAGGCCAGAACGTGATGAAGGATGATATCCTGGCGGAGATAAAAGTCAGATAGCCGCCATGGCGTTGCCCGGTGTCAGAATTTCATGCCTTAGGTGCATTCTTAAGGGTTGCCACCAGGAAATTCCAGAACTTGCCGACCGATTCGATTTCCACCTTCTCGTCAGGACTGTGCGGGTGGCGGATAGTCGGGCCAAAGCTGATTGAGTCAAGCTTCGGATAGACACCCATGATTATACCGCACTCAAGGCCTGCATGAATGGCTTTTATCTCGGGCACCCTGCCATAGAGCTTATTGTAGGTGTCCTTCATGGCACTGAGGATGGCGCTGTTCATATCAGGTTTCCATCCCGGGTAGCTTCCCGAGAGTTCAACCTCGCAGCCTGCAAGCTGAAAGCCTGCAGCGATCTTCCATGCCGTGGCTTCCTTGGCAGACTCAACAGAGCTTCTGCAGAGGCAGAAAGCCTCGAACTTGCCGTTTCCTATCCTCACTATGGAGAGGTTATTTGATGTCTCAACCACACCCGGCATGCTGGCGCTCATCCGCTGAACGCCATTGGGGCATACGAACACTCCCCTGATGATGCGGTACTGGTCTGCTTCATTCATCACCTTCGCAGGTTCATCGGCAACCTTGAAAATCAGCTTGATGTCAGGATCAACTTCCTTGAATTCAGCTACGTACATCTTTTCATAACCCTTCATGAATTTCTCGAACTGGGCTTTTTTAATGGAAGGCACAACAATTGTTGCGAATGACTCCCTGGGGATGGCATTTCGCAGGTCACCACCGCTGTATTCGGCTATGCGCATTCCGAAGTCGCACTCAGCCTGCTGGAAAAACCTGAACATAAGTTTGTTGGCGTTAGCCTTGCCAAGATTGATGTCAAGCCCTGAGTGACCGCCCCTGAGTCCCTTAAGGCTCAGTTTATAGGCCGTCATTCCCTGTGGCGTCTTCTCCTGCTTGTAGCTGCGCGTTGCTCCTACGTCAACGCCGCCTGCGCATCCCACATAAAGTTCGCCCTCATCCTCCGAGTCCATATTCAGAAGTATCTCTCCCTTGAGCATGCCCTTCTTCAGGTTCTTCGCACCTGTCATACCGGTTTCTTCGTCAACCGTGAAGAGTGCCTCAAGCGGGCCGTGGGTCAGTTTGGGGTCAGTCATCACCGCCATGGCGGCAGCTACTCCCATTCCGTTGTCAGCGCCAAGGGTTGTCCCTTTTGCCTTGACCCATCCCTTGTCAATCCAGGTCTCAATGGGATCTTTCTCAAAATCAAATTTCTTGTCGGCATTCTTCTGCGGCACCATGTCAATATGAGCCTGAAGGACAATTCCCTTGCGGTTCTCCATCCCCTTTGTGGCCGGTTTTCTGAAGACGACGTTTCCGGTTTTGTCAACGATGGTCTCAAGGCCGTGTTCCTGCCCGAACTTCTTCATGAATTCCGTCATCCTGTGCTCCTTCTTGGACGGACGCGGGATCTGTGTTATTTCATAGAAATATTTCCACAGAAGCTTTGGTTCAAGATTTTTAATTTCACTCATAACTATTTCTGTTTTTGATTATTCTTTTACAATGTTTGGCATCTCGAGCCCGTAGCCCTTCTTTCTGTCTTCTGCCTTCAGCAGGAAGCCAAAGAGTATGGCCAGAATTCCGAGTGAGGTGAAGATCATCATCGGGACCTGGTAGTTGTAGGTAGGCACTGAGATACCGTCAATCATGCGTGAACCCGTAATGCAGTATTTGTCAAGAACCCAGCCAATAAGCATCGGGACACCCATGAGGCCCCAGTTCTGGACCCAGAAGATAAGAGCATACGCCGTCCCCAACTGCTTCATGGGTATTATCTTGGGTACTGATGGCCACATGGCTGAAGGCACAAGGGAAAAACCAATCCCGAGGATAATTATCAGCAGTACTGCCTGCCAGGGTTGATTGAACATAGGTATTGAGAACATGGCATGAACGAATATCAGGAGCACAGCGCCGATGATCATGATTGTGGCTCCCTTTCCTTTCCTGTCATACAGGTTGCCGAAGAAAGGGGTCAGCACCATTGTTCCCAGAGGCAGTAAAGATGGTATAATCCCCGCAGTTTCCGGATCAACCCCGAACTTGTTTACCATCAGGTCAGATGCATATTTGAGGAACGGAAATACAGCCGAGTAGAAGAGTACGCACAGAATGGCAATAAACCACCAGCCCCTGTTTCTGAGGATGAATCCGATATCCTTAAGCTGGAAGCTCTCCTCCGCCTCTTTGACCATCCCTTTGTCTGCCTCGGCGATTGATGCGTCAAGCTTCTTATCCATACCGCAGTAGATAAAGAACGCTATCATGCCTATGCAGAGCAGAATAAGGGCCATAAGAATCGGCATGGATACGTGTCCGAGAGCCTTGGCTATGGGGGCTGAAGTCTGAAGTGCAAGCATGGTGCCGAGCCTGGCTGTTGCCATTTCAAGGCCCATTGCAAGTGCCAGTTCCTTACCCCTGAACCACTTCACAATGATTTTGGAAACTGTAATACCTGCTGTCTCAACCCCTACTCCGAAGAGCGCAAAACCAAGGCTGGCAACCAGTACCTGCGTCTTCATCCCGAAAAGAATCTGTCCGTCCAGCATATTGGTTGATACAGCCCAGTACTTGATTGCCGTACCGATGACCATCAACAGTGTTGCCATCTTCCCCGTGAAACGTACACCCATCTTGTCAAGGATGATACCCCCGAGGATGAGCATGAGCAGGAAGACATTGAACCAGCCGTAAGCACCTGTAAACGTTCCGTATTCGCTGCTTGACCATGACAACTGCTGCTCGAGCATCGTCTTAAGGGGAGCCATCACGTCCGTCAGGTAATAACCGCAGAGCATAGTAAATGCCACAACCGCAAGGGCAGTCCATCTCGCCGCCTTCGATTCAGCAAGGGTCTTTCTGATTTTTTCCATTTTAATATTTCGAGTTTAACATAGAATACATGGTCTGTAAATGTATAAAAAATTAGTTCCAATAATTGCGTCAAAAAACATGGACCTGAACTTTGTGGCATTATTTTGGTTATTGGACTGAAAGACTAATTTTGTGCAATTATCGTTAAATTGTTCAACCGGATATAATTAATGATCTATATGAAGAAACTGATTTTTGTAATGTTACTGGCTTCAGCCGGGCTTGCTGTTTCCGCACAGGAACCGGCAGTGAAGTGGTATTCGATAGAGGAAGCTGTAGCCCTGGCAAAAACAAGCCCCAGGCCAATCTTCGTTGACGCGTACACCGACTGGTGCGGCTGGTGCAAGAAACTCGACAAGGATACTTTTTCAAATCCTGTGATCGCCGAGATACTCAATAATAAATACTATGCGGTGAAATTCGATGCCGAAGGCAAGGAACCTGTCACCTTCCAGGGCAGGAAATTCGTCAATGACGGAAGCCTTGGCAAGACTCATCAGCTAGCCTACGCTCTCCTGCAGGGGAAACTCGGTTACCCGACCGTGGTGTTTCTTACCGCCAGCAGTGAACTTATCACTCCTGTGTCAGGGTATAAAACCCCCGCTCAGATCGAACCGATGCTCAGCTACTTCGCCGGCACCAGCTGGCAGAAACAGAGCTATGATGATTTCCTGAAGACCTTCCAGGGAAGAGTGCAGTAATTTACCTGTGCCTTTTCTGAAGGTGTACCTTAGCCGGACACAAACCTGACATAAAGAACACAACAGCGCCATGATCCCTGAATTAGCCCAGTCGCCTTACCAGATCACCCCGCAACTGGAAGACGCAATGAGCACTACCGTCAAATACCTCGGAAGAAAGGTTAAGCCCTCTTCCTCCATGCTCGATGTGGGTCAGAAAAATCCCCTGACCGAACTGCTCGAAAAAGGGGACATGAAGCTGAAGATTACAAACACGGAAGGTGACCTGGATGTATTCACACTTCATGACACCAATATTTACGACTATATTCTATACAGTCATACTATTGAGCATCAGTTTAATCCACTTCACACCCTTCTGGAACTGAAAAAGGTGATGTCAGATAAAACGCTGATGTTCATAATACTGCCGCGAAGAGGAAAACTCCTGTGGTGCAAGGGCCATTTCCACGAAATTGATGACTACAGGATGAAGCTGCTGCTTGAGCGGGCAGGACTTGATGTTGTAAGCCTTGAACTGCACAAGGCATGGAGACCGTGGTATTTTTACCTCACCGGTTTCAAACCCATCATGAGATTGTTTTTGGAGTACAACGCTTACTATGAGGTCAGACTGCACAGATAATCTCACGGAAGCAATTGACTTGATACTATTCTCTGCGGAACTAACCGCGTCTGTCTTTTAACTTTGATGGGGAACAAGATCCTATATATTTTCCCGGAAAGTTCAACTTTCATCAGAAAGGATATCGGCTTTCTGTCAATCCATTACAGGGTTATAACCCCTGAACACGACTGGAAAATAAAAAGCCAGGTTCCGCTGAATTTTATCAGGCAGTTTTTCTTTCTCTGCCGGAATCTCCGCGGTTCCGGAGCTGTATTCGTAATGTTCGGTGGATACTGGTCATTCCTTCCGGCACTGACGGGAAAGATCACCGGGATACCCGTATATATCATTCCCGGGGGAACCGACTGCGTCTCATTTCCCTCGCTTAACTACGGCAGCCTGAGGAAACCTGTGATGCGAACCTTCATCAGATGGTCATTTCAGCTCTGCACGAAGCTGCTGCCGGTTGATGAGTCACTTGTGCTCTCCGGATACACTTACCTGCCTGACGCTGATTACCCGAAGCAGGGATTCATGTACTTCTTCCCCCGGCTCAGGACCCCTTACCGCGTTGTTCACAACGGCTTCGACCCGGATTTCTTCAGCACTGACCCGGCAGCAAAGAGGGCTGACAGCTTCATTGCGGTTGCCCCGGTGAGCAATATGACGCGGGTCAGGGTGAAGGGCGTTGACCTGGTCATCCATCTGGCCAGGAGATTCACCGGCTGCACCTTTACCCTGGTAGGCGTTGCTGACGATGTTATCAGGGCTCTCTCCCCCCTGCCTTCTAACCTTGTAGTCTATCCCTGGCTGCCAAAAGAGAAATTCATAGGCCTGCTTGCCGGGAGCCGCTTCGTTCTCCAGCTGTCCGTCTCGGAAGGATTCCCGAATGCACTCTGTGAAGCCATGCTTTGCCACTGCATCCCGGTGGGTTCTGCCGTGGGAGCCATACCTTCAATTATAGGTGATACCGGATTTGTGATTGCCAGCCCCGAAAGGAAGTACCTCGAAAAGAGATTCGAAGTGATACTGGGCACAGAATCCGGGGAGCAGAACCGGCTTGGCATCATGGCTCGCAACAGGATAGCAGAGATGTATCACATATCCCGCAGGGAAAAAGCTTTCCTCGAAATCCTTGATGAAATCCCGGGCTGAGGGGAAGGTAATTCTCCCTCCGCTACCTCCCGAGAATGTAATTTGCAGGAAGTGTCACCAGGCTGCCGTACTGGTAGATCAGCCTCCGGGCAGTACAGAGATTCTCCCCGGCAAGAGAAACGTTTATCTCCGCCACGTCCGGCACCCTGTAATACAACATGTCAGCTGCATTGGCCTGTTTCTGCGGGGAGGCGGGTCTCACAACCATATTCAGCTCCCTGGTCTTGCCTGAAGGGGTAATCTCCATCAGTACCGGTTCTCCGGGACCGTCTGCAGAGGTATTTACCCCTGCTGTCTCAGAGAAGGTGAAAATGGTGGTCTTCCTGCCAGCCATCTCCGGGTCGGGAGTGACCCAGATCCGGAAGTGCCTCGTCTCAGTGAGGCTCTTACCGGCAAACAGCGCCATATACTCCCTCTCGAGCCTGTTTATCTCATCAAGCGCGGCTCCGTCCTGCGGGAAGACATTTGTTTCCCCGGTCAGGATCATATGCCTCCCCTCGCGCAGCTCGAGCAACCTGTCGGCAGCTTCACGGGCCTCTTCCGCCACTGACATTCCCTTTTTCTTCTGAACAAGGTAAGGCACCCTTATGAAAGCAGTGTCAACCTTCACCAGGCGGTATGCAGTGTCAGTCTTGGTAGCAACATACTCATAGGCTCCCCTGTCAGGGAAGAGCACTCCCGCATAATCAGGGCCTCCATGCTGTTCCGAATGCGTCGTACGGCTGTACACGTCAGGATTGATGTCAAGCACCAGGCCGCTCTTCCTCAGAGCCAGCATGTTTGTCTGCATCAGGGCAGTCCCCTGAATAATATAGAACTGTGACGGGTCAAGCTCTTCCACGGCACTCAGTCTTACACCGGCCAGGGTCCATTTCTCGGTCTGTACGGTAATGACATTGTCCAGGCCAATCAGCTCAGATGCATACCCGGCATAGGGGCCGGGCACCTCTGTACGTTTTTCAGCTAAAATATCAAGCTCGAAAACAGTCATCGGCAGCGCGTAGACCAGGCATCCGTCTGTAACGGTGGTCTTGTTGCCGAGCGGACCAGCCACAGTGTCACCCGGGGATTTTCCGCTGAACACCGAGCAGCCTGCAATCGTCAGGGTAAGGGCAGCAAGAAGTATTACAGTCTGTTTTTTCATCTCAACCATTAAAGATAAACGTTGAAGTTGTTAAAGTTTGTCTCCCGGAAGGCCCTCCCGATATTCATCAGGATGTCACCCGCTATCACCGACTCCTCTGAATGGATCCGCAGGGCTATGTCGCCTGCAAGGCCATGCAGATATACACCTGTCACTGCAGCGCCGGAGGGGTCATATCCCTGTGCCAGCAGGGAAGTGATCATCCCCGTGAGCACATCGCCGCTGCCGCCTGTGGCCATTCCCGGATTGCCGGTACTGTTGAAGAAGACCCTTCCGTCAGGCAGAGCAACGGAAGTGTGTGCTCCCTTGAGAACCACAACGCACCGGTGCCTTACGGCGAAGTCTTTTTGTTCCTGCATGAGCCTGAAGTCAGTGCTCTCTGTACCCGTCAGCCTGCGGAATTCCCCGGGGTGGGGTGTCAGTACAGTCTCCGGGGGGAGCAGGTCAAGCCACTCCCTGTTCTGTGCCAGGATGTTCAGGGCATCTGCATCCAGTACCAGCGGTACGGATATGTTCTTAAGCAGATCCTTAAGAACGGAAACTGTATCAGGGTCAGTGCCCAGTCCGGGGCCGGCACCAATGGCATCATACGGTCCCAGGTCAGGCAATACCGTCACGTTTCCCGTTCCGCTGTCAGGCGATACCATGGCTTCAGGGAGGGCCGCCTGGAGAGCCAGCACTGCTGAGGATGGAGTGTGAACAGTAACCAGCCCTGCACCGGTGCGAAGTGCTGCCCCGGCTGAGAGCGTGGCGGCTCCTGCCTTGCCATAGCTGCCGGCAATCAGCAGAACGTGACCAAAAACCCCCTTGTGATCAAACTTGTTTCTCTCCTTGATCATCGGCCTGACGGTTTCGCGCAGGACATAATGATAAGGAGTGTTCATCGACGATATGGTATCAGCATGAAGCCCGATGTCCGTCACCTCCCATTCACCCGTGTAATCACTGTTTCCGGCGAACATGAAAGAGAGCTTCGGGAACTGGAAAGTGAGCGTTTTTGAGGCCCTGACAATACTGTCCCTGTCTGAAGCCTGATTATCCTCGCAGAAAAGTCCCGAGGGGACATCAACCGAAATTACAAATGCACCTGTTTCGTTTATGCGTCGTATCACTCCTGCAGCAACCCCTGAAGGGGATTTACGCAGACCGGTGCCAAAGATTGCATCTATGATCACCTCGTCACGCCCGATTGCCGGCACCTGTCCGGGATCGGCAATGGTTAAGGGAATTACGCCGCTGCGCTCCAGGCGTTCGGCATTCAGACTGAACTCACTGCTGCGGGCTGCGCCTGTCTCAACAACAAATACCCTTACTGCGTAGCCGTCCTCATGCATCAGCCTGGCCAGGACAAGTCCGTCGCCGCCGTTGTTACCAGGCCCTGCAAATACATTGATCTTCCGCTCCGGGGCCACAATGTCCTTTACCTGCTGGAAAAGAGTCGTGGCAGCACGCTCCATAAGTCCCGCAGGAGTGACAGGCTCAAGTCTGACGGTGGCAGCATCTATTTCCCGGATTTCCGCTGATGTGAATATCTTCATGGTGTACCGCTTGCTGATGTGGTTACAAATGTAAAAATATAGACAATGCAAAAATATCTTCCTTGTGATTTAATTCAATCACTGTTATTTGAAAAGATTAATATATTTGTCACCGTCAGAAAGAACTAAACCAACTAATACAGAAAACTATGCTCAAGAATCATCCAAAAGGGCTACTTGTTGCCTTCTTCGCGAACATGGGTGAGCGGTTCGGCTTTTACACCATGATGGCGATTCTTGTGCTTTTCCTGCAGGCCAAATACGGTCTGGCAGCGGAAAAGGCAGGAGACATTTACAGCTGGTTCTATTTTGCCATCTATGCGCTCGCCCTGGTGGGCGGTATACTGGCAGACTCAACACGGAAATACAAGACGGTGATTCTGTTCGGAATCATCATCATGTTTGCGGGGTATTTACTGATGGCTGTTCCCGGCATGCCGCTCACATTCACGGTCATTGCCCTCTTCACCATCGCCTTCGGTAACGGCCTCTTCAAGGGAAACCTCCAGGCTGTTGTGGGCCAGATGTATGACAACCCGCAGTATTCAAAGCTGAGGGACACGGCATTCATGATTTTCTACATGGGTATCAACGTAGGCGCCTTCTTCGCGCCGTTTGCCGCAAACGGCGTCAGAAACTGGTGGCTTAAGACCAACGGATTTGCTCATGACGGCAGCCTTCCTGCACTGTGTCACCAGTTTGCCGGCGGCCAGATTACCGACCCCGCAAAGCTGCAGGAGTTCCAGACCCTCGCTGACAAGGTAAACCTTGCCGGACCCGTCTCTGACCTCGGAGCATTCGCAGACAGCTATCTCGATGTCTTTTCGAGAGGTTACAACTATGCTTTCGGAATTGCAGCAGTAGCAATGGTGATATCTCTGCTCGTCTATATAACCTTCAACAAGCTTCTTCCCAACAAGGAAAAACCTGTCAAGGCATCGGCTGACTCTGCCAACACCCTTGAGTTTGAAGTCAGGCCCCTTATTTATGCTGCCATTGCGATGGCGATCTTCGCATTTGGGCTTCAGTTCCTCGTAGGATGGGCGTCAGGTCTTGCTTTCGGGCTGTTCGCAGGATTCGTAACTTGGATCCTGACAACGGCTAAGAAGGACGAATATGCCCGTGTCTCTTCCCTTATCCTTGTATTCGTGGTGGTGATCTTTTTCTGGATGTCATTCCACCAGAACGGTCTTACGCTGACACTATTTGCAAGGGACTACACCGCGAAGCAGGTGGGACCATTTACGAACCTCTTCTTTACCCTGCCCTCAATGCTTGCCGTTATAGGCTCAATCGCCGGCCTGGTGATGCTGGTCAGGAAGAACATGACAGGCACCGCAAGGATTATCGGAGGCGCCCTGTTTGTGTGCGCAATGGTTGCCGCATATCTTTTTGTGACAAAGGCAGATGCCCTGAATTCAATCGAGCCTGAGGTGTTCCAGTCATTCAATCCGCTGTTCATCGTGGCCCTTACCTTCCCTGTAATGGGTGTCTTCGCATGGCTTAACAAGAAAAACATTGAGCCTTCAACACCCAAAAAGATAGGTATCGGTATGCTTATCGCAGCCGTGGGATTCGTGGTTGTCCTCCTTTCGTCAGTCAAACTGCCGTCACCGGCATCACTTGAAGGATCTCCAGTTGCCGAGGCTCTCAGGGTAACCCCTTACTGGCTCATCAGCAGCTACCTTATCCTGACCGTGGCAGAACTGTTCCTGAGTCCCATGGGCCTCTCGTTCGTATCAAAGGTGGCTCCGTCGAGATTCCAGGGACTCATGCAGGCAGGCTGGCTCCTTGCAACTGCTGTCGGGAATAAGCTCCTCTTCGTGGGAACGAAAATGTGGGACAAGGTTGAGCTGTGGCAGCTCTGGACCGTGTTCATCGTCTGTTGCCTGCTGTCAGCAGCATTCATATTCTCAATAATGAAGAGACTGGAAAACGCTACAAAATGACGGATCGTCAGTAACCATAAGGGAGAGCCGCAAACACGGCTCTCTTTTTTTTGCCAATTAATGATTCATGTCTGCATGAAAAAAAGATATAAATAATATATTTGTCAGGTTAACCTGATCACAATGAACAGCAGCAAAATGTATGACAAGGTCTTCGCGATCTTCGGAACAGTAATGGTCTTCTTTTATTTCGGACTGGCTATCTTCGTCCTTACCACGAAGATATTCGACATAGATAAAGCCATGAGGATCATACTGGCCGTCCCTTTATTCATCTATGCCATCTACAGGGTTTTTATATCCTATGAAAAGATCAGGGACAGTTTTTTCAGCAATAAGGATGGTGATGAATAATTTAAAGAAAAAGAGAGGGTAACAGCATTACAAAACGGTCATATTCTATTGGTGGCACAGACTTTGAAAACATTAATTGAGGAAGAGGTGATTTTTTTTAATATCACGGATCCCGATTTATAAGCATATTTTTATTAATATTGTGGCTCATAGCAAGTTGATAAGCAAAGGAACGATGAATAAAGCAAAATCCCTCACGGCAGCCGTTGCCGGAGTGATCTTCCTGGCATTGCTGAACCTGATGCCGGGCTGCAAGAACAAAGGGACTACAGCCTTAAAGGAGACCCCGACATCAGGCACTATCAGAATTGCATCTGATGAATCCTTCAGACCTATAATAGAGGCGGAACTTGATACCTTCACCGCTCTCTACTCATATGCCCACATCACCCCGCTATACATGCCGGAGAATGAACTGGTGGCCTTCTTCCTGAATGATTCGGTGAAGGTGATAGTCTCATCCTGGGCACCTACGGAAGAACAGAGGAAGCTGCTTCTTGACATGCAGACCGTGGTTCGTACAACCGTTGTGGCATATGACGCCCTGGCTATAGTCCTCCACCGCAGCAATCCTGATTCACTGCTGACCTACGAGAACGTAAAGGATATCTTCACCGGCGCAGTTACTGACTGGAAACAGATCAACCCTTCATCAAAACTGGGTCAGACAAACGTTGTGTTTGATAACGTCAGGTCCGGCAACATAAGATATTTCAGGGAAAAATTCACCCTTCCCGAAGAATTGCTGCCAAACTTCTTCGCAGTAAAATCGAATCCTGAGGTAATTGATTACGTATCACGTACACCGGGAGCAATAGGCATCGTCAGTGTCAACTGGATAAGTGACGAGGATGACCCGCAGAGCTTTGGCATGCTGGGCAAGATAAAGGTTGCGGCCATTTCACAACCCTACCTCGATAAAACATCATACTATCCGCCTTTGCAGGGACATATTTACGAAAAAACGTATCCGTTTGTGCGTGAGGTAAATATGCACTCAAGGGAATCATATACAGGACTTGGCTCGGGATTTGTATCTTTTGTTGCAGGAGAAAAAGGACAAAGGATAATACTTAAATCGGGTCTTGTACCTGCAACGATGCCGATTAGAATTATACAGGTAAAGAATGAGTAACTAAACTTGATAACGATGATTATGAGAAGCTTTAAACTCGCGTTGCTGCCCGCAGCGGTATTTTGCATGGTCTTTGGCACGGGGCTCAAGGCTCAGACCCTCGATGAGGCAAGGACTTTCACCAAGAACGAACAGTATGATAAGGCAGAGGTTCTGTTCCAGCAACTCATTAAAAATGAGCCTACAAACAGCAAGATCTTCTTCCATTACGGGGAAAACGCACTGCTGAACTACTTTGCTGACACTATCTCCAACTCGCTGAATATTGCGATGAAGGAAGCTGCCGACATCTTCGACAAGGGTGTTGCAGCCAACGCTGCTGACCCGCTGAACCATATAGGGCTTGCAAAGGTTGCCCTGTACAACGGCCAGAACGCCAGGGCAGAGGAACTGAGGCTGAAAGCCAAGGGACTCCTTCCTCCCTACAAGAAGGTCACCAAGATCAAAGATCCGAAAGGTTACGCCTATGCCCTTGCCAAGATTGCCGAATCATACATCCGGTTTGAGCAGGTTGACACCAGCAAGGCACTCCCATTCGTCAGGCAGGCACTCTCAATTGATCCGAGAAACAGCGAGGTATATATCATTGCTGGCGACATCTATGACCTGGTAAATGACGGCTCAAAGGCTATCAAGAACTATAACCTTGCTCAGGACTGGGATCTGAAATCCCCTGCAGCAAACATGAAAATCGGAAGTATCTATGTTAAGGGACGCAACCTCACTGCAGCCATCCCCTACTATGAGCAGGCCATAGCTCTCGACCAGAACTATGCACCCGCGTACAGGGAGCTGGGACAGCTTTACTCCATGGCCGGAAGGTTCAATGACTCCAAAAAGTACTTTGAGAAATACCTCGAACTGACCCAGGGAAACATCCCCGCCAAGATCAGGTATGTCAACGCCCTGTTCTATGCCAAGGAATATGACGAGGTCATCAAGAATGTTGAGGAAATATTTGCCGTTGACCAGTCAAGGACATATATGAACCGTATTGCCGGTTACTCAGCATATGAAGAGGGCAATTTCGAGCTTGCAAAGCAGTATATGGACAAGCTTTTTGCCAACCTTGAGGCTGACCGCATCATCAAGAAGGACTATATCTACTATGCAAGGATTCTTGCCAGGAAGAACCAGAATTATTCGAAGCTTATGATAGACGTCGACAATGATGCTGACGAACTTAGTAAGCTGCAGGCAAGGTATGTTACACTGAAGAGCCCTGCCAAAGAGCAGGCAAAGGCATCAATTGACGCACTGCAGGCCAGGGTTGAAGCAGGCCGCACACAGGTCAAAAAAGCCGAAGCCGAGTTTGCAAAGGCATTCGAAGCATATGACAAGGCAATCAGATTCAATGAAGAGGAAGACCTGAACCTGATGTATGAAAAGGGAACCATTCAGTACGGTGCCCATATGTATGCCGAAGCAGCATCAACCTGGTCACAGCTCCTTGAGAAGGGAAGAGACAGTGAAAACGATTTCCTGCAGGTGGGAAGGGCTTTTTACCAGGATAAAGCCTTTGACAAGGCTGACCAGGCCTTTAACAAGATGATTGCGAAATACCCTGACAACCTGCAGGGTTACCTCTGGCTGGCCAACATTGCCTCTGCGAAGGATCCCGATTCTGAACTCGGCCTTGCAAAACCGAGGTTTCAGATGCTCCTCAACAAAGCTGCCGCTGACTCGGTAAAGAACGTGAAGGAAATATATGACGCCCTCCGTTATCTTGGCTATGAAGCCCTGCAGAACAAGAGGTACGACGAAGCAAAGGCTTACTACAACAGGATGATGAACCTCTCACCCGAATATCGCATCAGGGCCCATAGCTCGCTGAGCACCATGTATATGACCATGGGTGACTATCCGAAGGCAATCGAGGAAAACAACAGGATCCTTGCCATTGAACCCGGAAACGATGGCGCAAAGTCGGCCATCCAGTACATAGCCCAGCTTCAGAAGAGCGCACAGCCTAAAGCACATCCCAACGAAATCACAGGTGTGATCTCTGATTCCAACGGCGATCCCATCCCGGGAGCCTCAGTAAGGGTTAAGGACACTGCTGCCGAAGCCTGGACCAATGCAAGGGGTGAATACAAGTTTGTGATGCCGGAAGCATCAGAGACACTTGTTATCAGCGCCAAGGGCTACAAGTCGATTGAAATACCTGTTTCAAAGAGAAGGACTTACAATGCCACGCTCGACAAATGACGCTTAATTGTTAATGAGTTATAAAATTGATCTATTTGATTTTGGCTATTGTAAAACAAATTGATAATAATTATTTTTGACACCTGTTTACTTAAACCAACTAAAGAATACTAAAATGAGTAAAAAAACCAAGTCGTCAAGTGGTGTATGGCAGTCGCTCTTCGCACCCCTAGCAATCATTCTTGCATTTATTGTTGCTTACCTTATCTTCACCCGCGTTCTGGGTAACCCGGTTAACTTTGAAGGTGGCAACCCCAAGGGTCATCCCCTGCAGGGTAACCTGCTCGGTCTGATGTACAAGGGCGGTGTCATCGTGCCTGTTCTCATCACAATTGTGATAACGCTTATCATTTATTTCTTTGAAAGGCTCATCACTCTGACAAGGGTAAAAGGAAGGGCAAGACTTAACGTGTTTGTCTCAAACGTACAGCAGATGCTCGCAGAAGACAGGATTGAGGATGCAATCGTTGCATGTGACAAGCAGAAGGGTTCACTTGCCAATGTTCTCAAGGCAGGTCTCTCACGCTACCGTGCCCTGGAAAATGACAAGGAACTGGAAAAAGACCAGAAGATCACTTCAATGAAGCAGGCTATTGAAGAGGCTACAGCTCTCGAGCTCCCTGTTCTTTCAAGGAACATGGTCATCCTCTCAACGATTGCTTCGATCTCAGTGCTTATCGGTCTTATCGGAACGGTTATCGGGATGATCCGTGCATTCGCCGCCCTGGCACAGTCAGGTGCTCCTGATGCCCTCGCCCTCTCAACCGGTATTTCCGAAGCTCTTGTCAATACAGCATTCGGTATTACAGGCTCAACCCTGGCTATCATCTTCTTCAACTGGTTCTCATCAATGATTGACAGCTATGTGTTTAAAATTGATGAGGCTGGCTTCAGTCTGACCCAGACATTCGCCGCCTCTATCAGAAAATAGCTGCCGAATTTATTCTTTTGGTCAAAAAAAGAAAGGAATTAAAAGATGCCAAAGATTAAATTAGGAGCCAAATCGCCACGAATCGACATGACGCCGATGGTGGACCTGTTCACACTGCTGCTCACATTCTTCATTCTGACAGCAACGTTCAGGCCCCAGGAATCGGCTCCTGTTGATACACCTTTTTCCGTATCGGAGAAACCCATGATGGATGCCAACGTAATGACGGTACTCATCGCGAAGGACAACCGGGTATTTTTCAATGTTGACAACGGACCGGACACCATTCTGAAATTCCGGCCGAAAATCCTTGCCGAAATGGGCAAGCGTTACAACATTGAATTCACCGAGGATGAACTTCGCCTCTTCGAGAAGACCGGCACTGCCGTGGGCGTTCCGATACAGGATATGAAGAAATACCTCGCCTCGAAGGATTCGGATGAGAAAATTGCACTCGAAAAAGGTGTGCCTATTGACTCAACCGATAACCAGCTTGCCTTGTGGATTCTCTTTGCACGCCAGATCAACCCTGCAGCTGATGCAATGATCAAGGGCGACGCAGACGTTGAATTCCCGGTTGTAAGGGAAGTACTTGATATTCTGCAGGACAAGAATGTGAACAGGTTCAACCTGATCACGAACCTGAGGTCAGCTGAAGTAACCGAAGAACAAATAGCAGAATAAGATGGCAGACGTACAAGTCCAGGAACAAAGCAAAGGCGGGAAAAAGAAACCAAAAAAAGGTGATGCCCGCGTGGATATGACGCCGATGGTAGACCTCATGAGTCTGCTCATCACGTTCTTCATGCTCACAGCAGCTTTCAGCAAACCCAAGGTGATGGAAATAATCCTTCCTGAAAAAATCAAGAAGAATGAAAAAGTAGAACCACCGAAGATTGCTGACAGCCGAACTCTCAATATCATCCTCGGTCCGGAAGACAAAGTCTACTGGTACCCCGGCAAAGCAGACCCTGAAGTGACAGTACTCCAGGAAACTGATTTCAGCGCAACAGGAATCCGTCAGGTACTCCTTGACCGGAACAGGGCCCTGTTCCGCAAAATAGACCAGTTTGAGAAAGATGTTATCGCAGGTAAGATCAATATCAAACAGGACTCCATGAGATCAGCCATCAGCCAGCTGAAAAAGGATGATGATACAGGGCCTATCGTTCTAATCAAAGCCTACAAGACAGCCAAGTACAAAAACTTCGTCGATATCATGGACGAGATGTCAATTGTGGGTATTGCCCGATACATTTTTACTGACATAGACTGGATTGAGGAGAAACTGGTTGTCGATGCCATCAACAGGGCAGCAGCCACTCCTTCAGGTTCAGCACAATAGGGAGGGATACAACTATGGCAAACGAAAAGAAACGATACCCAAGCTTCGATGATATAGTATTCGAAGGCAGAAACAAGGAATACGGCGCATACGAAATCCGCAGGAAATATGCCAGGACAATGACAATGTCAATTATCATTGGCATCATCGTGGTCTTCTTTGCAGCCTACATTCCTTATATCAAGGCCAAGAGTGTTGCACAGATCAAGCAGAGGGACGCCAATGAGGTCATAGCCGAAATGGCCAATGACATCAACCAGGAAGCCGCTGCTCCTCCTCCGCCTCCGCCACCCCCACCCCCGTCAGAACAGCAGACAGTGGTGAAATATGTGGCCCCTGTAATCGTTGATACCATCAAACCCGAAGACGCATCCCAGTTTATGACTGCTGACGACGTGGCCGAGACCGTGGTTGACGAGGAAGTGGGACTTGAGGTAATCGAACAGGTACAGGAAGAGGTACAGGAAGAAGCCCCGCGCGAAGTGTTTGTGGTGGTAGAAGAGATGCCTTCATTCCCGGGAGGGGATACCGAGCTCTTCAAGTTCATCTATGACAACATCAAGTATCCTGAACTTGCCAAGGAAAACAACATCCAGGGTAAGGTGATACTTCGCTTCTGCGTCACATACAAGGGCACCGTTGACCAGGTATCCGTGGTCAGGGGCGTTGACCCGTCTCTCGATGAAGAGGCAATCAGGGTCATCAAGATGCTCCCGCTGTGGAAACCCGGTAAACAGGGCGGTAAACCCGTGAACGTGTGGTACAGCGTACCCATCAGCTTCCAGCTCAAGTAACGGAAACTGAACGGATATAAAAAAGGTGTCTCAATTGAGGCACCTTTTTTTATGCTGATTCAAATGCACAGTTCAGCGGCCGCCAAGCATCAACGTGATGTAACGCTCAGCCAGCGGCGTCCTCTCAAATGGCAGGCCGCTGACCAGTATCAGCTTTCCCCCCTGCCTCGCCATATGCAGTACCCCGTTGAACCCGTCCTCAAAGGCATACTTGAAAACCTCCTCATCGGCTGACCATGCATCTCCGGCAAGGGCGGCTCCCATTGCGCCAGCATCAGCCGGATCTTCACAGCTGAAGAGATATATGTCAAACCGGTCTCCCTCAACCTCGTACGAAGCCCTGAAGGCACCACGAAGAAACTCGTGCCCCAGGACACTCTCAAGCAGGTAGGTTTCCTGGTTCTTCAGAAGCCCTTCGGAAGGAAAGAGCCCGAGCAGTGCCGGAAACTCCCCCGATCCTCCAATACCGGACGAAATAAGACCCGCAAGATGGAGCATGGCGCTGTTCACTTTTGCAGAGCGGGAATGGCTCATAACCTTGACATAAAAACAGTCTTTGTAGAAATGAACCGCACCTTCCTCATTGTAGCCCTGCACCCCTGTGTTAATGAATTTATATCCCGGCGAGCGCTCCATGGAGTAAATACCGAAAGCCCTGGCATCATCACCAAACCGGTAGATCTCAGCCTTGATGCTGTTCCTGCCCTTCACATACTCCCTTATGTTCAGGTCAAGGAAGCCAAGCTGAAGGTAGGCGTCGGCTGCACCATT
Source organism: Bacteroidota bacterium (assembly GCA_018262715.1). Classification (GTDB taxonomy): domain Bacteria; phylum Bacteroidota; class Bacteroidia; order Bacteroidales; family VadinHA17; genus SR-FBR-E99. The sequence continues at coordinate 31,819 of JADFDS010000040.1, forward strand.
GATATAGTTCCACAGGTCGTCAGGAGTGTAAACGGGATAGTCATTGCTCATCCTGTACCCCTTCAGATCCGGGAAAAGATCCTGACCCTGAATAGCCTGAAATGAGGCAATGAGCAGTACAGAAATAAAAAGATTTCTTTTCATCGCGTTGTTATTTTATCCCAGGAGGTCATACGGTACATTCGCCAGCCTGGATATGTCGCTGATCTTACCCCTGATATCAAATCCCCTTACGCAGCTGGCAGTGCATGTGTCACAGCCGGCACAGGGATTGGCCTCAACCGCAGTCTCGCTGACAAGCTCTGAGGCCATAGCGGCATTATGATAGCCGTAGGCATACATATAAGCCCTCATCAGCTCCGGTATCGGCAGATTATTGGGGCAGCCGGGGACACAGTTGCTGCATGCATTGCAGTAAAGCCCGGGTAATGAGGCTTCAGCCACCAGGTCAGCCTTTTCCTGATCTGTGAGCACTATGTCCTTCATAATTTTCAGATCTGTCTCCAGCTGGTCAAACGCAGTGATTCCGGGAATGGTGGTATGCACGTTCGGATTTGACAATACCCACTTCAGGGCAGCCTGTACGTTGACAGGCTTGGTTCTCTCCCTGTCAAGCCATCCTCCGGCCAATGTTTTCATGGCTACCACGCCAATGCCCGCTGCGGCAGCCTTCTCAATGGCGCTGTTCATCTCAGCAAGGTAGGTCTGGCGGTAGTTGTATGATGTGAGCACAACATCCCATATACCATCTTCAACCATGGTATTGATAACCAGCGGCTCATTCTTGTGTGTTGATATCCCAATGAACCGAACCCTTCCCTGCTTCTTCAGATCAAGCATCGCTTTGACAGTCTCCCTGTGCCTGACCATCTCAACACTGTCTGCAGAGTGCATGTAAAGAATATCAACATAGTCGAGTTTCAGCCTGCTCAGGCTGAGATTAAACATTGCCAGGAAGCTCTCGGCCGTGGTATCCTTTGAGGGAAGCCCGGTACGGGAGTCAACCCCCGCCGGCTTCACCTTTGTGGCTAACACAAATGATTCGCGGGGCAGAGTGCTGAAAAATCCTCCGAGCATCTCCTCGTTCCGGCCGTTCATATAGCCGTGAGCCGTGTCAAAAAGCTTTATTCCACCCTCATGGGCAGCCCTTACCAGAGAACTGTTGTCAGACCTCATCACGCCGAAGCTGACTACGGGCAGCCTGAGATTGGTTTTACCCAGGGTCCTGTATATAATCTCTCCCTCATCTGTTTTACCGTTTACGGCCAGGGCCCGGTTACCCATCAATGTGATCCCTGCTGCTCCCGCAAGGCCGGATCTGAAAAAGTTTCTGCGTTTCATTGGGAATTTTTGGTCGTCTTCTATGATTTCTGCAAATATGCTCACTTCAGGGCAGTGTTGATAAATTCATTCTGTTCTTATCACCGTGCCGTTGAGAATGAGCCAATATACAAATATTTTATCTTATTTTAGCGAGGCTGTCGCGCAGCAAAAAATCAGGCAATCATGGGACGATATATCCACAACCTGATATCAGGCGGCGAGGGTTTGAACCTTGACTTCAAGTACTGCATCTCTGACCCGCAGAAGATTGCGCGTACCCTGTCAGCATTTTCAAACACTGCCGGGGGAAAGCTGCTTATCGGAGTCAGGGACAACGGATCACTCGCCGGCGTAAGGTCAGACGAGGAGTATTACATGATAGACGCCGCCGCCAGGCTCCATTGTGACCCCGAAGTGACTATCCGTACAAGAAACCACACTGTTAACGGCAAAAACATCCTTGAGGTAGAGGTGCCGAAAAGCACCATAATACCGGTAAAGGCCAGGGATGAACATGGAAGGTGGAAAGCCTATTTCAGGCAAAACGACCAGAACTTTATGGCTGACAGGGTGATCCTTCAGGTGTGGCGGCGCAGCGTAAAGTCACGCGGACTGCTCCTGAGGTTTGAGGAGACTGAAAACCTGCTTCTGAATCATCTGCGAAGCGAGGGCAGGATAACGGTGGAAGAATTCCGGAACCTTACAGGTATCAATGCCAGGAGGGCCGAAAAGATACTCAGTGATTTTATCCTCTGCGGCCTGATCACCTACGAGGCCAGTGAAAGGGGAATCTTTTACAGGCTCAGCACTGAGTTTGGTTCAGGCAGGTGAGCAATCAGTCAATTCTTAATCCTGCTACCAATATATCATCAGTCTGCTGCGTTTTTCCCATCCAGCTGCCGAGACGCTCTTCAAGTATCTCCTTTTGTTTGCTCATCGGGTAATTCTGTATGTCAAGAATCAGCTTCCGCATGTTTCTCCTCATGAATTTCTTACCTGTGACGCCATTGAACTGGTCAGGGTAACCGTCTGTAAAGAGATAATATGACGAGTCCTTCTCCAGTTTCCATGTGTGCTGTGTAAACACGTGATCACCGTCAAGATGCATTCCCAGCGGCACCCTGTCGCCGTAAACGGTTTCCAGCAGATACTTGCCGCTCACCTGTGTCCCTGCATTTGGTTTGAATTCGCCGTTGTCCCATCTGGCCTTCTCCTGGTCACTCATCTCCCTGACCCTGAAGCATTGCATGGCTGCACCCGAATACTCAACAGTCTTCCTGCCCCTGTCAACCGAGAGGAGGGATATGTCAATGCCCTCATGCTGCACTTCACCGGCAGGAAGGGTTGAGAAAGCCCTGGTCAGCCTGTACCTGAATTCCCTCAGTATTTCCGAGGTGCTCATATACCCTGGTCTGTCAGCTATCTCATCAAGGAAGCAAAGTGCCATTACCGTACGAAGTGCAGAGTGCACCCCGTGACCCGTACAGTCACCTGCAGCTATTATTGACCTCTCACCCTGCCTGGCTATCCAGAAGAAGTCTCCGCTGACAGTACCCCTGGGTCTGTTAAGGAGAAAACTGTTCGGGATGGCTTCTCCAAGCCGCCTCTCCGAAGGCAGCAGAGTCTGCTGAACCAGGCCGGCATATTTCTCAAGCCCTTCAATCTCGTTCTTTCCCCTTGCCGTAGCTTCATTCCTCTGCCTGAGCAGGCTGTCAAGCCTCCTGTTCCTTATGCGCAGCCTCCTTGCAAAGTACCTTATCAGGAGGAACAGGAGCCAGCCTGCCACGGCTGCGTAGAATAGTCTTGCAATAAGTGAGGTCAGCCACGGCTTCCTGACAGAGAATGAATAGGAAAGCTCCTCTCCCTCAAACCCCGTTATTGTTCTTGCCTTGACAACAAACCGGTAATCACCCGATGGCAGATTGGTGAAATCCCTGTAGTTACGTTTTTCCCAGGCTGACCAGTCATCATCATAACCCTCCAGCCGGTGCCTGTACTCTGTCTTCTCCTCATCGATATAAGAGGTAGTGGTCCAGCTGAAGGTAAGGCTGTTGTCACTGTTGGGAAGGGTGATACCTGGTTTATCAGGCTGTATTGGGGACGGTATCCGTTGCCCCTCCTTCGTGTCGGTATAAAAGGTGCCATCCATGAGTACCAGTCCGCTTCCGGTAATTATCCTGGTAAACAGCGTGCTGAAATCACCGTACCTGAACGAAAGCTTCGACTTGTCCATTACAAAGAGATTCTGCCCCTTTGCAAGCCAGACGCTTCCGTCAGCATACGATATTCCCGCTGTTGCCAGATCAGGCAGGAAATCGAACTGACGCCTGAAGACCACATGACCCTGGCGGGTGGTTGTAACCATAGCATCAAAGTTGCGCGAGTCACAGCCTGAGATGACAATTTCCCTCTCCGGTGTGCTGGTCACCATCCTTATGTTGGCATCATCAAAAGTTTCTCCGGTCAGATTATGATCCTTCCTGAAAGTATCATTCTGCCGGTCGTAAACACAGATACCCCTTCCTGTGCAGAGGTAAAGACTATCATTGATGACTGCAAGACTGTTCAGGGTGTCAGATCTCACCCCGCTGTCCCTGCCATAAACTATAAAAGCAGTGTCATTTGACTCACAGTGCATTCTTACCAGTGATGCCGGATCTGATGTTGCGAGCCACCATTCACCCGGTGCGGTCTGTTCAATATCACTGATACGGCCTGTAACCGCGTTGCTGATGGTATGCCTGACTTCCCATTCATAACCATCATAAATCAGCGTTCTGATTGTTCCGTCGGGGGAGCCTGATACCATCACCCCGGGATTCCGGACTGAGTTGCAGGCAGCAGTAAGGTGCAGCCCGGGAAGAAAACGCTCAAGGTCGTCATTCCTGTCAATCTGCAGGAGTCCGTTTTCTGTTGCAGCCAGCAGCACACTTCCTTCCCGGAGTTCCACCACGGCCAGTGAATAAACCCTGGCTCCCTGGCTCCCTTTTCTCCTGAACCGCCTCACTCCTGATGGGTCGGTATAGCTGACAAGAAGACCATCTTCAGCTCCGGCATATATCGCCCCGGCGTATTCAGCAACCGTACCGCAGACAGAGGTTATACCTCCTGCAGGGGTGAATCCGGATGCCGGCATTGATATGGATGCCCTGTTTATAAAGCCACTGGTGCAGAACCACAGCTGTGAATTGGACGTGTTATTGCAATACATGGCTGTCACTGAAGACTCAGCCACTGCCGCCGTTCTTTCTGATATGTGCTGGAGGAGCCTCCCCTCATGACTATAGATATAGACCCCTCCCCTGTCTGAATAACCGGCAGCAATCAGGTTGCCGGGGAGCAGGACAACATCGGTGAGTGAACCGCCCGGCACCGTGGTCTTTGATTCCGTAACAACCGGAAGACGAGCGATAGTGCCTGTTCTGATGTTGAACAGCATCAGTCCCTTTTGTGCATCGCCGATGAGAAGGTTGTCCCTGTCATATGGAAGAAGCCTGACAAACCTGGCAGGGGCCGCTTTTTCCCCTCCCGGGATTCTTTCGGTTCTGTCAGCGCTGAATGCAAACAGTCCCTCCTGGTTGTCAGCAATTATTATCCTGTTGTCAAATGCAAGCAATGCAGAGACATTTCGTATCCCCAATTCATTTTCCAGGTCGGTAACTGTAACTGAATCTGATTTATGACCTGAGACAAACAGTCTTCTGCCATCACTGAAACAGACATGATTGCTGTCAGCCGCACCTGAGGTAATGGGACTGTAGTTCCCCTCCCCGCTTCTGGTAAGTCCTGCGAGTGAAATATAGGTCAGTCTGCCTGCATTGTCAGGCTGCAGGAAACCGAACCCGTTTCTTCCTCCGGCATAGACAATTCCGCGAGTGTCAGTGATCAGTGAGGTAACTGCTCCGATACCCGGGGTGGCTATCCTGCTCCACCTGCTGCCGTCATATGTGACAATTCCGCCGGATTCATTGCCAAAGTACATTACCCCGCGGCTGTCCATAGTGATACACAGGTTGCGGAGCTCTCCCGGAGTAGCGGATGCATCAAACCGGCTGATCAAAGGGGTGCCATACCTGTTGACCTGCGAAAATACTGACAATGATGATAATAGAAGGAGTATCGTAACCTTGAGGCCCTTCTTCATTCCCTGAACAATTTCCCTGAATTTATGGTTAAATATACGAATTCAATTCATATAACGGCTGAAACCACTTCCGGCATATAAATTGAGGTAATTTTTAGTTATATTGGCTTCGTATATTCAGGCTATGAGGGTAAAACAGAGGGCAACCGCAGTGTTGGCGGCCATTATGCTGCTGCTTAACCTGCCCGATGCTGATTCCCAGGCTTATGCCGGAAGGACGGCCGGTGACAAACCTGGCGTAAAAGTGTCGCGTCAGCTGTCTGATTTCATTTACCGCTCAGGTGAATCAGAATTTCAGACCATCACCGACCCTTCAGGCAAGTACCTGAGGCTGTTTCTTCCCGGGCACCATCAGTCTCCCGAGACCGGACAGCCCGAGCTGCCCGTGTGGAGCCGGCTGGTTGAAGTACCGGATGGAATGGAGGTGGTTGTCTCCATCTCGGAAGTGAGTTCACGCAGAATCCGGTTCGCTGACCGGGGAGCCCCTCAGGCCGAGCTTTTCCCGGCACAGCCGGCAAGGACCAAGAATCAGGTACGTGATGACAGGATAACCGTAAAGGACCGAAAAGCCTATGGCAGCCGGAACACCCTGATGCATGACACCGTAAGGGTGACTCATGAAGGCATATTCAGGGGCCGCCGTCTGGCAAACATCGCAGTCTATCCGGCTTTCTACAATCCAGGGGGCAGATACGTTGATCTTATCACGTCAATGAAGGTGGAGATCGGGTTCAGACCGGAAGCAACAAAGGGTGAAGAGGATACGGAGGATCCGGTCAACAAGGGCGGATTTGCTTCAGACTCCTATATTACAGGCTACACTGACCGGCCGGTTCACATGATCATAGTCACCGACTCCATCTTCCGGAAACATCTTGAGCCACTGGTCAGATGGAAAACACTGAAGGGAATACGTACAACTGTAATTTACAGGAAATCAGGGCCTGCTGACACAGTATACAAGGATCTGAAAAACAGGATATCAACCGTTTATTTCAGTCTTCAGGAAAAGGGGATCCCGGTACATTACCTGATGATCGCCGGCGATCAGTCCATAATACCCACATCACGCGGTACCACCAATGTGTCAGACCTTTACTACGGCGAGTTTGACGGCCAGGGCGACTATATCCCCGAACTGTTCATTGGCAGACTTCCGGCATCAGATACCACCCAGATGAAGGGGATGGTCAAAAAGATTATCGATTACGAGACAAACAGGTTTGGTCCCGCTATTGACAACTGGTCACGGGCACTGGCCACCGCTGGGAATGCGCCGGGATTTGAGCTCTATATGAACGGACAGGTGTCATACATCTACAACACTTACCTGAAAGCAGACAAATCCCTGAATGCCATCGGCTGGCTGTATCCCGACGCTCCTCAGAAGGATGACTCGCTGAAGACCGTTTTCAACAAGGGAGTCAGCATACTTAATTACACCGGTCACGGTGAAGCCACCGGCTTCAGCGACCCTGCTTTCAGAACCTCAATGATGAACGAGTTCAGCAATGAAAACAAGTACCCTCTCATCATAGCCAATGCCTGCCGTACAGCCCAGATAAACGTTGCATCGTGCTTTGGCACAGCCATGGTTGCCACCCCGAACAAGGGGGCCATCGGTTATATAGGATGTACAAATGACTCTTACTGGAGCGATGATTTCTTCTGGTCAGTGGGTCCGGGAACACCAGGGCCGAATGTCACCTTCGAGACTACCGGTGCAGGCGCCTTTGACAGGCTGTTCCATACACACGGTGAGCCTCCGGGCGAATGGTACTACACCATGGGTCAGGTAAACTTTTCCGGAAACATGTCCGTATCGGCCAGTACCAGTCCGCGAAAGAAGTATTACTGGGAGACGTACATGCTGCTGGGTGATCCTTCCTTGTCTCCGGTAATAGGAAGGCCTGACACTTTCAGGATTGACCTTCCGGACAGGGTGCCCCAGCAACTGCAGGTCCTTAGTTTCTTTACCGGGCCTTTTGCATATGCAGCACTGTCAGATTTCGACACGCTTTGGGATGCCAGGTTCGTCAGTCCTTCCGGGAACATCTCTCTGGCCGTCCCGGCAGGCGTCAAGGACTCATGCCTCCTGGTGGTCACAGGACAGAATATGCTTCCTTTCTACAAGACCATCCATTTCGGTGATGTGCCTGAACCATTCATAACCGTCGGCGACATAGTATTCGATGACGCCGATGGCAATGGAAACGGCCTCCCCGACTACAGTGAACCGGTGAATCTGCAGGTTACGGTGAAGAATATCGGAAAGATGCGTACCTCAAAGATGACAGCCCGGCTAAGCGTCGCCTCCGGGATGATAACCGTGGAAGCTGATACTGCCACGATAGGGGTGTTGCTCCCGGGACAGACACGCACAATAACCGGAAAGTTCATCTTCAGGGTTTCAGACAGTGTGGAGGACGGCGAGCTGGCTGCCCTGCTGCTCAGCATCAAGGATGGCAGCGAAGAGTACAGGTACGGCATTGATATGACTCTTAATGCCCCGGAACTGAAGATTATTTCAGCCATTCATGACGATTCCTCGCTGGGAAATTCCAATTTCCTTCCCGATCCGGGGGAAAAACTGCATCTCCGGGTCAGGGTAAAAAATGACGGATCAGCTGCTGCCACCGGGTTGGTGAAGATAACCCCTGCCGGACCAATGCTTACCGTATACCAGCCCGAGCTGGCTACTGACAGCATCAAACCAGGGCAGGTGAAGGATATTTATTTTGAGACAGAAATCTCACCCCTTGCCGGATCCGGGAAGGTTATCCCCTATGACGTAAGCTTCATTTGCGGCAAATATGAGGCAAGGGGCAGGTGGTCAGTCAGTACGGGGAAAACACGCGAAACCTGGGAGTTCGACAGGTTCGACGTGTTCCCGTGGATACTTAATGGCGAATACCCGTGGATAATAACATCCTCGGTATCGTATGAGAACGTTTTTTCAGCACGGTCAGCCCCTATACCTGACAAAACGGAATCGATCCTTGCCATATATGTCAACAATCCGGTAGCCGACACCATGTCATTTTTTGTACGGGTCTCCTCCGAACCCATATATGACGAGCTTACCTTCAGGGTAGACAGCGTCACTGACATGCAGATCTCGGGTGACACACCCTGGGCACAAAGAAAGAAAGTGCTGAAGCCGGGCGTACACCTGCTGGAGTGGATATATTCAAAGGATGTCTCACTCTCGGGCGGACTTGACGGAGCATGGCTCGACCAGGTTACATTCCCCGACATTTCGTTCCTTGAGGCAGACCTGCATATTGATTCGGTCTTTGCTCCCCCAGCAGAGGCAATGCTTTCGGAGGTGACCGTGAAAGGGAGGGTGATCAACCTTGGACGCAACGCACTGACAAGCTTCCCGCTGGCATACAGTATCAATGAAGGGGAATTGGTCAATGAAACCTTCTACAGGAAAATAGACCCGGGTGACACTGTTGATGTGGCTTTCACACAGAAATGCAGTCTGCTGAAGGATATACCATATCATATTCATATTTTCAGCCGGCTGCCTGAAGACGGTTATGCAGGAAATGATACCGCATTCGTTTCGTTTGTCATATCCGGAACCGGACCGGAAATCAATGAGGATCAGGTAATCCTGCATCCCAATCCTTTCAATGAGGATTTCTCGCTTGAAGTTGACTTCGGGGGAAGTGAGACGGCAGGCTTTGAACTGTTTGATGCTTCGGGAAGGATCGTCATGCAGTCAGAGGCTGAGCTGTCGCCCGGCAGGAACCGGATTCCGTTCAATTGCCGGCACCTTGGATCTGGTATCTATACCCTTCGGATCACATACGGGGGCAGGAGCTTCTCGATGAAGGCAGTTAAAAAGTGACTGATCAGACGGATCATAAGTGCAATTATTCAAATTTAAAATCAGGAAATGACAGGCAAAACACCCACCAGGGAAGAAGCTGTTGAGCTTTTCAGGAGGTACAACAGGTCAGACAGCCTCTACAAACACGCCCTATCAGTTGAGGCGGTCATGAGATACATGGCGCGCAAACATGGTGAGGATGAGGAAAAGTGGGGAATCATCGGACTGGTGCATGATCTCGATTATGAGATGTATCCTGACCAGCACTGTACCATGACGGAGAAGATACTTAAGGAGGAGGGATGGCCTGTGGATTATGTAAGGGCCGTAGTCAGCCACGGGTACGGTATCTGCTCTGACACTGAGCCCCTGACTCTCCTTGAGAAAACGCTGTTTGCAATTGATGAGCTGACCGGGCTCGTGACTACGAGCGCACTAGTCAGGCCTTCACGAAGCGTGCTTGACATGGAAGCAAAGTCAGTCCGCAAAAAATGGACAGACAAAAGGTTTGCTGCGGGCGTTGACCGGAGTGTCATTGAAAAGGGCGCTGCCATGCTCGGCGTTGACCTGAATGATCTCATCTCAGACACAATATCAGGGATGCGCGAGGTGGCAGGGGATATCGGATTGTATGGTAATCCTGCCCCACGGGCATGAAATACGTACATATGATAACGTAACGACAGGTCTGAGACCTGTCGTTACCTGCCCCCCCGGGCAGAAATTCTGTATATGATGCCGTAGCGGCGGGTCTCAGACCTGCCGTTACCTGCCCTGATGATAATTATAATTCCCTGATCTGGATATTACGATACCAGACGTCATCGCCGTGATCCTGCAGGCCTATGAAACCCTCGGCGGCAACATTGGCCCAGTTGGGATTCAATGCGGGGAATTTGCTTCCGGCAACCAGGGTGTTCCATTCGGGAGTCCAGAGATGGTACTCGAGAACGGTCTCACCATTCTGGATGTGCCATACTGATCCCTTGTAAACCTTAATCTCGGCGGTGTTCCACTCACCGGCTGGTTTTGCATTCTGTGGTTTGGCGGGAATCAGGTCATATAGTGACCCGGCCTGGCGGTTTCCGTCTTTTCCGGCCTGAGCATCGGGGTGCCTTTCATTGTCAAGGACCTGCATCTCGGGAGCGGTCTTGTATATGTAATCCCACTCCGGACCTTCCTGTGCCAGGTAGAATATTCCGCTGTTGCCACCTTCCGAGATTTTCCATTCCATCTTGAGGTGGAAATTTGAGAACTTCTTGTCATAGATGATATCACCGCCGCCACCGCCGGCTTCACCCCTCCCGGAACCGATGCAATGCAGTGTACCGTCAACAATCTCCCATCCCTGTGTGGGGAACTCGGGCTTGTTGTAGTTACGCCAGCCCTGGGTGCCTGATCCGTCAAAGAGATAGGTCCAGACCTCGGCTTCAGTCGATTTCTTTTCAGCATTCTTTTTCTCCTTTCCTGATCCGCAGGAGACAAACGAGACCGCAAGGAGAAGAACAAACATTGTCTTTATCAGTTTCATAAGTTATTTATTTTAAGTATTAGTTTTGGTTTTAGCGTTATGCGGGCATTTCGGGAAGTGACCAGCCTGATCGGTAAGTATGCCTGATCATTTCGGCAGCAAACTGCCTGGCATTGATCGGATCAGTGAACTTCCTGTCGAATGTCGGATGACCGTCAGTGATGCTGAAATGATCCTCGACACATATCTTAATAGTTTCTTCGTCACTGATATTGGCAAACTCCATCTTTTCTCCGTTCCACTCGAGTATCTTGTTCAGTCCCTGGAGCCTTACGGCCAGGACGCCCATAACCACCATTTCATTGAACGGACCTGCTTCGGAGAAATCAGACTTGGTAAGGATTCTGTTATCAGGGTTTTCCTTGCATGCTCTTACCCAATCCATCTCATGACCTCCACTTGTGGCATTCTTAACACGCCTTTCAGTTTCAGGAGCATTTGGCACCCTGCCTGAGAGGAGCCATGGATTGATGCCATAGCAACCGCATATGAGCTTATCCTTGGTCCCATGGAAGATGACTCCGCCTCCCTGGTCATTCATATCCTTTCCGATTGGCCATCCTTCGGGCTTCATGGGTTGAATTCCCCCGTCATACCATGTCACCTCCACTTCAGGCAGGTCAATCTTGTAATGCGATGGCGCCTTTCTGGCAGGGTAGGTATACTTGACAGTCTGTGCGTTTGGCGCACAGTCGGTCAGCAGAAGGGTTGAGCTTGCCTGTACTTTTGTCGGGTATGTGAGCTTGAGAGACTTGAAAACAGGATGAAGGATATGGCATGCCATATCACCCAGCGCACCGGTCCCGAAATCCCACCATCCTCTCCAGTTCCACGGATGATATATTGCGTTGTAGGGTCTGACGGGAGCAGGTCCCAGGAACAGGTCCCAGTCAAGCGTCTTCGGCACCTTATCTACTTTTGATGGCCGGTTCAGACCCTGGGGCCATATCGGACGGTCAGTGAAGGCTTCTACCTTTGTCACCTCACCTATTTCACGGTTCTGTATCCACTCCTGAACAAGGTCCACACCGATGGCTGACGAACCCTGATTTCCCATCGAGGTTGCCACTTTATGCTTCGCTGCAAGCTTCGTCAGAAGTCTTGATTCATATACACTGTGCGTAAGGGGTTTCTGAAGGAAGACATGCTTGCCCATGGTCATAGCGTGAGCTGCAGTAAGGGCATGAGTGTGGTCAGCCGTTGCAATGATCACTGCATCAATTGACTTGCCCATTTCATCATACATCTTCCGGTAATCCCAGAACCGCTTCGCTGCCGGGTAGGCATCAAAGACCCTCTTCGAGTAGCCCCAGTCCACATCACAGAGCGCCACTATGTTTTCTGATGCGGCAACATTCCTGAGGTTTGTAGCACCCATACCTCCGATACCAATTCCGGCGATGTTGAGCTTATCGCTCGGAACACGGTGGCCGAGCCCGCTGACCACGTTGCTGGGCAGGATGGTAAGTCCGGCAATTGCGGCGCCCGTAGTGCCCACAAATGACCGTCTTGTGAATTTTCTTGTCTCCTCTTTCATATCATTTCAGGTTAAGTTCTTCAACGGATGGATAAAAATAGAAATTTCTCCAGAATAATTCTCCCTGCGGGACTATTTCTTATATTTTTGAAGAATGAGACTCAGAAGAGGCCTGACAACCTTAATTATAGCCAACTTCGGGATTTTATCCTCCTATGGGCAGTATTTCACCAGGCTGGGAATCGGCCTCGATACCCGGACAAACGTAAGCATACCTGTGGCTGTGGCTGATCCGAATGATCCTCAATTTTCAGGAGAGTTACTGGCCGCCAAGTACCCGGGCCTGAATATCCCGCCCGGAAAAATTGACCTCGTGTACCCGGTGATCCCGGACGCTGCCGATACGGTGGCCATTCTATGGTACCTGATGCCCGAGGAGATCTCTGCCGTGCCCGGAGAAATGAACGTGATCATAGTTGAAATCACCCCCGGAAATGAAAAAAGATTCTGGATTGACAATAACAATGATCGCGTGTTCAGCAGCAGCGAGAGATCATTTATTTTCAGGAACACTGAAGAAAGCCGGCCTGTGAACATAATGGTCGCAGGCTCCTATTACTCCTATACTCTGTTTAACCCCGACTACTCCCCTCCTTCTGCCCCTTCGGAAACCATCAGGCAATCCAAAAGCTCCTGGTCAGACAGAAAGGGAAAACCATCTTTTGCGATTGACCTGTCAGCGTCATTCCTCAGGGCAGATGCAAGTCTCTCATATATAAAGCAATCAAGACCATCAAATACAATCACCTATTCCGCCAGAATCCCCGGAAGCTTCAGGCCTGCCATCGGATTCGACTTTTCATGGTATGACTTTCATCTTCTTCTGGGTGGCGGTTTCGAGAAAGCCAAGTACACTGAAAACATACTGGTTTCAACAAATGACGGCAGCCAGACTACAAGCTACAACAGCGGAACCTGGCCAACTTCGAGGTTCATCCTCAGCATTGCACTGGAGTATGACATCAGCGCCGGCAGGTATCTTTACCTCACACCCTTCGCCGTATGGTCCAATTTCAAAAATGACAGCAGGTTCAACTTTGACAGGTACCAGGGATCTAGTGCAGGTGCAGAATACACAGACTCAAAATCTTATGAAGCAGGCTTAAAGCTTAAAATGCCGGTTGACAGGCAGGTCATCATTCACCTCAGCCTCGCATACTCTTCGGTGTATTTCAATGCTGAAAAGCATTTTACTGATGTTTTACCCGGATCATACCGCATGAGTATGGAAGGATTCTATTACGGTGTCGGCGTTAATTTCAGCCTCAGAGGTTCGGCAGGGCAGGATGCTGAATGAGCCTTGTAATCAAAAAATATTACTTTGCAGAAAAAACAGATGAAAAGCCAGAGATTTAATCTCGATCCCGGAGAAAATGACCGTATTAACAGGATTCTGAAGGCTCTGTTCGGACTGGTGTGCATTGCTGCGGCAATCACAACCGGAATAATGATGACCGGTTCGGATAAGCTGACAACCAACAGTTTCATTGCCATAGCTTTTATGGGTCTTATTGGTATAAGCCTCCTGATATCAGGACTGGGCCTGACCGAAAGATTTCTGACCCTCACCGGGGACACTATTATTCTCAGGGACAAGGTTTATGCCCCTGCCAGAACAATAAGCGTGTCTGATCTGAGAAAAGTTGAATTCAGCCAGCTTAAAGTTGCATTTTACCTGAAGTCAGAAGAGGTTATATCATTGCGTTTGGGGACGTTTTACAGGGAGAGTCCCGTAAGGATTATGGAGGCTCTTGAGAAATTCTGTGCCTCAAACGGCGTTTTGACTGAAGGATTGCCATCTAACAGGGACGACGACGGTCATGAAAATTAGATATGGAATGATCGGCGGAGGCGAAGGCTCGCTCATCGGGCCCGTACACCGGATGGCAGCACGCCTCGACGGTATCTGTGAGCTTGTTTCCGGCGCATTCAGCAGTAACCCGGAAATCTCGCGGCTGACAGGAACCAGGGAGGCTCTTAATGAAGCACGCATCTATGACAGATGGCAGGAGATGATCACAACCGAAAGCACCCTGCCCGAAGAGGTCAGACCCCACTTCATCACCATAGCCACCCCGAACCATCTTCATTACAGTCCGGCAAAAATGGCCCTGGAGGCAGGATTTCATGTTATTTGCGACAAACCCCTATGTCTCAGTGTATCTGAAGCTCTGGACCTCCATGAAACAGTTGAGCGGACAGGGAAACTGTTTTGCCTGACCCATAATTATACCGGTTATCCCATGGTTAAGGCAGCACGCAATATGGTGCTTGCGGGGGAGATCGGGAAAGCCAGGAAGGTGATTGTTCAGTACCTGCAGGGATGGCTCGCGTCACCGCTGGAAAGAACTGGCAACCGGCAGGCTGAATGGAGGTCTGACCCGGCAAGGGCAGGCATAGCCGGGGCAATGGCTGACATAGGAACACATGCATTCAACCTCGCGGAATATGTGACGGGCGAAGAGGTTGTCTCATTGTCGGCAAAACTGAATTCAGCGGTTCCCGGAAGAATCCTTGACGATGATGGCACAGTCTCTCTCACCTTTGGAAACAACATAAGCGGGACTCTTCTTGCCAGCCAGGCGGCTACCGGAGAGGAGAACAACCTGTCAATAAGGATTTACGGTGAAAGCGGAGCACTTATCTGGCGCCAGATGGAGCCAAATACCCTCACCCGGCTCCGTCCTGATGCCCCTGCGCAGGTTATCCGGACCGGCGCCTCCTTTGCCGGATCGGGCTTACCGGCCTCTATGCACACAAGACTGCCGGCAGGGCATCCTGAAGGATTCATTGAGGCATTCGGCAACCTGTACAGGAATTTTGCATTGCATATAATAGCAGTCAACGATGGTCAGAAACCTGACCCGGTGGCTGATTACCCGGGCATCAATGAGGGAGTCAGGGGAATGAAATTCCTGGAGGCGGTGGTCTCTTCTTCACGGAACGGATCAGTCACGATAAAACTCTGAGAAGAATATAGCAAGCCCCCCGGGCACGAGATGCCGGAGGGCTGCAGTACATCTTTGCCGGAAATGATTTCCGGAGTCTTATTTTTTCAGAAGTCCGAGGTAATAATCCCTGCTTATCCTGATGCTTTCCATCGGAGTATGCGTGCGGCAAAAGTCCTGCTCCAGGAACCAGTATTTCATGCCTGCTGTCCGGGCCTCAGCAAGAATCGGCCTGAAATCGATGATTCCCTCTCCAAGGGTTGCATCCTGTTTCTCCGGGGTAAGGTCCTTCAGATGCCATACCTCGAACCGGCCGGGGTATTTCCTGAAGTAGGCCACCGGGTCCTTCCCTGCAGCGGATATCCATGCCAGGTCCATTTCAAAGATTACCAGCTTTGGATCACTCTGTTCAACGAGTATATCATAAGGCACACGGCCATTTATCTCCCTGAACTCCACCTGGTGGTTGTGGAACCCAAAGGTGATGCCGGCCTTCCGGCACTTCGCCCCTGCCCTGTTAAAGAAATCGGCTGCCCGCTGGTAACCGTCAATAGTGTTGCTCCAGTCACCGGGAAGGGATGGCAGTATTATATACTTCATCCCGGCCTCAGCAGCTTCGTCAATCATCTTCTCGTAATTTTCAGGATTCAGACCGCTGTGTGAGCTGATGGCAACCATTCCGTTCTTCCTTACCAGCTTACTGAATTCCTTCGGCTTCATGCCATAAAACTTTCCGTCACGGTGGTCAGCTGCCTCAATCCATGTGTAACCCGTTTCCGCAGCCCCGGCAAGCGCAGCGGCAGGGTCCTTGACCATGGCGTCACGTATGGTGTACAATGCAAGACCTGTCTTCTTTGAAGGCCTGGATGATGCAATCATCTCGCTGTTGATCATCGGTGCTGCAGCAATGACAAGGGCTGATTTCCTTAAAAAGTCTCTTCTGGTAGTCATAATTTCAGGTTAAGTTTTAACGGATCATGAAGTTGCCACCCCAATCTAACCAGGGATGAAGGGAAAACAAAAATAGCATTAAATTTATAAGATCAAAAGCCAAATGCAGATGAGGTTGTGGGAGAAACATAAGGAAGGCAGCGTGAGATGTACCCTGTGCCCTCATTACTGCATCATCAGGCCCGGAGAGAGAGGTATCTGCGGAACCAGGGAAAACCGCGAAGGAGAAATTTACCCGGTTACCGCCGGCATCATCTCCGGATATGCCCTCGATCCCATTGAAAAGAAACCTCTCTACCACTTCCACCCGGGGTCGGTGATTCTGTCAGTAGGATCATACGGATGCAACCTCAAATGCGATTTTTGCCAGAACTATCACATTTCACAAAATGTCAAAGGGGAACAGTCAGCAAGGCTTGATCCGGAAGAGCTTGTCCGTCAGGCTGTAACAGCCCGGGGAAGCATTGGCATCGCATATACCTACAATGAACCGGCGATATGGTTTGAATACGTAACTGAAAGCGCCAGGCTTGCCCGTGAAAAAGGGCTCCGCAACGTAATGGTTACCAATGGCTATGTAAATCAGGAACCGTTGAAGGAACTGACACAGGTCATAGACGCATTCAACATAGACCTGAAGGCGTTCAGCAACGACTTTTACCGGAATTATACCGGAGCCACCCTTAAGCCGGTGCTGCAGGCAATAAAGACTGTGGCCGGATCAGGCAGGCATCTCGAGATAACCACCCTGGTCCTTCCGGGAATGAACGATTCGCCTGATGAGATGGAACGGGAGGCTGAGTGGATCGCCGGAAATGCGGGCAGGTCCGTTCCGCTTCATCTCAGCCGCTACTTCCCGACATACAGGAGAACCACACCTGCAACGCCGCCCGAAACAATACTAAGACTCAGGGAAATAGCAGAGAAGTATCTCGATTTTGTGTACACCGGCAACATGCCCGGTGAAGAGGGTGGCAGTGACACGAGGTGCCCCGACTGCCATACCACAGTGATAAGAAGATCAGGATATTATGCCCGGATTTCCGGTCTTACGGATGAAGGAAGCTGCGTAAAATGCAGCCGGCAGATCATAGCCGCATCGGATGTCTGATATTACCGGAACGAATATCTGATGTGTGGCCGGAACTACTGTTTAGTAATACTGCTCAGCTTCTCGAAGAATTCATTGATCTTGCCGAACAGCTCCTTGCGGAGGTCCGCATAATAAGCCCTGACAAGTGCCGGATTATCTTTTCCATCGGGGTGATTTGCCCTGTCAATGAATTCATTGCGCATAACTACCGCTTCTTCAATCAGGTTCTGCACCTCCATCTTCTTGGCTCCGTCATGAAGACTTGAAGCCATAAAACAATCAGAGATCAGCTCGAAGAAGAGAAAATCGATATCCTTTTTCAGACTTTTAATACTGGCCATTGCTGTTGGTTTTGATGCAAATATATTGATTAATCCGCTTCATCCCCCATTTTGTAATCATTCATGCTCCGTCCGGCAAGGTCTGAGTAAGCTTCGCGAAGCCTTCCAATGAGCGGATCGGCGACATTAAACTGCAGACCCTCAATGCTCCTGACGGCAAGTACCATAGGAGAGGTGCCGGTAATGAAAGCCGACCTGAATCTGCCGGCGTCACTCTCTTTTACGGCTTCAGTAACCAGGGTGATCCCTTCCTTCAGGATAATATCAGTCACATATCTCCTGGTGATCCCGGAAAGGACCATGCTGTCAGGGGCCGTTTGTATTGTCCCGTCTTCCGCAATGAAAAAGATGTTTGACCTGCTCCCCTCTGTAATGAATCCATCGTGATTTACCAGCAGCGCTTCGTAAGCGTTCCTTCTTGCCAGCTCCCCGTTGACCGAGAGACGTAGCCTGTTGTTCAGCATCTTAACCCCCGGATCAAGCCGTTCGGCATGGTGAAGAATCAGCGGCACTCCCTCTCTTACCATCGTTTCCGACGGATAGAATGAAGGAATATAGCAGATATGCAGAGAGTGGTCATACCCGCTGAAGGACACTGTCACCCTGACATTTATTTCATCATGCCGCTCGTGGTTTGCAAGCGCTTTCATTCCTGCCCTGACCTCTGCAGCGATATCCTCCCGAAGGTCATACCTTGTGGCAATACCATCCTTAAGGCGGTTCATGTGATCACTGAAGAAGAGAGGTACTCCGTCACGGGTTCTGACCACCTCATAGAAGGTGACCTCGCCGGAAGGGATCTCCTCATTGCCCGATGCGGGCACTATGGCTCCGTCAAGCCAGATGTAACTGCCTGTGCAATCCATGTCCGGATTTCTATTTTTATCAAAAATAGGAATAATGTCGCAGCCTTAAAAGTAATTATCTTAGTGCTTTCCCGAAGAGATGTATGCCATCGTAGACATAGAGACAACAGGTGGAAGCGCGAGGCTTGAGAGAATAACCGAGATAGCCGTTTACATACATGACGGCAACCGGGTGGTGGAGGAATATTCGACCCTGATCAATCCCGAGCGCAATATTCCCTACTTCATCACTTCCCTTACAGGTATAACCAACGAGATGGTTGAGGACGCACCTAAATTTTATGAGGTGGCACGCCGGATTGTAGAGCTTACGGAAGGAAAGGTATTCGTGGCACACAATGCAAGGTTCGATTATTCATTCATCAGGCAGGAATTCGGCATGCTGGGATACAATTTCAAACGCCCGATGCTTGATACCGTTGCCCTGAGCCGCAAACTGATTCCCGGGCACAGGTCTTACAGCCTGGGAAACCTTTGCAATGACCTCGGGATAGAGATCAACGGCCGCCACAGGGCTTCGGGTGATGCCCTCGCAACTGTGAGGCTTCTGGAGCTGCTGCTCGAGAAAGACCGTGAGCTGAATTCCGGCAGCCTGATCAAAAACAGGAAAGCGGCGAAACTGCACCCTGCACTTGACATGACAAAGCTTGAAGAGATTCCTGAAGAACCTGGAGTATACTACTTCCATGATGAAGGCGGAGATGTAATCTATGTGGGGAAAAGCCGTAACCTGAGCGAGCGGGTCAGCTCACACATCTCAAACAACACCTCGGCAAGGGAGATGGAGATGAGGTCAATGATTGCAGACATCACCTGGGAGCGCACAGGAAGTGAGCTGATTGCCCTGCTGATGGAGTCAGCCGAGATAAAGAGCCGTAAACCTCGCTTCAACAGGGCACAGCGACGCACCGGGTTCCGCTGGGGTATCTACAGTGAAACGGATGAGGCCGGATACATCAGGTTCTCATACAGAAATGTCAGAGATGAGGAAGTGCCTCTTGCGGTATTCACCTCACGTGACAGGGCGCGGGGCAAGCTGGAGCAGATTATCACTGACTACAACCTCTGTCAGAAACACTGCGGATTGTATGAAACTTCCGGACCCTGTTTCCACCGCCAGGTGAGCATGTGCCGCGGGGCCTGCTGCGGAGAGGAGGATCCGAAGCAGTACAACGAAAGAGCCCTCATGGCTCTCGATGAATTCATCTTCAGGGAAAGAAACTTCTTTATCATTGACCGCGGACGCGATGAGCAGGAACGGTCAGCTGTCAAGATAGTCAACGGCAAGTTTGCGGGCTACGGATTCTTCAGCATCAACGACGTGGGATTCGGGCTGACGGCCGTACATGATTGCATAAAACCCGCAAATGACAATCGCGACATCCAGGTCATCATCAAGGGTTACCTGAAGAAAAACCGGGTGGAGAAAATTATTGATTTCTGACTCTTCGGACTGCTGCGCTTTTCTTAATATATTTGCCTTAAACAACACAAGCCCGCATATGTCGCTTTTTACCCGCACCAACAGGGAACTCAGCGTAAGAATTGATGAATTCTTTGATACAATAGAGATTGGCATTCTGATCTTCAAGGAGGGCATCAAGGCATATGTCAACGGTGACACAAATGCCTTCCGGAACCACCTCTCAAAGATCGATGACCTTGAAGGCAAGGCCGACAAGCTGCAGCGCAGCATCGAGAACGACATGATAGTTCATTCAATCCTGCCGCAGCAGAGGAGTGAGATCGTTAAGCTGCTCTGGCAGCTCGATGAGATTATTGACACGGCGAAGAAATCGCTTAATGAGTTTTATGTCGAGATGCCTCGAATACCCGCTTCACTGTCACATGAGTTCATTTCTCTCTCGGAGGTCTCGGGTAACTCGGCCGAGGAGCTTATGCCAGCCGCCAGGGCTTTCTTCCGCGAGCCTCACCTGGTACGGGAAAAGCTCATCAAGGTCTATTTCTTCGAGAGGGAAACGGATAAGGCGGCGTTTCAGATGAAGAAGAAGGTTTTTCATGAGATGAATGACCTCTCACTGGCTGAAAAGGCTCATATCAGGTACATCACACACCATATTGAGAATATTTCAGACACGGCTCAGGATGCAGCCGACCTCCTCGCCTCCATGGCCATAAGGCAAATGCTCTGATCATGATTTTCCTGTTTCTCACCAGCGGTCTCTTCCTGGGATGGACACTCGGCGCCAACGATGCTTCCAACGTGTTCGGATCCGCCGTCGGTTCAAGGATGGTCTCCTTCACACGCGCTGCAGTTACGGCCGCTGTTTTCGTTATTATAGGCGCTGTTGTACAGGGTGGTGGCGCCGCTGACACGCTGAGCCGCCTCGGATCAGTAAATGCAATGGGCGGTGCTTTTACGGTGGCACTGGCAGCCGGATTGACTGTATACTTCATGACAAGGGCCGGGTTGCCGGTATCAACTACACAGGCCATCGTGGGTGCTATCATCGGCTGGAACTTCTTTACCGACAACGCAGTCGATACCAGGGTGCTGACACAGATCGTATCTACCTGGATCACGGGACCGGTGCTCGGAGCAATATTCGCATATGCCTTATATCACCTTGTGAAAACAGCAAGGCGAAGAATCAGAATGCACCTCCTGAAATACGAAAACTGGCTGCGCATGGGTCTGATGACCGTTGGCGCATTCGGCGCTTACAGCCTTGGGGCAAACAATATTGCCAACGTTATGGGTGTATTCGTGCCAAGCATCCCTCTTGAGGATGCGGACTTCGGCATCTTTGTGCTCAGCGGGGCACAGCAGCTCTTCTTCCTCGGTGGCATCGCCATAGCAGCCGGCATACTGACTTATTCAAAGAAGGTGATGCAGACGGTAGGAACCAACCTCATGGAGCTTTCATCCGAGGCCGCTTTCGTGGTGGTGCTCGCACAGGCACTGGTACTGTTTATCTTCTCATCATCTTCACTCTCAGGATTAATGGTAAGGATCGGTCTGCCACCCATACCCCTGGTACCGGTTTCAAGCACACAGGTGGTGGTAGGTTCAATACTTGGAATAGGTCTTTACAAGGGAGTCAGAAACATCAACCTTAAAGTGCTCGGAAGCATCGCCTCAGGTTGGATAACCACCCCCGTGGCTGCAGGAATACTTGCTTTCCTTATGCTCTTCATCGTAAAAAACCTCTTCAGCATTGACGTAGGACACTCGGTTAATCCCCCGGTATCTGCCGGCGAAGGGGTGAGCATGGCAACGATCATCCGATACAGCATTCCGGCACTGCTGCTGATCACTGCAATATACCTGGTCTACCTTGTTCTGTCAGAAAAGAAAAAGACCGAACGGCTAAACAAAAAATACTATGAATAAGATTATACATCATCCGGTTGAGAATATTACCATGCGCCTCATCAAGAGCGAGGACCTGAATCATCACGGCACCCTTTTCGCAGGGCGTACGGCTGAGTGGTTCATCGAATCAGGGTTCATTGCCGCCACTGCCCTGCTCGATCCCAGAAGCGTGGTCTGCCTGAAGGTCCATGGAATGTATTTCGCCAGCCCTGCCAAGCCCGGCGAGGTACTGAAATTTGAATCCAAAATTGTCTATACTGGCAGGTCAAGCCTGGTGGCTCATATAAGCGTCTGCAAATCAACCTGTCCTAAAACGCTGGTTGAAGGCTTCGTTACCTTTATTCATGTCGACGAGGAGACCCGCCCACTGCCCCACAACATTGTCACGGAACCACTGACCGAGGCTGACAGATTACTGTCCGACCAGGCAGCGGATCTGAAGAGATCCTGATTCAGACTCGCTCCCCGGAGCCAGGCTGATCCTGACAAATCACCAGACCGGAAGGAAGGAATATTTCTTCCCGTATTCCATCATCTGGCCCAGGAAATCTGAACAGTACTCAATTTTCACATCTGTTATCTTACCATTGCTGTCTGTGACAGGTGTCATGACCGGATTAACGAATCCGCTGTATGGAGCCAGATTCAGTCCGGCATACCTTGCAAGTATCTCACCATGAAGTTCCTGATCTATCTTTACACCATAGTTCTCAATCATGTCGCGGCCAGCTGCGAAATCACCTTCCGACTTGATTCTCTGCACCTCCTTCAGCATCTCTCCGAAGAGTCCGCGCAGTTTCTGATAATCATTTATCCGGACAAACGTCTTGTTGTCACGCTTTACCACCTCAATCACATTCTCAGACCTGCCCTTCTCATATACCCAGTGGGCTATTGAAGACCGGCACCTCATATGAGCCTGTTCTATGTCCTTGCCTGGCTGGATTCTTACTATCTGGGTCAGGAAACCATTGCGTATATAACCGTCATACTGTGCCCTGGCAGGTTCGTCCGTAGGCATAAGCCCGATCTCCGTCATCTTCGGATCCATCATGAAGTAAAGGGCAAACAGGTCAGCTCTCATCTCCTCCAGGGGAGAGGCATAGTTTTTCAGGGCATTGGGATCAGTTCCGGGAGCCAGCTTGCCGCTGGCGTGGCCGATGCACTCATGCATGTCAGTGTGCAGTGCATCGGAGAGTGATCCCCATTTTACCGCCCTGTCAATCTCGGCCTGATCACAGGCGAACTCCTCCAGGAACCCGCTTCCCCGTGACACGATATCCTTTGCATCAGTGATATTGGCAAGGGTGACTGATTTGGAGCCGGCTTCCGTTCTGATCCAGTTTGAGTTTGGCAGGTTGATCCCCAGCGGAGAGGCCGGGTAGCAGTCGCCTCCGAGCATTGCCACATTGATTACGCTGGCGGCCACCCCGGTGACCTTTTCCTTGCGGTATTTCCCATCCACAGGTGAATGATCCTCGAACCACTGGGCGTTCTCCGTTATCAGAGCCGTCCTCTTCGAGGCTTCAGTGTCCTTATAATCGACTACAGCCTCCCATGTGGCTTTCATACCCAGCGGATCACCATATGTTTCAATGAATCCGTTGATATAGTCAACTGACAGTCCGGTGTTGCCGGCCCATACAACATTGTATTCATCCCATGTCTTCAGATCAGCGCTCCTGTAGTATTGTACAAGCAGGTCGAGCTCATTCTTCTGTGTTTCGCTCAGCGCAACATCACGTGCTTTTTCCAGCCAGTAGACTATTTTGTCGATGGCCTGACCGTACATTCCGCCACTCTTCCATGGAATCTCAGTCACCTTGCCGTCAGCCTTCACCACCTTTGTGTTCAGGCCCCATGAAACCGGTCTGGGATCTGCCGGATCAGCGAGCGAGGCATAATACTTCTCCACTTCGGCCTGTGTCACTCCCTCATAGAAATTGTTGGCTGATGCGGTTATCATGTCAGCACCCTCCGACTGGTCAACTCTTCTGGCATACAGTGCAGGGTCAAACAGCACCGGTGTGAGCATGGCGGTAAGGTCACCTGCGGTCTGTCCCTCTTTTAACGGCAGGCGGGCTGCGTCAGAACCGCTGACCAGCCCGGCAAAATAATCCGCTGAAAATCCCGGAACAAATTTGTCATTTGAATAGTGATGGTGTATGCCGTTGGCGAAGAAGACCCGCTTGGCATAGGTGATGAATGCCTTGTAATCAGTGCTCTCGCGGTCACCGTCATATGTATCGATTATTGCCTCGATGGTCTTGCGGATGAGCATGTTATATTTAAAGTTCTGATCCCAAAGTATGTCGCGGCCACACAGAGCTGCCTCAGACAGGTAATAGATGAATTCCTTCTCCCCTGACGTCAGTTGTTCAAACGCTGGCAGGCGGTACTTAAGCACGCTGATATCTTCAAACCTGTCAACTTCATAGTTGAATTCAGCCTCCGGTGCTGCCTTTTTGCCGGCCTGCCCGCATGAGGTCAATAGCGCTGTTCCCATAAATGCAATCGTTCCGATTAGTAAGAATTTTTTCATGATACGGCTTTGTTGTAATCAGGTATCTAAGGTAGCAAAAAGCTTTATCTCCTATGGGAAATTTACTATCTATTGCTTTTTGCCCAGCAAATCCATTAAGCCGTTAATGAACGTCAACGGATGGGCAGGATTGCCGGGAATGTAAAGATCAATATGATGATTTTCAATGAAATTCCTCTTAATGGCAGGACTGCCGGCAAAGAGCCCTCCGCTGATGGCGTCAGTGCCGACAAGAATGATTAACCTTGGCGCAGGAGTTGCTTCGTAGCAGATCTCCAGTGCCCTGGACATGTTTTCGGAAACAGGACCGGTGATGACAATTCCGTCGGCATGACGGGGTGAAGCCACAAATTCAATTCCGTACCTGCCCATATCAAAATTCACGTTCCCCGTTGCCCCCAGTTCCATCTCGCATGAGTTATCGCCTCCTGCCGACACCTGGCGGAGTTTCAGGGACTGCCTGAACAACCTGCGGATCTCCTTCCTGACAGCAGTCTCATCTATCCGGACCGGATCAGCCTGGCCGGGCTTTATGACCAGGTCTTCCTTCCTGGTGGCAGCAATACGGTAGTCATTGGTGAACCTGTAAACCTCCGGCATTGCCAATGCACACTCATTGCAGAAGGAGCACCTGCCAAGATCAATGGCACCGCTGTTGCCGTCAATGGCGCCTGCCGGGCATAACGCAGCAGCTCTTCCGGCCAGGGCTGCAGTAATATCTGCTGAGATTACCGGCCTGCCCCTGAACAGGGCAGAGACGGGTTGATTACGGAGATCAGGTACGTACTGTTTGCCGTGATCGGCGAGTATTTTAATCTCTTTTAGCATTGCCTTTCAGGTATTATCTACAGGTCGTTGCCACAGTAAGAAAGGTTAAAGCTCTTGTTGCATACCGGGAAATCAGATATCTCCTGGCTTCGTACGGCAAGGACAAGGGCCATCCAGTTATGCATGGAGGGATCCTTGACCTTATACATGGCCAGCTTTCCGTCACTGTCAGTCACCGCCACATGGCATATCTCCCCTCTCCATCCTTCTGTCGCCGAGACAGCCAGGCAGTCAGGCCTGAATTTCAGGTCATACTGCGGTCTGCCGGTCTCCTTCGCACCACTTCTCCAACTGTCAATCAGCCTGCGGATAATCTCCACCGATTCTTTTACTTCAAGGGCACGGAGCATCCCACGGGCGAGAACGTCACCCGTTTCCTGCATCACCGGGTTGATCTCCATCTTCCTGTAATACTGGAAGGGATGGGTCGCACGCATATCCCTGGGCACCCCGCAGGTGCGTGCAGCCATACCCACCGCGCCTATGGAAGTTGCCTGCTTCCGCGTAACATTACCTATATCCTCAAAGCGCCCGAGAACGCTTGGAAGGGTATAAACACAACCGGTAACATTGCCGTATCTCCTGTCAACATCTTCCAGAACCCTGAGTATTTCGACCGCGGACTCCTCAGTGAGCGGGAAGTTCGATCCGCCGGGACGTATAAGGCCCTTCCCAAACCGGTTTCCACACCAAAACTGGGTTGTGTTTATTACCATTGTTCTCAGAGCCTCGCAAGCCACCTGTCCCAACTGGTAAGCCACATCACCGCACAGAGCAGCCGTATCACCTATGTGCACGGCAATTCGTTCAAGCTCCAGGGCAATGCAGCGCTCGGCCTGGAGTGAAACCGGAGGCTCAAAACCTGCCAGCGATTCAGCCAGCTGTGCATGTGCCAGACCGTGTGCCACGGCACTGTCGCCTGCAATGTCTTCCGCAAGGAGTGCCCGACGCAGACTGTCACCGGCAGACGTGAGGAGCTTCTCAATACCCCGGTGCTGGTATCCAAGCTGAATCTCAAGATGCAGTACCCTCTCACCGTTGCATATGAACCGGAAGTGACCGGGCTCGATCACACCTGCATGAATGGGCCCCACTCCCACCTCATGAAGCTCCTCGCTCTCCATGCTGTAGAATGGATAGTTATCCATCACACTGAGCCTGTCAGCCCTGTCATGCGGATACCTCACCGGTTTGAGCCAGGGATGACCCTCGAAAACCACACCATGATTTTCATGTATCTCACGTTCAAATATATGCATCGCGTAACACGACGCCGTCAACGACTTCAGCGACGTGCCGTCATCTTTCTTAATGTGGCTTAGTATCCTTATCTCCCCGGAACCGTCATCGGCAATGATGCAGATGAACCTGAATCCTTCGCCGGTCCTGAAACAGGAGTAGCTCAGGCAATGATAACGTTCATCTGTCAGCATGGAGGTGACTTCTTCATGGAACAGGTCATAACCGATCACCGGGATCTCAGAAAATCCTGCGGGTGACGAACCGTTCCTGACTACTGTATACCTGTTGCTGCTCATGATTTCTATCTGGGTAGCGATGAGATGCTGGTGCTGATCAGGTCAGTAAGAAAGGGTGGCTGCCAGAAGCAGATCATAATCACGAGGGCCAGCAGGATGAACTGGCTGACCGTCTCTACCGGGCTGACCATGCCCGGTTGCAGCAATTCACTGTCATTCCTCGGTGATGAAAAGCTGACATGCATTATCCTCGTGCTCATCGCATAAATTATATAGCAGAGAAGAATGACTGTCAAAGCCATGACCAGCCACTGGCCGTTGACTACCATCGCCCTGAGGATCATAAGTTCAGAGATGAACATTCCTGACGGGGGTATGGCAAGAATGCAGATCATGCCTGTCATAAGCACCATAGCCCCTGCGGGATAGAGTTTCATATACCTGCCGCTTTCATCGAGCCTGAATGTGTGAAGGATCCTTGAAAGCTGTCCCATCTGGTAAAAAAGGCTTGACTTGGCTAAAGAATGGAGTACTATAAGCAGCAGGGCGGCATAATAGCCGTATCCGCCAACACCCAGGGCGATTGCAACAAGTCCCATATTCTCGAGGCTCGAGTATGCAAGCATGCGTTTCAGATGTTTTGCCTTCAGCATGTAACCGGCAGCTATAAGCAACGAAAGTACACCGGCCAGGATAAGTACATTACTCATGAATGAGAGCGCCGGAGTGCCGGAAAAAAGCGTGTAAACGCGATAGATGGCAAGGAATCCCACATTCATCAGGGTGGTGGAGATGAGCGCGCTCACAGGAGGTGGCGCCACAGAGTGGGCATCGATGGTGACTGTATGCATGGGAAAGAGACCCATCTTGGTGCTGAATCCCACCAGCACAAATATGAACGCTATCTTGAGATACAGGGGATTGGCGTTGCTGATAACGTGACTAAAAGAGGAGAAGGAGAGGTTCGGGGCATCGCCGCGTCCGTAGATAAATCCCAGGAATAGGATTCCGAGGTAAGCCAAAGCAATACCCGTGGAACAAATAAATACGTATTTCCACGTAGCCTCCAGCGCCATCTCAGTGCGGTCGTGGTAGATGAGCACCGCCACGGCAAGGGTGGTTGCCTCCACGAAAATCCACAGAACCGTCATCGTGTTGGCCAGGTACGCTCCGGCCATGAATGTCATAAGTGCTATCAGCCCGGAGTGATATATATTAAGTCTCTTGACGGTGTCATCACGGGTATAGATAAAGCCATGGTAAACCGTAGGAAGAGTCAGCAGGGTCAGTACTGACAACAGCAGCACCGCCGTACTGTCATAGGTGAACCAGGTGAGTTCGGTGTTGCCCCTGTTAATCCAGGCGTGAACCGTAATGGCAATGAGAAGGGCAGAGAACGCAAGTGCAAATGCCCTCGTCAGTCCCCTGTTCCGGGAGAGGAGTGTAACGCCGCTCAGCGCCAGTGACAGTATGAAGAAGAGCAACAGCATCATCCTTAATCCTTTAACATGGTCAGTTCATTTGTATGCGGCTTGAGCCGAAGCCCGAAAAAGCCCAGGATCAGGACACCTACGAAGATGTCAAGAAGTATCCCGATGTTGATAAGCATCGGCATCTCATTGCCTATGGCCAGAGAAAAGAGGAAGACCGCATTCTCAACCACAAGGAACCCGATCAGGTGCGAAATAATGAGCTTGTGGGTCACAATCAGAAGCAACCCGGTCAGAAGGGTGAACAGTGCTATTGCAAGGTATATCGAATTGATGAAGGGATTCACAAGGATCACGGCAAGAATAACACTGATCAGCAGTCCCGCTATTGAAAAAAGCAGCAGGTAAAACCCGGGAACAGCCTGCCTGTGCACCTTTGTCACACCCGACTTCCGGATAATCCGGCTCAGCAGGTATGGCAGAAGCAGAGTCTTGAAAAGCAGCGTCTCTGCCACTATGAAGAGCAGGTTTGCCAGGTTGACCTCCTTAAGTTCAAACACTGCAATACCGCACAGCAGAAGGCCCTGCAGCGCCACCAGCCTTACATACGTACTCAGCCTTTCTGCCGAGGCAAAGTAGATGAGAGTCACCGCAAAGAGAACTATAAGGTAGTTTACCATTTCCTTTCAGGCCAGTTTTTCAGTCAGTATCAGAATAACCATAAACGCGATGAGGGCTATCGAGGACAGAGTCAGGATGAACTTCGGATTCTTGTTCATCTTGTTCCTTGCCCTGAATGATTCCGTAAATCCGATTACCACGGCAAAAAGAGCCTGCACAGCGAAAAAGAGCCCGGTCTGCAGAATCACATTCCATCCGGCAGGTACAACGAGATTATATATCAGCGAGCCATAGATGGCAAATTTCAGGTATGTGCCAATATGGATCAGCGCCTTATCGAAGCCGCTGTAGTCAAGTATCATCACCTCGTGGATCATGGTCAGCTCAAGGTGTGTCTTCGGATCGTCGACAGGCAGCCTGCTGTTTTCTATCATGGCAATCTGAACCAGGAGATAAGCCCCTATAATACTGTAAATCAACACATAATCATTCCCGGTAATAAAGAAGTGGTTAAATATTACGGAAAATGAGGTGTATCCGGTGAACATTGCAAAGGTGGCAATCAGAATGAAGAAGGCCGGTTCAACAAGCATTGAGAAGAGGGCTTCACGGCTGGCTCCCATCCCTTCAAAGCTGCTTCCGGTATCAAGAGCTGCAATTATCGTAAAAAACTTTCCGAGAGCTAGCAGGTAAGCGAACATGATGAAATCGCCCTCAAAGGAAAGCACTGCCTTTTGCTCCGCAAAGGGCAGAAACAGCATGGCTCCGGTGACTGTTGCCAGGGTGACCGACGGAGCTATTCTGAAAATCAGGCCGGTGGTGTCACTGAATACACTCCCTTTCCTGAACAGGACAGCAATATCCTTCCATGGCTGGAATATACCCGGGCCTTTGCGTCCGGAGGCGATGCTCTTCGTCCGGAGGATTACTCCGGGGAAAAAGAAGGCTGCGACAGCTATGAGTACAAATCCTGCCATCATCAGATTATTTTGAGCATTGCCAGCAACAATACAAGCAACATGAAGACAAATGCATAGAGAATATAATGTCTTATCTGACCGGTCTGCATCACGGCTATCCTTTTAAGCAATCCCGAGACCAGGTCAACCGGCCTGTCTACAAGGTGTCGCTTGAAGAGGTCATCGCTGTGCGAAAGGAATTTCCTCCCATGAGGGAATATCTCATCCTCTCCGATCTCTTCAATTTCCTTCCTGGTCTGCAGCAATGGCTTGGCGATGTGGTTATAGTTGTAGGCGAACGATGTTGCTGTATACTGTTGCTTCGCTGACCCGGCCGTATAGCCGCAGCCCCAGGTGGGGCCGGTTTCCACCACGCGCCGGCTCAGGTGATACCTCCGGTAGAGCAGAAGCACGGCAACAGTGACGACAAATATCCCTCCTGCCAGGCTGAGCTGAGCCAGATTGGCGGTGAAGGCTCCGGAGACCAGTGGCTGTGCGCCCAGGTTCCATATCTGCCCGACAATGCCAAAAACCGGTTTCACCACCAGCGGTGATCCAAGCCCGATAAAGATGATCATGGCTGCAGTGGCCAGCTGCGGATAAATCATGGATTTTCCCGCCTCACGGGCATGTCCGGCCTGATCTGACCTCGGCTCGCCAAGAAACACGATTCCGAAAGCCTTGGTGAAGCAGAAGATAGCAAGTCCGCCAATAAGTGACAATGCTGCAATTGACCCCACAATGAGTATGGAGTGGAAGAGATTGGCACCGGAAAGGCTGCCGAACATCCCCATATATATCAGGTATTCAGAGATAAAACCGTTGAACGGCGGCAGTCCGCAGATAGCCAGCGATCCGGTCAGAAACAGGATGGCAGTCCATGGCATCCGTTTCATCAGGCCTCCCGTTTGCTCCATATTGCGAGTATGGGCAGCCAGGTAAACAGAGCCGGCATTAAAGAAGAGCAGTGACTTGAAAAGAGAATGATTCAGGACGTGGAGAAGGCCTCCTGAATAGCCAAGCAGGGAAAGGGTATGATTGCCTGTTGCCTGGCCTATGACTCCCAGGCCGAGACCAATTCCGATAATGCCTATGTTCTCGATGCTGTGATAGGCGAGCAGCCTTTTAAGGTCATGCTGGACTATAGCCATCATCACACCCAGGACTCCTGATACGAGAGATATAATCAGGATAATGACACCCGTGACCAGCAGGTCTGACTGCATTGCAGCCAGTACCCTTACGATACCGTAAATGCCCATCTTGATCATCACCCCTGACATCACCCCTGAGACATGTGACGGGGCAGCCGGATGCGCCTCAGGAAGCCATGTGTGCAGCGGAATGAATCCGGCCTTGATGGCAAAACCGGCAAAGAAGAGCAGGAATACCGGGAGGTTTCGGTGTCTGCCAAAATATTCACCGAGTGCGTCGAAGCTCATCCTTCCTGTATCCTGCTGTACAATCAGGAATGCGACAAGAATGAAGAACATGCCCACATGCATCTGGATGAGATAGCTGATTCCTGTCTTCATGATGCTCCTCTCTTCCGCATCGAAGATCACGAGGAAGAACGATGAGAGAGCCATTATCTCCCATACTATCAGGAAAGAAAGCCCGTCACGCACCATCACAACCATAAGCATTGAAATCCACAGCCACAGGTATGAGAAGTAATGGATTGAAAAACGGAGAGCGTTCATCCGGGCACGGTAAGGCTCAAGATACCCCCTGGCGTAGAGGAACCCGACAAGTACGGTAAAATTGATGACAAGAATGAAAAAAGCAGAAAGACTGTCAATTACCAGCACCATCCTGGTGCCTGTTGCCGCAGTGAACAGGGATAATTCGCAGGTCTGCCCGGCGTCTGGAAGCACACCTGTACACCATGATGTGGAAAGTGCAATCCCTGCTGTCAGGAGGCCCAGGGTAAAGTAATACTTCAGCCATTCAGGCACTGCAAAGACGAACAGTGAGAGAAGCAAGATGACCAGAAAGGCTGTTGATCCAAACATTAATCCGGCAATTTGCCCGCAAATGTAAAAAATATATTATCCGGTTATACTTTAAACCGGATTAAGTCAGAACTGACCGGTTATATCTCCAGCTGGTTGTTGCCGCCCTTGAGGCCTATCACCATTGTATTTCCGCCTGCCGGGATGTTGGGGTCAAAAGGAAGATTTGCCTTGTATGATCCGCAGGTAAAGTCCGGTACATCAATTGATGACGACCTGTTTGCCACTGACCATTCGCTGAGAGGGGTGATAACGCTCCAGAGGGCGGCGTCATAGACATCCTGGTCGAGAGGCAGTCCGTTTCGCAGGCAGTCTATCAGCCTCCAGTCCATGATGAAGTCCATCCCGCCGTGACCACCTATGACCTTTGCCATCTCTCCCACCCTTTTAACAATCTCAGGTGTGTACTGAGCCTCAAGGGCAGCCTGATCCTCAGGTTTCAGCCATGAATGGCCGAGGGCTATCCTTGCCGGTGATGGCCACTTCTGGGCAAATCCTTTGGTGCCGCTGACGAGATGTATCCTCGAATATGGCCTCGGGCTTGAAACGTCATGCTGGATCATAATGCTCCTTCCGAGTGCCGTCTTTACCAGAGTGGTGTTCATGTTGCCACGGTAACTCTTCCCGGCAAATGGAGCATAAAACGGGTCCTCCTTTGCCAGTTGTTCCAGCTCCGGTCCCATGGCGAAATCATTTGATGAGAGTGATGTCAGGTATTCCATCCTGTCACCCCTGTTGATGTTCATTATCTGACAGACCGGTCCCAGGCCATGGGTCGGGTAAAGGTCGCCGTTGCGCACATTTTCCTTCAGCCTCCACATGTCAGCATAACCGTTCTTATCATAGGTGAAGTCCCATCGCAGGTCATGGATATAAGCCCCCTCCCCGTGCACTATGTCGCCAAAGAGTCCCTGGCGTGCCATGTTAAGTGTCAGCAGCTCAAAAAAGTCATAGCAGCAGTTTTCAAGCTGCATGCAGTGTTTCTTTGTCCGCTCGGATACCTCAACAAGTTGCCAGCACTCCTCCACAGTCTTTGCAGCGGGTACTTCCACCGCCACATGCTTGCCTGCTTCCATGGCATAGACAGCCATAGGGGTGTGCCATGCCCAGGGTGTGCAAATGTAAACAAGGTCGATGTCGGGGTCATCACACAATCCTTTCCATGCTTCCTCGCTGCCGCTGAAGCCCTTTGCCTGTGGCAGCCCGAACTTTGTGAGCATCGCCTGCGCCTTTTCAACCCTGTCGGGATACTTGTCGCAGAGCGAAGCTATCTCTACCCCTTCTATGTGTGCCATCCGCTCGACGGCACCCGGACCCCTCATTCCGAGGCCGATGAAACCTATCCTGATTTTTCCCAGCGGCGGAGCAGCATAGCCTGACATGTTGAAGCTCTGGTTGTGTACGGCCATTGCTGCCGCCCTGACCTCTGCCATGGCTTCGGTTGATTTTTCTCGGCGGACACATGAGGATGTACTGACAGCCGTCAGAGTTCCTGCTCCGGCAACTGCAGCAGTGCGGAGAAAATTCCTTCTGTTGGTTTTCATGGTTAGGTAAGTTTCGAAATGGATTATGTATGCAATATACAATGTTTCCGATTACAATATTATGTCCGCGGCTGGAAGTCAAATGGCTTAAAGGGGGCACCCGGGCCGGGCTTCTCGGAATGAGCCGGACAGCCACTTCTCAGTGGCCTTCCTGTTCCGGCGGTCTCTTTCTCTTCCTGATGAGATCACCTGCCACTGATCCGGCCAGATAACCTAGCACGGCAGCCAATGGTATCATCAGGTACCAGTTTGACTTGATGGAGCATGTTCCGGAGACGCATCCGACATATTTCCAGTATAGAAATCCTCCTGCTGCCCCTGCAACCGTGCCGATTATTTCCGGAAGATATTTCCTGAGAAGATCTTTTTTCATTTTATGCTGTTTTCTTTAATAACCCTTATGAACAGGTCACGTTCCGCTATTTGTTCCTTTTCCCAGGAAAGTTCTTCTGCAGCACTGAGGGCATTCCCCTTCAGATCTGAGAGTAACTGCTGGTCATCCCTGAGCAATGAAAGTGCACCGGCAATTGCCCGGGGCGTCAGCTCATCAAGCACCAGGCCGCATCTGTACTTCGCGATTATGGCTGACACCTCAGGCAGCGGGGAAACGATCACAGGCACTCCTGCACCTATGGTATCGAATAGTTTATTGGGCAGACTGAAGCGCTGATTGGCACAGGTGTCTGCGTCGATTGATAAACCTGCATCACAGCACTTTATAAAGCCCATCATCTCTTCCCATCTCATTCTTGGCAGGAAGATGACTTTGTGATCAATGCGCTGGTTCTGCACCTGTTGCCTGGCCTCCTCAATTCTTTTGCCGGTACCAATGATAACAAGCTTCACATTTTCAAGAAGCGTCATTGCCTCAAGCAGTTCTGACACACCCCTGCCCGGATTATCACCGGAGCCATCCTGAAATACCACAAGCAGGTCATCTGCCGAGGCAGCCAGATTGCGGCGCTGATACGGCAGGATATTCAATACAGGCATGGGAAGGTTTCTGATCACAACCGGTTCACATCCGTACTCCTGGCTGTAAATTTCTGCTAATGAATCAGATACCGTCATCATGTAACGCACCTTGGGCAGCAGCCTGCGCTCAGCGTTCTTCCAGAGAGAGCGCTTGAACTTTCTTTCAGTGAGGCTGTATTGCCCGGTAAAATATTCATGTGCATCGTACACAAGCGGTCTCCTGAATAAACGCGAAACCATATGACACGGAATCATTGTGTCAAGATCATTGGCGATATACAAGTCAGCTCTCCTCAGCAATAAAAGCCTGAACAATAAGGCCACATTGAACCATAAATACATCATCGGCCCCTTCCTGAAAGGCACCCTGATCATTGCCACGGCTGCTGAAGGAAGAGAAAGAGGCAAAGAGCCTTCCATGTGCCTCCCGATGAGCGTCACGCTGAAGCCCATCGATGAAAGCACAGCTGAATGCTTCTGAACCCGCATATCAGTTGACAGATCACTGATGACTGCAACTATTGCCCTCATATTCTGTCCGTTACACAAAACACCATTTATACAAATGCTGTTAAAATTGGTGTAAGATACAAAGAAAATTATAGCTATGTTTGTGCATTGTTTGAATGCTTAATGGAGAGAGCTCCCGCCAAAAGAATAGTCCATCTTGTGAGTTTCAACATCCCTTACCCTCCTGACTACGGTGGCATAATGGATGTTTTCTACAAGATCTCCGCCCTTAAGAGACAGGGTGTCGGGGTAATACTCCACTGTTTCAGCTATGGGCGCGGCCGTTCAAGAACACTTGAACGCGAATGCCTCAGGGTACATTACTACAGGAGGGAGCTGAATCTTTTTCACCTCTTCCGTAAGGAGCCGTTCATCGTGGTTTCACGCAGGAACGATATGCTCCTCAAAGACCTTCTGACCGACAGCCACCCGATAATTTTCGAAGGGTTGCATACAACCCATTTCCTGGGCCATAAGGCCTTGGAAGGAAGGATCACAATGGTGCGGACTCATAACATCGAGCATGTCTACTACCGCAACCTGGCCTCGAATGAGAAAAATCCCTTCAGGAAGCTTTATTACAGCACTGAAGCCAGGAAGCTCGAGCGGTACGAACCGAAGCTCGCAGGTGCCACATGGCTGCTGTCAATTTCTCCGGGCGACACAGAATATTTCAGTTCAAAGTATGGCAATGCAATGTTTGTCGGTCCTTTCCATCCGGCAGACGGATCATTTCCTGGCAACGGCAGGGGTGATTATGTACTGATGCATGGTGATTTCTCCACTGCCGAGAATGATGCTGCTGCACTGTATATTCTGAAGGAGGTGGCCTCTCACTGGAAATACCGGACTGTCATTGCCGGCAAGAGACCGTCGGCAGAACTGTCGGACGCAGCCTCGGCATTAAGGCATGTGAAACTGGTTCCAAACCCTTCACTGACCCAGATGAATGAACTCATCGCAAATGCTCAGGTATGCCTTCTGAACGCCACCCAGCCTACCGGCATGAAACTGAAGCTCATTAATGCGCTCACCACCGGCCGTCACGTCGTGGCCTCACCTGCAATCGTATCAGGGACAGGACTTGGAGAACTATGCCATGTGGCTATCAAGCCAGGGGAATGGATAAGTCTGACTGACAGTCTGATGAAAGAGGATTTTACCGGTGCCATGAGGGCCAGGCGCAACCTCCTTCTGAAGGAAGTGGCTGACAATGACAACAATGCAAAGAAAATAGTCGAGACAATCGACAGTTACAATCCTGAATTATAGGCTTATCCCTACTGGTATATCCTTCTCCTGTTAAGTTCGCGCCTGTAGGCAGCGGCATACCTGTTGTGCTCGGCCAGCGTTCTGGAAAAATGGTGATAACCTGATCCGTCATACCTCGCAACGAAGAATAGATATTCATGTTTTTCCGCATTTAAAACAGCATCAAGGCCTGAGCGTGACGGACACCGTATCGGTCCCGGTGGCAAA
This sequence comes from Bacteroidota bacterium, assembly GCA_018262715.1. GTDB lineage: Bacteria > Bacteroidota > Bacteroidia > Bacteroidales > VadinHA17 > SR-FBR-E99. Next base: position 68,112 of record JADFDS010000040.1, read on the forward strand.
CCTGCATACTTATATGTGTTGTAGGGTGAGTCAACTTCAAGGTGCCTGTTGAGGATGCGTCTGAGTGTGAAGTCATTGACTGCGAACTTCACCGTCGGATCAGCCTGAAGCGGCATTCCGAGGCGAAGCCTGTTGAGATAAACCCCGGCAATTCGTGACTTTTCATCCTCTCGCGAGGCTTCCTCGTCAACGATGGAGGCCAGAACAGACACCTCCGGCGGTGTAAGCCCCAGTGATTCAGCCTTCGCAGTCCGGTCATCATTCCAGTAGTCGCGGTACTCCTTCAGCATGCGCCGGTAAAAACCGCGGGGGTCAACTGACCAGTACAATTCATATGTATCAGGAATGAACACTGCTATCAGTGTTCCGCGGGTAAACCCGTCAGCTGAGTAATTGGACTCATCATGGAAGAATTCCGCCAGGGATGCTGAATCTGCCTCTATCTGCCCTCCTGTTTTGCCTGCAAGCTCCTCAAGGGTTCTTATATTGTTGAACGTGACGTTTACAGGGGTCTGGCGGCCCGAGCGCAGCATGTTGACAAGGCTGTTGTTGCTCATCCCGGGTTCAATGACATATGAACCAGGCTTGACTGTTTTTCCGAAAGACTTGAGCCGCGAGGTGATTATGAAGCTTTCCCTGCTCCGCAGGAGATCAGCTCTCTCCAGCGTATCAGTCAGAGCCCTGAAATCTGACCCGGTGGGTAGATATATCCTGACCGGTTCATCATGCTTCACATTCTCCCTGAGCACTATAACCCACAGAAGCAGTACCAGCACAAAACCGGCAGCAAGGAGAGTGTAAAAAAGTGTCAGAAGTATCTTTCTCATCGGGTACGAATTTAATAGAGAGGCCCGAATATCCGTGCCAGTGACTCCCTGTATCTCTCCCTCCTGTTTCGTTTTGACCACTCCTGAATGGTTACCTCGGCACAGTTCTTAAGGTCCTCGGCGAAGAGCACCCCCAGGCGGAGTGCAAAATCTTCATCATAAATCAGGGCGGTAACCTCGAAGTCAAGGTCGAAACTCCGGACATCAACGTTGGGAGACCCCACTGAGGAAAAGATGCTGTCAACCAGCAGGTATTTGGAATGGATGAACCCGTTGCGGTACAGGAAGATCCTGACACCCGCCTCGAGCAACTCCATGATATAGGAACGGGTGTTCCAGTTTGCAATAATCGAATCTGAATTTTCAGGAAATATCATTCTCACATCAACACCGCTCAGGGCAGCGGTCTTCAGGGCTGTCAGCAGACTCTCGTCAGGACTGAAGTACGGTGAAGTCAGGTATATTGACGATTTTGCCGTAGCAATTGCAGAAAAATAAACCTGCATTATCGTGGCCCAGTCAGTATCAGGTCCGCTGGAGGCGACCTGGACCAGGCACCTGTTGCCTGTGCGGACCACATGCTCAAGTGAACCGTCCGGCGGCAGTTCCTCGCCGCTCACAAAATCCCAGTCGGCCAGGAAAACCCTGTCAAGTGCTGCAACGGCTTCACCCTCAACCCTCAGATGGGTATCAACCCAGGGTCCAAGGTGAGGCAGGCCGTGCAGATACTTGTCTGCAATATTCAGCCCGCCCACAAAACCAACCTTCCCGTCAACCACCAGTATTTTCCTGTGGTTCCGGTAGTTGATCTTGCTTGAGAAGCTGGGGAAACGAACCGGAAGGAACGGAAATATCTGCACCCCGGCATCACGCATCATGTTTATAAAAGGTTTGCGGATGTTCCAGCTGCCGACATCGTCATAGATGACCCTGACCTTTACCCCTTCCCTTGCCTTGCGCATCATCAGCTCACTGAATTCCATCCCGATGGTGTCAGGTTCAAAACGGTAGAACTCAAGGTGTATAAAGCCGGTGGCCGATGCCACGGCGTCAAGCATGGCGGGAAACGTCTGGCTGCCGTTTACCAGCAGGTCAATCTGGTTGTCAAGGGTAAGCAGTGACCGGTTATTCCTGAGCATCAGGTGTATGAGATGACTCTTGGACCTGATTGCATCACTCTCGCCGGCCAGCACCGATGAGAGCAGCCTGACCTGGCGATCGGCATGGTCGGTCAGCCTGGCGCTGTCAGCCATGCTCTTCCGGGTATACATCTTCTGCTTCCGGTAGTTCTTGCCGAAAAAGAAATAGACGATGATCCCCACAACGGGAACAAACAGGATCACCAGCAGCCATGAAAGGGTCTTGAGAGGATTGCGGTTCTCAAAGACAATCATCAGGCAAATGGCAAAAACAGCTATCAGATAGATAACTGTGAGGACATTTCTGATAATATAGATAGTGTTCCCTGCCAGGATCATCCTGCTTCCGTTCACATACTACCGTAAATATAAAAAAAGAACTCTTCCGGCAGACTGCGGAAGAGTTCTTTTATATGTCACGGATATCAGAAGATCAGTCCCACCTGCAAAAGCAATGCTCCTGTGCGGTCATCAAGCTGGAAGTTCTGGTCACCGATTTCTATCTCCTCACCGAACTGGTTGAGGTTCCCTTCATACCTCAGGTCAAAGGTGAGCCTTTTGAAAAGGTCAAATCCAAGACCTGCCTGGTATCCGAAGGTTGCCCTTTTATAGGTGGCTCCCTGTATTATCTCCTTCGGGTCAGATATCATGACTGAAGCTGCTGGACCAGCATTCAGCCTGAGCGGACCAACCTTTACCCCGAGAAGAACTGGAATGTTCAGTTTGTTGAACTTCTGGTTGTAGATCACCGGAGCGCCGCCGCCTTCCACATCCTCATATGATACCGAGTTGGTTGCTGTGGCAAGAAGCAGTTCAGGCTGAATATAGAATCCTGAAAAGGTGGCTCTCATGAATACTCCCCCCTGGAATCCCCATTCAGCATCCTTCGCATTCTGAAGAATCACCTCGAAATCGGTACCTTTAAAGGTCTGATCGGTAAAGGTGAAGTCGGTGCTTGCCCCGGCCTTAAGACCGAATTTGACCTGTGAAAACAACGGTGCGGCAAGAACCAGTGCAAGAATAATGACAATGAACTTTTTCATTTCTCTCAGTTTTGGTTAATAGAACAGTAGTAGTTATTGTTCTGATAAACGCAATATTCAGGCCAAAGGTTGCACCGGCAACCGGGAAAGAGCCTGTTTTTTTACTTTTTTGCCAGCTCTGAGAATATAACTGACTTCATTTTGTCAAACTCTTCACGCTCGAAAAGGCGGGTCAGAAAGATTATTTTGCCGTTGCGGTCAATGATGATATTCCGGGTAACTCCGGCCTGTTTCTCGGCGTACAACCCGAAAATGTCAGCCCCCGGGTCAAGTGCCAGAGGGTAGGTGATTTTCATATCAGCGGCAAATTTCCTGACCGTTGCCTCAGGCTCGTCACGGTCAATACCGATAACCACAAGCCCCTGCTTCCTGCCCGGCATCCATATCTCCTCCTCGATGAATGGCATCTCCTTACGGCATACGCTGCACCAGCTTGCCGTGAACTGGAGCATCACCACCTTTCCCTTCAGGTCTGACAGCTTATAGCTTTTCCCGCCAGCTTCATTAATTGCAAAATCAGGCGCACTGTCACCCACCTTTACAAGATAGTTGTTCTCATATACCTTTTGCCCGTGAGATAAAGCAGCAACCACCAACAGGGCAATCACCATCAAAACTGTTCTTTTCATCGCTCTATATTAAAAGTACTAAGATATATGATTTCTCGGTTTACTTTGGTTATCGGGACAGGGTAATTATGTCTGCCCGGCAACTCCGGAGAATGCTGCTCCTCCCTATTTCAGAAGCTCATAGGAAAGACCTGCCTGAAACGATACATTCTTATCCAGATAGGGATTTCCCAGCAACCAGCCTTTTGTTTTTCCTGATACCGAAACAAATCCCGAGAAACTGTCATTGAACAAATACCTTGTCCTGATTCCTGCATACCCTCCGGTAACCATGGAATCTGAGAAGAATGATTCAGGCTGGCTCCATACATTCAACCTGAGCTCCGACCGTACCTTGCCTGAGACACCCAGGTTGTACAGCGACAGACCAGCTCCAAGACCCGTGTCACTTTTGTTGCTGTACCTGTGAGCATTTACCATGACACCGAATCTTCTGAACCTGACCGGAACAAAGAGTGCAATGTCATTGCCAAAATGAGTGGGTGAATACTGGGTGAAGAAATTGAATGAGAAACCCTCACTGAACTTAATTCTGTCGATAAAGAATATGCCGGGATTAAGAAAATTAAGAAGGGAAAGGTCCTTCTGCCTGGTAAGATAATCCTGCCCTTCGGACGAGAGATCAGAAAAGCCGATTCGCCTGTTTACCCCTTCACCTCCGGGGAACGGATCTCTTTCAGTATAAGGCAGGCCGGGATTGAACATGTCGTGTATCCAGGCATTAAGGTCAGCCCCTGCATAATCCCTCTCAGCAGGATTGGTGTTCTCATGTGGCGGAGCCAGCACTTTTACAGAGTCGCTGGCCGGACTTGCAGAGAATCTGAAGTAATTATACACATACCAGGCATTGTACAATAACAAAGAGGCTTTGGGCAAAGACCTTTCGAAATAGAATTCACTGATGGCAATCCGTTCATTCAGATTGATTTCATATTGCACTCCGGCGACATAAGAGTAGAGCAGGTTATTAATTCCGGTGGTCTTCAGGTCCTGCAGAGTCATATCCGAAATCCCGTAAACAGTCCCGTCCCAGCGGCTGAGGAACCAGTTACCGTTCTTCGAAGAGACTCCGCTGGTGCCGAGGACAGCCCGGTGATATTCCTCATGAGCCCATACTCCGAGCGGAATCGGAAGTTCACTGCCATATTTTGAAAATCCAAGTCCCAGAGCATACTTGAATGCACTATTGGTAAACCTGCCGAATCTTGTTTCCGGCTTTGACCTGGAAGTGAAAATTGCATCTCCGAGTTCATCAATTCCCCAGTATGCGAGGTCATACATGCCGGAGGAGAATTCAAGTGCCTGGTTCATGGATGGATACCTGTATGGCAGGTCAATGTTCTGTGGCAGGTCAATCAAAGGAATGTCAAGCCGCAGCCTGTATTCAGGATTGTCCTGACCTGATGAGAGTGCTGATGATAATAGAAAGACTACCATCAAAAAGTTTTGACTTGATTTCATAGTGCAGATTTTAAGGATTTGAAGAAGAACAGAAATAAATCCTTATTGTTTACTCCGGGCCGGAGTACCCGGCTCCGGGAAGCGGCCTGTCCCGGAGCTGTTGAAGGTACATGCCACATAATCACCGGCAGCATAAATAATGGGCGTCTGAGATATATCACAACGCTTTTTCAGACCTCCTCCTCATCAATGATTGCCTCCAGGTAAACACTGCTTTTTATCAGCTCAAGGTATCCCTCATCAGACTCCCTGAATCCAAATTCAAAACAGTAAGACCAGCGTAAACCCTCCCTGGTTTCGACAAGATGCGTAAAGAAGGTGAAATTGTAGCCCTGGGCTATAAGTGCATCACGGTGAATCCGGTGATGACCGTCCCCGTAGAGATCTGACAGGATTTTCCTGTTCCGCCTGAGCTGCGCATGCACATTGCGCACGTAGTTGTTCTGATCACGGTTGAGACGGTTGTTGTAGTTGTTCCGGCACTGGTCAGAACAAAATTTCTTATCAGACCGTCCGTGGAGCCTGGCTCCGCAGTCAAGACATACCCTTTCCACAGCGAGAATGTTTTCATAAAGGTAAAATAATTCCGTGGAACGGGCATACTGAAAACTGCACATCATTCTGATTACTATTCTGTAACCCGTTTACAAACGGATATAAACGACTGCTAAATGTATAGAAGTGATTAACAACCGGATCAAATGCCGGCGAGGGTGCACATTTGTATCGTTAACAGCTTTATTAACTAAAAACGAATGTCATGAATGCATTGAGAAACAAAGTTCAGCTGATCGGTCGCCTGGGACAGGATCCGGAAATCAAAACGCTTGAGAGCGGAAAGAAGGTTGCCCGCTTCAACCTCGCCACCAATGAGAGCTACAAAAACTCTGAAGGTGCAAAGATCGATGAGACCACCTGGCACAGTATCGTGGTATGGAACGGTCTTGCCGAGCTTACCTCGAAGTATCTCACAAAGGGTAAGGAAGTATGCATCGAGGGGCGCATAAGCTATCGCTCCTATACTGACAAAAACGGAATCCAGAGGAATGTTACGGAAATCGTGGCCTCGGACATGGTAATGCTTGGTTCCGGAGCCAGGCCGAGAGGACTGATCGGTGACGAGCCAGGGGAGGACATGGCCGATGATCCGGCAGCAGGGCTGGCTGATGAACCGGTTGAGGCCGGGGCTTCCACCCACCGGGGCAGCAGGGTCAGGATGAAGTGAATCAGGCGCTTCGCTTTATCCCGGGCGCAAGACCGGAATGAAGTGAGGCCGTCCGGGATTTGTTACCAGATCAAAGCCATTCATGGAGGGGGGAGAGAGTGTGGAGAGGGTGTCTCGCCGGAAGGCCCCGGCAAAGCGCCGGGGCCTGTTTGCCTGGTTGCCTTTTCTATCTGCAGGCAGGTGCACGCGTCACCTGGCAGCTGCCGCATCCCTCCCGGCACGCAGTGCCTTCAGATTGACCTCAACAACCTCTTCTCCCTTGCGGCCGAACATCTTCCTGACCGCATCTTCGAGCGCCGTGAAGGGCATCGAGATGAATGACGAAGCAGCACCCAGGATGACCATGTTGCCTGATCTGGCTGATCCCAGGTCACGTGCAATGCCGTCTGCATCAAGCACAATGGTGTTACCCGCCCTGTTAAGTTCAGCCAGCACCTCTCCTACCTCCGGGTAATCGGAGATATTCACGAAGGGAACCGAATTGGTAACCAGCCATCCGCTCTCTGAGAGCCATGGCAGATAACGAAGTGCCTCCATGGGTTCAACACTTATGATGAGATCTGCACCTCCGTGCGGTATAAGATCTGAAAAAATCTCGCTGTCGGAGAGACGCAGGTGCGACTGCACGTCGCCCCCGCGCTGGCTCATACCATGTACCTCCGCCTGCTTGAGGAAGAGGTTCTGTTCAACGGCTGCAAGCCCTATCGTGGCTGCAATGGAGAGAATACCCTGTCCTCCCACTCCTGCAAGTATAATATCACATTTCATATCATTCCCTTGATTTGTTTTTCTCAGCCGCTTCGGCCTTTTTGTTGCGTGATGCCGTCTGGATGCACTCCCGTCTTGCCAGTATCACCGAGATACCGTGATAATTGAGTTCAGCGCGGATAACGGCTTTGTTCTCCTCATGATTCTTTCTCAGAGGCACTATCACCTTCAGGTGATCAGGATCAACACCCAGCCCCAGGCAGATGCTCTCAAGCCTGTCAGTGGCCTGCGATTTCTGCCCCCCGGTCATCCCGGTGGTGGAGTTGTCAGAGATAATCAGTGTTACCGGTGAATTCTTGATCACCGCATCAAGCAGTCCTGTCATGCCTGAATGGGTAAATGTGGAGTCACCTATCACGGCCACTGCCGGAAACAGACCGGCATCTGCAGCTCCGATTGCCATTGTCACCGAGGCTCCCATATCAACACACGAATTGACCATGTTGTATGGTGGCAGGGCGCCGAGGGTATAACAGCCGATATCTGAAAAGACGCGTCCGGGCCCGGCTTCTGCCATTACCTCTGACAACGCCTGGTACAGGTCGGCATGTCCGCAGCCCTTGCAGAACGACGGGGGACGCTGACGCACCAGCGAGGGAACCTCCCTGCCCTGACCGGCCCTGAGACCCAGGGCACTGGCAACAATTGACGGATTAAGCTCCCCGTCGCGGGGTACCGTACCGTCCATCCTGCCCAGAACTTTGACGTCACGGTCAAGAAGACCCCTTAGCTGCTCCTCGATTATCGGATAACCCTCTTCCAGCACAAGAACCCTGTCACAGTTTTCCACCAATGCTGCAACCTTTTCCCTTTTGAGGGGATAAGCACCCACTGATAGAACGTGATAATCTCCTGCTCGGTCAGCAATGTTTTCCATCAGGTAATTGTAAGCAATCCCGCAGGTAATGACCCCTGTGCCCCTGCCGTTTCCGGATTTCAGCCTGTTGAGCCCGTCAACAGCATCGTCAGTGCGCAGTTTCTCATAAACCGCTGTAAGAGCCCTGTACTGCTTCCTGGCTATCGCTGGAAGAAGCACAAACTGCCGCGGATTCGAAGGCAGGGCAACACTGTTCTGAGCAATCTTTTCCCTCCGTGCAACAGATGACCTTGAATGTGCCAGCCTGGTTGTAATCCTGAACAACACAGGAAGCCTGTACTTCTCCGAGAGGGCAAAGGCTTCAAAGATCATGTCATAGGCCTCCTGCTGGTTACGCGGCTCCATTACCGGAACCAGGGCAAACTTGCCATAAAAGCGCGAGTCCTGCTCATTCTGGGATGAATGCATTGACGGATCATCTGCTGATACAACCACCAGCCCGCCGTTGACTCCCGTCACCGCCGAGTTGATGAACGCATCAGCCGCCACATTCAACCCTACATGCTTCATTGCAACCATCGCCCTCTTGCCTGCATATGACATCCCCAGGGCAGCCTCCATGGCTGTCTTCTCATTTGACGACCATTCACGGTGAACACCGTCCGCAGCAGCCTGCGGCGAAGCCTGGATGTACTCCATAATCTCAGTTGACGGAGTACCCGGATAAGCATACATTCCGCTCAGGCCTGCATCCAGGGCAGCCTGCGCAATAGCCTCATCTCCAAGCAATAAGAGTTTATGCATAATTATTTAGCTTTAGTTTGTTTACGGTTACGGTGACAGTAAAGATGATTAAAGTTAAGTTAAAATCAAGAAGTAAATGTCATTATTGTTTACTTTACATCACAAAATTATCTGTCTTTGAAGAAGTTTTTGGTGATTTGCATCATGCTGTTGTTCTCGTTCCCGTGGCTGGGTGCCCAGACCGGAGAGAGAAAATATATCCAGATCGACGGCATGACTGCAGATGAAAGGGGATTCATTGTTCCTGATGTAAGCATATATTCGAAGCACCTGCGCCGGGGAGCTGCAAGTGATCACCGGGGTATCTTCTCCATTATAAGCGCTCCCGGTGACACTGTATTCTTCAGTTCCATTGGCTATAAACCGACACTGCTGACCATCCCCGTAACTGCCACAGGCGACCATTACATAACAGATGTGATAATGGTCACCGATACAATCCAGATCGGAGAGGTACTGGTCCTTCCGTGGAAGACCTATTCAGAGTTCAAGAGGGCTGTTCTCGAAGATAAACCCAGGGACCCCCTGATGGAGAACATGGAATATAACCTTGCCATGGTCCAGCAGCAGATCTGGAGTGACATGCGCCCCACACCCGGGGAGGCATACCACTACACCATGCAGCAAATGTCTGACCAGCTCTACACCAGGGGCCAATCTCCCGCAAACAACCTGCTCAATCCATTTGCCTGGCAGAAGTTTGTCCAGGGAGTCAAAAGCGGAATGCTGAAGAACGAACCCTCAAAGGCCGTCAAGGTTAAGAAGCACAAAAGCCGCAAGAAAAAAAAGAGTGACTGATGGTCAGGTCTTCAGCCATAAGACTGCTTACAGTATCCTTATTCCTCTCAATCATCCCCGCCGGCTTCCTTAACGGACAGGAGAAAGTCATCTCCGGCATTGTCACAGATACTGCAGGTGTGGCGGTTGCAGGTGCTACGGTATTCATTCCTTCCGTGGAAAGGGGAACATTATGCGGAAATGACGGTTCGTTCCGGCTTGCCTTCACCCCGGGAGAATCTGAGAGCCTGACGGTTATCTTCTCGTGTGTCGGATACAGCGCTGACACTGTCACCCTGAAGGCAGATGGCACCCTTGATGGCATTCGTGTGGTACTCATCCCTGCAACGACAATCATCGAGGGTGTTGAGGTAAGAGCCAGCCGTCCTGACAATGTCACGGTGATAGGCATACCTGCTGTGGCAGGTGCAGTTATACCATCGGTAAGCGGAGGAGTGGAATCAGCGGTTGCCACCCTGCCGGGAGTCAGCGCCTTCAGTGAGCTGAGCTCAGGCTATTCAGTCAGGGGTGGCAGCTACGACGAAAACCTTGTCTACCTTAATGACGTTGAGATTTACCGTCCGTATCTCCTCCGTACCGGTCAGCAGGAAGGGCTTAGCAGGATCAATCCCGATCTCACTGCCTCGGTAAATTTCTCTCCGGGAGGATTCAGCGCTGCCTACGGTGACCGCATGTCGTCAGTGCTTGACATAACTTACCGGGAGCCTGAATCCCGTGAGGGATCGGTCTCGCTGAGTCTGCTCACCTCATCGGTGCATGCCGGGGCCCGCAGCAATGACAACAGGTTCTGGTTCATCGCCGGGGCCCGCTACCGGTCAAATGCCATCCTTCTGGGCGGCCTTGATACCCGCGGCGCCTACCGTCCCCATTTTGCAGATATCCAGGCTATAGGCGGATTCCGGCCTGACAGCCGCACGGGAATCACCCTGACTCTATGGGGCTCACTAAACCGTTATACATTCTTGCCGAGAAGCCAGACAACCACATTTGGTACTGTCGAGAACGCATACCGTCTTTATGCCTTTTTCGAAGGGGGTGAACGTGACAGATACAACAGCGGCGGCGGAGCTCTCACCCTTGAACGGAAACACACTGACCGCCTGTTGACTAAGCTGATCATCTCATCCAGCCACGCGGGTGAGTATGAGAGCTATGACATAAGGGGTGCATACAGCCTGTCGGCCCTCGACATGAATGTGGGAAGTGAAAACAATCCGGATACGCTGCTCAATGCAGGCGCCGGCAGCTGGCTGTCTCACGCCCGTAACTCCTTCAGGAGTCTCATCGCGGGAGTCTCATACCGCGGTTCACTCTCCTCGGGGAAAAACGGCCTTGAGTGGGGCCTTGCCGCCAGGCAGCGCAGCTATGACTCTTTCCGGAATGAGTGGCTCAGGGTTGACTCTGCCGGTTATACACCAGGCCAACCAGGTGATGGGCTGGCTCTGACTTCCCGCACTGTCCTCGGGAATGAGACCCGCAGCCTCACCAGTGAGGGATGGCTCATCAGCCGCAGGCGCTTTGCCGTGGCCGGGCGGGCGTGCGACCTCAACGCCGGGATCAGAGCCTCATATGATACATACAGTTCCGAAATACTTATCTCACCACGCGTATCACTGCGCAGTGAGATTACCCGGCAAGTCTCCCTTTACCTTGCTGCCGGCGCATATCACCAGCCTCCCGAAGGCAGGGAACTGATCCGTGAAGATGGTGAAAGCGGATCTTACCCAAAGGCACAGCGTTCTTACCACCTGACGGCCGGAGTTCGCTATGACTTCACAGCCTGGGAAAGACCATTCAGATTCACCGCTGAAGCCTGGGGCAAACTGTTTGACAGGCTTATTCCATATAAGTCAGACAATGTCAGGCTTATTTACTACGGCGGCAATATTGCCGAAGGATACTCCGCAGGAATTGACATGCGTGTCAATGGTGAATTTGTGCCGGGAGTGGAATCATGGTTCAGCATGTCACTTATGAAATCCGAAATACAGATACCTGAGCTGTCTACCGGCTGGTATCCGGCCCCGTTCGACCAGAGGATGCACTTCAGCATCTTCTTCCAGGATTACCTCCCGGGCCATCCTGACTTCAGGGCACATATCAATATTGCCTTCGGTACCGGAATCCCGACCTCCCCTCCTGGTCATGAACAGTGGGATATATGGTTCAGGATGCCACCCTACAGGCGCATTGATATCGGCTTTTCGAAAGTCCTATTGGGTGCCGGAAGAGCCAACAGGGATTCGTTCATGAAAGAGCTTGTGGCAGGTGTTGAGATATTCAACCTTGCCGATATAAGGAACACAATCTCATATACATGGATAAGGACTGTCAGAAACAGCCAGGGACAGACACGGGAATATGCTGTTCCGAATTATCTCACAAGAAGAAGCCTGAACCTGAAACTGACAGCACAATTCTGACGTATAAAGAGGTCAGAGTGACTTTTTTACTAATTTCGTACCCTGATGAACCGGTTTGAGATCACATTTACGGCAGTGATGGCCACGATCATAATACACCTGACTGTGGCTGTGATCTTTATGTCTGTAAAAATCTCAGCACTCAGGCGTGAGATCGCCGCCGAGATCATACTGTCAATAGATGAGGAGATGCCGGATCCTGCAATGGAGAAGGCCATTGAGCTTGCAAAGAGCGACCAGTTCCAGGGCATCAGCCCTGAGGAGATGGTAAACATAATCAAGAATATTGCTGACAAGCCTCTGGACATTGATCCCAAGGAGTATGAGGACATGGTCAAGGAGGAGATGATCAAGAGCGGTCTTCTTAATGAAAATAACTTCATTGACCAGCAAAAGATGGCGGAGGAGGCAGGGATGGAAGAGATTGCTGCCACACCTGAGGAGGTAAAGCCCCAGGTCACCGAGAAGAAGGAGAAACCCCAGGAACAGGGGACTTTCCGGGGTCCCACAAGGATTTTTTATGATCTTGCCGGCCGCCACCATGTCTACCTCCCTATACCTATTTACAAGTGTGAGGGTGCAGGTCAGATAACGCTCGCCATTGTGGTTGACCGCGGCGGAAATGTGCTAAAGGCCGAGCCGGCCTCAAAACTTTCCACCACCAGGGATCAGTGCCTCACCGAGACAGCAGTGGAACATGCACTTAAAACAAGGTTCAATGCTGACCAGAGCGCTCCCGAAAAGCAGGGAGGCTTCCTCACCTTCGTGTTTGTATCGCAGAATTAATCTGATCAGAAAAGTGTTCCCTGTACAGGGTAACTGAAAGGCATGATAAGTTCAGGCCTGTTTCTGTCAGCCCTTGCATTGGTTATCAGGGGGCTGATCGTATGGGCTGAGAGCATGTCCGGGGCCACGGGCTCCATGAGCGCAGCCAGTGCACTTTCATCTGCTCCATCCCTGAGCCACATCCGTTCCGCTGAAGCGGGAAGGATAACCGGCATCCTCTTTTTTGAATTGTGGATCTCTTCCATGAGCTCATTGGCACGGGTGGTGACAACGGAAAATGTATTCAGGGTCATCCCGCCCTCCACGGTCCATGAGTCCCAGATTCCTGCCAGTGAGAAAATATTCTCTCCCCTGAGGGTTATATACCACGGTATCTTTCTACCGCCGTGATGCTGCCATTCGAAGAATCCGCATACCGGAACGAGACAACGGCGCGATGCAAATGAATCCCTGAAAGCAGGCTTGGAAGAGATGGTCTCGGAACGGGCGTTGAAGGTCTTGAGCATAATCTCATTGGCTTCACCCTCATCTTTAACCCATGATGGTATAAGTCCCCATCTGAATAGCCTGATCCCTGCATCCCGGTCAGAACAAACCACGGGCATTGAAGGGAGGCTGTAGGCATGGTAATAGTAACTCGGTCTGTACTTGTCGTGATCAATGAGGTCACTGCCGTAACGTGCTTCGAGCTCTTCCTTGACGATATTTACATTAACAGTGAAGCACATCGTGGAGTTGATTCTTGATCAGGGTTCAGAAACCCTGGCAAATTTCAGCGGTACCGGCGTGTAATAGCTGAACAGGTCAGTGTCAGGCCACTGGCTGACCCGTTGCAGGAATTTAGCCATCATCTGGTCAATGTCGCCTGTCAGTTCGGGACCGTTCCATCCGCTGCTGTTCATAAGTACCACCCATGCGGTACCGTCAGGCATCCTCTTCATCATTGCTGAAGTGCCCGAGAATGAACCGGTACGCCACCACACGCCGTTGGAGAGTGTGGCCCTCCAGCCTACAGGGGCGTATCCGTTCTCCGCATCCGTCATGAACTCTATGCTTTCAGGTGAGAGGATATCCTTCGGGAATTCAAAGCCATCCACAGCAAGGAGCAGTCTCATCAGGTCAGGAGCAGTGGCCACCCATGCTCCGGCTGCTCCGAGGGTCTCTATGTCATTTCCTCCCCTGCTGGCCCGAACCATCTCGCCGGTCCCGTAGATGGAAGGCCTGAGAGGTGCATTGTCGACATCATAGTAGGAGACCTCAAGAGGCAGGGCGTTCTCAGGCAGGTTTTTCCCGAGTGCCATGTCATAGATTCCCAGCGGTTCAAGCACCTTCTTCCTGCAATAGGATTCATAATCCATCCCCGAAGCCTCTTCGATGACGAGGCCCAGGATGGCATATCCGAGATTGCTGTATGACTGCCCTGCTCCGGGGGTGAAATGCAGGTTTTTTGTCAGTGCGAACTTTATTATGGTCTTAAGATCCACAGGCATCGGAACCCCAAGGGTACGGGAAATTACTTCAGGCATAAACATCTGATCACCATACCTTTGCGACCAGCCACCCTCATGAGCCAGGAGATGCCCGACCGTGATGTCAAATGCACGCTTGTCCCTGGGATGGTCAAAAATAGTGTCATCAAGTATTGCGCCGGGGCCGAACACCTTTTCGTTCACTGAAAGCCTGCCCTCCTCCTGCAGTTGCATGATTGCCACCGCAGTTACCAGCTTGGAGACGCTGGCAATACGAAAACGGTGATATGGCTCAACAGGAATTGAATCATCAAGTGAAGCATAGCCAAAACCTCGTGCATACAGCAGCTTCCCTTCCTTTGCCACAGCAACCGATGCACCCTTTATGTCCCAGTTCTTCATAAACCATTCCACCCCCACTTCCGCATTTACAAACATATCATTCTCAGACAGGGAGTTATCTAGCCTCAGGTTAACAGGGACATAGTGGCCGTCAATCATTGCCACCTGTTCCGTGCCAACCTTGGGCACAACCATGAATAGCACCAGGAAGACTATTATCAGCAGTCGCATTGGTTTTACAGGCAGAATCATAAGAGTGTACTTCTCAGAAAACGGCGGTAAAATTAGAATATTATCCTGCTCGCAACCCCTTCCGGCAACATTTTTCTTAACCGGAGAAAAAAAATATCAACAAAATTGGAAGGGTCGTAATCTGAGAGTAAATTTGTATGCATGAGGCATTCCTTAAGAAAGTCATTATTCCTGGTTCCTCTGCTGATCTGCTGTTTAGACCTGAGTGGCCAGACCGACAGCCTGGTTATTGATTCAATAATGGGGAGAATCAAGGAAATCCTGGAGATTTACAATGCACGCACGCTATATGTTGACACCTCTGAGTATGTTCACGGATTTGAAGATGCAGACAATATAAACCTGCAGACTGCTGCATCAATGGGTGCATGCAATGAGATCATATTCCTGAGGGCCAGAGGGGCAGATGTAAATAATACCGTCGGGAATATTGCGACTCCTCTCCACTATGCGGTCAACTCGGGAAATTGGGGTGCCGTGGAGATACTGCTGCTTCTTGGAGCCAATCCCGATGTGAAAGATATCTACGGGAACACGCCGCTTGTTGCAGCTGTCCGGGCTGATCAACGGGAAATTGCCGAAAAACTCATCAGGTACGGTGCATCGATCGACGAAACTGACAGGCAACTCTCTTCGCCATTGCACCATTCCGTGGCGCTGCGAAACTTTTCCATGACAGACATGCTTCTTTACTACGACTCTCCCACGGAGCTGTTTGACATTGAAGGGAACACTCCCCTGATGACCGGAGTATGCTTTGGTTACCATGACATTGCGGACCTCCTGCTGCAATCAGGCGCAGATCCCAACGCTGCTGACAGGCGGGGTTTTACGCCTCTGATGGCAGCAAGCCAGAACGGAGACACGCTTATGATGAGCATACTGGTAAAGGCAGGGTCAAACCTTTATGCGCTGAATGACGACGGGGTTGACGCCCTCGGCTGCGCAGTGATAGGATCACAGAAAGATGCTGCAGATTTTCTGCTCTCACATGGAAACCGATGGAACCAAACCAGTGGTACGCGTGGCGACCCGGTGATACTGGCAAACACTTCAGGTGAGTCAGATATTCTTCAGATGATGAATGAACACGGGCTGAAGGCAAAGCGGGAGTATACCTTTGACCAGCTCTCATTTTCAGCAGGAGGATGGATTACTTCACATTATCAGCTTGCAGGAGGGTCAATTTCCGTTTCTGAGCCCGGCCTTGGAGCCGGAATAACTCTTGGCGCTGCCGTTAACCCCGTAAATCAGCGTGTTCTGGTCGGCGGGGATAACAGCACAATTTACCAGTATAATGTAAAATCAAACCTCATCTACGCAGGCCTGTTCAGGGAATTTCCTCTAAACGGTAAGTTGAACGTGCTGCGGGTCAGCGTTATTCCGGCCCTGAATTTCGGATACATGTTTCATTCACTTTACGCCGGAACTGAAGAAAAGCCTGATGACAAATTTTGCATTATTCCTGAGGCAGACATCCGGTTCGGCTGGCACAACCTGAGCCTGAATCCCGGCCTTGCTTTCATGAAATCACCGTTTCGCAAGGTTGGACCATTATGGTTCACCCTTAAGGTGGCCTATGACCTCAAACGCCCTCAGGACAAAATCAAGGGCAAACGAATCAGAATCTACGACTATGAGTAAAACCAGCCTCATTCTGGTACTCCTGATAATGCTCCTCTTTTCATGCGAAGAAGGTTTCCTGACTGATTGTGACAAGTGTTACACTGGCCCTGACTTCAGTGTTGAACTCAATGTAATTTACAGAAATCCTGACAGGGTTCCGGTAAATCCGCTCCTCACAATTTATGAAGGGAACATCAGCGACAGTATCATCATATCAAGGATCCGTATCGCGGATCCGTACTCCTATATGTATCAGCCGGCTATACTTTACAAAGATTACTCAGCCACCCTTGAGTTTACGTATGACGGTCAGAAATACCTCACCACTGCCTCAGCCTGCCCCGGGGTACGGTATGACGAGACGACCTGTGATGAACCCTGTTACTTTGTTTATGACAACGTGCTTGACCTGAGGCTAAGGTATGACTGACAGTGCCCGCGGAAGGCTGTTCCCCGCGCATCTGTGCTGACTGGACACAGGCTTTAAAGTCAAATGCATCAAATTCTGATAGTCAGAAGTACCTGCCTGAGCTCATTGGGTGTCACATCTTCCTGGATCTTCCCGGCATCGGCTACGGATATCCTTCCTCTCTCTTCGGATACGACGATGACCATGGCATCAGTCTGCTCCGTAAGGCCGATTCCGGCGCGGTGCCGCATGCCAAACCGTGCCGGAAGGTTTGTCTGGTCGGTGGATGGCAGCGGGCAGCGCGCGGCAAGTATCTTCCCGTTCTGTATAAGCACTGCCCCGTCGTGCAGCGGTGACCCTTTGTAAAAAATTGTCTTCAGGAGCTCGTCAGTTACGAGAGCGTTGAGCAACTCACCCCCGTCAGAGTAAATGTCAAGGAGACTGGTGCGACCCACGGCAATAAGTGCACCCGTGCGCGACTGAGCCATTGATTCAACTGCATGAACAATCTCCTCAACAATCTGGCTGGTGGTCTGGTCCACCTCTCCTGACGGGAAATACCGGTCAAATGAGAACCTGTTCCGGCTCATATACCTGTTCCCGATAGCCAAAAGAAATCTTCTGATCTCCTGCTGGAACACAATGATAAGCGCAATGACCCCTACCCCGATCACCTGTCCTATTATGGCGCTTATAAGCTCCATATTGAGAGCCTTCACCACGAGCCAGAACAGATAGACGAAGAAAATCCCGAGAAAAATGCTGAATGCAGCAGTGCCCCTGATAAGACGGTACAACTGGTAGAAAATGATTGCTACCATTAATATATCGATGATATCGAGGACAGTGATCTGGAACATATGTCAGAGTGCAGTGACCGACAAATTTAAGAATAATGATCAAATTGGATGCCCGTCGGGTACATCTTTTCAAAAAGTAACACAACCTGCCGTGCCTCACTGACATCATGGACTCTCAGTATGGAAGCTCCTTTCATGAGTGCAGCCATATTGAGGGCTGTTGTGCCGTTGAGCGCGAGATCGGGAGAGATGTCAAGGGTCTTCCAGATCATGGTCTTCCTTGAAAGGCCGGCAACAAGGGGCATGCCCGCAATCCGGAACTCGGAGAACCTGCGCAGCATCTCAAAATTATGATCCGCTTTCTTGCCAAACCCGAAGCCCGGATCAAGTATGATGTCCCTGACGCCAGACTCCCTCAACGGCGCCATTCGTCGCGAAAACCAGGCAAGAATGTCTGCGACGACATCATCATAATGAGGATTCACCTGCATCGTCCGGGGCGTGCCCTGCATATGCATAAGTATATATGGCACATTCAGCCGGGCAACAAGGGGAAACATCCCCTCGTCAAGCTCTCCGCCCGAAATGTCGTTTATCATTGCAGCGCCGTAATCGGAAACGGCAGCAGCAGCAACCGAAGACCTGTAGGTGTCAACTGATATTACTGCCTCAGGAAATTTCCCGAGAATCAATCCTGCAGCCCTGCATACCCGTTCCCTTTCAACATCTTCAGGCACCTCCTCAGAACCAGGACGGGTGGAGCATCCGCCGATATCAAGAATATCAGCGCCATGCTCGAGCATCATGGCAGCTGCCCTGACAATATCATCATCCTGCATATAGCGGCTGCCCTGAAAGAACGAGTTGTCAGTGACGTTTATGATGCCCATCACACGAGGCCTGGAAAGATCCATCAGCCTCCCCCTTACATTGATATTCATGCCTGTTGTTTTATTCCAGGGTAAAGATAGTCATTGGCCCCGTACTGATAGCGCAGAGTTCTTACCGTTGCCGTCAAATTAAGTATATTTGCTTTCTGTAAATTCAGACAATACATATGAAAGGCATAGACTGGGCTGAGGAACTGGGTGTGGCAATAACAGTTTCTGACACGGATGGAAAGATACTTTACATGAACGGGAAATCAGCCTCCACATTCGCAAAGCAGGGAGGACGGGCACTGGTGGGTTCCGGCCTGGATGCGTGCCACAAAGCTGAATCATGGAACAAAATCCTGCAGATACTTGACACCGGGAATGCAAACTGCTACACCATTGAAAAAAACGGCATAAAAAAGATGATTTACCAGGCTCCGTGGTACAGCGACGGAACCGTTGCGGGGCTGGTTGAACTTTCGATGGAGATTCCGTTTAATATGGATCACTTTGTCCGCAGCTGAAAACAAATCCCCCAGGCCATGAAACTAATTGTAATAGAAGGTCTTGACGGCGCCGGCAAATCTACCCAGATCTCATTGCTGAAGGAGTGGTTTGCAACCAGGCAGATGCAGTGCAGATATATTCACTTTCCTCGCACAGACGCTCCCTACTTTGGCGAACTGGTTGCCCGGTTCCTGAGAGGCGAGTTCGGAGACATCAGCAGCGTCGATCCTTACCTTGTTGCCCTGCTCTATGCAGGCGACAGGAAAGATGCAGCTGCAATGATAGAAACATGGCTCGAAGAGAAATACTTCGTCGTTCTTGATCGTTATACTTATTCCAACATTGCCTATCAGTGCGCCAAAATGAACACTGAGGATGATGTGAGAAGACTGAAAGAGTGGATACTGAAACTGGAATTTGAGCATTTTGGAATCCCGAAACCGGATATCAATATTTTCCTTGATGTTCCCTTCAGGTTCACTGAGGAGAAGCTCAGGAACAGGAGGCTCGGTGATGACAGGAGTTATCTCCTTGGAAGCAGTGATATACATGAGAGCAGCCTCGAGTTCCAGAAGAAGGTACGCGATATCTACATTAGTGTAGCTGAGGATGATCAAAACCTGCAGGTCATAAACTGCCATGATGAGGATAACCGCATGCCTGCACCGGAAGAGATTTTCGAAATGATTCTTGACAAACTAAAAGAAAGGAATATTCTGAGATGAAGTTGCTGATACAGATTGCCAGGATACTCACAGGGCTGGTTTTTGCTTTCTCCGGCTTTGTTAAAGGAATTGACCCGATGGGCACGGCATTCAAGTTAGGCGATTACTTTTCGGCATTCAGATTTGGTTTCCTCGATGACTTTACCCTTCCCCTCTCACTGCTGCTCTGCGTCGTTGAATTTGTTACGGGTATGATGCTCCTGTCCGGAGCGTTGCTAAAGCCGGCATCATGGATGGCAGCCATTTTCATGGCCATATTCACCCCCCTGACACTTATTCTTGCCATATGGAATCCGGTCTCTGACTGCGGATGCTTCGGTGATGCAATTGTGCTCACCAACTGGCAGACATTCTTCAAGAATGTGATCATTATTATTCCGGTTGTGTTCGTGTTCATCACGAGGAACGATGAGACCGGAGTCATGCCGGTAAAAGCCGGCCTCAACTTCACGCTGGCATTTATTTTCCTGTTTCTCCTTTTCATGAGGATAAACCTCGCGTACCTTCCGGTGATCGATTTCAGGCCTTACAGCATCGGGACAAATATTGCTGAAGGCATGGCTGTTCCAAACGATGCCGTACCTGACAAATATGATATCCGGTTCATTTATGAAAAGGATGGAGTGCAACAGGAGTTTACCCTTGAAAACTACCCAGCAGATGACACACTGTGGAAATTCATCGATCAGAAATCAGTTCTCATCTCAAAGGGATACGAGCCTCCCATTCACGGATTCACTCTCATGACGGAACAGGGTGTTGACATGACTGAGCAGGTTACCCGGCAGAACGGCGACGTGATGCTGATGGTTGCACGCCGGCTTGATGAGTCTGACAGGGACGGGCTGATGAAAGGTTACAGCCTGGGTATTGAGCTGCAGAAGAGAGGCACTGACTTCCATATCCTGACAGCTACCTCCCCTGCAGAAGCGGGTCCGCTGGTTACAGGATTCAGCACACTGTATGCTGATGAGATAACCCTGAAAACTATCATAAGATCTGACCCGGGCTTCGTGCTCCTGCACAACGGCACAGTGGCTGCCAAGTGGTCATACCACAACCTTCCCGATCCGGAGAAATTCATGGATGGTGACCTCAACGCGCTGGCTCTCAGATCACGCATAGTTGCAGAAAACAGGCTTATTGCCATATGCGCTGTCATGTCTGTCCTCCTTGCCGTAGCACTTACCCTTCCCTTCAGGATGAAAAAAACAATTGAAAACAACAGATAATAACTCTAACAATAAAACGACAATGAGAAAGAAAATAGTTGCAGGAAACTGGAAGATGAATATGAACCTGAACGAGGGGCTGGAGCTAGCGAGGGGGCTGAACAATCATTTTATCTCCAATCCCATCGGCGAAAAGGAAGTAATACTATGCACTCCGTTCATTCACCTGGCAATGACCAGCAATCTGCTGACAGCACCGGGTGTGACTGCCGGAGCCCAGAATTGCAATGACCACAAGTCTGGCGCTTATACCGGAGAAATCTCTGCTGCAATGGTTAAGAGCACCGGGGCAGGCAGTGTCATTATCGGACACTCTGAAAGACGAACCTATTACGGAGAAACAGACGAGCTGCTGGCTGTCAAGACCGGCGAGGCCCTTCGAAACGGTCTCAGGGTTATTTTCTGCTGCGGCGAGGTCCTTGCAGAAAGGCAGGGCAATATCCACTTCGAAGTTGTGAAACGACAGCTGGATAAGGGCCTGTTTGTCCTGTCAGCAGAAGACTTCAGCAAATGCATCATCGCCTACGAACCTGTATGGGCTATCGGAACAGGAGTAACAGCCACCCCTGAACAGGCCCAGGAAATGCACTGCTTTATCCGCCAGATGGTCAGGGACAAATACGGAAAGGAAGCAGCCAGTGATACCACCATACTTTATG
Source organism: Bacteroidota bacterium (assembly GCA_018262715.1). GTDB lineage: Bacteria > Bacteroidota > Bacteroidia > Bacteroidales > VadinHA17 > SR-FBR-E99. Next base: position 89,728 of record JADFDS010000040.1, read on the forward strand.
GCGGTAGCTGCAAGGCATCCAATGCTGCAGAGCTTTTCGCCAATCCTGACGTTGACGGAGGCCTGATAGGCGGGGCTTCACTGGTAAAGGAGGAGTTCTGCAGCATCGTGAACGCCCTCTGAAAAGTCCATGAGAAAGATCATAATCACCATCCTGGTTGCTGCTGCTTTCGCTCCCGCGCTTTCAGCACAGATTCAGCAGCAGTTCTCCGGTGACACTGCCAGGTTCACCACCGAACTGTCTGCATTTATGGGCACCCTGGTAAGCAAACCGCAAAAGGCTGAACTTGATCTCTTTAACAAACTGTACGACAGTACGGTATTTTCAAGGCCCGTAAAGGACCGGATCATTAACGTTGCAAGCCAGCTGCGCGGGCGCAGGCTGAGCCAGGTACCAGGCTTCATATACTTCGTCAGAACCCTGACTGACTTCGTGGAGACTGAACAGAAGCAGGATGAGGTGGATGTCTGGCTGATCGGACTGAGTGAAATGGCCTTTGATCCCCGTTTCTCAAATTCCTCCGTGGAAAAATTCATAGAGGTGACCGGTCTCCTGCTGGCGGACAATACCATCTTTTCTGCAGGATCTGTCAGGTGGAAAGCCACCCACGGAAAGGTTGAGTTTGCGCGTGATACTGTACTTAAAATTGATATCGAAGCAGTTACGCTGACCGCATACCTTGGACGTGACAGCACACAGATACTGAATTTCACCGGGACATATTACCCTGACATCTTCCGGCTCCATTGCCAGGAAGGAACAGTCACCTGGGAGAAAGCCGGTTATGATCCGTCAAGGGTCTTTGCCAGGATATCGGATTTTGATATTGATGTTACCAAAAGTGAATTTACCTGCGACTCGGCACTTCTCACCCACCCGACATACTTCCAGGTGCCGGTGCCGGGTAAACTGACTGACAGGGCTGTCAATATCATTTCTCCTGACAAGGCCACAATGCCTCGCTTCGAGACCTATGAGACAAGGTTCTTCATCGATGAGATCTACAGGGGTGTCGACTACGAAGGAGGGCTGACCCTGGAGGGCGCCATTGTCAGGGGCACCGGCTCAAACTGGTTCCCGGCAAGCGTAAAACTTTACCGTGACGATACCCTCGCCATAAAAATCACCTCCAGGAACTTCATCCTGTCACAAAACTCAATCAGCAGTTACGAGTCGTCTCCCACCCTGTACCTGGGGACTGACTCCATTTATCACTCAAACCTCGGGTTCTCATATAATACCGAGACGAGGGAGGTGAGCATGTCCCGCACCACAAGCCCCCTGTCAAGGGGTCCGTACTTTGACTCATACCATGACATGGATCTTTATTTCGAGTATCTGTTGTGGGATATGGACCAGCCTACCATAATCATGTCAAGGACCAGGGGCGCTTCAATAGGGTCAGCAAAGTTCGAATCAGTCACCTTTTACAATGAGGCAAACTTTTTCAGGCTGATGAGGCTTGATGACGTTCATCCCCTGTACAGGGTAAGGGATTATGCCAAACAGTATGGTTTTGATGTCTTCCCGGTTGATGGTTTTGCAAAATCCATACGTATGCCCATTGAACAGGCTACGTCTTTATGCATTGAACTGGCAAACAACGGCTTCCTGTTCTATGACCGCAACTTCAACGAGGTGGCGGTAAAGCCTAAGGTTGATGACTATATTGCAGCCTTCGCCAAAAAGAAGGACTATGACGCGATAACCATCTTCAGCGAGACTGGAGACAGTGAGGAAAATGCCATACTGAACCTTAAAGATTACACCATTGATGTCAGGGGAGTAACAGGAGTTTCGCTCAGTGATACGCAGAACGTGGCCATCCGGCCCTACGGCGGCCGCCTGGTTATTGGCAGGAACAGATCGATCAGCTTTGACGGAATTGTGCATGCCGGACTTTTTAAAATCTACGGAAAGGACTTCTCATTCAATTATGATACCTTCAATATAAGGCTTGAGAAGATTGATTCGATCAAGATAGCAGTGGAAACCGGGGAGAGAGACCCTTATGGCAGGCCTGTGATCAGGCAGATCGAAAATATGATCGAGCTCGGTTCAGCCAACCTGCGTATTGATGACCCAAAGAACAAATCGGGGCTCAGAAGCATGAAGCAGTATCCGATCATCAATTCAACCACTGATTCCTATATCTTCTATGATGAAATAACAGATCTTGACGGGTTGTACCCGAAGGAAAAGTTCTACTTCAGGCTCGATCCGTTTACGTATACCAATATCGACCATTACACCAATGAGGAGATGGCGCTTGCCGGGGAGTTTGTCGGCGGCGGAATTATTGAGCCCATGCGGCAGACCCTGACAGTCCAGCCTGACACGTCACTGGGATTCACCATGACCATTCCCCCGGAGGGGATACCTATATTTGACGGAAGGGGAAGGCTGTACAACCACCTCAGCATGAGCAACTCGGGCCTTATCGGAAGCGGCAGGGTTGAACATATGACGGCTACAGCCGTGGCCGACACATTCAGGTTTTTCCCTGATTACATGCTGGCCAGGGCGAAAACCTTTGATATGAAGCCGGATACTGAAGGCAGGTTCCCGGTCCTCAAAGCACAGGATGTGGACATACAGTGGCTCACTGACAAAGACGAATGGTATGCGGTGAACAGTGAGGGAAAGGAATTCAGCATATTCGGAAACGGAACCTCCATGGCCGGTACCCTCATCCTCCGGCCTGATAAGATGAAAGGCCAGGGTGAGGTGAACACTGCTGATGCCCGGATCACCTCTGAAACATTCTCCTTCGGGCCGATGTCATTCGAGGCTGACACTTCCGATTATTACCTCCGGGCACTTAAAGGCAACGGATATGGTTTCGTGGCCAGCGATGCCAGGACTCATATCGATTTCACCACCCGGAAAGCATCATTCCGGCTTAATACTGATTCTTCATTTGTGGTGCTGCCGGGGATAGAGTACATATCAAAGATGACCGGCTTTGAGTATGACATGGAGAAAAAGATCATGGATATGTTTCAGAGAGGCAGGGAATCTGTTCCCCTCATGTCACCGCAGGAATTGCTGAAGGTGCCTCATGGCATGGAGGAGAAGCCCACATTCCTCTCCACAAACAACATGAAGGATACCCTGAAATTCCAGTCAGGCTCAGCGTCATATTTCCTGCAGGATGAATACCTGATGGTGAAGGATGTCAATTATATCCCCGTTGCCGATGCTCTCATTCAACCGGGCGATGGAGTGCTTTACATAGAACGGGGGGCACGTATCAGGCCTACTGAGAGTGCGGTGGTCGCCGTCAACAACAGACACCTGCTGCACTCGGCAAAATTGAACATAGAAAGCAGTGCAAACTACAGCGGGTCGGGCAAATATGACTATATAAGCGCTGACGGCAGCAGCCAGGTAATTGAATTCAGCGATATCAGGGTTGATACAATGGCCACCAAAGCCACCGGCCAGATACCGGCAAACCAGAACTTTACCCTCAGTCCTGCTTTCACCTATTCCGGTGACGTGAGACTGAGATCTGACAGCGAACATTTGCTTTTCACCGGTGCTGCCGGAATTGTGACCGACTGCGGGAACATCAGCAGCAAACAGGTTAAATTCACTGCTCACATTGATCCGGCAAATGTGCTTATTCCTATCAGTGACAAGCCACGTGACCTTGATGACAATCTTCTCTTTTCCGGAAGTTTTGTGACACTTGATTCAGCTGGTGTCTATGGCGCCTTCCTGTCTGAAAGGCATTCGTGGAGCGATGCTCCGCTGCTGAATGCCGAAGGCTTCCTGTTCCATGACAAGGGCAGTGACAGGTACCGGATCGCGTCAATGGAGAAGCTTGCTGATCTCCGCAGGCACGGGAACATGGTGACATTTGACAGGAACATGTGCCTGCTTCTGAGTGAAGGGAAGATCAACTTCGGAGTTGACTACGGACTGCTCAGGCTTAACAGTTCCGGGGCCGTCACACACAATACCGACTCATCAAGAGTGGAATTGCGTTCCATACTGGGATTCTCATTCTATTTCAACGCCGAAGCGCTTAAAGCCATGGCTGCCGATATACGGACCAATCCGACACTCAGGACAGTCAATCTCTCCTCCGAGTTCAACCAGAAGGCCATGCGTGATCTTCTGGGCGAGGAGGCTGCTAAAAAACTCAGCGAGGAGCTTCAGCTCTTCGGTGTGGTACGCTCACTGCCGAAGGAATACACCTCGCAATTGCTCCTTAACGACGTAACGCTTCAGTGGAATCCCTATTCGATGTCTTTCATATCAAAAGGAAAAATCGGAATAGGATTTATCGGTGACCAGCCCATGAATGTCTATGTTGACGGATGGGTGGAGCTTCAGAGGAAAAGGTCTGGCGACCTGCTGGATATCTACCTTAAGGCAGGTGACAACACCTGGTACTGGTTCTCATACTTCAGGGGAATACTGATGAGCTATTCCTCAAACCAGGCATATAATGACATACTCACAAACACGAAGGAGAAGCTGAGGCGAGATCCGAATGCCAATTCCAGGATAGACTTTGAATATATGCCGGGGGTGCCTGACAGGCTCAGGAGTTTCCTGCGAAGAATGGAGAGCGGAGGACTGGGATTCGAGGAGTATTAGCCCGCCTGCAACAACGGCAGGGCCTGTTTCATGAAGGATCCGGCGGTCTCACTGATCCTGGCTGCGTCCTCTGCTGCCGAATTCAATGACCTCCATATCACTGACATTTGCGCCATCTATAGTGAACCGGAGCATGGTCATTACCTTATGTATCCCGGTTCGGCCTGCCGCACCGGGATTAATGCAGAGCATCCCGAAGGTCTTGTCATAGATCACCTTTGCGATGTGAGAGTGCCCGCAGACAAAGATATCCGGTCTAAGCTCCCTGATCAGCTCCAGCGCCCGGGGTGCATACCTGCCGGGATAGCCTCCGATGTGAATCATAAGCACATTCTTCGAGCCTGCACCGAAGAAGAGATATTCCTTCGTTTCCCTCCTGACGTCAAACCCGTCAATGTTGCCCCAGACGGCACGCAACGGCCTGAACGCCTCAAGTTCGGCGATAACACCGGCATTACCGGCGTCACCTGCATGCCAGATCTCATCGACACCGGAAAAGTGCTCGTAAACAGCAGGATCAATCCAGCCGTGCGTGTCTGATATCACTCCTATCCTCATTGTCCGGATTTGAAAATTATGACAACGCTAAAATCCGTAAATTTGCGCAAACAATCGACAGGATGCAGATTTTTTATTGTGAAGATATCTCCGGTGACAAAGCTGTCTTCAGCAGGGAAGAATCAGGCCACTGCCTCAGGGTGCTGAGAATGCGCCGCGGAGACACCCTGACCTTTACCGACGGCAGGGGAAACCTGTACGACGGAGTGATCGCCACAGATGACCCAAAAGGGATGTCAGTCACCATCACATCAGCAAAAAGTGACCCCTTACCCGGAAAATACAGGCTTCATGTGGCAATATCACCCCTGAAGAATGAAGACAGGCTCGAATGGTTTGTCGAGAAAGCGGTGGAGATCGGGGTTGACGTCATAACACCTGTTATCTGCAGCCGTTCCGAAAAGAAAAGAATAAGAAGGGAAAGACTGGAAGGAATAATCATATCGGCAATGAAGCAATCGGGCCGGTGCATCCTCCCAAGACTTGAGGAACCGGAAACAGCAGAGGAATTTACGCGCAGACCGGCGAAAGGGAAAAGGATTATTGCCACATGCGACTCTTCATTTGACAGGAGAGGCATAACGGAAGCTTTTAACCGGGGTGATAATGTAACGATTCTCATCGGTCCTGAAGGCGATTTCACCCCCGAAGAGGTTAAAGCTGCCATCAGCGCCGGTTATGTACCAGTGCATATTGGCACAGGCCGTCTCAGAACTGAAACAGCAGGCATCGCTGCCTGCTGCTCCGTTTACCTGGCAAACATCTGAGATCAGGTGCTGGTAAAGAAATCAAAGACGCTTGTTATCTTCTTTACCGGTACGTTATAGAACTCTGTATAACTGCATTTTTCACAGATCATGGCTGAATATTTCCTCGCCTGAATGTCAAAAAGCTGTGTAAAAAGGCTGTGTGCAACCCTTATCTCGCTGAGCCTGTACTTCCTGCCACCACATTTCGGGCAGGTATACTTTATCATGGGCATTTCACTTTTCATTTTTTTTCTGATTTGATCTTTCCCTGTTGTCACGAAGCCTGCCGGACTTGCGCAGTGCCTGGTCAAGGATCCATTCAATCTGACCGTTGGTGCTGCGGAACTCGTCAGAGGCCCATTTTTCAATGGCACTCAGCTTGTCCGGATCAATCCGTATTATGAATGACTTCTTCTGCATGACTAATGCTGCAGCGTACCGGTGTTGATGATCGGATTGGGATCCTTGTCACCGCACAGCACCACCATGAGATTACTTACCATGGCTGCCTTCTTCTCCTCGTCAAGATCAATGATCCCTTTGTCAGAAAGCTGCTCCAGCGCCATCTCAACCATCGATACGGCACCTTCAACTATCTTGAAGCGTGCAGCAACAACCGCAGTCGCCTGCTGGCGGCGAAGCATCGCCCCCGCAATCTCCTCTGAATAGGCAATGTAATTGATCCTTGCCTCAATCACATTGATACCTGCAATCATCAGCCGCTCCCTGATCTCCCTTTCCAGCTCATCATTGACCTCCTCACCGCCGCTGCGAAGCGTCATCTCATGTTCATGACCCTCCCAGTTGTCATAAGGATAGAGCCCTGCGAGCTTGCGGAGAGCAGCATCACTCTGTACAAGAACAAAGTGCTCGTAATTATCCACATCAAACGCAGCCTTGTACGTGTTCTCCACCTTCCAAACCAGGACAAGTCCGATCTTGATCGGGTTTCCGTTCTTGTCATTTACCTTGATGGGCTCACTGTCAAAGTTTCGGGCTCGCAATGATATCTTCTTGCGGGAGTAGAACGGGATGTTCCACCAAAAACCGTTCGTCTTTACAGTACCCCTGTATGCACCGAAAAGTACCATTACCATCGACTCGTTCGGATCGACAACCATCAGTCCTGCCAGCAGAAACAGGCTGACAAAAACCAGGACAGCCCCCAGCCAGAAAATCCCGCCGATGAAACACATTACTGCCGCTCCGATCAGGAGCAGCCCAAGAATCAGGATCAGATATCCTGATGATGCCTTGAAAAGTTTTTCTTCTTTCATGGTTTGTGATATTATTTTGATATCACAAAGATATTATTATAAATAATTCAAGTCAAGAGAAACAGAAAAAAAATTTACATTTGATCCATGCATGAGCGTCATTCCGACCGGGAACTCTATTTCAGGGAGCAGGCACAGACTACATCTAAGTATGTAATTCCGTTCATCTCGGGTGTAAAGCAGGTAACATCCTCTATTTCGGTGCTTGAGATAGGATGCGGTGAAGGGGGAAACCTCCTCCCCTTTCTTGAGGCAGGGTGCGCCAGGGTTACAGGGATAGATATTTCGGAACACAAGATCGGGAATGCCCTCAGGTACTATTCATCCATCCCCGGGGGTGAAAGTGTGGAGTTCATTGCTGCGGATATATATGACTGCGCTGATGCAGGGAAGTTTGACCTTGTAATGATGCGTGACGTACTTGAGCATATCCATGACCAGGCAAGGTTCATTGGTTTTGTCAAAAGGCTGCTTGCCCGTGACGGTGTTCTCTTCATCGCCTTCCCCCCCTGGAATAATCCCTTTGGCGGACACCAGCAGGTGTGTGACAGCCGTATTCTGTCAAAGTTGCCCTGGATTCATCTGCTGCCACGGGGACTATACATGAGGCTTCTCAGTGTGGCAGGAGAACACAGTGCAAAGATCGACGGCCTTCTGGAGATTAAGGACACCGGAATAAATCTTGGCAGATTTGAGAAGATTATAAGAAGAGAGGGATTCTCCGTTCTGAAGAAATCCCTCTGGTTCATCAATCCGAACTTCGAAGTCAAGTTCGGGCTTCGTCCCCGTATGCTGCCAGGCTTCCTGGGAGCTATTCCCTTCCTGCGGAATTTCCTGGCGACAACATGTTACTTTATCATTTCAGTGCCTCGTCGAGAGCCCTGAGCAACGGCTGGGCCGAGATCTTCGTTCCTGTTGCCTGGCTCATCCATTGCTGTGGAGTAAGGCGACCCAGGCTGTACATCCGGTCAATCTCATCCGAAAAATCCTTTCCCTTTAGGTGCTCTTCAATCTGGAACTGGATTATCTGCCCGTAGGCATAGTTGGCCAGGTAAAGAGGCGTATTGATCATGTGTGAGTAGATTGCGAGCAGTGGAGAATCGCTCACTCCGAGCACCGGGGCAAAATACTTATTCCACTCCTCCACGGCAATGTCAAGGGTCTTATCCCTCAATTGGGCAGGCGTTGCCTCCGGGTTCTCATAGAGCCAGTTCCACACGCCCATCTCAACCAGGCTCACACCCATGATCTCCATGAGCGACCACGCTGCATCAAGCGTCTGAAGTTTCTCCTTCTCCGGATTTGCGTCGTTGATTCCCAGCAGCATCAGGTCACGGTCCTGGAACAAAAACGCGGTGGCTTCTGTAAATGCAGTGTTGGGGACACCCGAAAGTGTATAGTAATCAACGTCATAAAGTGAAATAGTCTGCTCCACGTTGTGTCCGAACTCATGTACTGCGATGTTGTATCCCTTATAATCCATCCCTTTGTCCGAGACGCGGGTTCTCAGGTGTGAAACGGCTCCTTTCATTGCAGCACCCCATGCATGGCCGGAGCCGCGGGCCGGGTCAACCACAATCTTGTCTGCAAGATACCTGGCCCTCTCGGGTGACCATCCAAGTTTGATCAGGATGTCAGGCATTCCTGCCCTGAAGGCAGCAGGATCAGGGTAAAGGGCAGATGTCTTTGCGGTGAGCATGCTCTCCGGCATTGAGCTCCTCGACTTAAAGCCGTCATACCATATGTCATACGGCCTGAGATCACGCCCGAGCCTCTCCCTTATAATTTCTGCCAGTTGCCTGAGCTGAGGTGAGCTGAGATACTCATTGAACAGGGCTGCAGCATCCTCCTCTGATATTTCCATCCCTCCGGAAAAACTGCGCAGCATGGCGGTATTCATGCCGGGATTGTACGGGTCAATTGCCTTCCATGCTTTGAAAATGCTGATTACATGAGAATAGCGGGTATCCGGCTCAGCAGAGGCATCTGCCGCTGCACCATCCTTCGTCACTTTGTTGGAGTAAGGGGCCCACTCGTACTGAGGATTATTGATAACTTTTGCCGGAATCTCCTGCCTGATTATCCTTTCCATCACCTTGTAAACCATCTCCTGTTTCTCGTTTCCGGTTTCCATGTCGGCATAGTTCGACTTGATCTCGTCTCGGAGGTTCCAGTGAGAGAGAAGCACCATATCATCGGCGAAAAGCTGCCGGCCATCATCGGTGCGGAGCTTTCCCATATGAATATTGTATTCTGCAATATACATCTCGGCATTTCCCAGTGCAGTGTTCGCTTTCTGGTTCAGCTCCGCAGGCACGCGTGACACAAACTGGTCACCCAGCCGGGCCATGGCCCACTGCTCCCTGCTCCAGCCGGAGCCTAGTTTATCCTTCTCCTCAAGTGTATAATACGGGAAGTTGAGCGCAATCACAAATGCAATCTTGTTCTCATAGAAATCCGACTGAAGGTGAGAGCCCACGGAATAGTTTCCGAACATGCGGTCTACCTCATCGATATCACCGGCAGCCTCGTCGAGGATTTTCTTCAGGTCGAGTGTGATCTCGTTCATGTTCCCGGCCAGTGACTCAAGATAGTTGCTGATCTTGATGAACACACCCTTCCGTTTGGCCGGATCAGAAATATAGTTCGCGGAGGCGAAATCGGCAAATTCCTCAGCAGTTCCGTCCTCTTCGCGCCAGAGCGAGGCGGCATGACGCACACCCTTTTCGACAAGTAACCTGTCGGCAGCGGTCTGTTCTCCCATTACACGGTCGATGGCAGAGGTGACTGCCGTTTCACCGATGAAGGCTGATGCTGTCTCCCCACCCTTTTTTGCAGGGGTCGAACATGCTGTCAATACAATGGCCATAAGGAAAATTACTTTTCTCATTTCTATCAATTTATGATTATTTTTCACCGACAACCTGGGCAGCGTAGTACCTGGCAGTCAGTTTCTCTCCTGTTGCCTTTTCTATCATTTCATTCCACTCATATCGCATGCCGGGCATAAATACTTTTATTTTAAAGAATTCACCCATGGCCTTCATATCCTCGCCGGTATTGCCCTTTACAACCGAGCCTGTGATATATGCAGAGAACTGTGAAGCAAGAAGTTCGCCAAGAAGGTAGTTATGGTAATAGCACGGGTAGAGAGCCACATGTATCTTGGTGGCCCAGTCAGGCATGTCACGCCCTGCCGGTTCCTTCATCATCTGGTATTTCTCAACCATGTCCCACCACAACTGGTTGAGATCCTGATCCGGATTTTCATACATGGCTTTTTCAAACCTGTACATCACCTGTGCCCAGCGGCTGAAAACAAGTTGTTGCAGTCTGAAGGCATTGAAGGCGTCCTTGCTTATCTTCTCTGCTTCCTTCGCATCTATTAAACCCATGAGCTGCATCCATGCAGGATCAGTTGCATATCTGCCAAAGAAATTGGCCACAGCCTCTGTGGTGAATGTATGGGCAGCATCCCTGATGGCAAATGGCAGGGCCCTGTCGTTGTAGTACGAATATACACCATGGCCAAGCTCATGCATTATGGTGTTCATCCAGTATGAATCAGGCCTGATGTTGTCAAGGGTGCGGACATCACCCTCCCTGTCGATGTCTGTGGAGAATGCGTGCTGGTTCTTGCCGGGCTTTTCATAAAGATCGCTCCTGGCAATTATTTCATCAACCGGCAGCCCGATGGATGCGTAGTAGGTTGCTGCAAGCTTAACGGGATCCTTACTCTTATAATAACTGTCAAAATCGACAGAGTAGATTTCCGGCGCTTCCTGGAAGTACCGGTTCTGGTAATGCCATGGCATCAGGTCAGCGGCCGGAATGCCGTAACGCTTTGAATAATAATTATCTATCTCGTCTTTGAGGGTAGCGAAAGTACCTCTTGTGAGACTGTCAAGCTCATCAAAAATCCTTGTAACCTCCTCAGGATCCTGGTCTGACAGTTTCAGGCTCATCTGGTGATAGTTGCTGAAACCCAGCTCCTGTGCGATCCTGTTCCGGTGCCTGACAAGCTTTATTATGTCATCAGCCACAACCGGGCCGATCTTTTTATGGCCTTCCCATGCAGCCTGAAGCTCGGCTGACCGGGTGGAGTTGCGAAGAATATCCTCCACCTCATTGTCGCTCAGCATCTTTCCGCTGACATCAGCCCTGAATGAATTGAATTTCTTTGTTATCTCCGTCTCCATCCTCACCTGTTCTGCAAGAAGGCTCGTGTCAACCTGGCCTGAAAGGAATTGGTTGTAGATCACTTCCAGCTGTCGTGCCAGAACCGGATCCTTCACCATTCCCGATGCCTTCAGTTCCTTAAGCTCGTCGAATGCCTTTTTATCAGTGAAGTAGCTGATATAAGCCAGGGAGGCTTTTTCGTTTCTTGCCCATGCCTCGTCGGTACCGGTGACATTTGCATCCCATGAAGAGAGAGCTGATTCCTTGTATAGGGGAATTACAGCCGTCTCGTAGGAGGCAATGAAAGCCCTCATCCTGTTTTCCATCTTTTCCTGTTTTGAAGTGCATGACCACAATAGGGTCATCAGTGCAGTGAAATAGACAATTGATCTTTTCATAAATTTTTAATTGAGTGGCGCTAAGGTAAAAAAATCATGCAAGAATGATCATGATGCCGGTCAGATATTGGAAGAACCGGACAGGACCTGCCTGCCGGTTCTCCGACCAATGTTGAAAGTATTTGAGGAAAGTTTCTTAGTTCACCTTATCCTTCCTGATCTTCTCGAACAGGCTGGCAATGACCTCATCAGACGGTGTATCATCCATGTCAGGAAGCAGAACGCTCAGGGCATTATCGATGCCGAAAGCATCTGAAATCAGGTCTGACGGGGTGTTGGTGATCTCAAAATATGAAAGTAAGAGGGTAGAATTCTTATCCATAGGCGTCTCTGTTCTCATATGAGAAAAACGCCCCCTTACATCAAAAATTGTATCAGCTGATTGAAAGGGTGATATTTTTTTCAACCATTATCTTGCGCATGTTGATAAGTGCGTATCTCATCCGTCCCAGCGCGGTGTTAATGCTTACTCCGGTCATGTCAGCAATCTCCTTGAAGCTCATTCCGGCATAGTGACGCATGATAACCACCTCACGCTGATCCTCGGGGAGCCCGTTGACAAGGCGCCTTACATCACGCATAACCTGGCGACGTACGATTACATCCTCAACATTGTCATCTGTCAGCCTCTTCGAGTTGAAGAGATCAGTCTCATAATCATCATTGAGGACAATCCCCATCTGCTTCTCATGCCTGAAGTGATCAATAATAAGGTTGTGAGCAATCCTCATCACCCAGGAGATAAACTTGCCGTCGTCCTGGTAACGGCCCGAGCGTATTGACTGAACTACTTTGAGGAAGGTGTCCTGGAAAATATCATCGGCCAGGTCCCTGTTGCGGATGTAAAGGCTTATATAGGAATAGACTTTACTTTTGTGTCGGAGGATGAGCAGCTCTATGCTTCTCTCATTACCGTTCATGAAGCTTGTAATCAGCTCATAATCGGTCATTTTGCTCTTCATATCTAACTCTATTATTGGTTTCGGGTAGAGTTATACGATAGGCGGTCCTCCTTTGTTTCGTTGTTGGTTTTTTTCTTGTTAACTGATGGCTTATACGGGGTGGTATTCCGTTTTGTTTCATTTCTGACTGAGACAAAGAAAACAAAAAATAGTAAATTCAAAATTGTTAATTTTGCCAACTTATCAACCAGGGCAGAATGAAGGGCAATATTGAGATAAAGGGAGCGCGTGTGCACAACCTCAGGGAGATTTCCCTCTCAATACCACGAAACAGCCTTGTGGTCATCACCGGCGTCTCCGGATCAGGCAAGTCTTCACTGGCATTTGATACAATATATGCCGAGGGTCAGCGCAGGTATGTGGAAAGCCTCTCCTCCTATGCCCGGCAGTTCCTGGGCAGGATGAACAAACCCGACGTTGATTTCATAAACGGCATCCCTCCTGCCATCGCTATCGAACAAAAAGTCAACACAAGGAATCCAAGGTCAACCGTAGGAACCTCCACGGAGATATTCGACTATCTGCGCCTTCTCTGGGCCCGCGTGGGACGGACAATTTCTCCGGTATCAGGACGGGAAGTGCGGCGTCACACCGTTGATGACGTTGTCAATTACCTTGCCACTCTGACTCCCGGAACAAGGGTGGTGCTTACTGCTCCCATTGCAGTGCCGGAGAATGTAGATCCGGCTGAATATATAAAATTCCTTATCCAGCAGGGATACAACCGTATCAGCACCGAAAAGGGTGTCATAAGACTTGATGATGCAGGAACGGCAGAACTGATGGCGGGGATGCGCAGCGCGGAGCTAATTATTGACAGGTTTGCTGCCGGTGACTCACCGGAGGAACTCAGTCGTGCGGCCGACTCGGTGCAGACGGCATTCCTGACGGGAAGAGGCGAAATAAACCTGACCGTGACCGATGAGGAGACGACCCAGACGGTGAGGTTCTCTGACAGGTTCGAGGAAGACGGTATAACCTTCGAGGAGCCGACAGAGCATCTCTTCAGCTTCAACTCTCCGCTGGGAGCATGCCCTGTCTGCGAGGGCTACGGGAAAATAATAGGGATAGACGAGAGCCTGGTCATCCCTGATGAAAATCTCTCTGTCTATGACAATGCCATAGCCTGCTGGCGCGGGGAAATAATGAAGCAGTGGAAGGACAGGCTCATCTACAGTGCCGACAAATTCGACTTTCCCATTCATAAGCCCTGGTATAAACTGACACCTGAGCAGAAAGCGCTGGTATGGAACGGCAACAGGTACTTCTTCGGGCTGAACCGCTTCTTCGAGCACCTTGAAGAGAAAAAATACAAGATACAGTACAGGGTCATGCTCAGCCGCTACCGGGGCAAACGGTCATGTCCTGAATGCGGAGGGATGCGTCTGCGCAGGGAGGCGGGCTACGTTAAAGTTGGCGGCAGGTCTGTAACTGAGGTCACCTCCATTCCCATCAGCGAAGCGCACAGCTTCTTCGGACACCTGGTACTCAACGGTGAGGAGAAGGAGATTGCAGGCCGCCTCCTGAAGGAGATACAGCAACGGCTGGGATTCCTCGTGGATGTGGGGCTCTCCTATCTTACCCTAGACAGGCTGTCCAACACCCTCTCGGGTGGTGAATCGCAACGCATCAACCTGGCCACTTCTCTCGGAAGCAGCCTGGTGGGCTCTCTTTATATCCTTGACGAACCCAGCATCGGACTCCACCCTCGTGACACCGCGTTGCTTGTCAATGTACTTAAGGAACTGCGTGACCTTGGCAACACGGTCATTGTGGTGGAACACGAGGAGGAGATCATCAGGGCGGCCGACCAGATTATTGATATGGGACCTGCTGCCGGCACCCATGGAGGTGAGATTATCTACCAGGGCACCGTCAGGTTCCCGAAGAAAAATAGCTCACTGACAGCCGCTTACATGACAGGGGCGCTCAGTATAGAGACACCTGCTATCCGCCGTAAATGGCACAGTTACATAACTGTACGCGGCGCCCGTGAAAATAACCTTAAGGATATAGACGTCAGGTTCCCGCTGCGGACGATCACCGCAGTGACCGGAGTCAGCGGATCAGGCAAAAGCACACTCGTTCATGATATCCTCTTCAACGCGCTCTCCTCACGGATGGGAGGCAATGGTGTGAAAGCCGGCCGGTTCACGGCACTCGAGGGAGACATCACCAGCATCACCGCCGTGGAGCTGATAGACCAGGACCCCATCGGCAAATCAAGCCGGTCAAACCCGGTAACCTACCTGAAGGCCTTCGATGACATCCGCAAGCTTTTTGCCGAGCAGCAGGCCTCTGTTCAGGCAGGATTCAAACCGGCTCACTTCTCCTTCAACACTGAGGGAGGCCGGTGCGAGGAGTGCCAGGGCGAAGGAATCATCAGAGTGGAGATGCAGTTCATGGCCGATGTTGAGCTTACATGCGAGGCATGCAAGGGGATGCGCTATAAACGCGATATCCTCGACGTCAGGTTCAACGGGAAAAATATTTACGATGTTCTCGGAATGACCATCGAGGAGGCTATTGAGTTCTTCGGCAAAAGCAAGGACAAAACCTGCCACAGGATTGCCGCGAAACTAAGACCGCTTGCTGACGTGGGACTTGGATACGTCAGGCTGGGACAGTCATCATCAACCCTCTCGGGCGGTGAGAGCCAGAGGGTTAAACTGGCATTCTACCTCAGCCAGGAAAAGAGCACCGAAAAGATGCTTTTCATCTTTGATGAGCCCACCACAGGCCTCCACTTCCATGACATCAGCAAGCTGATGAAGTCGCTCAATGCACTTGTTGAGCATGGACATTCGGTGATTCTCATCGAACATAACGTAGAGGTGATCAAATGTTCTGATTGGGTAATTGACCTTGGTCCCGAGGGAGGAGAGAAGGGCGGGTATGTTGTGTTTGAGGGGACACCTGAACAGTTGGCGCAGTGCGATGAATCGTACACAGCAAAATTTCTGAAGCAAAAGCTCAATTGCTGACCGGAGATATCAGGAATTATTTTCCCCGTGGTGAAAACAACCACATGTCCTTCTCATAGACTCCTCCGTAACCACCGATGATATAAGCGCCAGAGCCAACTACGACAGCCCTCGCTCCGAATCGGGGTGAACCGGGAAAGTCCTCGGTTCTTGTCCATGTGTCAAGCACCGGGTCATATTCCCATACATCATTCAGGTATTTTGACTGCTCTTCTGAATAACCCAAGGCAATGTATCCCTTACCGTTAGGCAGCGAGAAGGATGTGGCATTATTCCTTAGTGTGCCGGGGAAACTGGCTTTCCTGGTCCACCAGTCTGTTCCCGGATCATACTCATAGAAATCACTTACATCGGCAGATTTTTCCTGAGCCCATCCAACCCCAAGGTAGCCCTTGCCATTTATTGTGAACGCCGAACCACCACCAAAATATCCGAGAGCTTCAGGGTACGACTTTTTTGTCCACTGGTCAGATGCAGGATCATACTCATACATCTCTCCTCCTGCCGGGACATATGCCTTTCCGTTGATTACAAATCCCGGAGAATCCATAGCCGAGGAATTAACAGGGTTTGAACGCATTTGTGTCCATAAATCATCATCAGGATCATATCTGTAAAGCATATGGTAGTAGACAGAACCCTGTTTGCCCATGGTAAAATATCCTGTTTCTTCAATTGAGAAGGCTGTGGCATAGGTAATCAGTACCGGGAAATCCATCTTCCTTGTCCAGGCAGACGTCGCAGGATCAAACTCCCAGAAGTCATTTTTATCCTTAAGATTTGGCTCCAAACCAGTTCCGAAGTAGATCCTGCCTCCTGCTGCAAAACCTGCAGCTGCAACCCGACCGCTTGCCGGAAAATCCGCCAGCCTCGACCAGACTGACTTGACAACCTCAATTTCTTTGTCCCAGGTTACCGGCGATCCGGCAATAGTGGTTACTGATACCCGGTAAAATCCTTCTTCAAGTTCTGAAGGTATGGAGACTGTCATTTGTGTGGCGGTACAATTGGTTACGATCGCAGTACTGCCCCCGATCTCGACAATGTTCATCTGAGGGTCGGGATTAAAGTTCTCACCAGAAATGGATATCATATGCGAGCTTAGTATTCTTTCAGGAAGGACATTGGTTATCACTGCCTGCTCAAGGGTGAACTTGTCGGTCAGTGACATGTTTTCTACACACTTAACTCTGATTGTGACAGGTGAAACATTATTTTCGGTGGGCACCATTACTTTGCAGGACGTTTTTGCAACCTCAGTCACCACACCCCTGGTGCCATTAAAGTATACTTCCATACAGTGAATATCCGATGGCATACCGCTTCCTGCAATGGTTACAATATCACCAAATGTCCCGTATAGAGGAGAAAAGCCGGTGATGATTGGCGGGATAAGTTGCAATGGAATGCTAATGGAAGATAATATACCGCCAATAGCCACCCGGATATTCATACTACTGTAAATTGAACATGGGACTATCACCTTAAGCTCTTCGGTGGTTGATGATTCTGCCATCACTTTAATATCATCAAAGAAGACTGAACAACTTGAAGGATTGCCAGTAAAATACCTTCCTTTTATGACCACTGTATCACCTGGCATTGCAGACGCCGGAGTGACAGATATTAATTCAGGTGTTTTACTTCCCTTGCCGGTAAAAGTAACTTGATTTCCGAAGGAGGTGATTCCACCCGCCTTTATAAAGGCCCTGAGCGTATAAACCTGATCCTCCACAATAGTACTGTTCACAGTCACAGAAAAATGAGTCTTACCCTCTACAGGTCCAAGGATTACATACTCCATATCTTCGGGTGCGGGATTCTTTTCACTAGTCCAGTAAAAACCGTGACCGGTAATTTGCTTATCCCCGTCAGAAAGAATCTCTCCGTGAAATATAACACCATCATCCAGGACCTCGACGCCTAAAGTTCTGACTTCGGGGATACCCTTATCAGTAAACTTTTCGTTCTGACACGCCTGGAATAAACAGACGGTCAGCAGAGATATCAATGTAATTCTTTTTGCCTGCTTCATATATCAGAAATCTGCCCCTATTACAAGACCGAATGATCTGTAACTTTCGTAAACCGGGGAAATGAATAACTCAGAATAAATCAGGCCGGCTGACAGGATAACTTTCCCGGAAGTCTCAAATGAGAGACCAGATGAGGCATTCAGTCCCATGCTGGTCTTCTCCTTTATTGTTACGCTGAAGGTATCAGACAGAATTTCTTGCGGAGTAATCACATCTGTATCTATTCTGGAGTTGTCTGAAATTATAGTCCGTGCGCAGAATCCTGCTGAGACAAAAGGCTTTATCCGGCCATTGCCGGAATTGTAAATAAACCGGAGGCCTGAAAAAAGGAGAAAGTTATGCATATGAAATTCATTAACAATCTCAGTTGCCGGCGGAATATCCGCAGGGGAGCTGTAAAATCCATAACCGTATCGTTTCCCGGCAGACAGGTCAAGGCTGATTGAAAAATTTTTACTAACCCTGGGGAGGAGGGCTCTGAATGAGATCCCTGCTGAAGGGAATAAAGCAGGATCCAGCTTGAAGTGACCGAAGTCCTCTGAACTGCCGATATTCAACATATCAACATTGAACCCGGCAAATAAACTGATGTGTGGCACTAACGCCGGCGGCGGTAACTCATATACAATTCCCTCCTCAGATCCTGTGACTGCAATATGATAGTCTTGCATCAGCTCTGTCAGATCATGTCTGGCAAATTCACATAAGTCAATGCGTTTATGCAGGCCCGGAGCTTCATTCATAACAATTTTAAGGACAGATACAACTCCCTCTCTCCCGGACCAGGTTGCATTCTTGCCAACCTTCTCCGGTACAGAAATGGTAAACAATCTGCCGTCAATGTCTGTAATGTAATAGTAATTTGTTATACCGTCAGTCTGACAGTAAAGATCTGCAACCCCATCGAAAAGTACCTGAAGAACCTTGCCCTCCAATTGGGGTGATACTGATTTGCCGGGGATCATATGCCATTTGCTTCTTGTCATACCCTGACCTTCAGCCTTGGTGTGGATAGTAAAAATACCTAGCAGAATAACCATCAACCTGACAGCTATGCTACACTGACAATTGAAACAGGTCATAACTAGAATAACACTTGGTTAGTAGATTCAATAAAGTTAAAAAAAAATAAATGCTTGATGAAACCAGAGTGATTATTCCCATATTTGAGAAGAAAACATGAACTGCCGTGAACATTCTTTCAGTATTTCCGAATATTCTGAATTCACTTTCAGGTTTTGACCCGGGGTTTCTGAGTCTGGTTAATTTATGGATTACCATATTGATTATTGTAGTGCTTACCTGTTTCATTGTAAGTGAGATAACCCGCAACTACAGCCAGGTAGACAAGCTCTGGAGCCTTCTGCCGCCGGCCTATGCATGGGTGACAGTGGGCTCATTCCACACCGCCAGAACGGTTATCATGGCTGTGCTGGTTACACTCTGGGGACTTCGGCTTACCTATAACTTCCACCGCAAGGGAGGATATAATATCATTCCATGGAAAGGTGAGGAGGATTACCGCTGGAGCATTCTCAGGAAAAGCTCCGCACTTAAAGGCAGACTCAGGTTCGGGGCGTTCAACCTTTTATTCATCTCACTTTACCAGAATGTTGTCATCCTGCTCTTCACGACACCAATCCTCATGGCAGCACTTCATCCTGAGAGTCCCCTGGGTGCAACTGACATTCTGGCTGCAGCGCTGATGATCACCTTTCTGATAACTGAGACTGTTGCCGACAACCAGCAGTACAGGTTCCAGACAATGAAGCGATCTGCCTCAGGCGGGGAACACGAGTACCGCGACTCGCTGAATAAGGGTTTCCTGACTGAGGGCTTATGGAAATATTTGCGTCATCCGAATTTCGCCTCCGAGCAGGCAATCTGGATCAGCTTTTATTTCTTCGGAGTAGCTGCCTCCGGCAAATGGATCAACTTCACACTGCTCGGACCTGTTTTGCTGGTGCTGCTCTTCATCGGCAGTTCCATCATGACCGAGAACATAAGCAGCAGCAAGTACCCGGAATATTCAACCTACCAGAAGGAGGTTCCGAAATTCATTCCGCGAATCTTTCGCAGGAAGTAATTCGAGTATCCTTACCGGAAGAACTATTAACCGGGCCGATGCAGCACCAATGCCTGCATCTTACGACTCTGATCTCCTAAGGAGGAAAGTCTCAGTTATGTCAGTCCGCCCTGCCGTCAGGCCTCTGCCTGCCTGAAATACTTCGTTTTCAACCTCAGAGCGGCGTTCACCAGTGCAATCATCACCGGCACCTCTATCAGAGGTCCTATCACCGCAGCAAAGGCTTCGCCGGAATTAATACCGAAAACAGCAATTGCTACGGCTATCGCAAGTTCGAAGTTGTTGCTTGCTGCCGTGAAAGACAGTGTTGCAGTCTGTTCATAGTTCGCCCCCGCTCTCCTGCTCATGAAGAAGGAGACAAAGAACATTATGACAAAATAGATAACCAGCGGGATAGCTATCCGTACCACATCAAGTGGTATCCTCACGATATATTCGCCTTTCAGCGAAAACATTACGAAAATTGTAAAGAGCAAAGCAATCAGGGTGAGCGGGCTGATCTTCGGGATGAACTTTGTATGATACCACTCCTTATTCTTCACCCTTATAAGGATGAAGCGTGTCAGGAATCCTGCAATGAAGGGTATACCAAGGTAGATGAAGACACTTTTGGCAATCTGACCGATTGTGATCTGTTCAACAGCATCATTCACCGGTAAGCCGAACCAGCCGGGCAGGACGGCAATAAAAAAGTATGCATACACTGAGAAAAAGAGCACCTGGAAGATGGAGTTGAAAGCAACCAGTCCAGCTGCGTACTGAGTATCCCCTTTTGCAAGGTCATTCCAGACAATCACCATGGCTATGCACCGCGCCAGGCCGATAAGTATCAGACCATACATATAATCGATGTTGAACCTCAGGAACAGTATGGCCAGTAGGAACATCAGAACGGGACCGATTATCCAGTTCTGCACAAGTGACAGACCGAGCACGCGGGTGTTCCTGAACACATCCGCTAATTCTTCATATTTCACCTTGGCCAGAGGCGGATACATCATCACTATCAGGCCAATGGCAATTGGTATATTGGTCGTTCCACTGGAAAGATTGTTCCAGAATCCGGCGATCTCAGGGCTCAGCCATCCGATAATCACTCCGGCCGCCATAGCCAGGATGATCCACAGGGTGAGATACCGGTCAAGCAGTTTGAGTCGTTTTTTTGAAGGCATATTCAGAATTTGAGATTTGCGATATGCGATTTGCGATTTTATAAAGTACTGCACAAGTTTTTGGCTGCTGATCAGCTGATGATTCCGGGCTTGATGGCTGATATGGTAATGCTGTATACTCCATTGTCGTCCTGATCTTCCGTGGGGTCAATAATGCCCTCCGGCAACTCAATCCTCTTTTGCTTGTGGAAGTTTATGTCATTAAATCCGGCTTTCTTTATAAACGTGAGATACTGATTCATGGTTGAAGCTCCGGAAACACATCCGGCATACAACTCTGCATCGGATCGCGCCCTTTCTGACAGATTTCCCTTTACCACCACATCTGAGACGCTGAAATGTCCGCCACTCTTTAAAACCCTGAAAATCTCACTGAACGCCTTCTGTTTATCAGGAACCAGATTGAGTACACAGTTTGAAAGCACTACATCATAGCTGTTGTCAGGTAGTGGCATCTCTTCAATGTCTCCTCTCAGAAATTCTACATTTGAGTACCCCAGTTTTTTCCTGTTCTCTTCTGCCTTTAACAGCATCTGCTCTGTAAAATCAATACCTGTCACATGACCTGTCTCACCCGTCAGCGCCCTGGCAACGAAACAGTCATTGCCGGCACCGCTGCCAAGATCAAGAATACGGTCACCATGCCGGATATCTGCATAATCAACCGGCACACCGCATCCAAGGCTCAGGTCAGCGTCAGGAACATACCCGTCGAGATGATCGTAACTTTCATTGAAGGTACTTATCTTTTCTGTTGAGCAACATCCGGTTGTACTGCAGCAGGAGTCTTGTGAAGCTTCATCCGACGATGCTATTTTACCGTACTTTTTCTGTACAATAAGTTTCAGTTCTGCGGGATTCATGACTTGTTACTGATGTATTCGTTATAAAACTGCAGGAATGTCTCACGAATCTGATCGCGTATCCTGATATATTCACTGTGAATGAACTCCGGTGTTCCGGTGGCATGTGAGGGATCCTCAAATCCGAGATGGAGTCTGTTCTTCACCATGCCGAAAAATGCCGGACAGGTTTCATTGGCATGATCACATACAGTGATCACATAGTCCCACTCCTCATCAAAATATTCATCAACAAGGTGAGGAGAATGATGGCTGATGTCAATCCCCAGGTCAGCCATCACCTCAACTGCCTTAGGATTGATCCTGGCTGCCGGCTCCGTACCCCCGGATCTGACATGAAGATTGTGGTCAAATGATTGCAGGAAGCCGTGAGCCATCTGGCTGCGGCAACTGTTGCCCGTACAGAGAATCAGTATTTT
Organism: Bacteroidota bacterium; assembly: GCA_018262715.1. Classification (GTDB taxonomy): domain Bacteria; phylum Bacteroidota; class Bacteroidia; order Bacteroidales; family VadinHA17; genus SR-FBR-E99. The sequence goes on from JADFDS010000040.1 coordinate 112,022, forward strand.
CATTTTGTGCATATCATTTTGTCAGGTCTGAAGGTCTGAAGGTCTGAAGGTCTGAAGGTCTGAAGGTCTGAAGGTCTGAAGGTCTGAAGGTCTGAAGGTCTGAAGGTCTGAAGGTCTGAAGGTCTGAAGGTCCGTATATTGCTTATCATTGCCTTACGCTGCAGCCAATTGCCTCTTGCCTGATCTGACTAATCAAAGATAATCATTTCGTATATTTACGAAATTCTTGTAATAAGAATTTCTCCAAATCCGGATCAAAATCATCAATCAGACTTTCTCAATTTCGAGCTTGTAACCAAGTGTCGGTATGGTGACAATCCGGACAGAGGGATCTCTCTTAAGATAACTTCGCAGTTTGGAAATGAATACGTCGAGACTCCGTCCGGTATAATAATCAGCTTCGCCCCAGACGCCGATCATAATCTCGTCACGTGTAACGATGTTGTTTACCGAAACTGCAAGCATTTTGAGTATTTTGCACTCCTTTATTGTCATTCTCTGCGTGTTGCCGCCATGAGTCAGCATAAGGTTCTGCGGATCAAAAGAGAACTGGCCGATGCTGATGACGTCAAATGTCTGGAATGCAACCGGGCCTGATTGGATCGTTCTGTTGAGCACAGCACGAATTCTGTAAAGAAGTTCCTCCTCTTCGAACGGTTTGGTTATATAGTCATCGACTCCCAGGCGAAAACCCGCGATCTTGTCTTCCTTGAGTGAACGTGCAGAGAGTATTATCACGGGGATCCTGCTGTCAAGTTTCTTTATCCCGGATGTGAGTGTGAAACCATCCATGCCGGGCAGCATGATGTCAATCAGACAAAAGTCGGCTCCGGCTCTTGAAAAACCCTGCAATGCTGAAAGACCATCACGATACAGTATCACTTCAAAACCGTTTGACTCAAGGAAATCAACCAGCAAAAATCCAAGGTTGACGTCATCCTCGGCAAGGAGTATTCTTGTGTTTTTCACGTTGTTACTCATTTCCCGGTGCCAGGGGAAGGTCAATCATCACGGCAAGACCGCCTTCTTTCCTGTTTGAAATTTTAATATTGCCTTTCATTCCCGCAATAATTCCCCTTACCTGGTAAAGTCCAAGCCCGAAACCGTCCACATTATGAGTATTGCCCGCAGGAACACGGAAATACTTCTCAAATACTTTATCCCGGAATTCCCTGGCTATTCCGGGACCTTTGTCATTAATCTCAATCAACAGCCTGTTATCCTTAGAAATCAGTTTTACGAGAATTTCAGGTGGTTGACCAGAATATTTGACTGCATTATCGACAAGGTTCCCGAGGGCAATGTAAAACAGATCCGGGTTGCCGGTAACCGTGAACCGGCGGCCCTCCTTTTCGATGTCCAGTTTTCCGCCTTTTTGTTCAATCTGTACCCTGAATGTCTCAGCAATATCTTCCACGGCTGCGCCGGCATTTATCTCCTCCAGGGTCTGGGATTTGTCAATTACTGCAAAGTCAGTCTTAAGCAACTTCTCCACCTTCTCATTCAGCTTGGCCTGTTCGGTTCTGATGACAGAAGAGTAAAACGACAGTTTCTCATCACTTTCCACTTTTTCATTCTTTGAGAGCATACTGTTGGCAAGTGATATATTGGTCAGCGGAGTTTTGAACTCATGAGTAACATTGTTTACAAAATCGACAATGCTCTCCGAAAGGAGCTTTTCTCTCCGGTAGAAATTATATATGATTATGAACGAGATTGTGACAAGAAACAGGAGGAGCAGCGAGAAGATAAAGATATCGCCCATCTGGGCGATGATGAAGTCCCGTTTCTCGGGAAAGCGGAGGCTGAGTCTGTAACCGGATTTTTCAAGCATCTCCTCAAGGCCGTTGCTGAAATAGGTGTTTTTAGGCCGGGGGATGTTAGCGGGCAGGTCCGAGCTCACGATATCAAATTCAAAGTCCAATCCAATTCCATAGAAGTTCAGGTCCTTCCTGATCAGTGATTTCATGCTTTCCCACTCCTCCCTTGTCTTCATCACAAGCATGCACGACTCATTGCCGCCATGCTTCAGGCAATTGTTTACCTCGCTGCATATTGCTTCGTTTCCTGACAGGGTCTCCACGATTCTCATCATTGCCATCTCAACGCTGTGGTTAAACTGAGCTTCCTGCATGCGGGCCGCTTTCAGGATCCATGAGAACTGTATGGCGGTAAGGGCTATAAGGGCGCCCAATGCCAGCAAAAGAATCATCAGTTGTGCGCGCGATCTTTTCATAAGCTCAAAAATAAGGAGTTTTTATGATGAGGATTAAGATTTAACATCGGGGTAACACGATTTAACAACAGAATAACCTGATTAAAAATCCGTCTGCCTAATTTTGACGCAAACAAAAACTATTAAAGTCATGAAGAAATTCATCCCTGGAATCTCAGCTCTCATAATTCTGTCGTTTGTTGTGATATCAGTTGTAAATGCACAGAATGACCAGAAGAAGGAAAAGAAAGCCAAAACGGAATCCGTAAAAGACTGTTCAAAATGCCCCTCTGCAGCCAGCTGTGAAATGGCCGCCGGCGAAGCTCCGGTACCCGGGTCTCAGGTGAAGCATGCTTCAGCAAACTGTGATCCGGCAAAATGCAAAGAAGGGAAGTGTGATGCTGCCTGCAAGACCGCCTGCACCAAGACAGGACCGGATGCAAAATGCGACCCGGCAAAATGCCACTCAGTTGCTGAGAAAAAGTAAAGTCCGGCTATTCTGCCTGATACCTTACCCTCTGTTTCGCTTATCCGTTGCCTCAGAGAATTGCACCGTAAACCAGTCCTGAGATTGTCGCCATGACAACTACAAGACCCACATATACGGCAGTCTTCTGAAACCCGATAATATCTTTGATCACAAGCATATTGGGCAAAGAAAGCGATGGTCCGGCCAGCAGTAGTGCCAACGCCGGACCTTTCCCCATTCCGGATGCTATCAGTCCCTGTAAAATGGGAACCTCTGTCAGAGTGGCGAAATACATAAATGCGCCAACCACAGAAGCAAAGAAATTTGAGAACACCGAGTTACCTCCCACAAGCTTCGCGATCCACTCATTCGGGATGACGCCGGCGATGCTCTGTCCGTCATGAGTCGATCCAAGCAGGAATCCTGCAATGACAACCCCAATTCCCAGTAGCGGGATAATCTGCCTGGCAAATCCCCATGTGGAGAGTGTCCACTCACGATTCTCCTTGTCTCTTTTGTCGTAAAGGGTGATAACACTCAGGGCTGCGATACCCACTACCATCGGTATCAGCGGTTTCAGCTTCGAGCTTTCGATAAAGGAGTTGGTCAAAAACACCGAAAGAACCGTTATTACCAAAGCAGCGAGTACCCACTGCCACTTAATTTTAAGGATTTTTATCAGTGACCATGCCAGAACCAGGCCGAAAAATCCCGTTATATACCATTTGTATGAAAAAATATAATACCAGGCGCTGGAGGTGTCATCAGCAGCCGGGCTGCCCCAGTTGGCAAATACAAGGATCAGCACCAGGGTAAAGAAATGTGTCATCGTCTGCCACATGGGTCTCTTCTCCGGAGCAGCAACAATATGCATCTGATCCTCCTTTTTCTGCATTTCCTCCTTCCGATATATCACCGACATTATCAGTCCTATCACAATACTGAACAGAACGGCCCCGATGACCCGGGCAACGCCCATCTCAAAACCTAGAATTCGGGCAGTGAGTATGATTGCCAGTATGTTGATAGCCGGCCCAGAGTAAAGGAACGCAATGGCCGGACCAAGGCCTGCCCCACGCTTGTGAATGCTTGAGAAAAGCGGTAGTATTGTGCATGAGCATACCGCCAGTATAGTACCTGAAACGGCAGCTACAGAGTAGGCCAGCCATTTTTTCGCATTGGCTCCGAAATACTTTATAACCGAGCCCTGACTGACAAAAACCGAAATGACCCCTGCAATGAAAAAGGCCGGCAGGAGGCACAGAATAACATGCTCCCTTGCATACCACTTAACCAGATCGAAAGCCGCTGCAATTGCAGTATTGAAACGTACGCTCCCTATCGGCATGAAAAACGCAAATATAAAAACTGCAATGATCCACAGCAGGATCTTTATCTCCTTCCTTGACTCCATTTCAGATTAAATACTTTTATTTCGCAGAATCACGAAATATATGATTAAAAAATTTAAAACCAGACTGACAAAACATACCAGATACCTACCCCGATGAAGAGTACAGCCACAACCCTCCTGAACCACAGCTCAAATGTCTTCAGGCGGCTGTAAACCTTGCCGACATTGCCAACCGCATAGGCCAGCAGCCAGGCAAAGATGATCACCGGGATACCTGTTGCGACTGCAAATACAAGCGGCAGATAAAGGCCTTCTGCACTCGCCACCGTCATAGGGATAAGCATTGCGAAATAAAGAACTCCGCTATAGGGGCAGAAGGCCACGGCAAACAGTATCCCGAGAAGCAGTGTGTTCAGATAGCTTTTCCGCCCCTTCTCTCCGATTCTTTCCGTGAGTGAACCCACTGAACCTGGCAACTTAAACCTTATGAAATCCAGCATGAAGAAACCAATAATTATAAGCACCGGACCAAGGATTTTCTCTCCCCATCGCTGGAACCAGCCTGAAATATCCATCTGACTGGCACCGAAGAAGATTATAAGTGCAATCCCTGCATAGGTTATCGCCCGCCCCAGGGTGTAGACAAGTCCGTTGAGGAAGACCCTCCTCCTGTCGTCAAGATCACGACTGATATAGCCAATAGCCGATATGTTGGTCGCCAGCGGACAGGGACTGATGGCAGTCATCAATCCCAGAATTGCCGCCGTCAGGAATGAATACTGTGAGTTCTCAAGTATCTTCTGCAGAATCTCCATCAGCTGCTTGTTAATGCCTTAAGCAACGGATCAACCGCTTTCTTTATCTCTTCCTTAAGTTTTCCCGGACTGTTACGTGCATTCATGAAGCCTTCGCTGGTAAGATCAATCCTTGTATCTCCGCTGACAATCAGCAGGCACTGCCCGGTGGCGTTTACTCTTTGAGCGTCGGCCTCCGAGGACTTGTCTTCAATGTTGAGCGACCTGAAAACAACCGTTCCCTTTTCGACCTCTGCCGGGTAGAGCTCTTTCACGGCATCCCTGGCAACGTTCTCAACTGCCTGGCAGGTAACACATCGACGGGTCAGATGAAAATAAATCACTTCTACCTTATCTGTTGAAATCCCGGAGGTATCCCCTGCCACCTGTGACTCACTTCCCCTGAAAGCGAAAATTGCTATTGCTGCCGTAATTATTACTACGACAGCCAGAACCGGAAATAACTTTTTCATATTGGTACTTTATTATGTGGTTATCAGTTTCAGTATTTCTTCCGCCGATGGTACCCTTCCCTTCACCACAACCTTTTCGTCAATGACCAGCGCCGGCGTCGTCATCACTCCGTAATTCATGATCGCAACAATATCATCCACTTTTGTGACATTGGCATCAATACCGCTCTTTTCAACCACCTCGCGTGTCAGTTTCTCCAGGGTTTTGCATTTGGGGCACCCGGGGCCCAGAATTTTGATTTCCATTTTTTTATCCCGCTTATTTCGTAAAACGTCGAAATGTTATTTTAAATTTTTTATCTTTTGAAAAACCTGTTCAGCAGAACCTTAGCTTCATCCCATTTCTCACGGTTAATACAGTATTTGATATAGGGAGGATTGATCTCGCCCTGTATGAGACCGGCCTTCTTCAACTCCCTAAGATGCTCAGAAAGTGTTGACCTGGCAATCGGCAATTCCTCAGCCATATCACCACTGTAACAACACCTGTCAAGATTGTTAGCGAGAAAATCCATCACGAATACCCTGGCAGGATGCGACAGGGCCTTCGCATACCTTGACAGCTTTTCCTGATCATCAGTATAGTATTTTCTACTTTTTGCCTTTCCAGCCTCCATTTCATTTCGGGAAATGACGAAACAAAAATAATGTTTTATTGAATACAGGGTATGGTGGCAGAAAAGAATTATTAATCTCTGCTGATTATTCAACTGTGTATTGTTGTCCGGATGTGATTGCTGAACTGCCCCGGGTTGCCTTTTTATACTTCTTCAGCAGAAGTGATTGCGTTTATCCCCATTTGGTGCTAAATTCACAGTGACCAAACCAGTGATGTTACTGCACCCATGAAAAAAGTCCTGATGAAGACCGTAATCCTGGCCGCTTCCCTCATCGGCCTGTTCTGCACCTCGTGCAACAACAGCCCGGACAATATCAGGGATGCGATACTGAATCATAAAAACAGCTTTTATTATATCAATTTCAGGAGTTATCCCTCGAATGACGAATCCCTTCCCGTCGGGGTGTTTGACTCGGGAACGGGAGGACTCTCGGTACTGGCGGATATCGTTCAACATGATGGACTTGCAGCTGAATCGTACATCTACATGGGGGATCTCGCCAACATGCCCTACGGAAGCTACTCGCTCGAGAACAATACGGATCTGCTTATTGAGCATGTTATGAAGGATGTGCAGTTCCTGCTGGGAAACAAGTACTATCGATCGGGTAATGCCACCACCCCCGAGACTGACAAGAAGCCGGTAAAGGCAATAGTCATTGCCTGCAACACGGCCACTGCCTACGCACTGGACACGGTGAAGAGATTCCTCAGAGAGGCAGGGTCTGATATAGGCGTTATTGGAGTGATAGATGCGGGGGCCAGGGGAGCATTTGGGAATTTCACCCCCGGCGAGAATGGCAGCGTCGCCGTGATGGCAACAGACGGCACCGTGAAATCAGGCGCATACCCACAGGCTATTATGCTGGTAAACAGGGAGGACGGCCAGGAGGAGAAGATAGCCGTATTCCAGCAGGCAGGGATTGGCATTGCCGAGGCAATTGACGGGAGTCCCGATGCCATAGACATGAAGGCCACCGCCCCGCGGGCGGATTACAAGGGACCCTCGGAAAACGGCTCCGGCGACATGAAGATTGATCAGGAACTCCTGGAAAGGTATGATTTTGACCTCAGCAACGGGGCCATTCTGTTTGAAGGTGATGCCGAAAATCCACGCAATATCCAGATCAACTCGGTGGAAAACTATATCGCATTCCATGTGGTCTCACTTATGGAAAAGATAAGAAAGACCGAAGGAGCGCTGCCCCTTGGCTCGGTTGTTCTTGCATGCACCCACTACCCGTTCTTCACGGAGATCTTCCGGAACGAATTCAGCAGGCTCAGGGACTACCGCGAAAACGGTGAGTACATCTACAGGTCGCTTATTGCCGAAGACCTGATCCTGGTCAACCCTGCCGTGGAGGTTGCGGACCAGCTCTATGAACACCTTGCTTCCAGGAATCTGCTGTACGAAGGTACCGGCGAAGGAAGCGAATTCTACATCAGCGTCCCCAGCCTGACCAATAAACAGGTCAAACTAAGGGATGACGGCTCATTTACCTACGATTACAAATACGGCCGCAAGGCAGGCGAGATACAGGAATACGTGAAGGTGGTACCCTTCAGCAGAACATCAATTCCGGAGGATGTGCTGAACCGCCTTTCAGTTCAGATACCCGGGGTATGGGCACTGATCACTGAATTCAACTCCGCCAGCCCGAAGGCCGGGTACCTCTCCCCTTCTGAAAAGATTACAGTCGAATAAACATTACATTTGTGTTTAAATAATTATGCTATGAAAAGGTTCTTTCTGCTTATCATCGTTGCCTTCCTGTCTGTCTCTCTCTTTTCACAGGATTTCTTCAGGGGCGATTTCAGCAAGGATAAAAAGTATGTCATCCTTGTCAATCCCACCGCAGGTAATATTGGCGTGGTGACATTCCTGATGGATAATGGCATCCTGAAAACCGACCCCGGACTGGTTGACTTCGTCGGGGTATATCACTCCAGCCAGGAATATGACTTCAGCAAATCTGCTGAGTATATTGCCGCCAATGGACTGACCCGCTTCCACCTGCACGAAGTGAACGCACCACTTACCGAAGAGATGGTTTACAGGCAGAATCCGTGCAGTGACGACTTCCGGAAGATATTCAGCAATTCAGTGGGAATCATATTCTTTGGCGGACAGGACATACCCCCGGCCATCTACGGGCAGGAGAACTGGTATTCGGAGACCACCGATCCGGGAAGGCACTACTTCGAAGTGAGCTTCCTGTTTCACCTGTTGGGTGGTACACGAAATTCAAGCTACAGACCCATTCTGGAAGACAATCCGGACTATATGGTTACCGGCTTCTGCTTAGGCCTGCAGTCGATGAACGTTGCAGCCGGAGGAACCCTGTGGCAGGATATCCCCGCGCAGGTATACCAGAGCACAAAGCCCGAGACGAATGTGCTGATTGACCGCAAGAACCTGCACCGCAATTACTGGCAGAACATCAGGGACGACAAGGACTTTATGGGAATAAGCATGCATCCTGTGAGGTTTACTGAAAATATGTTCTTCGGGAAGACAGTAAAGGTTTCACGCAAGCTGCAGCCAATAGTCTACAGCAGCCATCATCAGGCAATAAATGAGCTGGCGCCGGTATTCAATGTGACGGCAAGGTCAAACGACGGCAAAATAATTGAGGGAATTGCACATAAAAAGTATCCAAACGTCTTCTCCGTTCAGTTTCACCCGGAGGTCTCAGCCCTGTACGAGGATCGTGCCCTGGTGAAATTTGCTCCTGATGACACCCCTGCCAGCCTGCACTCAATGCTTGACAAAAAGAGCCTGAAGTTCCATCTGAAGTATTGGGGACACATTTCTGATGTAATTCTGGAACGTTCAAGATAAAAGTCAGCACGCTGCCGACTGATCTATAGGGCTTTCACCTCATTGATCAGTGCCTGCAGTGTTGATTTGGCGTCACCAAAGAGCATCCGGGTTTTGTCATTGAAGAAAAGCATGTTGTCTATGGCAGCATAACCCTTCCCCATACCGCGTTTCATTACGATGATATTTTTTGCTTCGCGGGCCCTGACAATCGGCATTCCGTATATCGGGCTCGAAGTATCATCCTCGGCTGCCGGGTTGACAACATCGTTGGCTCCTATGACTACGATGACGTCGGTGTTGGGCATATCGGGGTTGATCTCATCACTCTCGACCAGTTGTTCATACGGTACATCAGCCTCGGCAAGAAGTACGTTCATATGACCGGGCATGCGTCCGGCCACCGGGTGAATGGCATATTTCACCTCCACCCCCTTTTCGTCGAGGAGCTTGTCAAGCTCATGGCACAGATGCTGTGCCTGTGCCACTGCCAGACCGTAGCCGGGGACAATGACCACTTTTTTGGAATAGCTCAGCAGTACGGCAGCATCAGTAACCGACACCTCCTTTATGCTGCCCGCAGCGGTTGCAGTGGTTGCCCCGCCACCGCCGAACACACCAATGATGACGTTCAGCAGCGACCGGTTCATTGCCCTGCACATAAGCACTGTCAGGATGGTTCCGGCCGACCCGACAAGTATACCGCCGGTGAGCATCGCCTGGTTGTTGTACAGGAATCCGCCCATGGCGGCTGCAACGCCGGTGAAGCTGTTAAGAAGTGAAATGACCACGGGCATATCGGCCCCGCCTATTGGCATGACAAACAGCACACCATAGATTATTGCAACACCGAACAGTATGATCACAAGGTGTATCAGTTCAGCGGATGCCGTCACTTCACGGGTCATGATAAAGACAATGAATCCGATAATGGCTGCAAGAATGGTAAGGTTTACATACTTCATGGCCCTGACCCTCAGGTCGCCAATCCGGCCGTCGAGTTTGCCGAATGCAATCATGCTTCCGGCCCAGGATACCGTTCCGATCACCAGGCCGAGAAGGATGGCCAGAACATGGCCGTTGGCCATGCCTGACTTCATCATCAGTTCCTGGCTCACGTGCGGGAATTCCATCAAGGAGATCAGTGCGGCTGCCGCGCCGCCCATACCGTTAAAGAAGGAAACCAGCTGCGGCATTGCGGTCATTTTCACCTTTTTTGCTATCATCCATCCGATGACCGTGCCCGCTGCCATGGCGGCAAGTATCCAGCCGATGTTGCCGATAGGTTCACCTTCCTTCCGGTGAAACAAGAGGGTGGCTACTATGGCCAGTCCCATACCTGCCGCAGCGATAAGGTTTCCCCTGCGTGCCGACAGTGGATGACTGAGCATCTTCAGGCCAAGGATGAATAATACCGAAGCCAGTATATATGAGATCTCGAGAACGGAGATTCCGGCAGAAAAATGTGATACGTCGTTCATTGTGCCATCGTTTATCAGGGTCAGGGTCTATATCGTATCAATTTTTCTTTTTGAACATCTCAAGCATCCTGTCAGTAACCACGAAACCGCCCACAACATTCAGTGTGCCCAGTACCACTGCCAGGAAACCGAGTATCATTGCCCCGGTTGTGTCTGCATGTCCCATAACGATGATTGCGCCTATGATGACTACACCATGAATGGCGTTTGCCCCGGACATAAGCGGTGTATGCAGTATGGCCGGGACGTGGCTAATCACCTCGATTCCAAGAAAGACCGAGAGGATCACCATATAGATTGTTCCCCTGTTGGCCATGAAGAATTCAAGTATTCCTTCCATAATCAGGTCAGTTTGATATCAAGCATCTGTTTCACTCTCTGGCTGCGGTATTCGCCGTCATGAACGGCAGCGGTACCGGCTATAATCTCATCGGCGAGATCAATTCTCACCTCTCCCTTGTTGTCAGTCATGATCCTGAGCAGGTTGACCAGGTTGTTTCCGAACATCCTGCTGGCGTCGGCTGACATCATGGATGGGTAGTCAGATCTCCCTGCGATGGTTACACCGCTTATTATCACAGTCCTGCCGTTCTCAGTAAGCTCGCAGTTTCCACCGGAGGAAGCGGCCAGGTCGATAATCACGGAGCCCGGCTTCATTTTCCCGACTGTTTCCTTAAGTACAAGCACGGGGGCCTTTCTGCCGGGTATTTGTGCAGTAGCAATGATCACATCGGCAGCAGCAGCACGCTCCTGAATAAGTGCCTGTTGTTTCTTCCGGAACTCCTCACTCTGTTCCACAGCGTACCCTCCTGCCGTAGCGTCTTCTCTGGCTCCCTCTACCTCAATAAATTTTCCGCCGAGGCTTTTCACCTCGTCTTTCACGGCTGACCTGACGTCAAAGACCTCCACCACTGCACCCAGCTTGCGCGCCACTGCAATAGCCTGCAATCCCGCCACACCTGCGCCAAGGATGAGCACCCTGGCAGGTTTTATGGTGCCGGCAGCGGACATGAACATGGGGAAAAACCTGGGCAGCATGGAAGCTGCCTCAAGCACGGCTTTGTATCCTGAAACAGTTGCCATTGATGAGAGGATGTCCATTGACTGTGCCCGGGTGATGCGTGGCACCAGGTCAAGAGCCATGATAGAAAGTTTTCCTGTACGTGCTTTCTCAAGCCACTCCCTGTTGGAAACAGGATCAAGAGCAGTAAAGATTATCTGCCCTTCCCTGAAGAGGGTGATATCTTCACTGACGGGAGGATTGACTGTCAGTAGGAGGCCGGACTCCCTGATCACCCCGCTCCTTTCTGCCACGGCAGCGCCGGCAGCAAGGTACTGGTCATCAGAAGCAAAGGCTTCTTCGCCGGCGCCGGTCTCAACGAGGACCTTCAGTCCCAGTTTGACCAATGCAGCCGTTTCGCCCGGGAGGAGGGCGACCCTTTTTTCACCTCCTGTTTCTCTGAGAATACCTGCGATCATAGCCGGAATGTTACATATTGTTTATTTTTCAGCCCTTCAGGAGTGAGGCAGCTCCGGTATCAAGCATCCATACCAGATGCCCCGAGCCGGGCTTTATCCTGGCTGCCGGATAGAGTTCCGAGCCGCTCCTCCCTTCGAGAACCTGTGATACGACCGGTGCCTTCTCCTTACCGGTAACAATGTAATATATTTTTGATGAATTGTTTATCAGCCGGCCCGTGGCTGTAATTCTCTTTTGTTTCTTATCGGGCCTGGCGGCCACCTCGAAGAGCTGACCTGTAGTGAACAGGTCCGGCCTGTCAGGAAAGATGGAAGCTATGTGACCATCGCTGCCCAGACCGAGCAGCATCAGGTCAAACTGCGGGATGCCCCTGTATTCCGGCACCATGCTGGTCACAAGCTCTGAATATTGCCGGGCCTCTGCAACAGGGTCATCCTCGCCACGGATCCTAAAGATGTTAGCATCGGGTATCGGGACGTTCTGCAGGAGGCTTTCATAAGCCATCCTGTAATTGCTTTCATCGTCATCAGGGGAGACACATCTCTCGTCAACCCAGAAGACCAGCAGCTTTTCCCAGCTTATTCGTTCTGCATAGTTTTCTGAAAGATAACGGAATATGTATTCCGGGGTAGAGCCTCCGGAGAGAGCAATTGTATAATAGTGATCAGGCTCTATACGATCGAGATCCTTGATCAGCATCGCCGCGATGCTTTGAGCCAGTGCCTCACGGGTGGGGAACACTCTGACTGAATGTGACATGACAAATAAACAGTAATCTTGATATAAAACTAATTATAATTCACAATAAACACCATCATCTGCAAGATTTTTACACGGATAACGCCATGTAAGCTCCGGTTCTTCAATCAGGCCATCAGCCGTCTCTGGTCCCCAGGTTCCAGCAGGATAACCATATACCGGTATGGAAGGATCATCTTTCCATGCCTGCAACACCGGATCAAGGAACTTCCATGCTGCCAGTACGGCATCAGACCTGGTGTAAAGCGTTGAGTCACCATTCATGCAGTCATGGATCAGCCGCTCATAGGCATCAGGTATGCGGTCCACGGCAAGATCGGAATAATGGAAATCCATGTTCACGTTTCTTACATTGAATCCTCCTCCCGGGATTTTCATCCCAAACTTGATCAGTATCCCTTCATCAGGCTGAATACGGATTATCAGCTGGTTGCATCCCTCGCACGCACTCTCTCCCGAAAACAGGTAATGGGGTGTTGGCTTGAAATGGATGACAGCCTCCGTCACCCTGGTGGGAAGACGCTTGCCTGTCCTGATGTAAAAGGGAACCCCTCCCCACCTCCAGTTGTCAATATAGAATTTCAGCGCTGCAAATGTCTCGGTCATTGATGTCTTGCTGACACCCTCCTCTTCCCGGTAACCGCCAAGCCATTCACCTTTGACATGCGCCCCGGTGTACTGGCCCCTGATGGTCATTTTTCTGACATCTTCCGGCTTGACGGGCCGGAGTGATTCAAAGACCTTGACCAGCTCATTCCTTATGGATGTTGAGTCAATGGATGACGGGGGCTCCATCGCAATAAAACCGACGAGGTGCAGCAGATGGTTCTGAACCATGTCACGCAATGCACCGGTGCCTTCGTAATACGAGCCTCTCTTCTCCACCCCCAGGCTCTCGGAAGATGTGATCTCGACATGATGCACATAATTCCTGTTCCAGAGAGGCTCAAAAATGCCATTGGAAAAGCGGGTCACAAGTATGTTCTGAACAGTCTCCTTTCCAAGATAATGGTCAATGCGGAAAAGCTGGCTCTCTTCCCAGTGCTCCAACAACAACCTGTTCAGATGCACCGCGCTGGCATAATCATACCCGAAAGGCTTTTCGATAATCAGACGCTTCCAGCCATCGGCCTCACTGTTCAGACCCTGACCGGCAAGACCAGGAGAAATCTCGTCATATATCTCTGGCGGAACGGAGAGATAAAACAGGGTGTTGCCCTGAATTTTCATCTCAGACCTTAACCTGTTAAGAAGCCCTGCAAGCTCCCTGTAATCACCCGGAACCAACGGATCAAGAGTCGTATAGAAGAAAGCCCGCATAAAATCATCATCGCCTTTTCCCCCTTCTTTCCCGGCCTTCCCTGTGAGCGCACTACTCACCTCATTTCTGTAGACCTCATCATCAACCTTGCTCCTTCCTGTGGCCACCACCGCAAACCTCTCCGGCATCAGTCCCTGTATAAAAAGCTCATACAGAGCAGGAACAATCTTCCTCATGGCAAGGTCTCCCCTGCCTCCGAATATCACAATTATCTGGTTCTCCGCCCTGTTCATCAGCTTCGCTTACAGTCTTCCGCAGACATCAGTCATTACTTCCCCGGTCAACGGGATCAATACATAAATGTTCAATCCTTGCATTTGCAACAACAGTTAAAACAAATATAGAAAATTGAGCCCTTCTCTGACATCATCATCATCTAAAACAACTGATACTGTTTAAAAGTTTATTGAACAAATCATTACATTGAAGCTCCCGGTCCTGAGACCTTACATGTTAATTCTTCAAAGTGTTGCATTTTTATACATATGTATATTATTTACACATTGTCTTATCAGACTGATTCTATGTGCTTTATATCAATAGCCATTATTGCCTGTTTAATTTATCAACACTTTGTAGGAACAATACAGACCTCAAAGTGCTTTATATTATTGGTTCTCAATATATTACAAGCTTTGGCATGCTTATTGGTATACATTATTACAGACAATATAAAATACAACTATATGAAAAAGTCAATCATCTTTATTATCAGCCTCGCCTGCCTGAGCGCAGGATTATCAGGCTCGCAGTATGCAGGGCCGGAGCAGGACGGCAAAAACACCGATGCCGTCACAGTAGCTTCCTCACCGGGGCTTAAAGCCCTGGCTCAGAGCTGGATTGACGCCTACAGGGTGGAAAATCCCGGCCGGAATGTGTCGATGCTGCCAGTTGACGAGTATAACAAAGCTGATATCAGGATATTTGAAGGTGCCTCCGCAGGGACAGCCAGCGGCGAATCGGAATGGAAAATGGTTGTTGCGCGTGATGTGATAGTTCCTGTTATGAGTACTGACAATCCATTCTACCAGGTCATAATGTCGAAAGGCATCGCCCCCGAAAAGTTTGGTGCGCTTCTCTCCTCCCCTACAGTCACCTGGGGCAAGATTCTGGGTACGGAAGCCAATGTCCCTGCAATGACAAATGTTGCTGTTGACGGAGCAGCTCTGGGTTATCTGGCAGGATTTGCCGGGATCGACGCTTCGCAGGTCATTGCACGGGAATTGCCAGTCTCTGAGATAGCATCGCTGCTCAGGAATCAGCCTGCCACTGTCGTTTTCTGCAAACTGTCTGACATAACAGCTCCCGGTGGTACCGGTTTTGCTGAAAACCTGATGGTAGTTCCGATTGACATCAATTCCAACGGTCAGTCAGACTATTTTGAGCAGTTTTATGCAGATTTCAACAGCTTCAACCGTGGCGTATACATCGGCAAGTATCCGAAGGAGCTCTGCAACAGTATCTTCTGTGCCACGGCCTCGCAGATGGTACCCGAAGCCGCTGCTGATTTCATCCGCTGGATTCTGGCTGACGGCCAGGAGATAGCAGCCACCTCCGGGTTGACTGCCCTTTCGGGAAGTGAAGGAATGATCAGAAGGGAGATGCTGACACCTGTGACGGAGATAGTGCAGGCAGGCAACGAAAACAAGGCAGGCGTCAGCATCCTGGTATGGGTAATGGCAGTAATCTCCGCCATCTCACTCCTCGGCTTCCTGTTGTATCGCATCACCAGGGCCGGCAAAGGAAAGATCAGCCTCCTGGAGGAAGAACCGCTGAAAGCATTCAACCCTAAAACCTTTGTGACACCTGCAGGAATCCTATTCGACAAAAGCCACACCTGGGCCTTCATGGAAAAGAACGGCACGGTAACAGTCGGTATTGACGACTTCCTTCAGCACGTAACCGGTATCGTGACAAAAATCACACTGAAAGCAACTGGTGAAAAGGTACGCAAGGGCGAAAGGATAGCATCACTCATTCAGAAAGGCAAGCAGCTTGACGTCCTCTCACCCGTCAGCGGAACAGTGGTCTCACGCAATGAGACCCTGGCAAACAATACTGACCTGCTTCACAGCGGGCCCTACTCGGAAGGATGGATGTGCGGCATAGAACCTGATAACTGGTTCAATGAATCACGCCTGATGGCTGCCGCAGACAAATTTGCAGTTCAACTTCGCGAAGAGTTCGGCCGCATACGCGACTTCCTTGCCACTGTGGCCGGTGCAAACGACATGAGACTGGCCCATGTGGTGCTTCAGGACGGCGGAGAACTGAAGGAAGGCTTCCTCGAGGAGTTCGGACCTGAAGTCTGGGAAGAGTTCCAGATCAGATTCATCAACAGGTCCTGAAAAGTGCAGCCTCACTTGTCCTGAATACTTTAATTTCGTATTTTGTAGAAAATTTAAACACAATATGTGATCGTCCACAACTGTCGTGGGCGTTCACATTAGTTTGTTTTGCACCCAACTAGGATAAAAATGGCTCAACGAGGAAAAACGGACAGCCCGCGGGAATCCCTGGGAGAAAAGATGCGAAGGTATTTCAGATTCAGTTCAACCATTTACGGCAGGGTTGTGACCATAATCACCCTCGCTGCAGTTGTATTGTTCATATCGTTCAGCGCAATTTTCCGCACGGTTTATATCAACTATTTCAACACCGTTCTGAAACAGAACGGGAATAATGTAGGTGCTATAGTAGAGGGCTCTCTGTATAAATCGATGCTGGAGAATGACAAGAGCACCCTTCATGGTACTCTTGACATCATTAACACCATGCCCGGTATTGATGACGTGAACCTGTATGACCAGAATGACAACCTGGCCTATTCGTCATTTGCTGCTGACGCCCGGAATCATAGCAACCCCGACTGCATCTCGTGCCATACTGACCTCGGACAGATGTTTTCAAGGAATGAGAGGAGCTACATGATAATTGATGCGAAGAGCGACTGTGCAATGAACCCCAACAAACCCGGAGAGAGGCATATGCTTATACGCAGGCCCATACTCAACGAGCTTTCGTGCTACACTGCCGCATGCCATGCTCACAGCAGGGACGACGAAGTCCTGGGGTCTCTCATCATCAGGATGCCCCTCCGTGATCTTGACAGCGCCCTGCGGAAATCTTCCGTGCAATTCCTCCTGATGGCTCTGCTCATATCCGGAATTATCGTAATGATCCTCATCTGGTTCACCAGGAAGAGGATCAAAGCCCCGCTTCTGGGCATCATCAGTGCCAGCGAGGCTGTTTCGCAGGGTGAGGTGAGCACAAGGCTCGACATCAAACCCAACCTGCTGGATGACATGAAGATGGTCTCCATGGCTTTCAATAACATGCTCGACCATATTGACAATGCAACGAGAGAACTTGAAAACTGGTCAAAACAACTCGAGTACAAGGTTCAGAAAAAGTCAGAAGAACTCTCCGAAGCACACAACGAGCTGATGAATGTCGAGCGTATCGCGTCCCTGGGCAAGCTGTCAGCATCTGTTGCACACGAGATCAACAACCCGCTTTCAGGCATCCTGATCTATACCAAGCTCGTGCACAAACAGGTGGAAAGCCAGGACCTGACTGCGGCCAAAAAACAGAATATCCTTCGCCAGCTGAAGCTTATTGAGACTGAAACAAAAAGGTGCGGAGACATTGTTAAGGGTTTACTTGACTTTTCACGCAAGGACCAGGAGGACTTCGAGGAAAGGCATCTGAATGAAATAGTGGAAGGCACCTATGAGCTGATGCTGCATCACGTGAAGATCTCCAATATAAGGTTCACCGTTATGACAGAAGCAAAGGCTGACCTGGTCCGATGCAGCGCAAACCAGATCAAGCAGGCCTGTGTCGCCCTCCTGGTCAATGCCTCGGAGGCTGTTACCGAAAACGGGGAGATTTCAATCAGGACCAGGAACAGCGACAGCACCACGGTTCGGATTGAAATATCCGACAACGGGTCAGGCATAGCCCCTGAAGACATACCCCACATATTCGAACCCTTCTTCACCACCAAGCAGGATGCATCCGGCATTGGACTGGGGCTCTCGATAGTGCACGGCATTGTGCAGAACCACAACGGCAGGATCGAGGTTGATTCGGCAGTGGGCAGGGGAACCACCATCTCAATTATTTTACCATTGAAAACAGAATAAACCACCGGGTATGGCAGATAAGATTTCAATTCTGATTGTTGACGACGAGGACTCTGTAAGGGATTCCCTGCTTAACTGGTTTCTTGAGGACGGTTATGAGGTGGAAGCCGCCGAGAATGCAAAAAAGGCACTGCAGCTTCTCGAAGAGAGAAATTTCAACATAATCCTTGCCGACATCAAGATGCCGGGAATGGACGGGCTTGAACTGCACAGAAGGATCAGATCGCTGAACCGCGAGACTATCGTAATAATAATGACAGCCTTCGCCTCTGTTGAGACAGCGGTACAGGCACTGAAAGACGGTGCCTTTGACTATGTGACAAAACCGTTCGATCCTGATGATCTGTCGCACCTCATCCGGAATGCAGCAAGTCAGATAGCGCTTAGAAATGAGAATGAGGCGCTTAAGGAAAGGGTCACTACCCTGGAGGAGGTTGATGACATCATCGGCCACAGTGAAGCAATAGTCAGGGTATTGCAGCATATAGAGAGTGTAGCCCAGTCAAATGCCTCAGTCATTATTACAGGTGAGAGCGGCACCGGCAAGGAATTGGTTGCCAGAGCCATACATGCCAACTCCTCCAGAAAATACTTTCCCATGATAAGTGTCCATTGCGGAGCCCTGACCGAAAGCCTGCTTGAAAGCGAGCTTTTCGGACACGAGAAAGGCGCTTTCACAGGCGCCACCTTCAACCGGAAAGGACGCTTCGAGATGGCTGACGGAGGTACGATCTTCCTCGATGAGATTGCCACTATCTCCCCGAAGATGCAGATAGAGCTGCTCCGTGTGCTTGAGACGAAAAGCTTTGTCAGGGTAGGTGGCAACAGGGAAATTACTTCTGACTTCAGAGTCATATGTGCAACCAACCGTGACCTGGCAGCCATGGTCAGAAACGGTACATTCCGTGAGGACCTCTACTACAGGCTTAATGTGGTCAACATTGACATTCCTCCCCTGAGAGAGAGAACTGACGACATTCCGCTGCTGGTCAACCACTTCATCAGGAAATACTGCACTTCAATGAGCCGTGATCTCATCACCATTGAGCCGTCAGCGCTGAAACATCTTGAAAAATTTGAATTTCCGGGTAACGTCAGGGAACTGGAGAACATGATTGAGCGTGCCATCGTAATTGGCAACGGCAGGGAGATTAAGCTCAAGGACCTTCCGCTGGGGGCAGAAACACCCGAAAATTCCGTGGAGAGTCTTGACGAACTGGAAAAGAGGCACATAGAGCAAATACTTCTGAAATACAACTGGAATATATCCCGTTCAGCCAGGGCGCTCAGTGTTGACAGGGTGACTCTCTATAACAAAATTAAAAAATATGACCTGAGACAGAAGGAGTAACTGTCACTCATCCCCGCCCATTGGAAGATAAAAAGATCATATTGCTTTCCTGCGGCTCCTTTGACAGGGGGTTCCTGAAAAAGGTCTCCGGCGCAGTGGAAGATGAATACAGGTGTCAGGTCATAACCGAGGAGTGCCACCTTGATCTCAGCCCCTATTACAATCCGGCCCGAAGACAGTATGACGGAGACAGGTTGCTGAACCAGATTCCGGCCTGCACCACCTCTGAATATTTCAAAATTATCGGGCTTTTCAGGGTTGATCTTTACATCCCCATACTTACCTACATTTTCGGACAGGCAATCCTGGGCCGGCAATTAGCCATAGCTTCGGTCTTCCGTCTTCGTAACGAACTGTACGGACTTAAACAGGATGATGACATTCTCCTGTCAAGAACCATTAAGGAAGTAATACATGAACTTGGGCATACCTTCGGGCTGGTCCACTGCCATAACCTCAGCTGTGTGATGCGCTCCAGCACCTATGCCGAGGAGATTGACCTGAAGGGCGCAGCTCTCTGCCCCTCCTGCCGGTCAATTTACCTGAGCAATCCTACTTTGCCTTGAAACCGAACATGATTGCCACGCAACCGCTGACCGGCAATTGTTCTCTTGTACCGAAGGTTGACACTTTTACGACCACTTTCAGTTGCTGGCTTGCCTCGAGCCTGAAGTCCCATGTTTTGGCCAGACCCTGATCCTTATTGTTGTAGAGCACTTTACCGGTGGCATCATAAACTGTGAACTCCACCGGAGGCATACCGTCAGCCGAACAAATTGCAAGCCGGTACTCCAGGTCGGAGTAGAATGTCTTATAGAGTTCAGCCTCTTCACCTTCAACCAGGACGGCTGCATGGTAGTTACCGTCATGAAGGTAGGCGCCCAGTTCCTTCTTGCATAGTGATTTGGCAAATCCCTTGCACTGCGCGGCAGCTTCCCCGGGAACAAGGAGGGAAAGGAGGACCGTAACCAGTAAAATCTGTATAAGCTGTCTCATCGGTATCTATTTTACATATGAATTTCTGATCTCTGCCACCTTATCCTTGATTGCCAGGAAAACCTCCTGCTTCATCTCCGATTTTGCCGCACCGGTGATCTCCGTCATGCCGATCTTTTCATTGTACTGGGCAGTTGAGGGTGTGGTTGACCTTTCAATCCTGTCGAAGATGGCCTTCAGTTCGTGTATGGGCCCGAGGAGTTCCCGTATTGCAGTATTGTCAGTATAGGTTTCCAGAAGGCGTATCATGTCATCAACTGACATCTTCTGATCAGCAATTGTTCCGACCAGCTTGTTGCCCTTGTAGTTCTTCATATCAACCAGGCTGGTCGATATGTACAGCCCTTCGATGAAGCCTCCCGCAATAATTGTAGCGGCCACGGCATGTTGCTCATCATCCTCAAGATAAGCCTGTGAATTGAGGAATGTCTCCGAGACTATCTCCATGATAACGTCGCGGTTATTGATATTCTGCTCAAGGCGCTCAATGGTGGTCTCGTCGATGGCGTCGAGAATGCCAAGGCCTGTGGCCATGTCCTCAGCAGCCTCCATATAATTGACCAGCAATGAAGTCTCATCATACATGCTGGCAAAACTGAGGTCACAAACATATGTGCCCAGGTTCAGCGCCATACTTTTGCTGGAGGTGTAGTTGCTCTTGTTCTCAACAGGATTCAGCAGTGTAGCATCGAACTTCGCCCCTGCCTCCTTTATCAGCTGAGCCACCTCGAGCGGTGTGGGCAGCGCATTGAATACCTTCTCGGCACTCTTTATCTGCTCCATCGTCTGCTCATCAGGACTGACGGCCTCCTCCTGGCCCTTGTTTGCCTCACCCCTGGTTTTTCCCTTGCATGAGGTGGCAGCCAGGCAGAATGCCAGAGCGGTTACGCCCAGAATCAGTGGCAGAATCTTAAGCTTACTGTTCATAGTATTTGTAGTTTATGATTTCACAGGCCTTCTTCAGACCAATTTACACTTTTTTAATAAACGAATTTGCCATGAACTTATTATTTAGCCATAAATTTGTTCCAAAGCAAACCGGATGGAAAGATCAGAAAAGAAACTGGCCGAACTGGGAAGGATACTCGAAAAGGGCACCGGAAGAGAGATTAATGACCGTATCAGGCTGCTCCGCACCGAAGTGCCTTTCGGGGGTGCGCTGAAGATGCTTGCACTGTTTTATGACAAGACCGGCGACCATAACCTCAGGGCCGCAATATCAGGCCTGTTCAATGACATGAAGGAGAAATCGGCCATGGCCGAAGTGATTGACTCGGTCTCGGCAGTTAGAAAACCGGATTCCAGGGTAATGCTCATCTCATCATGCTGGCAGTCAGGACTCGATTATTCCCCGTTTGCTGTGCCACTTGCCGAACATTTTGTTTCAGGTGATTATATGACTTCTCTCGAGTGCTTCACGGTACTCGACACCTGTGCCGCATCAATAAGCCACAATGACCGCGCCAGAATAATCATCACCCTGCAGGAGAAGAAGGAATCATGGGAAACGCCAAAGCAGAAACTTGCCGGTGAGCTTATCACATTGCTGAAAGGATAAGGCCGCAGGAACCTGCAGGACAGCTTTCTATATGTAGGAGCTGTAATGCTTCATAAACTGCGACCGCTCAAACAGTGAGGGATTATCAACATTCCTGTAGTTGAGCTTTCCCCTGAAGTCACTTATGCTTCTGAACTCCTTGTTGTTCATCCACCTGGCCAGAGTCTCATTGATCTCTGACACAACGGTGAATCCCCTCTTGTAGAGGGCAGAGCAGACCTGTACAGTGGTGGCCCCTGCCAGCAGGTACTTGATCGCATCCTCACCTGTATATACACCCGTGGAGGCCGAGATGTCAATCTTGATATCCTGGGCACTGACCATACCCACCCAGCGAAGGACATACCGCTGTTCAGCGGGATTGGAAAGCACCGAGGCAGGCACAATGTTAAGGTTATTGATATCAAAGTCAGGCTCATAGAACCTATTGAACATAGTCACCCCCGCCGCTCCGTGGTTATACATCTGCCATACGAAGTTCAATATGTTTGAAAACTTCTGGCCGATTTTAACGCTGACCGGAATCTTCAGCTTTTTCTTCAGGTTGTCAATTATCCTGAAATAGACCTTCTCCGAATCGGTGCTGTTTTCGTGCTTGTCAGTGGGAATGAAGAAGATATTCACCTCCAGTGCGCTGGCACCGGCCCTCTCTATCTCAAGTGCAAAATCAATCCATCCCTTCGGCGAGAAGCAATTGATGCTTGCTATCACAGGTATCTTCACTTTCTTCCGCGCCCCGGCTATCAGGTCAAGATAAGCATCAACACTGTTGGTGCGGGTATAGTACTGAAGGTAATCGTCTGCTTCGGGGTATGATTCACGTGACGACATTGAATGGGCCTGTGAAACAATCTGCTCCTCAAACAGGGATTTCAGGACAACTGCACCGGCTCCGGCCGCCTCGGCCTCAACGATTGATTCCACCTTTGAGGTGAAATTGGAACTGCCGACAATAATGGGACTGCTGAGGTCGAGTCCCAGGTAACGTGTGTTGATTGTGCTCATCTTGCTTTAAAAATTCGTTCTCCAAATATAAGTGTTCCTACGCGAATCATGGTACTCCCCTCCCCGACAGCCAGACGCCAGTCGCCTGACATTCCCATGGAGAGCTCCCTGAAGTGGCTTTTGCCGGTGAAATACTGCTTACGCATCCTGCTGAAGAGATCGGAAAGAGACCTGAATTCAGACCGGACCTTCTCCCTGTCATCCGTGAATGTTGCCATTCCCATCAGTCCGCATATCCGTGCTGCCTTAAGCGAGTCAGATACATGACGCCAGTCTGTCTCTGCCATCTCCTCCAATGAGAATCCCGATTTGGTTTCTTCCGTGGCGATATGAACCTGCAGAAGGCAGTCTGTACATTTTCCCTGTGCCAGCGCTTCGGCATCGATCAGCCGCAGAAGCCTGACTGAATCCACCGACTCAATCACAGAGGCTGCTGCAACAGCCTGTTTCACCTTGTTTGACTGCAGGTGACCTATGAGATGCCATGAGATATCATCAGGAAGCAAGGGCCTTTTTGTCATCATCTCCTGCACCCTGTTCTCACCAAAGATGCGGAGGCCTGCCCTGTATGCCTCAAGAGCCTCCTCAGGTGTCCGGGTCTTGGTTACTGCAACCACGCTGATGCCTGAAGGCAGCTCATCAAGCAACTTCCTGATGTTTCCTGCAATAATGTTATTCATGGCGCCTGACTACCATCAGTCGAGTTTATGAATCACCAGTCCGCTCCTGAGCTTGGGCTCGAACCATGTGGTTTTTGGAGGCATGATGTTCCCGGTGTCGGCTATGGTAATCAGCTGTTTCATGGATACGGGGTATAGTGCAAATGCCACCTTCATCTCACCGCTGTCAACCCTTTTCTTCAGCTCCCCAAGGCCCCTGATGCCACCAATGAAATCTATCCGCTTCGAACGCCTCAGATCCTGTATGTCAAGCAGAGGCAGCAACACCAGTTCGGTAAGGATAGTCACATCCAGAACCCCGATGGGATCTTCATCATAATACATACCCTTTTTGGCTGTCAGGCTGTACCATTTGCCGTCGAGATACATTCCGAAATTGTGAAGTTTCGTCGGCCTGTGCGTCCTTGTTCCCTTCTCCCTGACGTCAAAAGACTCCTTCAGCTTTTCAAGGAACCGGGCGGGTGTCATGCCGTTGAGGTCCTTCACCACCCTGTTGTAATCGAAGATCTTAAGCTGGTCATCCGGGAAAATAACTGCCATGAAAAAGTTGTACTCCTCATCGCCCCGGTGGGCCGGATTCTTATCTTTCTTTTCCTTGCCGACAAGCGCAGCAGCAGCTGTACGGTGATGACCGTCAGCAACATACATATAAGGAACCTTCTCTGCAAAAAGCTTCTCAATTTTATCGTTGGTCTTCCTGTCCCATACTACCCAGAAGTGATGACCTATACCATCTTCGGCAACGAAGTCGTACTCGGGTCTCTCATTCTTTACGATCTTTTCAACAATTTTGTCAAGCTCCCTGACGGCAGGGTATGCAAAGAACACCGGTTCAATGTTGGCATTGTTCGCCCGGACGTGGACCATCCTGTCTTCCTCCTTGTCAGGACGGGTCAGCTCATGCTTTTTGATTATGCCTGAAAGGTAATCGGTCACTGCTGCGGCGCCCACAATGCCGTATTGCGTACGCCCTTTCATGGTCTGGGCATAGATATAGAAATGCCTCTCGAGGTCACCAATCAGCCAGCCCTTCTTTTGCCAGGAAATGAAGTTCTCAAGGGCTTTCTGGTATACCTCCTCCGAGTGCACGTCAGTGCCTTTGGGAAGGTCTATCTCGGCTTTGGTGATGTGTAACAGTGATTTTTCATTACCGCTGGCCATCACGGCCGCCTCTTCGGAGTTCATCACGTCATAGGGAAGGCAGGCAATCTCCGATGCCAGATTGGCCGGGGGCCTGAGCCCCCGGAAAGGTTTAACAACAGCCATATCTGAATTTTATCTGTCTATTTGGGTTTATTAACTCTGAAAGTCTGGTCACCTGTTGCAAAGAATGAAACTATCTGGCGTGCAGCAGCCACTCCGGCATTGATGTTTGCCTCTTCTGTCTGGGCTCCCATTTTCTTCGGTGTAAAGAAAAAGCGGCTGGCAAACTTCTGTGCGAACAGTTCTGCATTGTCAGGGGCTACATCGGAAAGATACTTCAGGTCGCTTCTCTTTTCCATCACGGCAACCAGCTCTGCCTCATTGATGACCTCCTTGCGAGCGGTATTAACCAGCACTGCTCCCTGGGGCATCAGCGACAGAAGCCTTTCTCCTATGGAACCCTTTGTCTTTTCATTGGCAGGAATATGCAATGAAACATACTGGCAGCCGGAATAAAGAGCCTCCATGGTGGCCACCGGGGTAACGCCGGCTTCCTCAATAACCTTGCTGTCAACAAACGGGTCAAAGGCGCAAACCTTCATCCCGAATCCTGACGCAATGCGGGCCATACACCTGCCCACAGCCCCGAAGGCATGCAGGCCGAGGGTCTTGCCCATCAGTTCGGAGCCCGACTTGCCGTCGAAGCCACCGCGTGCGCCATAGACCATCATCCCGAATGCAAGCTCGGCAACAGCATTTGAATTCTGTCCGGGAGTGTTCATTGCAACCACGTTGGCTGCCGTGCAGGCATTGAGGTCAAGATTGTCATAACCGGCTCCGGCCCTGACAACTATCTTCAGTTTTGGGGCAGCGGCAATAACCGCTGCATCAATAATATCAGAGCGGACTATCATTGCATCGGCGTCAGCTACCGCTGCATGAAGCTCCTGAGGGGTCTTATATTTCTCAAGGAGGGCAAGTGTGTGCCCAGCCTTCTCCGTCACCTCACGGATCATTGTTACCGCAACGGGGGCAAATGGTTTGTCAGTTGCTACAAGAATCTTCATGTCGTCCTCCTGTTCTTTTTAGTATTTGTTTGCAAATTCCTTCATGCATTCTACCAGCGCCCTTACACTCTCAATCGGGAGAGCATTGTAGAGAGAAGCACGGAAGCCTCCCACAGAGCGGTGACCGGCTATGCCCACCATGCCTTTCGACTTGGCGAAATCGCCGAACTCCTTCTCGAGCTCCTTGTAGCTGTCTGACATGACGAAACAGACGTTCATCAGCGACCTGTCCTCAGGATCGGGCACGGTTACCTGGAACAGTTTGTTGCGCTCGATCTCATCATAGAGCAATGCTGCCTTTTCCTGGTTGATCTTAGCCATAGCTGCCAATCCGCCCTTCTGCTTCAGCCACTCGAGGGTCTTCAGAGCTGCAAAGACAGGAAGTACCGGAGGTGTGTTGAACATAGAACCCTTGTCGATATGGGTCTTGTAGTTCAGCATCGTGGGTATCGGGCGGGTAACCTTGCCAAGAGCCGAATCCTTGATTATGACGAAGGTGACGCCGGCCGGTGCAAGGTTCTTCTGGGCGCCGCCATATATGATGGAATATTTGGAGACATCAACCGGACGGCTGAAGATATCCGATGACATGTCAGCCACAAGTGGCACCTTCACATCCGGATCCTTTTTCCACTGCGTTCCGAAAATGGTGTTATTGGTGGTAATGTGAAAATAGTCAACGTCCGAGGGAATGTCAAAATTCCTGGGTATGTAATTGAAATTGCGGTCTTTTGACGATGCCACCTCGACAACCTCACCGAAAAGTCTGGCTTCCTTGAGTGCTTTGCCTGCCCACTCACCGGTATTTATGTAGGCAGCCTTCTTCTCGAGCATGTTCATCGGAAGCATGGCAAACTGCAGGCTCGCGCCTCCTCCGAGGAAGATGACGGAATAACCCGCAGGAATGTCAAGCAACTCCTTTATGTGACTGACTGCACTCTCCATGACAGCCTCGAACTCCTTGCTGCGGTGAGAGACCTCCATGATGGAAAGTCCGGTTCCTGCAAAATCCCTGATAGCTTCAATCACCTTTTCATTTGTGTACTGGGGCATGATTGAAGGTCCTGCGTAGAAATTGTGTTTTTTCATTTCCTGATTATTTATTTGTTTTAGTAGTTTTTCGCGTCTGTTTCTGCCGCCGGCTGTTACCGGCTGCGGCAAAAGCAATGCTCAGAGGGCAGTCAGCCTGTCCCCCCGGAGCACCGGTATCACCTCTGTTACATCAAATGTATGACAATAAGGAATACAATCATCCAGTCCCTTGTCTCTGAGCCTCGATCTCTGGGCTGCCTTCTCCATATATCCCAGGAGGTCGGTCTTTGCCATGCTCCATAGGTCGGTGGCGGCATGCACGGAATCACATACAGTGCAGAATTTCCCGCTTTCCAGGAGCCTCGCGGCCAGAGCCCCTGCACATACCGCATCCTCGAGGCTGAAGCGTTTCTTCCATCCGGCGCACACAATCACCACTTTACGACCCTGTTCCGCAACCCAGTCACAGAGGGCAGACATGTTGAGCCATGAACCTATGACCACGTCATGGCAAACAGAAGCACGTTTCATGATCCCGGTGCCGTTGGTGGTGCTGTAGACAACGCTCCTGCCCTTCACCTTTTCAGGAGTGAAGTTGAACGGAGAGTTGCCGAAATCGGCGAAGTCAAGCACGTAACCATCGCGCTCGGCGGCAACCAGGTGGCCCCGGGCTTTCATTGCCCTGGCTTCTTCAACTGTCTCAACCGGAATTATCTCCGTGACTCCGTTGGCGAATGCCGTGCAGATGGAACTTGTAGCCCGGAGCACATCTATTATGACCACCACAGCCTCGCTGTCAGCATGAGCGTCAAAGGCTGCGGGGGTAAAACATATTTCCAGGCTGTTCTGTGTCATGGGCTCAACATTCCCTGGTGAAATTCACTGTTTGTAGAATGGTAAGGCTGTGACCTTTGCCTTAAGGTCCCTCCCCCTGACACGGATGAATATCTCAGTGTCATTCTTCCAGAAGCCCTTGTTCAGGTATGCCAGGCCTATCCCCTGCTTCAGTGAGGGGGCCATGGTTCCAGAGGTGACCTCTCCTATCAGGTTGCCCTGTGCATCAACCACCTCATAATGCTGCCTGGGAATCCCCTTGTCAATCATGACAAAACCCTTGAGACGTCTATCGGTTCCTTCTTCCTTCTGTTTCAGGAGGAGATCCCTGTCAATGAAATCCTTGCCCGGAACAAACTTTGTAATCCATCCCAGACCGGCTTCTATTGGCGTAGTGGTGTCATTGATATCATTTCCGTAAAGGCAGAATCCCATCTCTAGACGAAGAGTATCCCTGGCGCCAAGGCCGATAGGCTTAATCCCATACTCTTCACCTGCCCTGAAAACCTCTTCCCAGAGACGGGGGGCATCGGCATTCCTGATATAGATCTCGCATCCGCCTGAGCCGGTATATCCTGTAGTTGAGAAGATAACATCATCTATTCCCGCAAACTTCAGCACCTTGAAGGTGTAATATTCCATGTCGGTGACAGGTTCACCGGTCAGCTTCTGCATGGCTTTGAGCGCCAGCGGACCCTGCACTGCAAGCTGGGCAGTTCCGTCCGAGGCGTTGTTAAGCTGCCCGCCCGGGCCTGCCGTGATTCCGAAAGCGGCTGCATGCTTAACGCACCATTCCCAGTCCTTCTCAATGTTTGCCGCATTGACCACAAGCAGATACTTCTCTGCGCTGAAGCGATAAACGAGAAGATCATCCACAATGCCTCCCCTGCCGTTCGGGAAACAGGTATACTGTACCTTGCCGTCAGTCAGGGCGGAAACATCATTGGAGGTGATATGCTGAAGGAAATCCAGAGCACGCGGACCGTTAACCCAGAATTCACCCATATGCGAAACATCAAATACACCAACCCCGGAACGTACCGTGAGATGCTCTTCCGTAATCCCCGCATATTCAACAGGCATATTGTAGCCTGCAAAAGGAATGATCCTGGCACCGAGGGCCTCATGATACTTTAGAAAGGGAGTATTTTTCATATGATTAAGCTTTTGGTTTCATAGCAAAAGTAGGCATTTCCGGACGATAAAAAGCTGCCATAAATCATTTTTGCCACCGGTTCTTTAGGTCGTTACCCATGCTGTGATGGTTGCATAATGACTATATTTGTAATCTCAAAACAGCGGAGAAATGGAATACAGAATATTCAAACCCGAATACCTGCTGAGTATCACGGGAGGTGATATGGAGACCATGAGCGAGATTGCCGGGATATTCGGCAGCCAGGTACCGGAGTTCCTTACCGGCATGAGGAGCCTGCTCGGCCAGGAGAAGTATTATGAACTCGGTCTGCTCGCTCACAAGGCGAAAGGATCGGTGACGGTCCTTGGCATGGATGAAACCGCCAAAATGCTCAAGGAGTTTGAATTGCTGGCAAAAGCCGGGGATCAGAAGGAGAAATACACCGGGTTCATCTCCAGGTTTGAAGCCGATACAAGTACAGTCATGACCGAGGTGGAAGACTACCTCACCAAAAACAGGTGATTGTTTATGGTGGTTACCGACAGGACAGACGGGATTGAGATCCTGAGTTTCAGGACCGACCGTATCAATGCTCTCAACGTGGATGTAATCAGGCCCGTTATCCTGAAACTGTTTGAGACTCCGTATACCAAAGTTGTCATAGACATGGAAGGTGTGAGCTATCTTGACAGCACAGCCTTTGCCATGTTTCTCTACCTTCTCAGGGTGGCACGGTCAAATTACTGCACTTACAGGCTCTGCTCACTCACCCCGGGAGCACGGGAGCTCTTCGAGATGCTCCAGTTGCACCATTCGCTGGATATTTATCCTGACCGCGAGACCTGCCTGGAAAGCTACCGTCAGAGTTCGCCCTATTAGGCGTTTGTGATTACCAGCCCGCCTGACTGCACGTCTATCCTTACTTTTCTGCTTTTATCGATGGTCCCGGCAATGATCTTTTTGGAGAGCTCATTGACTATTTCCTTTTGAATAAGCCGTTTCACGGGCCGCGCCCCGAACAGCGGATCAAAGCCCCTGTCTGCCAGCCAGGCCACAGCCTTCTCCGTAAGTTCACTGCTTATGCCCTTCTCCTCCAGCATCTGAGCCACACGGCCGAACTGCATCTTTACTATCTCCCTTATCTGCATGAGGGTCAGGGGTCTGAACATCACTATCTCATCCACCCGGTTAACAAACTCCGGCCTGAGGGTTGTGCGAAGCATCTGCACCAGATCGGCCCTGAGCGCCTCAGCCTTCTCCTCTGTCATTGCACCGCTGCTGTCCTCAATGCTCTCACGGATAAGCGATGAACCAAGGTTGGATGTCATGATAATTATCGTGTTACGGAAGTTTACAGTCCTTCCCTTGTTGTCTGTCAGCCTGCCGTCATCAAGCACCTGGAGAAGTATGTTGAACACATCCGGGTGGGCCTTCTCGATCTCATCAAGGAGCACCACAGAATACGGCTTGTGCCTTATGGCTTCCGTGAGCTGGCCACCCTCGTCGTAACCGATGTATCCCGGAGGCGCCCCGATAAGCCTTGAAACGCTGTGACGCTCCTGGTATTCGGTCATGTCAATGCGTGTCATAAGGTTCTCATCGTTAAACAGATATTCAGCCAGCGCCCTGGCCAGTTCGGTCTTGCCGACACCGGTGGTACCGAGGAATATGAATGAACCCACCGGTCTCTTCTCATCCTGCAGCCCTGCTCTTGAACGGCGCACAGCGTCGGAGACTGCCCTTATGGCCTCATCCTGACCCACAACCCTGTGGTGAAGCTCCTCCTCCAGTCTCAGGAGCTTTTCCTTTTCACTCTCAAGCATCCGCGAAACAGGTATTCCTGTCCATCTCGAAACAATCTCGGCAATATCGTCTGACCTCACATCGTCGCGTACCATGGAACCGGCGTTCCGCTTTTCAGCTATCTCGGTATTCAGCTTCTCAATCTCCTTTTCATTGTCGGTCAGTTTGCCATAGCGGATCTCGGCAACCCTTCCGTAGTCGCCTGCCCTCTCGGCCCTCTCAGCCTCGAACCGGAG
The DNA here is from genome assembly GCA_018262715.1 of Bacteroidota bacterium. Taxonomy (GTDB): domain Bacteria; phylum Bacteroidota; class Bacteroidia; order Bacteroidales; family VadinHA17; genus SR-FBR-E99. The sequence goes on from JADFDS010000040.1 coordinate 142,799, forward strand.
CTCCTCTCCTGCCTGTTTCTTTTTCTGCAGATTTTCCACCAGGTCCTTTTCGGCGCGCCAGCGTGCCTTGAGCTCATCACGCCCTGCAGCCAGGTCAGCTATCTCCTTTGAGAGCTCCTTCTCCTTGACTGCGTCACCGTCACGCTTCACTGCCTCCCGTTCTATCTCAAGCTGCCTGATCTGCCTGTCTGCGGTATCGATCTCCTCAGGCACCGAGTTCATCTCGAGCCTCAGCCTTGCTGCTGCTTCATCAATGAGGTCAATGGCCTTGTCTGGCAGGAACCTGTCTGTGATGTAACGGTATGACAGGTCCACGGCAGAGATTATAGCCTCATCCCTGATGATCACCTTATGGTGCGTTTCATACCTCTCCCTGAGCCCTCTGAGGATGGAGATGGCATCTGCCCTGTCAGGCTCTTCTATCATCACCACCTGGAACCGTCTCTCAAGGGCTTTGTCAGTTTCGAAATACTTCTGGTATTCATTCAGCGTAGTTGCACCTATGGCGCGAAGCTCTCCTTTGGCAAGCGCCGGCTTGAGGATGTTGGCTGCGTCCATTGCCCCCTCACCTTTGCCCGCACCGACAAGAGTATGTATCTCATCGATGAACAGGATCACATCGCCGTCAGATGCAATAACTTCATTTACAACTGATTTTAGTCTTTCCTCGAACTCACCCTTGTACTTTGCTCCAGCGATGAGTGCTCCCATATCAAGCGAAAATATCCGTTTCTGCATCAGGTCCTCAGGAACGTCGCCACGCACAATCCTTTGTGCAATGCCCTCCGCGATGGCGGTTTTGCCCACGCCCGGCTCACCTACAAGAATGGGGTTGTTCTTGGTTCTGCGCGAAAGTATCTGCAGTACCCTCCTTACCTCCTCGTCGCGGCCTATGACAGGGTCTAGCTTCCCGGCCCTGGCACGCTCATTCAGATCTATGGCATACCTGCTCAGCGAATCATATGTCTCCTCCGATGTCTGGCTGCTCACCTTCGCGCCCTTGCGCAAATCAGCTATCGCCATTGACAGTGCTGCTTTGTCCATGCCGCTATCCTTCATCAGGCGGGAGACACTGTCGGTTGATTCGGAGAGCGCCAGCAGCAGGTGCTCAACGGATACAAACCTGTCCTGCATCCTTGCGGCATGATCCGCAGCACGCCTGAATACCCCTGCGGCATCCGGAGAAAAATAGGGCTCTCCCCCGCTTACCCTGGAGTATCCGTCAATGATGGCATCAACGGCCTTGCCGAAAGCTGCTGAATTCCCCCCGGTCTTGGACATGATATATGAGACAATGCTCTCAGCCTCAGTCATTATTCCTTTAAGCAGATGGCCACACTCGATAGCCTGCTGACCCTTGCCCGAGGCAATGGTCACAGCCTTCTGAACAGACTCCTGTGCCTTTATTGTAAAATTCTCAAAATTCATCGTTTCATACTTTTTCCCTGTTATGTTCAATTTATTTGCCAATCGGCCGCAGAGGCTTTATTCATGCCATTATGACAGACCAGGGATAATATAGAAGGTGCCATTCCGTTATATAAGACTCAGGAGCCGAAATGCCGTTATTGAAACCTCTCCGGGATGAATGAGAAGATACTTAATACCCTGATGCATCTCTTTGCCATCATTGCCCCCGCACAGGGCAATGAAAATGACAGGCGGGGGGTGGTTGAGGCATTTCTCAGACCCCAGCTCAACCAGGAGGGAGTTAAGGCTTACCTGAAGATCTTTGAGGCATACTATGCCGAGGCCCAGGAGAGACTGAAGAAGGGCAAGGAAGCCCGCCGGAACTCATCGATATCTGTAAGGATCATCAAGATATGCTTTGACATCGGGATGCAGCTGACCCTCAACCAGAAGATCATCGTGCTGGTCCAGTTGCTCGAATACTGTCGGTCTGACCATAAGGGGGTAAGCAACACCGAACTTGAATTCATCATTACTGCAGCTGAAGGCTTCAATATCAACCCGGAAGATTACCAGTTGATTCAGCAATTCGTTCTGTCATCAAAGGATGAGATCCCTGAATCGCCACAGATACTTGTCATTGACAGTGACAGGGTCACTCAATATGAGAAGGCCCACCACATTGTCAACGACTCATTCAGGGGCCAGGTCAGGGTGCTGAACCTGCCGCAGGCTGACATGCTCTTCATCAGGTCATTCGGTACCGGGGAGCTCCTCCTGAGCGGCCAGCTGAGACATGAAGACAGGGTGTACCTCTTCGAGAGGGGCGCTTCACTCAAGTTCATGAGCAGCAAACCAATCTACTACTCAGAGGTCATAAGGCAATTCCTCGACGAAAGCGCCCTGGCTTCACGGGTGGTCTACGAGGTTAATGAGATTGAATACAAGTTCAAGGGCGGACAGGTAGGCCTGCACCGCATGAGCTTCGCGGAAGAGTCAGGAAGGCTTATCGGGATCATGGGAGCATCCGGGGCTGGCAAATCAACCCTTTTGAGCGTCCTTAACGGCACCAACAGGCCCGACTCGGGCGAGGTGCTGATCAACGGCATCAACATACACAATGACCCCGATAAGATCAAGGGGCTGATAGGATTTGTGTCTCAGGACGACCTCCTGATTGAAGAGCTGACTGTATTTGATAACCTGTTCTATAATGCAAAGCTCTGTTTCGGCAACCTGGATGATGAGGCTGTCACTCATAAGGTGGATGATGTGCTGCACAGCCTTGGCCTTTATGATATTAAGGACATGAAGGTGGGAACCCCGCTCAACAAGAAAATCTCAGGAGGTCAGCGCAAACGGCTCAACATTTCACTCGAGCTGATCAGGGAACCTGCCATTATGTTCCTTGACGAGCCCACATCAGGACTCTCGTCGCTCGATTCAGAGAATATCCTTGACCTTCTCAATGACCTGAAACTCAAGGGTAAGCTTATATTCGTCGTAATCCACCAGCCCTCCTCAGACATCTTCAAGATGTTTGACAGGCTCATCTTCCTTGACTCTGGCGGATACATGGTCTATTACGGCATCCCGGTAAGGGCCATTGACTACTTCAAGGACAGGGTCCATCTTCCGCGATACAATGACAGTGAGTGTCATGCATGCGGGAATGTCAACCCGGAACAGATCTTCAGCATCGTGGAGTCAAAGGTGCTTGACGAGTTCGGGAGGCCGACGATGACGAGGAAGGTATCCCCTGCCGAATGGAGTTCCTATTTCAATTCCCGCCGTGAGGAGCGTCCGCCGCATCCCAGGTCCGGCAACGGCATACCTGAGATAACACTTCGTACACCGGGCAGGCTCAAACAGCTGGCAGTGTTTGTCAAACGCGACATTCTTGCCAAACTCTCCGACTCACAATACCTGATCATTACCCTTCTCGAAGCGCCGGTACTGGCTCTGTTCCTGGCATTTATCATTCGATATTTTGATGAAAGCGTAAGTAAGCCCGCCTATACCCTGATTCAGAATGACAACCTCCCGGTTTATATCTTCATGTCGGTGATTGTGGCAATATTCATGGGACTGACAGTCAGTGCGGAGGAGATCATCAAGGACAGGAAGATCCTCAAGCGGGAGGCGTTCCTCAATCTCAGCTGGAACAGCTACCTGCTGTCAAAAATTGGCGTTCAGTTCCTGATCTCGGCAATCCAGGCCGCATCATTCGTTGCCGTTGGAAACTCAATATTCGGCATCCGCGGCATGTGGTTCGAATACTGGCTTGTGCTCTTCTCATGCTGGGCAACGTCAAACATGATGGGACTGCTGATCTCTGACAGTTTCAAGACGGTTGTCACGATTTATATCCTGATACCGTTCCTCGTCATACCTCAGATCATTCTTAGCGGCATAATTGTAAAGTATGACAAGCTTAATCCCACCATCTCGTCACCCGTCTCGATCCCGGTTTACGGTGAGATCATTGCAGCCAGGTGGGGTTACGAGGCGCTGGCCGTAGACCAGTTCATAAACAACAGGTTTGAAAAGCAGTTCTACGGTTATGACAAGGCCATCAGTACCGCCAAGTTCAGGAAAGACATCTGGTATAATGAGATGAAAAGCATCATCTCCAGGCTGGAGAGCAACCTCGAGAGAGAGAGGCTTGATGAATCGTCAGGAAATGACATGATGCTTATCAGGAACGAGATTGAGGAGGAGCTGGGCTTTACCACAGCCGTACCGTTTGACCTGCGCATCCTGAACCCGGATGCCATCACCACTGAGGCACTTGCTGCGGCACGGGATTATATAGAGAGAGTCAGGCGTTATTATATCGAAGTGTCAAGGAACGCTGTCGAAGCGCGTGACCGGGCCATCATGGCCTATGAACAGGCTGACAGGGAGGCCTTTATCCTGATGAAGAAACAGCACACCAATGAATCTCTCGAGGAATTTGTCAGGAACGACAATGAAAAGGACAAGATAAAGCGCTACCGTGACAGGCTCTACCAGAACTATGACCAGATTTTCTACGATCCGGCGCACCCGCTGGTGAAGGCGCACTTCTATGCACCGCAGAAACAGGTATTCGGGCTCTTTGCCGGCACGCTGGCAGTCAATACGGCAGTCATATGGTTCATGACCCTCTGTCTTTACATCCTTCTCTATTTCAGGGTTCTGCACCGCATCCTGGATTCTTCGGAGAAGTTCATCAGGGTGATGCGCGCGAAGCGGGAAAGAGGCTGAAGGTAATATTATAAGGGGGTATCTGCCTGAAGACAGATACCCCCTTTCACTATCGTAACCGATCTGACGCTGTGCCGAAGCGGAATTACTCGACTATCTCAATCATCTTAAAAGGCACCTTGATGATGGAATCATAGTCCTCGCCTGCCTCCAGCATATCCTCATCGTCCTCCTCATAGAACCAGTTGATTTCCACGTCATGCTTTGACCTGTGAATGGCTTCCAGGCGCTTGAAGACGTCAAGTATGCACTTTGAGGAGCTGGTATTGAAATATTCAAGGCGGATGTTGACCACGGTCTTGTCAAGCGGAGTCTGCATGTACTGGTCGAGCCACTCATTCAGCGGCTTGTAGAATTCCACCGAGTTCTCGGGTATTGACCTCCCTTTTATTTCAAATACACCATCCTGTGTATCAAATTTTATCGACGGTGTCTTCGGTGTTCCTTCAATAATGATCGGTTCCATAACTATCTGTTTTTTGTTAGTCTATCTATACCTGTGCCACCACTGCAGTGAGCCGGAAGGCAGTATTCAGGTTATCGTATTTCTTGAACCTGAAATCAATGCGATGGCCTGTCTTCCTGGCTATGTCAAGCAACCCCAGTCCGCCAAGCCCCTTCTCCGTTATCTCCTGGTGGTTAAGGATATCCTTGTACTGTTCCTTAATCTCTTCAGGAGTAGAACGGTTAATCCGGGTCAGCTTCTCCTCAAGCTCTTTAACTCTCACAGCGGCGACAAAATTGCACGTTGTGATGCGATAACCCCTGCCGATTTTCTCCATCACCACCAGCCCGAACCTGTCAGGCCTGGCAGCATGGTAACCTCTCGGCACCTTGTCTGAGTGATGGTAGAGGTTCTGAAGGCTCTCAACAAGCACATTGTAAACCTTCTTTCTCAGCCTGGGGGCTTCACGCGTCGCAAACAGCTTTTTCTCCACAAGGTCCAATGCCTTCGTTATCGTGTCCGAATCAACATTTCCCTTGTAATAAAGGACTGCTCCTCTGATGTCAAGGTCGCTCACAAGATTTTCAAGGTCAAAGCTCATCGGGCCTCTGTGCAAGTATCCAAAGCTAGAACGAGTAACAAAAATAGATTATTGTTGACAAAAGCCAACATACCGTCTTATTATTTTGGATATGACAACCTTTTTTTGAATTTGGTTGCAACGGTGGTAACAAAACCTGTCTCAGGCGCCGGAAACATCTCTGTTTTTCCTGGTTCCTCCGTAGAGTTCATAGCCCTGGAAACGGCACTCAATATCGCCGTTGAGAAGGTCAAACTTGCGAAAAGGCTTAAGCGCTACCTTCTTGAGCGAGACCATGTCACCCGACAGGATCCAGGCAGTGTAACCCTCGTAACTGTGTTTGAGCACGGAACCGATCCTGCCATAGAATTCATCCATATCCGGTGTCCCCAGGCGGCGGCCGTATGGCGGATTGATAATCAGCGTCCCGCTTCTGGCCGGAGGAGGTGATGCAAAAAAATCACGCTCCGTTATCTCAACGGTATCCTCCAGGCCTGCTGCCCTGACGTTTGCCCTGGCAATGGCGCAGGTATCAGCAGATATGTCACTGCCGAAAATCGCTGCCGGTGATTTTATTTCCCGCTTCTCGGCATCGAACCTGACTGACCTGTAGAGTGCAGCATCATAATCCTTCCACCTCATGAAACCGAAACTTTTCCTCATCTTCCCCGGAGCAATATTGCATGAGATGAACCCGGCTTCCGTAACTATAGTACCTGATCCGCACATGCCATCAGTGAGAGGCGTTCCGGGCTTCCAGCCCGATAGGGCTATCAGCCCCGCGGCAAGCACCTCGCTCAACGGAGCCTCCGACATTCCCTGGCGGTAACCTCTCCTGTAAAGAGGAACCACCGTAGAATCAAGTGATATTGTCACCCTGTTGTTGCTGATGTGCACGTTTACCAGCAGGTCAGGGTCCTTCGCGTCCACCGACGGCCTCCCGAGTGTCAGCCTGCGGAAGAAATCGGCTATGGCATCCTTCACCACCAGGGCTGCATATCCCGTGTGGGGAAAATGGGGAGAATTGACAACTGCCGTCACTGCGAACGTTTTGCCGGGGTCCAGGTAACGGTCCCACTCAACGGCTACCGCCCCGTTGTACAGGTCTTTCTGGCCGGAAATACCGAACGATGATACAGGCATGAGCACCGACAGCGCAAGACGACTGCGGTAATTGACGGTGTACAACAGCAGCTTTGACCCTTCAAAGGCAACAGCCCTGTTGAGCACGGTGACACCGGCAGCGCCAAGGCTCTTCAGTTCTTCGGCCAGAACCTGCTCAAGGCCATAGTGAGTCTTTGCAAGAAGCTTCATCACTGTGGTTTACGATATCCGAGAAGCGTCTCGTAAAACCGGGAATCATTCAGCACTTCAAGCGCCTTGCTGATTGCCGGATCATTCTCATTGATAACCCTGAAATACTCATTCATATCCCAGATGTCGCGGGCTACTAGAGCCTTCATCACCGATTTTATCTCGGGGGCGGATACATCATACTGCTTCTGGTCAAACCTGACGCCGTTCTTCTCCCCTGCCGCCTTCAGCCCTTCAATGGCTGCAGCGTCAATCTCATACTCCCTGCTGAATGCATCAAAGCTCCTGTACCTCCGGGTAAGCTGTGACCGGTTGCGGTCAGTGTATGAAAGCATGTAGTTCGTGAGAGCTGAGGTCCTGATAAGGTCGCGGTAATAATCGGAATAATAAGTAGTATCAATAGGTATGAAGATATCCGGACTGATGCCTCCTCCGCCATAGACCACCCGTTTGTTCCTGATGGTGAAGGCCTTGAGCGAGTCAGGCAGGTTAAGGCTGTCAGGATGGATCAGCTCTCCGCTGAAATACCTGCTGTAGAATGTCTGGAAATACTTGTCGAAACCCTCGTCATACGGAGTCTGGATGGAGCGACCCGAAGGTGTATAGTATCTTGCAATGGTGAGCCTGATCTCCGAACCGTCAGGAAGCGGGAACCTGTTCTGAACAAGACCCTTGCCGAAACTGCGGCGCCCGATAATCACACCCCGGTCCCAGTCCTGCACCGCACCTGCCAGTATCTCACTGGCTGAGGCAGAGCCCTCGTCAAGCAGTACGGCAACACGTGCCCTTGTAAGCTCTCCTGACGGGGCACTCTGGTATTCCTGCCTCGATGTATGCAGTCCCTCGAGATATACGATCAGTTCTTCCCCCGAAAGAAGCTCATCGGCTATCTGAACCGCAGGGACCATATAACCTCCCGAGTTACCCCGGAGATCTATCACCAGGTGCTCCATGTTTCCCGTTCTCAGCTTCTCAACTGCCTGCGAAAACTCAACGGCAGTCTGCTCTGAGAAACGGCTGAGCTTGATGTACCCCACATTTCCAGTCACCATATATGCCGCATCGAGACTGTTAACCGGGATCTTGTCACGGGTGATCATAAAATCGAGCAGTTCCTTCTCTCCTTTCCTGAAGATCAGCACATCAACCTTCGTTCCCTTCGGTCCCCTGAGCCTCTTCTGCACCCCGGTGGTGGTCATTCCCACTCCGGTAACCTTCTCACCGGCAATGGATATTATCCTGTCGCCGGCCATGATGCCAACCTTTTCCGACGGTCCTCCGGGGATGGGTGAGATAATTATAATTGTATCATTGAGGAGGTTGAACTGAATTCCAATCCCTTCAAAATTGCCCTGGAGCGGTTCATTCTCTTCCTGTACATCCTTTGCAGGTATGTATACCGAGTGAGGATCAAGGTTACGGAGAGTGCTTATTATCATCTGCTCGGTCAGGGCTGAAATGTTGACGCTGTCAACATATATTGCCTCCAGCAGGGCAAGAGTTTTTCCCAGCTTGAATGTCTCCTGGGTGAGCCCCTGCGACCTGAGAGAAGTGCACTGCATCAGCAGGGCGGCAATTACTGTTACTATAAGTTTCTTTGTCATTTCCGTTTTTTCTCTTGACTTCACTGCAAATTCCGTTCCCAATGTTTCGGCGGCGTAACGGGCCTTTCACGGGGATCCGCAGGCTTCCGCCCCGGTTCCCGGATCAGGAGTTCATTCCCATTCAATTGTAGAGGGGGGTTTGGAACTGATATCGTAAACCACCCTGTTTACTCCCTTGACCCTGTTTATGATCTGATTTGAAACCTCTGCCAGGAATTCATGGGGCAGATGGCTCCAGTCGGCTGTCATGCCGTCAGTTGATGTGACTGCCCTCAGAACAACGGCATTCTCATAGGTGCGCTCATCACCCATTACACCCACTGACTGCACAGGCAGCAGAATGACGGCTGCCTGCCAGACCTTATCATAGAATCCGTTTTTCTTCAGACCTGAAATAAATATCTCGTCGGCATCGCGAAGCGTCTCCAGCTTGGACGGGGTAACCTCCCCGACTATCCTTATTGCCAGCCCGGGGCCCGGGAATGGATGTCTGCCAAGTATCTCGGCGGGCATGCCCATCGCATTGCCTACCCTCCTCACCTCATCCTTGAACAGCAAACGCAGGGGCTCAACTACCTTCAGATGCATCTTCTCAGGCAGTCCGCCAACATTGTGATGCGACTTGATGGTTGCTGAAGGGCCGTTTACAGAGACTGACTCTATGACATCAGGATAGATTGTACCCTGGGCAAGCCATTTGACATTCTGAACCTTGTGAGCCTCACGGTCAAAAACCTCAATGAAAATGCGGCCAATGATCTTCCGTTTGGTCTCCGGGTCATCCACGCCGCGCAGTCCTTCCACAAACTCAGCCGATGCGTCAACACCCCTTACATTCAGACCCATCCGTCTGTAGGTGTCAAGCACTGACTCATATTCATCTTTACGCAGCAGACCGTTGTCAACAAAGATCGACGTGAGCCTGTCGCCTATAGCCCTGTCAAGCAGCAACGCCGCAACCGATGAGTCCACACCACCTGACAGGCCGAGGACCACCCTGTCATCGCCAAGCTGCTCCCTAAGGGAATTAACAGTCATTTCCACAAATGACCCTGGTGTCCAGTCTGCATTGCAGGCACATATGACTCTTACAAAATTACGCAACATCGCAGTTCCTTCAGTGGTATGATATACCTCCGGGTGAAACTGTATTCCCCAGGTATTTTCACCCGCTATCCTGAATGCTGCCACTCTCACGTCTTCTGTCGATCCTGTGATAATATATCCCTCCGGGACTCGCATTATGGTATCGCCGTGTGACATCCAGACCTGGGTCCCGGGGCTGATCCCGTCAAAGAGCGGGTCAGAGGTGTCAACCTTTACCAATTTCGCCCTTCCGTATTCACGGGTATCTGATGCCATCACCTCGCCTCCGTATCCATGGGTAAGATACTGAGCTCCGTAGCAGACACCGAGGAGGGGAAGCCTGCCCTTAATCCCCTTCAGGTCAGGGAAGGGGGCCCTTGAATCACGCACTGACCAGGGGCTGCCTGACAGGATGACTCCCTTCACGCTGCTGTCAGGGAGAGGGAAATGATTAAAGGGGTGAATTTCGCAATACACATTCAGTTCCCTGACACGTCTGGCAATCAGCTGTGTATACTGGGATCCGAAGTCGAGGATCAAGATTTTTTCCTGCACCTGTGATTTAATAAGGCGGTTATCAAGGGGTCAAAGATAATTAATCTGCTGTTACCCGGTTATCAGCCGATCTCATATGTGTTACCTTCCCGGGCAGCTTCGGTATCAGGAAAGATGGTGCGTGCCTCATCCTCCAGCAATGCTGTTGACCGGTAACGGGCAGAAAAGTGGCCGAGCAACAGCCTGCCTGCTCCCGCTTCCAGCGCCACCTTCGCCGCATGGCTGGCCGTAGAGTGGCGGGTTTTTACCGCCAGTTCATTATTGTCGGCCCCGAAGGTGGCTTCATGGTAGAGAAGATCAACACCCTTTACGTATGACGGCAGTTTTTTAAACCATCCTGTATCACTGCAGAAGGCATATGAGGCCGGCCGGCGGGGCTCCAGGGTGACCCCGGCACATGGTATGATTTCACCGTTCTCCCGTGTTATATCCCCACCCCTTCTCGCGGTGGCAATCTCTTCAATTGAAAGTCCGTATTCCGTGATCTTCTCCTTAATCATATTACGGTCGGGCATCTTCTCCCTGAAAAGGTACCCGTATGTGGGTATGCGGTGCTTCAGCGGAAAAGAGAATACCTCCACCCGTTTGTCGTCAAGAACCTTCTTCAGTGTGCGCCCTGTGACAGTGTGAACGGCAAGGTCAAATCCGAGGGTGATGTCAAAATCAGCCAGATGCCTGGTTATCAGCTCCTCTGCCGGAGCAGGGGCATACAGGTTCAGCGGTATTTTCCTCCCCATCAGGTTATAGGTGGAAAGCAGGGGATAAATCCCGAAGAAGTGATCACCGTGAAGATGGCTGATAAAAATATGGTTGATCCGGCCGAAACGGATCCTGTAGCGTCGCATCTGCATCTGAGTGCCCTCGCCACAGTCAATTAAAAATAACCGCTCATGCACATTGAGTACATGAGCGGTCGGATATCGGTCTGAGGTGGGCAGAGCAGAGCTTGTACCCAGTATGGTCAGCCTGAATGCCATGCTGCCGCCTCTTCTCAGGAGATGAGTTTCTCTGCCTCTTCGGTATCAGCGGTTATGGAGAGCACAGTATCAAGCTGCGAGATGGTTATAAGTCTCTCAACAGCCTCGTTCAGCCCACACAGCACAAAAGTACCGCCGGCGTTCTTGCAGAGCCTGTTTGCCACCAGAATGGCACTCAGACCCGACGAATCGCAGTACTGACACTTCTTCAGGTCAAGAATGATGTTCCTCTCTCCCTTGCCTGAGATAAGTACCAGCTCCGACTTTAGAGAAGGTGCAATATGGGTATCAAGCTTCTCAGTCTCAATGCTTATAACAGTGCACTGCTTTTTGTTGTCAATATTGAAATCCATAGCTGATTATTTTGGCAACTAAAAATAAGGTTATTTTTTCTTTTTACCTAGACTTTTAGCTTCTTTTTCTTCCATCTCATCCTTGAGGGCCTGAAGCTCAGTGATGTCTCCGAGAGTGGTCTTCTCAAGGCTGGCCTTGATCTTGCGGGCTGCCTTCTTGGTGTTGTCAGCCTCGCTGCGCCTTGAAGCAGTTTCCGAACCCTTTCTTTCATCCTCGAAGACGCGGCTGTGAGAAACGATGATCTTCTTGGCTCCCTTGTTGAACTCAATCACCTTGAAGTTGAGCTTGTCTTCAACAGCGGCCTGGGTACCGTCTTCCTTCACAAGATGCTTCGGAGTTGCAAAGCCTTCGACGCCGTAAGGCAGCGCTATGATCGCGCCCTTGTCAAAGACCTCGATAACGGTTCCTTCATGAATGGAGTCAACTGTGAAGAGATCTTCAAACACATCCCACGGGTTCTCTTCAAGCTGCTTGTGCCCGAGGCTCAGCCTCCTGTTCTCCTTGTCTATCTCGAGGACTACCACGTCAATCTCCGCATCGATGGCGGTGAACTCGGCAGGATGTTTGATCTTCTTCGTCCATGACAGGTCTGAAATGTGAATCAGGCCGTCAACACCCTCTTCGATCTCAACAAATACACCGAAGTTGGTGAAGTTGCGGACGCGTGCCTTGTGGCGTGAGTTGATGCTGTATTTCTGTTCAATCTTCTCCCATGGATCAGTCTTGAGCTGCTTGATGCCGAGAGACATCTTGCGCTCCTCGCGGTCAAGGGTCAGGATCACTGCCTCAACCTCGTCGGCTACCTTCATGAACTCCTGTGCGCTGCGCAGGTGCTGTGACCATGACATCTCCGACACATGGATGAGCCCTTCAACACCGGGGGCTATCTCTACAAATGCGCCGTAATCAGCCATGACAACCACCTTGCCCTTGACCTTATCTCCAACCTTAAGGCCTTCGCTGAGCGAATCCCACGGATGCGGGGTAAGCTGCTTGAGACCCAGGGCGATCCTCTTCTTGTCATCATCAAAGTCGAGGATAACGACATTGAGTTTCTGATCAAGCTGAACGATCTCCTCGGGATGGTTGACCCTGCCCCATGAGAGATCGGTAATATGAATAAGTCCGTCAACACCGCCCAGGTCAATGAATACACCATAGGAGGTGATGTTCTTGACGGTACCCTCGAGCACCTGGCCCTTCTCAAGCCTGGAGATGATCTCCTTCTTCTGCTGCTCGAGCTCAGCCTCGATGAGAGCTTTGTGCGACACAACCACGTTCTTGAACTCCTGATTGATCTTCACAACGCGGAATTCCATGGTCTTGCCTACATATACGTCATAATCGCGTATCGGCTTGACATCAATCTGTGATCCGGGAAGGAATGATTCGATGCCGAAGACATCGACAATCATGCCACCCTTGGTGCGGCACTTGATGTAGCCGGTGATAATCTCGTTGTTTTCAAGGGCCGAATTGACACGGTCCCATGAGTTGTAAGCCCTGGCTTTCTTGTGTGAAAGCACCAGCTGGCCCTTCTTGTCTTCCTGGCTCTCAACATAGACCTCTACCTTGTCTCCTACCTTGAGCTCGGGATTGTAGCGGAATTCGTTAAGGCTAACCACGCCCTCGGACTTCTGCCCGATGTTGATAACCACTTCACGGTTATTCATTGAAATGACTGTGCCATCAACAACCTCGTCAACTGCTACTGTTGAAAGGGTTTCTTCATAAATCTTCTCCTGGTCAGCGCGGCTCCTCTTCGACGAGAATCCGTCCTGCTCATAGGCATCCCAGTCAAACTCTTCAGGTGTTAAGGCTGCTGCTGCCGCTGCTGTTGAAGGTGCTTCCGCCTTCACCTTTTTTTCTTTCTTTTCCTTCAGGATTGGCTGTTCTTCAGCAACCATTTCGCCTGCTGACTCAACCACAACCTCTTTTGACTTTGCTTCTTCCGCACCGGTCTCATTCACTTTAACCTCTTCGTTTGAAACGGTGCCTGCATTTTCGTTATTTTCACTCATCTTTAATAAATTAATTGAAAATTAATAAGTTAGACATTATGTTGATTAAAAACAGGTTGCAAAGATAATTATTTTTTTGATCCGGCGTTGAACAAAGAACAGATTTTCAGGATATAAGAATTAAAAACAGGTGAAGCGCTGGGGTCACTGTTTAGATTGGCTCTTTTTTCTATTTTTGTCATCTGTATAACTAAATATTTGCTGATGAAAGGCATTATCCTTGCCGGCGGGTCCGGCACCAGGCTTCACCCTATTACCGAAGCCATTTCCAAACAGCTGCTGCCCGTCTATGACAAACCCATGATCTACTACCCGCTTTCAGCTCTTATGCTTGCAGGCATCCGCGAGGTGCTGATCATCTCCACTCCGCGTGACCTGCCGAGTTTCAGGGCATTGCTGGGTGACGGATCAAGGCTGGGGATGAACTTTACTTACCGCGAGCAGCCCTCTCCTGACGGGCTGGCACAGGCATTCATCATCGGAGAGGACTTCATCGGCGATGATCATGTCTGCATGATTCTGGGTGACAACATCTTTTACGGCCAGGGTTTCGGAAGCATCCTCAAACAGGCCGCAATGCTGAAGGAGGGTGCCGTAGTCTTCGGGTATGCTGTCAATGACCCGGAGCGTTACGGTGTGGTTGAATTTGATGCTGACCTGAAGGCTGTAAGCATCGAGGAAAAACCTTTAAAGCCCAAATCAAACTATGCGGTGACAGGGCTGTATTTCTATGATAATACCGTTGCCGGAAGGGCACGCAATCTTAAACCCTCACCCCGCGGAGAGCTTGAAATAACTGACCTCAACAGGCTCTACCTGCAGGAAGGCAAGCTTGAAGTGAAACTTCTCGGTCGCGGGATGGCCTGGCTTGATACAGGAACATTTGACAGCCTCCTCCAGGCGTCCAACTTCATTGCAACGCTGGAGCAGAGGCAGGGGCTCAGCGCATCCTGCATCGAGGAGATCGCCTACAAGAACGGATTTATAACCAGGGAGAAACTGGTCGATCTGGCCAAACCACTGGCCAAAAGCCAGTACGGTCAGTATCTTCTGAAAGTGGCAAACGAACAGAACTGAAAATGCAGGTACACAAAACTGAATTCCCCGGGCTTCTAATCATCGAACCGGATGTCTTTTATGACGCCCGCGGTTATTTCTTTGAAAGCTATAACAGGCTGAAATACTCCAATAACGAAGTAGTTTACGAACCTGTCCAGGACAACGAATCAAGTTCCACCAGGGGTGTCATCCGCGGACTCCACTACCAGGAGGAGCCTTTTGCCCAGGCAAAGCTGATAAGGGTGATTGAGGGGCGGATCTATGACGTTGCCCTTGATATCCGCAGGGGCTCCCCCACATTCGGGAAGTGGTTCGGACTGATAATTGACTCTGAGAAGAAACTGCAGTTCCTCATTCCCAAAGGATTTGCCCACGGCTTCTCCGTGCTCAGTGAAAGGGCCATAGTGCTGTACAAATGTGACAACACCTACTCGGTTGAACATGAAAGGGGAATCAATGCCCTGGACCCTGCTCTAGGGATCGACTGGATGCTCAGGGACGAAACACCTGTGATAAGTCCCAAGGACCTCAAACAGCCTCTGTTCAAAGATATTTCAACGAACTTCATCTTCAGAGCATGATGACCATACTGGTGACCGGGGCATCCGGACAACTGGGAAGTGAGATCAGGGAACTGTCAGCCCGTTTCAGCGGCTATGAATTCATCTTCACCGATACCGGTGAGCTTGACATAACTGACGCCGGGGCGACAGCTGAATTCATTGCTGCAAATGCCCCTTCATGGATCATCAACTGCGCCGCATACACTGCTGTTGACAGGGCTGAGGACGAAGAAAAGCTGGCAACCATCATCAACGCCGGAGGGGTGGGGAATCTGGTCAGCGCCCTCAGGGGAACCGATTGCAGGCTGATTCACATCTCGACCGATTATGTCTTCGACGGTAACATTCCGGTGCCATATACCGAGTATGACACCCCGTCGCCGGCATCAGCTTACGGGCGTAGCAAACTGGCCGGAGAAAAGGCCGCTTTAACCTGGCCCGGCACAATGATCATCAGGACATCATGGCTCTACTCCTCCTACGGCAACAACTTCGTAAAGACCATTCTCCGCAAAGCCGGATCGTCGCATGACATCAGTGTGGTCTTTGACCAGGTGGGTTCTCCGACCTATGCTGCCGACCTTGCAAATGCCATTATGGAAATTATCAGCGGCGTGATCCGCAATAAGCACAACTTCGTTCCGGGAATCTTCAACTATTCGAATGAGGGCGTCTGCAGCTGGTACGACCTTGCCATCGAGATAATCAGGGAGGCAGGGTCACAATGCTCCGTCATCCCCGTCAGGAGCTCAGCATGGCCCTCAAAGGTAAAAAGGCCGGCATACAGCGTACTTGACAAGACAAGGATAAAGGAATCTTTCAACCTCACAATACCGCATTGGCGCACAAGCCTTAACAACTGTATCTCAAAAATAAACAGGATATGATCAACATCGAAGAAATCAGGAAGAAAGCCTCGGCATGGCTCGGAGAAGAGTTCGACGAACCAACCCGCAACGAGGTGAAACATATGATGGATCACGACGAGAAAGGCCTCATCGACGCTTTCTACCAGGACCTTGAGTTCGGCACCGGCGGTCTGCGCGGTATTATGGGCGCCGGCACCAACAGGATGAACCGTTACACCCTGGGGATGGCAACACAGGGACTGTCAAACTACCTGAAAAAACATGCTGCCAATCCGTCATCCATCAAGGTGGCAATAGCGTATGACTGCCGCAACAACAGCAGCTATTTCGCCAAAGTCGCCGCAGATATCTTCACCGCGAACGGCTTTACCGCATACCTGTTCGAGTCTCTGAGGCCGACACCGGAGCTGTCATATGCCATCAGACTGTACGGTTGTGACGCCGGTGTCATTATCACCGCCTCCCACAACCCTAAAGAGTACAACGGTTATAAGGTTTCATGGAACGACGGCGGCCAGGTGGTCTCTCCCCATGACAGGGGAATCATCAATGAGGTCCGGAGCATCAGGTCAGTAACTGAGATAGCCGGTGGCGGTGATCCTTCCAAAATAGTGATGCTTGGCGAAGAGACAGACAAAAAGTACCTGGATGAAGTGCTGAAGCTGAGCCTCAATCCGGAAATAATCCGGAGAAACGCTGACATGGGAATCGTCTATACTCCCCTTCACGGCACAGGGTATAAAATGGTTCCGCAGGCGCTGAGAATGTACGGCTTTAAAAATGTTTATTCAGTTGAAGCCCAAAGTATTACTGACGGCAACTTCCCTACCCTGCGTTCACCCAATCCCGAGGAGCCTGATGCTCTGGCAATGGCCCTCAGCCTGGCACGCGAGAAAAATGCCGACCTGGTGATGGCTACGGACCCTGATGCTGACCGCCTCGGAATAGCAGTGAGAAAACCTTCCGGCGAGTTCGTGCTGCTGAACGGGAACCAGACAGGTGCATTGCTGACCTGGTACATCATCTCCCAGAAGAAACAGAATGGTGATCTTAAAGGCAATGAATACATTATTAATACTATCGTAACGTCCGACCTGCTTGACAGGATAGCCGAAAAGAACGGTGTGAAAAGCTATAATGTTCTCACGGGATTCAAATATTTCGCAGCTCTCATGCGTGACCTCGAAGGGAAGGAAAAATACATCGGCGGAGGCGAAGAGAGCTTCGGTTATCTGCCGGGCGATTATGTCAGGGACAAGGACGGCGTTGCATCATGCGCCCTCGTCGCTGAGGCAGCCGCATGGGCTGCCGATCATGGCAAATCGATCTGGGAACTGCTGCTCGACATTTATGCCGGGTACGGTCTCTTCAGGGAAAAACTGGTCAATGTGGTCAGAAAGGGAGCCGAGGGAGCAGCCGAGATAAAGAGCATGATGGAAGGATACCGCACCAGTCCGCCGGTGTCTATTGCAGGAAGCAGGGTGGCCAGGATAAATGATTACCAGTTGCAGGTCTCAACCGATCCTGCCACCGGGATCAAGACACCCCTTGACTTTGAAAAGTCAAACGTCCTCCAGTTCTTCCTTGCCGACGGAACGAAGATTTCCGTACGTCCTTCCGGAACCGAACCGAAGATAAAGTTCTACTTCAGTACCAGCACTGTCATGAATGAGACCTCTCAGTTTGAGGAACTGTGGCAGCAACTAGATGAGCAGATTGATGCCGTCATTAAGGACATGAAACTCTAGCAGGCAATAGGCAGCAGGCAACAGGGAATAGTGAATTTTGCAGACTGCAGGTGGCTTCATGCAGTATTCAGCCCCTAACTATCTGTATTACAGAAGGCACTACTACTTCCGACTACCTACTGGCACTGCCGACTGCCGGCTGGTACTGCCGACTGCCGACTGGTACTGCCGACTGCCTGTTGCCTCCGGCCTATTCCCCGATTATCTTCACCAGCACCCGTTTCCTCCGCATGCCGTCATACTCACCGTAGAAGATCTGCTCCCACGGACCGAAGTCGAGTTTGCCATTGGTTACGGCAATCACCACCTCACGCCCCATAAGTTGGCGCTTCATGTGGGCATCAGCGTTGTCCTCAAAGCTGTTGTGCCGGTATTGTGAGTGAGGCTTCTCCGGCGCCAGCTTCTCCAGCCACTCCTCGAAGTCGTTATGCAACCCGTTGTCGTCGTCATTGATGAATACACTTGCCGTTATATGCATGGCATTGACGAGTACCATGCCTTCCCGGATTCCGCTCTCATCCAGGCACTTTTCAACCTGGCGGGTAATATTGACATAATCCCTGCGATGCAGTGTCTCGATCCAGAATTCCTTGCGGTATGATTTCATGACGGTGAAATTGATTCTCTTATACAAATATACTCAGAGAATTCTGCAAATAATCTATCCCCTCCACCTCTTTAGCAGTGCAGACTGCCCGGGCAGAAGATAGAGGGTTGACATCCCCTTGCCTGCCACAAACGCTATGGATGCGGCAAACACACCCACCATGCCGAGGAATATCACGCAAACCAGCAATACTGCAATAATTCCGACGAGCTCAACGGCTGTTGCTGCAGATATGGGTCCTGTCGTACCGTTGACCACAAACAGCGAGCGCTGGAAGTTTAGCAGCACCGTCAGCGCCGGAAGGAGTATCATTATCTGCAGCGGAAGGTATGACAACCCTGCTAGCTCGCCGTCAAGCCCGGAGATGTCAGTGAACCACAGATCGGCAAGCGGGGTAAAGGCAATGACGGAGATGAGAACCGTCACAATGATTCCGAGCCGGACTGCATAATTACGGAGCATGCTGTAGTTCTGTTTTTCTTTCCCGATAAGGGCAATGACAACTTCCTGGTATGACAGGCCAAGGCTCCTGAAAATAAACACCAGTGAGTTCACCACCGGCAGCACGGCAAGAGATTCAACTGCCATTGTGCTCCTTCCCAGGAAGAACGTCACAAACGGGTGCACCCCCAGAGAGAGAAGTGAGGTAAGTGCCAGGGGGTAATAGAACTTCAAGATATTTCTCAGGTTGAGATGCCCGTTCTCGGTGTCATCTTTTATGACCAGAGCCCTGACCGTTGATGCCGCCATCAACCGGGTTGCTATTGCCTCTGAGAAAACCGCTAGTGACATTGCCCCTGCGCCGACATAAGCGCCCCTGACGCCTGCGGAATAGAGAAGCACTCCGGTAATCACTATGACCGTCATCCTCACCATGGTGCCGTATGTGACCCGCCTGGTAAGATTATTCCTGATCAGGATCCCCTGGTAGAACCTCCTGTATCCTATCGATGCTGCCCAGGGCAGGAAGATGAGAAGGGCGGTATGTGCAACCCCGGCCACCTCTTCCGGCACCCCCATCAGGTTGATGACAATGAACCTGAAGACCGGAGGGATCAGCATGATCAGCTGAACAAGCGTGACACCGGAGTTAAGCAGATCAGTGAAGTGTTTCAGTTTCCTGTATGAATGATGTCCGGTGACCAGGGCCGTGGAGGTGCTCATCAGCATTATTACCGGAGCCTCAAAGATCATTGCGAAAGACCCGGCAATGCCGAAGGCTGCCAGGTTGACCTTTGCGTCACCCAGGCGGGCGATGAAGGCGATCAGGAATGGCTGCTCGAAGGCCATCATCAGCCAGGTCAGTGCCAGCGGTCCCCAGAAAAGGAGTATCCTGCGGTATGTGAGTTTCCCGATTATTTCCACCGGTAAGCGAAAGCGCAAAGATAATAAACGTCGAATAATCCCGCTGCCCACTGGTACTGCCCACTGCCTACTTGAAAAAGCTATCCGGAAAATTAACCAGGTATACCCTGTCGGTAGCCCTGGTCAGGGCTGTGTAGAACCATCTCAGGTAATCAATTGTCGGCTCCTGCCGGTTGAACATCCCCTGATCGATGAAAACCCTCTCCCATTGACCTCCCTGCGATTTGTGACAGGTAACCGCATACGCAAACTTAATCTGAAGTGCATTGTAATAGGGATCATCCCTTACCGCCTCATACTGCTTCCTCTTCGATTTTATGCCCGGATGGTCTGCCAATACTGCAAAATAAAGCTCGCGCGACTTCTCCGGTGACAGTGACGGGGTGCTCATCATAAGTGTGTCAAGCATCACCTTTGCATCAATCTCCAGTTCAGAATCCCGGAACCATAAGGTCATTTCTGCAAACCGCATCCCGTACATCTCCTCATACTTCCTTATCCTCCTCACTTCGGCGATATCGCCGTTGGCGATGAAAGAGGTACTCTCTTCCTCCTTAAGCCAGTAGTAGTTATTCTTTACCACCATGACAATATCACCGGTGCTTATCTCCTCCTCGCGGAAGAAAACCCTGTTACGGATGCCCTGGTTATACCTGTTGGCCAGATTGTTGGAATTGACAACCACGATTGCACCGTCGGTGCCACAGCTGCCATATGTTTCGGACAGTGTGTCAATAAGCTCGGCTCCTCCAAGACGCACGATGTCACTGTAGCCATGAAGAACAAGCTCCGGCACTGACAGGTCGCCGTCATTTACCTGCTGCCTGACAGCTGTGGCATTCATCAGTATACCGGACCCTTCGCTCTGCCTGATCACCTGGCGAAGTTCAAACATCTGCAGGGCGAAACCGGTGCTTCGCAGCACATTCTCATCCAGTGCCGGACTCACAATTGATCCTACCGGTGGCAACTGCGCAACATCGCCCACCAGGATCAGCTTGCAGTCAGCTCCCGTATACACATACTCAAGAAGGTCATCCAGCAGCCGGCCACTTCCAAACATCGAGCCTTCCGATGACTCATCAGGGATCATCGAGGCTTCATCGACAATGAAATAGGTTTCCTTGTGAAGGTTACGGTCCAGAACAAATTTGCCTACCCCGTCAGTGGCCGACTTCTGCCTGTAGATCTTCCGGTGAATGGTGTAAGCCTCCATGCCCGTGTAGGACCTCAGCACCTTTGCCGCCCTTCCGGTTGGGGCAAGCAGAACCGACTTCTGGCGGAGTGTGTTCAGCGTCGCTACAAGCGAGGCAATTACGCTCGTCTTCCCGGTACCGGCATATCCGGTCATCAGGAAGATCACGTCATTGGTGTTGTCGGCAACGAATCCGGACAGCAGACGCATGCAGTCAGACTGGTCCTGCGTGGGCATGTAACCCAGGTTTTTAGTGAGAAGATTGTATATGTTTTCCTGTCTCATTTTATTTCGACAAACCTGATAACCGTCTGCTTTTTTTTTAAATTTGCACAAAGTTATTCAACAATCGATCATAAAAGTCATGAAAACGGCTCTCAACATCGTATTCACCCTTATCATTATCGTGCTGGCCTATTTTCTTTTTGAAAGCATCATGAAGCCTATCCGCTTCAAAAATGAAAGGGAATCCAGGGAATCTGCAATAAAAGAGAAACTTATTGATATCAGGACTGCCCAGGAGGCCTTTAAATCGGTAAAGGGATATTACACAGGCAGTTTTGACACCCTTATAACATTCCTCAAAACTGATTCTCTTCCTCTTGTGTTCAAGATAGGTTCGCTGACCGATGAGATGATTGCATCCGGCATCACCACCGAGAGAGAAGCCGTTAAGAAAGGTCTTATCAGCCGTGACACCAGCTACATCTCCGTACGTGATTCCATATTCGACAAAGGCTACCCGATAGATCAGCTCAGGTTTGTCCCCGGAATGGAGAAAACTGAATTTCAGATGTCAGCCGGAAGAGTGATGACAACCTCCATGGTGCTGGTCAACGTGTTCGAGGCTTACGTTCTCAATGATGTCTTCCTCAGCGACCTCGACAGGCAACTGGTTGTCAACTATAATGATCAGAGAACCAAAATCACGGGGTTTCCTGGCATGAAGGTGGGTGATGTTAAGGTGCCCAATAACAATGCCGGGAACTGGGAGGATTGATGACCGCGTCGCAGATATATCCCCTGGAGCTCATTGACGAGACCCTCGACATAAACGCGACAGATAATTACGACCTTACACTTGAGCTTTCTGAAGAGGGTGTCTCCATTGCCGTGCTTGACCTGCTTCGGGGCAAGTATGTCATGTTGAGGCATTATCCCCTCGATGGGCCGCCGGAAGGCTCAGTCCGGACCTACACGGAGATCCTTGATTCTGATGATTTCCTCAGGAGGCGTTACAGGAAAATCCGCATTATCACTCCGTCACTGAATTCCACAATGATCCCGGCGCCGGTTTATGAACCCGGTCTGCGTGAGGATTATTTCCGGTTCAACTTCGGCGTAACCGCCGAAGACGGAATAGTAGCCAATAACGTTCCCTTTCCCGATGCAGTTGTGCTCTTTTCTGCTGGCAGGGAATTATCCGGGATAATCCCTTCGCGCTGGCACGGAGTGACGCCCTGGCATCACACGAAACCGCTGCTCGCCCACGTGTCGGCAGCAAGCAGAAACGCTGATGACTGTTATATACATCTCCACCTTGAAAAGAATTTCGCCACGGTGATCATTGCGGAAAAACGGAATCTCACCTTCTGCAACAGCTTCGCCATTTCATCACCGCAGGACGGGGCCTATTTCCTCTTCAGCGTTCTTGACAGGAAGGGCATCCGGCATGACGAAACCATCTGTATCAGCGGATTGGTTGAGCCATACAGCGAAACGCACATGGCGCTCCTGAACTTTTCCACCGGCATAAGGTTCGCCTCTCCTCTCATCAGGCAGAGCTTCAGCTATGTCATGAACGAGGTGCGCCTGCACAGGTGGCTGAACCTGTTTACCGCGGCCTCGTGCGAATAATAGGCGGGAAATACAGGGGGAGGCTTATTGAACCCCCGTCAGGCTTCGCCGCCAGGCCCACCACAGACTTCGCCCGCGAAGGGCTGATGAATATCCTGAATAACAGGTATGACTTCTCAGCAATCTCCCTGCTCGACCTCTTCGGAGGAACCGGAGCAATCAGCTTCGAGTTTGCATCCCGGGGAACCAATGATATCGATGTTGTAGAAACTGACCGGCGCAGCTGCGAATTCATCAGCAGAACCCTCCGGGACCTCGGCCCTGAACATGCAAGGGTTCACCGCCTCGACGTGCGCGACTGGCTGAAGATCTGTCACAAACAGTTTGATATCATCTTTGCTGACCCGCCCTACGCTCTCAGGTGGCTTACCGATATCCCTGACATGGTAATGGCTTCGGGAGCCGTGCATAAATCAACACTTTTCATTCTCGAACATCCGAAATCAATGGATTTTTCAGGGCACCCCTTACGGACTGACCACCGTAAATACGGAAATGTAAACTTCAGTTTTTTTAACATACCCGCTTCATAATCTGCACATTTCAACCTTCACAGAGGGTTTGTCAATGACCATTCACAAAAAATATCCTCCGAAAACCTGAGATAAAACCACCTACAGGCGTATTCGCCGCTTAGGCCTCTTCTTCTTCCTGCCAGGCTTGTCTTCAGACTGTGTTTTCCGGGCTGCCGAATCCGGAATCACGGCCGGCCCGGGGTCAGAACCTCCTGATTGTCTGATAGCCTCCAGAACCCGTTCCGGCGTGAATGGCACCCTGAACAGTCTTGCCCCGGTGGCATTGAAGATGGCATTTCCCACTGCAGCACCAACAGCGATAATGGCAGGTTCACCGCCTCCCTGGGGAGGCTGGTCCATTTTGTCCATTATTACGCACTCAAGCTGTGGAACCCAGGAAAATCTCGGGATCTTATAACTGTCGAAGTTCTTGTCCCTGACAACGCCGCCCTCAAACTTAACCTCCTCTGTAAAAGTATATCCGAGAGCCATGGTCAGGCAACCCTCCATCTGAATCAGTGTTCCCTGCGGGTTAACACAGAGACCCATGTCCTGTGCACATGCAATCCGGATAACCTTCACATCCCCGGTGGTCATGTTTACTTCCACTTCTGCAATCTCGGCAACCCAGGTGCCGGCGTCTGCCCCACAGGCCATACCGATGCCTCTTCCACGTCGGGCTGACTTCTGTCCGGGTACATACCCGAATTTCTCAGCAACAGCCTTCAACACCCCGGTCATCCTTTCATCCTTGAGGTTCCTCAGCCTGAATTCGAGAGGATCTGCACCGGCTGCCGCTGCCATGATATCTATCTGCGTCTCCCTGGCGAATGTATTGGAATTGTTGTTGGGAGCTCTCCATGGGCCGGTGGCAAACGGATGAACAGGATACTTCGTCGGGTCTTCCCGGTAATTTGTAATTCTTACGTTCGGAATGTCATAGGTGGCTTCTGACCCGCGTGTGCCGGCAAGATAGATACTGTAGTCCCATAACATTATCTTGCCGGTGCTGTCTATCCCTGACTTCACCTTTATCACTGATGCCGGGTGGAAGGCATCATACATAAACTCCTCCTCCCTTGTCCATGCCAGCATTACCGGTTTATCCGCCATGCGTGCCAGCCTCGCTGCCTCAACACCCTGCTGTGATGAAGCCTTTCCACCGAAACCTCCGCCGAGGAAGGGGGTAATCACTCTTACTTTCTCAATGGTTGTTCCAAACTCCCTGACCAGCGTATCCTGCAGGCCGAAAGGTGACTGGGTGGAAGCCCATACTGTCAGCTTATCCCCCTCCCAGCGGGCAAGGGCAGTATGAGTTTCAACAGGGGCATGGGCAAGATAAGGATCATGGTATTCATGCTCAAAAAGTTTGTCACACAGTTGTGGTGCTTCAGACATGTTCCCCGCCGACGCCACCTCGTTTGACCGGTATTCACCGCGGTTTATGTAATCGAACAGAGTCAGATCATTGACTTTCAGCTCGTCATAAGCATATTCAGCATTGATCCTCACTACGGCCAGATC
>JADFDS010000041.1 GCA_018262715.1 Bacteroidota bacterium
GGAAGAACTGCTCGGAAAACTGACAGAAATGCAGGACAGGTACTTACGGCTATCAGCCGAATTTGACAATTACAGGAAGAGAACCCTGAAGGAAAAGATCGAGTAGTCACAGTCAGGCGGTGAGTCGGTAATCAAAAAACTTCTTCCCGTCATAGATGATTTTGACAGGGCCATGAATTCCATGCGTTCCACCGATGACTGCAATGCGGTGAAGGCGGGGCTGGAGCTGATTTACAGCAAGATAAATGATTTCCTGAAACAGAACGCAGTGAAGGAGATAGAGGCCATGAACGAGCCGTTCAACAGTGATTTCCACGAGGCAGTCACAACTGTTCCGGTGGAAGATGATAAACTGAAAGGGCTGATCATAGACGTTACCCAGAAGGGATATACACTGAATGATAAAGTGATCCGCTTTCCGAAGGTAGTGGTGGGTGAATAACAGAATGCTTCTGCACTGAAACATGTCGAAAAGAGACTATTATGAAGTACTGGGCGTAAGCAAGAGTGCTTCGAAGGATGAGATCAAGAAGGCTTACAGGAAACAGGCCCTCAAGTATCATCCTGACAAGAACCCCGGCAACAAGGAGGCTGAGGAGAAGTTCAAGGAGGCTGCCGAAGCTTACGAGGTTCTCAGCAATGATGAGAAGCGGGCAAGGTATGACCAGTTCGGGCATGCCGGCATGAACGGAGGCGGGTTCGGGGGCGGATTCGGCGGAGGCGGGATGACCATGGAAGACATCTTCTCGTCATTCGGTGACATCTTCGGTGACGCTTTCGGCGGGGCTTTCGGGTCACGTCGCGGCGGCAGCCGCTCACGCAGCGTCAACAAGGGCTCCAACCTGAGGCTAAAGGTGAAACTCACCCTTGAGGAATTTGCTCACGGCGCCGAGAAGAGGGTCAAGGTGAACAAGTATGTCACCTGCAATACCTGCCATGGAAGCGGAGCCGCTTCAGACAGTGATGTGACGACATGCACCGCCTGCAAGGGCACCGGCCACACCACCAGGGTTATGAACACCATCCTGGGGCAGATGCAGACCACCGCACCCTGTAACGTCTGCGGCGGCGAGGGCAAGGTCATCACCAAAAAATGCCCGAAGTGCTACGGTGAAGGCATCACGCAGGCAGAGGAGGTGATACCCCTTTCCATCCCGGCAGGGCTTGCCCCGGGCATGCAGCTTTCCGTGACCGGCAAGGGCAACGCGGCACGTCGCGGAGGAATCAACGGAGACCTGATTGTAGTCATTGACGAGGAACCCCACGACGAACTCATCCGTGAAGGCAATGACCTCATATACAACCTCTTCATCAGCATACCCGATGCAATCCTCGGCGCCAATGTAGAGGTTCCGACCATCGACGGCAAGGTCAGGATCAAGATAGACCCGGGAACCCAGGGAGGCAAGATACTCCGACTCAGGGGTAAGGGACTGCCTGATGTGAACGGGTATGGCAAGGGTGACCTGCTGGTAAATGTCAATGTCTGGATACCGAAAAACCTTTCAAGAGAGGAACAGAAAGCTTTCGAACAGTTTAAAAACTCCTCAACATTTGTCCCGAAGCCCGATGCCGATGATAAGGGCTTCTTTGACCGGGTGAAGAATTACTTCTCCTGACAGCCGCAAAACAGCATTATAAAAGGTTGATGCACTTCAGACAGAACGTATCAGCCTTTTTTTTATATCTTTGAAATTCCCGGACTGAATACTTTATTTAATTGTGGAAAGACAATGATATTATTTGAAGCCAAAGAGGTTACGAAACGCTTTGCTACCCAGACAGCGCTTGACAGGGTCAGCGTAAGCGTTCCCGAACAGAGCATTTACGGCCTCCTGGGGCCGAACGGAGCGGGCAAGACAACGCTTATCCGCATCATTAACCAGATCACGGCGCCTGACAGCGGCGCCATATTCCTGAACGGACGCCCGATAAACCCCGATGATGTAAACAGCATCGGCTACCTGCCTGAGGAACGCGGTCTGTACCGGAAAATGAAGGTGGGCGAACAGGCACTCTACCTCGCACAGCTTAAGGGACTCAGTCATGCCGAAGCCATGCGGCGTCTTAAATACTGGTTCAAAAAGCTTGCTATCATCGACTGGTGGGACAAGAAGGTGGAGGAGCTGTCGAAGGGCATGCAGCAGAAGGTACAGTTCGTCACCACTGTGCTTCACGAACCAAAACTGCTCATCTTCGACGAACCATTCACGGGATTTGACCCGATCAATGTCAAGCAGATAAAGGACGAGATCCTCTTCCTCCGCGAACGCGGCGCCACTATAATTTTTTCAACCCATAACATGAGCTCCGTTGAGGAACTGTGTGACAACATCACCCTCATCAACAAGGCACAGACCATCCTCGAGGGCAGCGTGGAGAAAATCCGCCATGACTGGGCAGGCAACGAGTTCGAGGTTGTGTTCGGCGGGGAGGTGAACCCCTCATCCAACGGTAACTTTACACTCCTTTCCTCAGTCTTTGACGAGGGTAAGAGCAGGGTGGTCATCAAGGCATCTGAGCCTGTCGACAATAATGCCATCCTCAGGGCCATGACCGCTGCCGGACAGGTACTCTCATTCAACCCGGCCCTCCCGTCAATGAACGAGATATTCATAAGGGTGGTGGAAACCAAGAACAAGGAAGCTGTAAAAAACTGAGCCATGAACAAGATAGCACTTATCATACGCAGGGAATATATTACCAGGGTACGGAAAAAGTCGTTCCTCATTATGACCTTCCTTACCCCGTTCCTCTTTGCACTTATTTTCATCATCCCGGCACTGGTGATGACCAATGAGGACAAGGATTTCAAGAAGATAGCAGTGATTGAAGACGGATCTGACCTCTTCACCAATGTGATCCCTGACACCAAGGATACTGACTTCGAGTACCTCGAAGGGGTGAAACTGAATGACATTAAGAACAACTTTGCCGAGCTGGGGTACTACGGTGTGCTCTATATTTCCCCTGACCTGGTTGCCAATCCCGATGCCATCCAGCTCATATCGCGCAAGCAACCGCCCATAGGGCTGCTTGACCACATCTCCGGATCACTTGAGAAGGAGATTGAGAAGCAGAAGCTGCTTGCTTACAACATTGAGAACCTCGATGAGATCCTTCGTACCATCAACACCAGCGTCAGGGTGCAGACCATAAAGATGGATGAGACGGGCAGCGCCCGCGAAACCAGCACAGGCATTTCGATGGCGCTGGCTTACATCGGGGGATTCCTCATGTATATGCTGGTATTCATGTTCGGGTCTATGGTCATGCGTGGTGTGATCGAGGAGAAGACCAACCGCATTGTGGAAGTGATAGTATCATCTGTGAAGCCCGTGCAGCTCATGCTTGGCAAGATCATCGGCGTTGCCCTCGTGGGACTGACCCAGTTCGCACTCTGGATAGTGCTGACCCTCGCGCTGGTCATGGTTGTCAAAACCAATCTCCTCCCGGAGGGAGCCATGGAACAGTTGCAGCAACTGCCCCAGAGCTTTGCCGAGGCTGACCAGGCAACGGCAGCCGGATCGGCAGGAACCACGGTGACAGCAGAGCAGCTCACCGAGTTTCAGCAGATCTTCGCCGGTGCTCTCAGCATGCCATGGGGACTGATCATTTTCAGCTTCGTCTTTTATTTCCTTACCGGTTACCTGCTGTATGCCTCTCTCTTCGCCGCCATCGGTTCGGCTGTTGACAATGAGACAGAGACGCAGCAATTCATGCTGCCGGTTACCATCCCTATTATACTGGGCCTGGTGGTTGCCATGGGAACCATGCAGAACCCTGAGAGTTCACTCTCATTCTGGTTCTCAATCATACCGCTCACCTCCCCCATTGTGATGATGGCCCGCATACCATTTGACGTACCGGCCTGGGAGATAGCGCTGTCAATGGGGCTGATGCTTCTGACAATCGTGGGTGCAGTATGGATGGCAGCCAAGATTTACCGTACCGGGATTCTCATGTACGGCAAGAAAACGTCATACAAGGAACTCTGGAAGTGGCTGACATATAAAGGATAAGAATTTGCGGACATGCCAAGGATACTGGTCATAGATGATGAAAGATCCATCAGGAACACCCTGAAGGATGTACTTGAATATGAGAAATACGAGATTGATCTGGCCGAGGATGGCACGTCAGGGATCGAACTCTTCGGGCAACAGCAGTATGATGCCGTTCTCTGTGACATCAAGATGGCAAAGATGGATGGTATCGAGGTGCTGCAGAAGCTGCAGGAAGTTTCTTCCGATGTGCCCGTGATCATGATCTCAGGCCATGGAAACATAGATACGGCAGTTGACTCGATTAAGAAAGGAGCCTTTGACTTCCTTGAAAAGCCCCTGGATCTCAACCGCCTGCTCATAACCATTCGCAATGCGCTTGAGAGAGGCTCGCTGATCACCCAGACCAAGGTACTGAAGAAACAGGTCAGCAAAAAGTACGAGATTGTGGGCAACTCGCCTGCAATAGTGAAGGTCAAGGAGATGATTGACAGGATTGCTCCCACCGAAGCCCGTGTGCTTATCACCGGCGCCAACGGTACAGGGAAGGAGCTGGTGGCGCACCAGATACATGAAAAGAGCAACCGTGCACGCGGTCCCTTCGTGGAAGTCAACTGCGCGGCAATACCGTCTGAACTGATTGAGAGCGAGCTCTTCGGTCACGAAAAGGGATCATTCACCTCTGCAATAAAACAGCGTATCGGGAAGTTTGAACAGGCCTCGGGCGGTACTATCTTCCTCGACGAAGTGGGCGACATGAGCCTGGCAGCACAGGCAAAGGTTCTCAGGGCACTGCAGGAAAACAAGATAACCCGGGTGGGGTCTGACAAGGACATCCACGTCGACGTCAGGGTCATCGCCGCAACCAACAAAAACATCAGGGAGGAAATTGACCGCAACACCTTCAGGGAAGACCTGTACCACCGCCTCAGCGTGATACTGATTCATGTGCCCACCCTTAATGAAAGGCAGGAGGACATACCCCTCCTGGCTGATCATTTCAACACTCTCATCTGCGGTGAATACGGGATGGGGAAAAAGAAGATAAAACCTGATGCCATAGCTGAGCTGCAGAAGATCATCTGGACCGGCAATATCAGGGAATTCAGGAACGTGCTCGAAAGACTCATCATCCTGTGCCCTGAGGAGATAACCGGCAGGGATGTGGTTGCATTTGCACATCCGGTATCAGGATTCGGAGAGATATGAGCAAGAGAGCCGTCATACCACTGCTGACAGTGCTGACGGCTGCGCTGTTGGTCTTCACTGCCTGCGGCAGGAAGGCAACTGACGGCATACCTCTCCCGTTCAACGACGGATGGCTCTTTATCAGGCAGGACTCCGCCAATGCAGACAAGATACTTCCGGGAATAGTCCCCAACCACAAATGGGAAGAGGTGACGCTGCCACACTCAGCAGTAATTGAACCACTGACAGTTACAGCGACGCAGTGGACCGGCATATGCTGGTATAAAAAGCTCTACAGGCCTGACAGGAGGCAGCGGCACAGGAACACCGGACTCCTTTTTGACGGAGCCATGCATGATGCCATCGTTTACCTGAACGGTGCAGAAGTAGCCCGTCACACCGGCGGGTATCTTCCCTTCTATGTCAATCTGAGTGATGATCTTGATTACGGCAGGGAAAATGAGATCATGGTAAAGCTCGACAACAGGGAAAATCCGCACATCCCTCCCGGCAAACCCCTCAGCGAACTCGATTTCCTGTGGTACAGCGGCCTTTACCGCAACGTAAACCTGTATGTTACTGACAGATTGCACATTACCGCACCACCTGAGTATCTCTCCACACTGGGCGGAGGCATCCTTACCGGCGTCAGGGATGTGAGTCGCGAGTCGGCCACCCTGGCTCTCTCAGTGCATATAAGTAATGATGACCACATACCCAGGTCATTCAGGATGAAAAACACCCTTCTTGATGCCGCCGGACTGGAGGTTGCCTCCTCGCTGTCAGAGCTTACCGACCTGGAGCCGGGACAGGGTCAGCGTCTCGAGACCAGGATGATTGTGATGCAACCTTCATTATGGACCCCGGCCACTCCTTTCCTGTATACCATACGTACCGAGCTACTCTCAGACAACGGCACAGTGATTGACCGCCGGGAAACCCGCACCGGCATAAGGACAGTGAGGATCACACCTGACAAGGGTCTGCTCCTGAACGGTGAGTCTGTCAGGATTACGGGAACCAACAGGCACCAGGAATATCCGTATATCGGATATGCCCTGTCTGACAATGCCAGTTATCGGGATGCCTTCAAGATCAGGGAGGCAGGCTTCAACCTGGTCAGATGCTCCCATTATCCTCCGGCACCCGCATTTCTTGATGCCTGTGATGAGCTTGGCCTGATGGTCATTGATGCCATCCCCGGATGGCAGTTCATGGGCGACTCGCTTTTTGCAGAGGCTACTGTGCGTAATACACGCATGATGTGCCGTCGTGACCGCAACCACCCGTCGGTGGTGATGTGGGAGTCATCACTGAATGAGACCGTCATGCCCGTCAGTTTCCTCACCAGGCTCCACCAGACGGTAAAGGATGAACTCCCCCTTGGCAATAACCTGACCTGCAGCTGGATGGATACTGTCTGCGATGTGTTCATCCCGGCACGTCAGCATGCCGGAGCTCCCCGGTACTGGAAGGATTACAGCAAAGCAAAGCCTCTCTTCATAAGTGAATACGGCGACCGGGAGTATTATGCGCAGAATGCAGGATTCAACCAGGCTGAATTTTCTGACCTTCAGCCTGCCGAAAGAAACTCAAGACAGCTGAGAGGTGATGGCGACAGACGCATGCTGCAGCAGGCATATATTTTCCAGGAGGCGCATAATGACAACCTGAACGGTCCGGGATTCGGCGATGCCAACTGGCTGATGTTCGACTACAACAGGGGCTATGCCCCCGATATTGAAGCCTCGGGCATCATGGACATATTCAGGCTGCCCAAGTTCGCCTGGTATTTCTACCGGAGCCAGACCGAAGAGGGCCCGGTATGCTTTATCGCCCATTATAACCTGCCCTCCTCAGGCAATACTGTAAGAGTGTACAGCAATGCTGACACCGTGAAGCTCTTCCGCAATGACACGCTTATTGCGGTTCAGGGGCCTGACACTGACAGCAACGCTGTCAATCTTCACCATCCCCCCTTCACATTCATCCTTCCGGATTATTTGCCAGGGACATTAAAGGCCACTCCACTGCGCAACGGAAAGGAGACTGCATCACATTCAGTCACCACCCCGGGCGGGCCTGCAATCATCCGGCTGTCAGCCGACTTCAGCAACAAGCCGTTGCGGGCTGACAATTCTGACGTTATCTTTGTTTACGCTACAGTAACGGATTCAGCGGGCAACCAGGTCCACACCTCCGATGCCATGGTGGAGTTCACTGTCAGGGGCAATGCCTCCCTGATCGGTGACAACCCGGCAAAAGCCGAAGACGGAATCGCCTCCATCCTGCTCAGGGCCGGAAATGCCGGCAAAATAATGATCAAGGCTTCTTCTCCGGGAATTTCGGAAGCAGAATTGATGACTGAGTCAAAATGACTCCGCTTCCCGGGTTACCGGGAAAACAATCAGAAACGGAAATAGATGAAGGGTTGGACCACCTCTGATCCCACCTTGTGGAGAAGCAATACCACAGCAAGGGTAACCAGCACCTGTACCACCAGCGGGAGCCTGATAAAGAGTCCCCTGTATGACTCCTTGACTGTTACGGGCAGGAAGTGGAGGATGTATCCTGAAGCGATCAGTACAACGACAGGCAGGTATGACATCAGCACCAGGCCATAGTCTCCCGGAGAAAACGATGAGAATACCTGGTTAAGCATCACCCCGGCCTGTTCCATGGTGCCGGCCCTGAAGAATATCCATGCGAAGCTGACAAAGTTGAATGTGATGAAGATCCCGGCGATATGTGCGCCACGTCTTCTTACTGACACCTTTCTGAAGAGCCAGTGCCAGATCTTTTCCACAACCAGTGCCATCCCGTGCAGTCCGCCCCAGACCACGAAACGTGTGGCAGCCCCGTGCCACAGACCGCCGAGCAACATGGTGACCATCAGGTTGATGCCGGTTCGCAGGGGACCTTTCCTGTTTCCTCCGAGGGGAATATAAAGATAATCCTTCAGCCACCTCGAGAGGGATATATGCCACCTCCTCCAGAAATCGCCTATGTTGGCAGCCTTGTAAGGCGAGTTAAAGTTCAGCGGAAGCCTGAATCCCATCAGCATTGCAACGCCGATGGCGATATCGGTATAGCCCGAGAAGTCACAGTAGATCTGCAAGCCGTACCCGTACACCGCCATCAGGTTCTCAAAACCCGAATAGATGGCCGGGGCGTCAAAGACCCTGTCAATGAATCCGGTGGAGATGAAATCGGAGATCAGCATCTTCTTGATCAATCCCTGGAGGATGAGAAACAATCCGTACCCGAACTCGTTGCGGCTGATGGTATACTTGCCGTGCATCTGCGGGATGAACTCTGACGCCCTTACGATAGGGCCTGCCACCAGCTGAGGAAAAAAGGTCAGGTAAAATGCAAAATCGACTATGTTCCGTTCTGCTGCCATCCGCCCCCGGTATACATCAATGCTGTAGCTGAGCGCCTGGAAGGTGAAGAATGAGATGCCCACCGGCAGTATGATTGTGCTGACATTGAAGTTCGTTCCGAACAGGCTGTTCGACCAGGCTGAGAAGATGTCACGGCTGACCAGGGTGGTGTCGAACACAGAGTTGATCAGGTCTGTGAAGAACCCGGCATATTTGAAGTATGAGAGGAAACCAAGAAGAATCACAAGGTTGGTTACCAGCCAGAACCTTTTGCCTCCCCTGGTACCTGCCCGGCCGGTCATGATGGCGGTGTAGAAGGTAAGCAGGGTGGTGAGCAGTAAAAGTATGATGAAGAATCCGCCTGCACGGTAATAAAAATAGAGACTGACAACCAGCAGCCATGTGTGGCACATGGCCCTCTTCCTGTGCAGCAGGGCGAACCCCGCCATCACCACGAGGAAGAATATCCAGAAGGCAGGTGTGGTAAAGATGAATGACTGGTCGGGGTGGTACCTGAGTACTGACGCAATCCAGCCAATAATCTGGCTGACGATGCTGTATTTTCTTCCGTCTGAGATCCCGGTTTCTTCAGTCTCCTCCCCGGATGCGGTTCCGTCTGCTGAACCGGGATCCTGGCCTGTGGCAAATATTGCGGTGTCAGGCTGGGCCGTAACGCGGGCCTGCATGGAATCAGCAGTGTCTTTCAGACCGGCGGAAACTGAATCTGCGACTGACTGCGACGGCTGTACCAACGCTGGTGCCGGAGCAGGCCGGGGTATCATGAGGGATGAATAAATCCTGGCAGCAATGGTGTCTGTCCCTTCGTTTGAAAGGTGTGTCAGATCCTTCGATGACAGCGGAGGCTTGTGATTGTACCAGGTGAGTATTGATCCCGGGCCGCCCATAGACTCCCATGCGTCCCAGAACTCTGCCCCGCTGCGGGTTGCGGCCACCTTCTGTGCATCGCGGATGGCCCTGATGTTCGGGAACCGGCGTATGGTGTCATTATCCCTCAGGGCCATGTCAGTCACGCTGACCAGCACCACAGGCGCCCCGCCGGAGGCCCTCTTCAGATAATTAACCTGCTTTACCAGTCCCTCTTCATAGTAATGGTACTCGCTTCTGACATTCCTTACCACGTTCAGGCCAAAATGCAGGAAGATGATGTCAGGCTTCAGGTCCGAATAGCATCCTTCAAAACCCCGGATGTCAGTCATTACAAACTCCAGCCCGGCGCTGCCGCGGACGGGCACGTTGTCTACGATCACGCCCGTGGTGCTCTCGAGGCTCAGTGCGTAAATGTCCGGTGAATTGCGTCCGGTAAACTCCACCGTCACCTCGGAGACTGACGGAAGTGGGACCGAGTATTCCATCGGCCCCTCGCCCATCTGCATCATTGCAAAATCAACCAGTGAGCTGCTTGACTTTATGCCGACGAGAACTGTGTCATGATTGTTGCCGTAGAATATCCTGAGGTTGTCATACTGAGATACTGAGGGATCAGCGCCCGGAACGGCACTTATTTTCACGGTGGCAAAGGAACGTGTCTGCATGCTGTCACCCGGAGGGGTGAAACGGCACAGCGCCAGCATGGGACCCAGTCTGTTGTGGGGCAATGTCCCGTTCCTGTAATCAAGGAGCGTGTATCTCTTCCAGTTTGATGAGGAGCGTACCACCCATGACCTGGTATACATCACCGGCATCACCGGGGAGATCATGCCCGGACCGGTGCCTCCTCCCTCCTCCCTCAGCTCACGCCTGAGGGCTGAGGTGACACGGTCACCCTCAATCTGTGAGTCGCCGTAATAGATGATCCTTACCTGCCTGCCTGCAGCAACTGAATCCCTGACTGCATTGCCCGCATAAAAGGGAATGGTTGCGTCAGCCGCGGTGGGTGTGACTTCATTATTTCCGGATTCAACCGGCAGTCGGGCTTCAACAGGCCTGTCATATAATACGCCGTCAGCCTCCGGCCCGGCACCGGATATTTGTACACTGTCATGTACGACACTCTCCTGCCCATGCGGTATGATCGCCTTTCCCTGTCGCCGGCTGACGGTCAGCAGGCTCAGGAGGAACGATGTCAGAACGACAGCAAGCAGAAATAGCAGGATTCTGCCGGGGCGCATTTTTCTTTATTATTCAGCTTTTCTTTCTGATCCGCAGCTTCTGACCCACCATTATCCTTGAAGCATCGGAGATATTATTCAGGCTGAGGATGTCATTGGCTGAAACACCACTGAACTTCCTGGCTATATCCCACACCGTATCGCCATACCTGACGGTATAGAACTCGTAGTCACCATCTCCGGACGCTGAGGCTGATGACTGCGGTGATGCCAGTGCCAGTGATGTGGTTCCCACAGGTTTGCCCTCGAGTTGCTGCTTCTCGGCAAAGGTCATGCCGTTGATCTTGCTGTAACGCTCTGCCTTTGCAGGATTGACGTATACCGTAAGCTTCTGCCCCACCCTGATGGTGTTGCGGTAGATGTTGTTCCAGTATCTCAGCTCAGAAAGGGGGACATCATACCACTCCGAGATGAATCCAAGATTATCTCCGTCCTTGACGGTGTATGTCAGCTTGGTCTTGCCGCTGACATCAGGCGGTGTATACGTCGAGGTTGTGGGCTGTGGCATGGTGGTCTGGTTGACCGTGGTCAGGTACTGGTCTTTCCTGTAGCCCGTAATGGTGTCAGTCATTGCAATGAAGTCACCCAGCCTGTCAAGAGGCATGGTGACGGGGCTGGGCCTGCTTCGTCCGGGGACAAGGCCCGTGCGGTATTGGGGATTCATCGCCCTGAGCTCCTCCAGCGGCAGGTCAAGCACTGCTGCTATCTGCTCAAGATGCATGTCGGTTGACACCATTACTGTGTCAACTGCAAGCGGCAGATTGATCTGCACGGGAGTGATATTATGCTCACGGTAGTAGTTCATCGCATAGGTGGCCGCCACATATGCCGGTATGTAACCACGGGTCTCACGGGGCAGGCGGTAGTATATCTCCCAGTAATCCTTCCTGTTTCCTGACCGGCGGATAGCCTTGTTGACATTGCCCGGTCCGCAGTTGTAGGCCGCAATAACCAGGATCCAGTCATTGTAGATACCGTACAGATCCTTCAGGTATTTTGCTGCAGCGTGGGTTGCCTTGACCGGGTCACGCCTCTCATCCACCACTGAATTGATCGTCAGACCATACATCCTTCCTGTGCTGTACATGAACTGCCACAATCCCGTTGCACCTACCCGGCTGACGGCATTTGGATTAAGAGCCGATTCAATGACTGCCATGTATTTAAGCTCCACCGGCAACCCGTAAGAATCGAAGATATCCTCTATCATCGGGAAATAAAAGTCCTGCATGCCCAGCATAACCCGGAACTTGTCCACCTTTCGTTCCGTGTAAACATGGATGTGGTTGCGGACAATATTGTTATAGGGCGGAATTATAATGGAGTTGATTCGGCTGAGACGGTCCTTGTAGATTGAATCACTGAATTCATAAATAACCGAATCGGCAGCGGAAATGTCGGTGCCGGCAACTGACATCCTGATGAACCAGTTATTCAGGAGGCTGTCTAGATCACGCTCTATCAGCTCCGTTGATTCATCACTTCTTATTATTATTGTATCATTAACCGCCAGGGCGGGAAGCGCCACCATCGACAGCAGCAGCGGAAGGACGAGTTTTATCAGATTCTTCTTCATAAAATTAAAACGTCTTTACCAGGGCAAATGTTATACCGGGAGACACTCCGGAATAATTAAAATTCACCGGTACAACTGAAGCCCTGATGTCATCGGTTATATCATAGTCAAAAAGGCTGGCATCGACATGCGCGTCAATTATGGTAAAAAGGTACCATGCCGCAATGCCAATATATGAAAGATCACGGTACTTCCTGTAATAGTCAACACCGTTCTGGAGGGTGGTTCTGACCCATGCTTCGGTGGAAGGTTTGTAGTCTTTTGGGAAAAGCACAGGATCATAGGTCTTTGGATCCAGATTAACAAGCAGTTCGAGGTAACTGTCAGTCTCCGGGATGATATCGTTGAAATCCTGGTATGCGTTTATAAAAGTGTTGTAGCTTTTGGTGTTGTAGGTGACTGCATAGCCAAGTGCGCCGAAACCGGCATAGACTATCGGCACCTTCCAGTATTTACGGTTGTAGATCTGACCGAGGCCCGGGAGTGCGGCAGCGAACATGGTAGCCCTGATGGGTTCAATTGAATATCTCCTCGCCCTCTCTTTTCTTACAGGAACAGTGTCAGGCGGCTGGGCCGCGCAGGTTAAGGCAATGACAAAGAGAAGAAAAGCTGCTATAGTGCTGCTGAGCTTCAAGGGCAAACATTTTCGTTTGCCGGCAAATATAAATAAAATTACCTGTTAAGTTTGTCGAGCAATCCTATTATGCGTTCCATCTCCTCGCTGTCAGAGAATGGAATTACGATTTTCCCGCGCCCTCTTTCATTTATCCGGAACTGTACTTCTGACCGGAAAAGGCTGCTGAGCTGTTTTGACAGCTCTTCGTATTCGGTGTTGAGCTTCTTCTTTTTCTCGATTTTTGCAGGGTCTTTTGCCGCGGCGCTCTGGAGATGCCTGACAAGGTCTTCTGTTGCCCGTACAGACAGATCCTCCTCGATGATATGATAGAAAACATTAATCTGTTTAGCCGGATCTTCGATGTTTACCAGGGTTCGTGCGTGACCCATGGTGAGGTTACGGTTGCGGATGCCGAGCTGTATCTCTGCGGGCAGGCGTAGCAGGCGCAGGTAGTTGGCCACCGTTGAACGCTGCTTCCCTACCCTGTCACTGAGCTGTTCCTGGGTCAGGCTGCATTCCTCTATAAGGCGCTGGTAGGTTATTGCAACCTCAATGGAATCGAGGTCTTCCCTCTGAATATTTTCCACGAGGGCCATCTCGAGCATAGCCGTGTCATCAGCCGTGCGGACATATGCAGGCACATGTGTCAGTCCGGCCATGCGCGCTGCGCGAAGGCGGCGTTCACCGGCAATGAGCTGGTAACGGCCGTCGCCTGTCTCACGGACTGTGAGCGGGACAACAATGCCCACCTGGCGGATGGAGGCGGCGAGCTCCTCGAGCGACTGGCTGTCGAAACGAGTACGGGGCTGAAAAGGATTTCCATCAATTGCGTTGATGTCTATCTGGAGGTTAGCCTCCACCTTCTTTTCGAGAGCCTCTTTTTCAACACCTTCAATAAGGGCTCCGAGACCTCTGCCCAGCGGGCTCTTTTTGTTCGTGTTCATGGTGCGGATAAACAGTTTTAGTTCTTCTGCCTGGCTTCCACCCTCTCAAGCAGTTCACGGGCCAGGTTGAGATAATTGACCGTACCCCTTGATTCAGCATCATAAAGTATGGCAGGCTGCCCATAGCTGGGAGCCTCCGAGAGCTTCACATTGCGCTGTATGATTGTATTGAAGACCATCTGCTGGAAATGGCGCGTGACTTCCTCCACCACCTGGTTGGCCAGGCGCAGGCGCGAGTCATACATGGTCAGCAGGAATCCCTCAATCTCAAGCGCCGGATTCAGGTTGGTCTGAATGATCTTGATAGTATTGAGCAGCTTGCCCAGACCCTCCAGCGCAAAATACTCACATTGAACGGGAATGATCACTGAGTCGGCAGCCGTGAGTGCATTGACTGTCAGCAGGCCGAGCGACGGGGAACAGTCTATCAGTACGTAATCATAATCAGCAGCCACAGGTGCTATGATCTTCTTAAGTGTCTTCTCCCTCTCGGGCCTCTCAAGCATCTCTATCTCCGCCCCCACAAGGTCAATATTGGAAGGTATGACCGAAAGATTGTCAATGCCGCACTGCAGGACAGCCTGCCTTGGATTGACCCCGTCAATCAGGCAGTCGTAAATGGTTGTCTTCACCTGCTTGAGGTCAATTCCCACCCCTGAGGTGGCATTGGCCTGTGGGTCAGCATCAACAATGAGAACCTTCTTTTCAAGCGCGGCCAGACTAGCGGCCAGATTGATTGCAGTGGTCGTCTTTCCTACTCCTCCCTTCTGATTGGCCAGTGCTATTATCCTTGACATATGATCCCTTTTTTCCTTAAATTAATGAGCTTCAAATTTACAATTAATGACCTTGCCCGAAAGCCGGCCCCATATGTTATTGTAAACAATTTTTTCGGGGTTATTAACACGTTTTGAACAGCCGGTGTGGCTTTCCCGGCCGCTTCAGTTGCGCGATGCGGGCAAGACAGTTATCTCATAAAGGCGCGGCCAGTATTTGCCCGTGACAAAGAGTCGTCTGCCCTCAGCATCCCAGGCAATACCGTTAAGCACATCCGTCATCGGCTCGCGCTCCTCGCGCGGAAGAAGGTTATTCAGCTCAACATATCCCAGTACCTTCCCGGTACGGGGATCAATCCGTGCAATCCTGTCAGTCTGCCATATGTTTGCCCATAGCTCGCCGTCAATAATCTCAAGTTCATTCAGGTTGTCAACAACACCCTTGTTGTCCCACACATCAACCGAGGAGAGAACATTGAAATCAGCGTCAAGGAACCAGATCACGTTTGTTCCGTCACTCATCACCAGGCTGTCGCCCATTGTTGTAAGCCCCCATCCCTGGGTCTGATAATAAATGCGGTTTATCTGGCGGAGAGTCTCCTTCTCATATACAAACCCGACCTTGCTGGTCCATGTGAGCTGGTAGATCCGGTCTCCCAGCAGCGCCACCCCCTCACCGAAGAGTGAGCCGTCGAGGCTGACCTGGCTGAGTACCTTGCCTGTCTCCGGCTCTACCTTTCTTAGTGACGACTCTCCCTGCTGGCCGGTTCCCTCATAAAAGAACCCGTTGTCATATACCAATCCCTGGGTATAGGCTTTCCTGTCGTGCGGAAAACTTTTGACTACCCTGTAGCGGTACGTAACAGGAGTGATGTCCGAGACCAGGTTAATGAAGAGGGCCACCGTCTGGGGCCTTGAGGCCTGGGAGAATGCAACTGCCCTGACAGAGATCCTGCCCGGATCACCGTTCATATCAAGTTCCGCCGTGGCGGGAATGGTTGTTATTGTCCGTGCCAGCCTGCTCCCCACCCACACCTGTACGGAGTCTGCCTGTACCTGACCTGCAGCGGGGGCTACGGAAAAAACGATCCTGTCCGTACAGGCATAGGAGGCATTGTCAGCAGGTGACAGCACCTCGATCAGTCTCTTTGCCGGCCTCGGGTCATTGTCTGTGGCAGCAGCAGCATCTTCACCGGCCTTTGTTCCGCGCTTCCCGGCCGAGCCGGAACATGAGATCACGGCTACAAGCGCCAGACTCAGCAGTGAGATGTAAACAGCAATTCTCTTCATGGGTTTTGTTCATTTTTTGCCAAACAGATTGAAGCGGCGCTTTTTTATCTCACGCATCGCCTGCTCTTCCCTGTCGGACCATGGGTCAATCATGTTGAGAACCTCGCCCCATCCCGGGAAACCGCCAACGTTCTTGTCATCAATGAAGATATCCACATTGATCTTCCTCGGGGTACCGTCTGTCCACTGTTCCTCGGGGTAGTTGCGGTTCACGGCATAGAATTCGATTCCGTTCTGACTGCAGTAGTCGACGGCTTCCTGCAACTCCTTACCCTCACGGAAGGTCCACATGATGAGCAGCGCCCCCCTCTTCTGAAGCTCCTTCAGAGTGATGAAGGCAAAAAGCTTCTCCTTGCCGATGGCGGGGTACTCATGATCAACAATGGTGCCGTCAAAGTCAACTGCTATTTTTATGTTAGTCAGGTCTCTCATAATCCGAAAGCAAAAATAAACAAATAATAGTTGCCACTATTATTGTAATTTAGCGATGCCACAAAAAGAGTTATGATAAGACATATCCCGAACACCCTTACCCTTCTGAACCTGATGTGTGGTTTTGCCGCAACAGTCTGCGCCATAAAAGGTTATAATGATTATGCATCATACTGTATCATGACCGGAATGGTCCTTGATTTTTCAGATGGTTTTGCGGCGAGGCTGCTGAAGGCATATTCCGCCCTGGGAAAAGACCTGGACAGCCTTGCTGATATGGTCACCTTCGGGATCGCTCCCGGTTCCATCGTATTCAACCTCCTTACTGCAGGAGGCATGACTGACCTGAAAGCCTTTGCAGTTGCAGTCATCGTACCTGCGGCCTCGGCGCTGAGGCTTGCAAAGTTCAACAATGACCCGGGCCAGTCATCATCATTCAGGGGATTGGCCACACCGGCAAGTGCCTTCACGGTGGTCTCGGTGGCGCTTGCCGCTGCATGGACTGACTGCCGCATTTACGACACGATGACCGGATCACCCCTGTTCATCAGCCTCCTGGCTCTTTTCCTGTCGGTAATGATGCTGCTGAATGCACGGATGTTTTCACTCAAGTTCACCAGCCTGAAATGGAAGGGAAATGAGGAGCGCCTCATCTTCGTAGCGGTGAGTCTCCTGCTGCTTGCTGTGTTCAGGATCACGGCGCTGCCGATGATAATGGCCGCCTATATCCTCATTTCATTCATTTTCCCCATCGCTGCCGGCAGGAGGACATCCTCCGGCGTCATGTAGCTTTTTTATCACCACATCCTGGCACCGGATGGATTCCTCATGAATCATCCGGATCACTTTGCCCACAAACTCACTGTCAAGGCCCTCGCTGATGCCATGCTGTGTCCTCGACTCCAGAATCTCCAGCCATCGCTCGAGCTGGAAGACGGTTACGCCGCTGCGGCACTTGTACTCTCCCATCTCCTCTGATATGCGCATCCTCGAGGCGAGCAGTCCGATCAGCTGATGGTCAATGGAATCTATCCTGTTGCGCAGTTCCTCGAGATGATTGATGAACCCGATATCTCCGCTGGTGGATGAACGGAAGAGCAGGCTTCCCATCATCTTATCAAATTCGTCAGGAGTAAGCTGCTGCTCCTTATCGCTCAGCGCACGGGCAGGGTCATGGTGCACCTCAATCATCAGTCCCGCCATGTTCATGTCAAGCGCTTTCTGTGCCGTCTCCGGTACCAGGCTTGCCTTCCCCGACATGTGGCTGGGATCACAGATCACAGGAAGGGATGGTATCCGGCTCCGGAGCTCAATTGCCAGCTCCCACTTTGGAAGATTGCGGTAGCGGCTTTTATCGTAGGGAGTGAATCCCCTGTGAATTGCTGCTATCTTGCGGATTCCTGCGCTGTATACTCTCTCGATGGCTCCCACCCACAGATCCAGGTCAGGGCTGAGCGGGTTCTTGACCATCACGGGCATATCTGTCCCCCGAAGGGCTGCAGCGATAGCGTCAACGCTGAACGGGTTCGACACTGTTCGTGCCCCGAGCCACACCGCATCAACGCCTGCCTCAATGGCAGCACGGGCATGCTCAGGTGATGCCACCTCCACCGCCACAGGGAGCCCCGTCTCCGCCTTTACCCTGCGGAGCCACTCCAGCGCCCTGAATCCCTCACCCGTGAATGAAGAGGGCCTTGAACGCGGTTTCCATAATCCGGCCCTCAGCAGATGAACCCTGCCGGTGGCCTTCAGCGCCCTGGCCGTGGCCATTAGCTGTT
Source organism: Bacteroidota bacterium (assembly GCA_018262715.1). GTDB lineage: Bacteria > Bacteroidota > Bacteroidia > Bacteroidales > VadinHA17 > SR-FBR-E99. The sequence goes on from JADFDS010000041.1 coordinate 18,117, forward strand.
CCTCGCTCTCGGCGCTGCACGGTCCGGCAATTATCAGAGGCCCTTCGCCAAAACCCCACGATCCCGTCTGCACTATATCCATTGACACTTCCGCGACAATATTTAAAAAATCAGTATGTGTGATCCTCTCCGGCCAGTTCCTCCCTGGTTATCCGGCTGCGGTTGATCGAGCTCCAGGCATACCATATGTACGCCACCACAAACGGTATGATGAACGAAACGTACATCATCGTCTTCAGGGTGAAGTAACTCGATGATGCCTTAGCCAGCGTCAGTGAACTGTCAGGGTCGGCAGATGAGGGATAGAAGGCTGTCTCTCCGTAGCCTGCCATCAGGAACAGGGCAATTACCACCGGCACCGTTCCGAAACCGGCATACCATATTGCTCTTCGCGAACCCCTGAAGATGCCCAGCCAGAGCGCTACAAGGACCAGCACCACTCCTCCCGTGAAGAAAACCAGGGTGAAGACGTTGCCAACCAGGTTATGCAGGTAATGATATTTTACAAGTGTTACCTCTCCGGTGACAGGATCAGCCCTGTAACCTTTCCCGAGGAGAATAGCCGCGACAAACGCAAGGAAGAAGACCAGGAACGGAATGGCATTTCTCACCAGCGCCTTCTTTAATGATGCTGTCAGCTCCTTATCATCGATGCTGTTTTCAAGGTACATCAGTCCCAGCACCCTGGCCAGGAACAGCACCGCTAGTCCAAGCAGCAGGTTGACAGGGTTGATCAGTGCTTCCAGGCCATGCCAGCCTGAGCCCCACTGCACCCTGTTGAAAAGGTCGAGGGTGAAGTCAGAGCCTGTGAAGAATGTGGCCACGGCCACTCCGATAAGGAACGGGCCCAGGCAGCCGTTGATGAAGAGGAAGGTGTCAAAGACGCGTGTGCCGTAGACGTTTGCAGGCTTGGAGCGGTACTCGTAGGCAACCGCCTGTATGATAAAGCTGAACAGGATCGCCATCCAAACCCAGTATGCGCCTCCGAAGCTGGTTGCATAGAACAGCGGGAAAGAGGCAAAGAAGGCGCCACCGAATGTCACCAGGGTGGTGAAGGTGAACTCCCACTTCCGGCCGAGGGAGTTGACTACCATCTTCCGCTGCAAGTCGTTTCGCGGAAGCGAGAAAATAAACGACTGTCCTCCCTGAACGAACATGAGGAAGACGAGAAGGCCGCCGAGAAGTGAAATAATCAGCCACCAGTACTCACGCAGGAACAAATAAGATATCTGCAATGTCATAATCCTTTCCTCCTAATGTTTTGGTCCGGTTTTTATCTGTCTTACCATAATTGAAATCTCTGCGATCAGCAGGGCGGTGAACAGCACTGCAAAGAGCCAGAATGTTGTCTGGACAGCGCCCGCACTGATATTTGACACGGCCACATGAACAGGCATCAGGTTCTGTATAATCCAGGGCTGCCGTCCCATCTCGGTGACTATCCAGCCGAGTTCACTGGCCAGGTAAGCCAGCGGGATTGAGAAGAGGGCTATCCAGAGGAACCAGGGATTCCTCTCCAGGGTCTTTCTTCGGTGGAACCAGATGGCAAGCACAAAAAGCAGGATAAAGAAGAAGCCCAGGCCCACCATCACCCTGAAGGCATAGAACGTCACCGGAACAGAAGGTATGACCTGCCATGGATGATCAAAATAGCTGTACCCGAAATACCTGAAGTAGTTTTCGGTGAAATCCTTCTCTTCAAATTTGGCTGCCAGCGATGCCATTGATTCAGTGTCCCCGAGTTCCTTTGCCATCTTGTAGTCGATAAGCACCTGCCTTGCGTAGCGTCCTCTTTCCATCATTTCGCTGACAGACAGAATACCTCTCTCAGGATTGCCGTCAATCAGGTCCCTGAGGCCGGGGACGTAGCCTTCGCCCTTGCCGGTTGTCATGATTGAGAGCAGTTTGGGGATCTCAATCTTCAGTTTCATGTCATGTACCTTCTTTTCGCCGATCCGTTCGCCGCTGTCAGTAAGTGCGCCGATAACCGTGAGGCCTGCGTCGGTTTTTCCCTCATACAGAGCCTCCATTGCGGCAAATTTAACCGGCTGTACCTGTGCCAGTGTCCGTGCCGAAGAGTCTCCCGTCAGCGCCACTGCCAGTCCTGACACCAGGCCGAATATGCCTGCAATAAGTATACTCTTTCGTGCCAGTTCCTGCTCTCTCTTCCTTATCAGGAACCATGCGCTTATGCCCACAACAAATACCGATGCCAGGACAAATCCTGATGTCACCGTGTGGAGGAATTTGTCTATTGCAACAGGATTGAAGACCACTTCGCGGAAGCTGTTCATCTCATTTCGGGCGGTATCAGGATTGAATACCATGCCAACCGGGTTTTCCATCCATGCATTGGCAACCAGGATCCAGAGGGCTGAAAGGTTCGCGCCTATGGCGACGAGCCAGGTGGAGGCCAGATGGAATTTTTTGCTCACCTTGTTCCAGCCGAAGAACATGACAGCCACGAAGGTCGATTCGAGGAAGAAGGCCAGTATGCCTTCTACAGCCAGCGGCGCCCCGAAGATGTCGCCCACAAACCAGGAATAGTTCGACCAGTTGGTGCCGAATTCAAATTCAAGTATGATGCCGGTGGCCACCCCGATGGCGAAGTTGATGCCGAAGAGTGTCATCCAGAACTTTGTTATCTTCTTCCACATCTCATCACCGGTGCGCACATAGAGAGTCTCCATGAAGGCAAGGATGAATGAAAGGCCGAGCGTCAGAGGTACGAAGAGCCAGTGATAGATTGCTGTCAGTGCGAACTGAGCCCTCGACCAGTTTACTAGTGACAGGTCAAAGTTTTCAATCATATTGTCAGTTATTTCCGGTTAGTTGTTCAAGTACATAATCACCCCTATCCCTGTCATTGCTGAAATTAACCTTCAGAAAATCAGGGAAGAAGAATATCCTGAGTATTAAAAACATGATGAAGAGCTTGACAAGGATGATGATCCAGACCTTTTTCCCCCACCATGACATGGTCCGGAAACCATCATAATAGAATCTGAATATCCTGTTGAGTGTTTTGCCTGCACTATCCATTATGCCTCCGGTTCTGTTTCCCTGTTCTCTTTTCCCAGGCCCGATGTAATCTTTCTCACCGGCCCGAAGTTATAGAAGAACTCGCGGGCGAAGACCCTGAGTGCGGTATATGCCGGCACTGCCAGAATCATTCCGGTGATTCCTGCAAAGCTGCCAACGGCGAAGATGACCAGGAAGATCTCAATCGGGTGGGCATTGACGCTTCGCGAATAGATCATCGGCTGGATAAGGTTGTTATCAATGATCTGGGTACAGGCGATGACGATAACCATATAGATTATCAGCAGCCAGATCACAGGATAACCTGTTGTGGTCACCGCGGTGGCCACACCCATGAGAACTGCAACGGAACCTCCGAGCCAGGGGCCGACATAGGGAATGATGTTGAAGATCCCTATCAGCAGGCCCATCACCAGTGCCTGGTGGAACGGGAAACCGACAATGGTCATCCCGATGGTGATGTTGATAAGCACCACGGTGCTCTGAAGAATGATACCTATAAAATACCTGATAAGCAGTTTCTTGATTGAATGAAGTACATTCCTGATCCGCTTTTCATACTGGTCCGGCACCATCACCATGATCGTCTCCTTGAACAGCCCCTCATCCTTGAGGAAGAAGAATGCGAGGAAGGTAATAGCCACGAAGGCGACGATGAGCTTGCGCAATACGGTGACAATATTTCCGGCAAAATCGGTAATGGAGGCCGGATTTAGAATGTTGGTTATTGTGGTGACCGCTATGTCATAAAGGGTTTTGTCAGCCGGCATATCCCTGTATACCTTTCTCAATGCCGTATCAAGCTTGTCAAGCTGGTCACGGAGACCCTGTACAATGGAACCGGCGTCAAAACCTGAAAGGGCATCAATCTGACTGCTCACCAGCGGGATGAAGATGACAAAGAACAGTGCAAGGAGCCCATACAGCATCAGAAGAGTCAGCAGCGAGCTGAGTGCCTTCGGAAACCTGAATTTCCAGATACGGATACCATTCAGCAGATCAACCACCGGCCTGCCAATGAGTGAGATCACCCCGGCAGCAAGAACATAGGCTATTATGTTCCTGAAATACCAGAAAAGATAAACCAGCAACGCCAGTCCTATAATAATGAGGATATTACGCAGGGTAGTATTCATTTTTCAACAGGTCTCAGGTAATTGGTTTTCCGTACTTCACCGTGCGGATTAAACACTGCAATTTCAAAATTAGGAATAATTCCCGGTTTAACAACCTGATCTTATAAAATGCCAATATGTCATGACTTATTTTTGATTTTGTGCCATTATGGCACCATTTTAAGAGCGGCACATGAATTGAAATAATGAGGGTGTAAATGCAAATAAAGTTTAACAATATAAAAAAGGAGGTTGCTATGTTACCAATGATTACCAGGAGGAATTACAAGCCGCTTACGTTGTCGGATTTCCTCAATGAAGATTTCTTCCCCACATTTGCCAGGTCGTCAACCAGTCTGCCTGCAGTGAATATCAGGGAAGATGAGAAGGCGTTTTATCTTGAGCTTGCCGTTCCCGGCATGGAGAAGAAGGACCTGAAGATTGAAGTGAAGGATGATGTTCTCACCATTTCTGCCGAGCAGAAGGAGGAGAAGCAGGAAGATCTTGAGGGATACAGGCGCAGGGAGTTCAGTTACAGCTCATTCTGCCGCAGTTTCTACCTGCCTGAGGATGTCAGCGGTGAAAGGATCGGTGCCACCTATAAGGATGGTATCCTGAATGTTGAGATACCCAAGCTTGAAGAAGAGAAGAAGAAGGAAAAGATCAGGACAATCTCAATCTCATAATTTGCACGATCCTTCATACATGCACGTAGCGCCGGGTCTCAGACCCGGCGCTAACGTATGTATATTCCAAATATCCGGTTATACAGGAGATGTCAATGCCCTGCCAAACCGTTCACCATATTCCATGAGCGTTTTTTCCTTTCCATCCTCGGGTACAAACTTGAAGGCGGCAGGTTCTTCGAAATATTTCAGTTTCAGGTTCTTCAGCATCTCTGCAATCAGTGATGGCGCCTCTCCGCTCCATCCGTATGATCCAAAGGAGCCGGCCAGCTTTCCCCTGTCACGCAACGGGCTGACAACGGCCATGAGCCTGTAGACCGGCAGGAGGGTATTTTGGTTGATGGTAGGCGATCCGACAATGACACCGTCTGCTATGGTAAGCTTCGAGTCCATCTCTCCGATATCAGCCGTCTCAATGTCCAGCACCTCCACCTCCAGGTTATCTGCCTTTGAAGCGCCTGCAGCTATCAGTCTGGCCATCTCTGCTGTGTATCCGTATGCCGAGACGTAGGTTATCAGTAATCTCTTCATGCCTGACCTCTCGGTAAGGGCAACATACTCTTCGGACAGACGGCGGGTTTCATCAACGATATTCTTCCAGTTCTTCCTGAGGACAGGGCCATGGCCGGTGGCAATCATTGAGATGTCAAGCGGTCGTATCTTCTCTATGGCTTTGATCATGAACTTGCTGTAAGGCTTCAGGATCACGTCGAAATAATACCTGAAATCAGCATGATAATCACCCACGAGATCGTCAAACAGGTCTTCATGGCAGTAATGCGCCCCGAATGAATCACATGTAAACAGGATCTTATCTTCCACAATGTAGGTATAGATGCTGTCAGGCCAGTGAAGGTTAGGGGCCGAGATGAACTTCAGTGTCTTGTTGCCCAGGTCAAGCGTATCACCGTCTTTCACGATCAGTGATTTGAAAGGCCTGTTTACTATGTCACCGAGATACCTTATTGCGTTGCCGCTCCCAACCACCACTGCATCGGGAGCCAGATCCAGCAACTGGCGCATGGCGCCGGAATGGTCGGGCTCGGTATGATCAAGAACTATGTATGCAAGTTCAGCGGGATCAGTGACCTTCCGGAGCTTACTGAGAAAGACATCACTGAACTTTTCCTTGGCTGTCTCAATAATGGTCTTTTTTTCAGCATTGATGAAATAGGTGTTGTAGGTCGTACCGTGATCGGTATGCATCACGATATCAAAAGTCCTGATGTCATAATCAAGCACTCCAATCCATTTCACATCAGGGGTAAGATCAATTATACGGTTGTCTGCTTTCATTTTTATCATTCATTAAATAACACTTGCAAGGATTGTTCTGCTGGCCCTTACCTGTTCGAACATCTGTACGTCTACCACCGTTCCGGTGGGAAGGAAGATATCAACGCGTGAGCCAAACTTGATGAATCCCAGTTCATCGCCCTGGTGCACCTTATCTCCCTTTTTCGAGTAGGTCACGATACGGCGGGCCACGGCACCTGCCACCTGCCTGACAAGAATTTCAGTGCCGCTTTCACTTGAAACAACCACGCTGCTCCTTTCGTTCAGTTCGGAAGATTTGGGGCTTCGGGCATGGAATTTCCTGCCTGGCTGGTAGTGTGTCCAGATAACAGTCCCTGAAATTGGATACCTGTTACTGTGCATGTTGAAGGGCGACATGAATATTGATATCTGAAGGCGGTTATCCCTGAAATACTCCTTTTCATATGTCTCCTCAATAACCACAATTTTACCGTCAGCCGGCGCATAGATGAGAAGAGGGTCGGGCTCAAGCGGCCTGGCCGGTGCCCTGAAAAACATCACGATGAAGACGAACAGGAGGAATGACGCCAAAAGGGCCAGCCAGTGATAGATCGTCGGGCCGGGCCATACCATCCATCCGGCGATATTCAGGGCAGCCAGCCCAAGAAGCACCCCTCCAATTATCTTGTAACCCTCCCTGTGTATCCTGAATTTTCCGATAGTCATATCAAAGCATCGTTGCTATGTAAAGATAAACCAGCGGGAATGCCACCACCACGCTGTCAAACCTGTCAAGAAATCCACCATGCCCCGGCAGAATCGTCCCTGAATCTTTCAATCCTACACTCCGTTTGAGCATCGACTCGAGCAGGTCACCAAACGTTCCCCCGACGGAGATGATCAGTGCAATGGCCATCCACCCTTTGGTATCAGCCACCCCGAGCCATCCGGAAAAGAGCCTTGCCACCAGTAATGTCAATATGAAGCCACCGAAGAATCCTTCCCATGATTTCTTTGGTGATATGCGTTCAAACAGCCGGTGCCTGCCAAGTGCGGATCCGACAAGATAGGCGCCGGTATCATTTGTCCATAGCAGTAGGAAAAAACCAACCATGATTCCGGGTGAAAAAGCAATGCCTTCCATCGGTATCAGCGGGCTCAGCCCTGTCTGGTTGAAAGCCGAGAATGGGAACATTGAAAACGGCACGGCGGTGTACAGTATCGAGAAAAAGGTGTGAGCCAGGGAATCAAAAGGCCTTTCGACGTTTCGGAAAAGCTCGATGACCATTACGATGCTTATCACCGGGATCATTGCAAGGAACCAGCTTCTCGGCAGCCATCCCAGCGCCACCGTGGTAGAGATGACATAGAGGAGGAATCCGCTGATTATGCCGGTGATCAGCTGCGGCCGTACCCCGGTACCCCTGACCATTACGTAATACTCGCGCTGTGTGCCGGCGATCATCACTGCTCCGACAAGGAAGAATGACACAGGGTGGAGCCACAATCCCCCGAGAACGAAAATCACTATGAAGGCACCCGTGACGGTGCGCCTGACAAAATTTGTCACACTACAGATCCTTGATTATTTCCTTAGCTATGAGCACATTATCACGATGGACAAAAATCTCGATCTCACCTATCCTGTATATGCTGTCACGTTTGTCTATCGCCACTGCATCCACACCGTTTGTCAGCAGCCTTTCAACGGCAATCTGGCTTCTGACATCATCGGTGAAGCCTGCTATGACAACCCACTCATTCTCCATTACCGGGACCTGGGACTTCAGTGGCGGGAGCGGCAGGGGCTTCAGCCTCCCGGGCCGGTGAACCGGCAACACCGCTTTCTCCTGCCGATGAACCTGCTGTGGAAGCTTCCGCTGCTGCAGCCTCGGCATGCTTTTCACCACGGCGCTTGCCGAAGATCCGCTCAAGGTCCTCACTGAAGATGACCTCCTTCTCAAGCAACTGCTCGGCAAGCTGGGTCAACCCGGCTATATTGGACGCGATGACCTCTTTAGCCTTCAGGTATGACTCCTCGACGATTTTCTTTGCCTCGCTGTCAATCAGCTCGGCTGTCTTCTCGCTGTATGGCTTGGTGAAGCCGTACTCACTCTGGCCGGAGGAGTCGTAGAAGCTGATGTTGCCAACCTCATCAGACATGCCGAAGTAAGCCACCATGGCGTATGCCTGCTTGGTAACCTTCTCCAGGTCACTCAGTGCGCCGGTTGATATTTTTCCTATGACCAGCTCCTCGGCGGCTCTACCGCCAAGGGCATAAGCCAGTTCGTCAAGTATGTGCTCACGTGTTGAGATAGACCTCTCCTCGGGCAGGTACCACGCTGCACCCAGCGCTTTGCCCCTGGGGATGATGGTCACCTTGAGCAGCGGGCTGGCGTGTTCGAGGAGCCAGCTTACAGTCGCATGACCGGCCTCATGGTAGGCAATGGTCTTCTTCTCATCCATGGAGATGATCTTGTTCTTTTTCTCCAGTCCTCCTATGATACGGTCAATGGCATCAAGGAAATCCTGCTTCTGCACCATGGTCTTGTTTCCCCTGGCAGCTATAAGCGCAGCCTCATTGCACACGTTGGCAATGTCAGCGCCGGAGAATCCCGGAGTCTGCTTGGCCAGGAAGGCTATGTCAAATCCCTCCTCGAGCTTGATCGGGCGGAGATGCACCTTGAAAATGGCCTCCCGTTCCTTCAGGTCGGGAAGCTCCACGTGTATCTGCCGGTCAAAACGGCCTGCCCTGAGCAGTGCCTTGTCAAGGATATCGGCCCTGTTTGTGGCTGCAAGGATGATCACTCCGCTGTTGGTGCCGAACCCGTCCATCTCGGTGAGGAGCTGGTTAAGGGTGTTCTCCCGCTCATCATTGGCGCCGAAATTCGGGTTGCGTCCACGGGCACGCCCCACGGCGTCAATCTCATCAATGAAGACAATACAGGGAGCCTTCTCCTTGGCCTGCTTGAACAGGTCCCTTACCCTCGAGGCGCCCACTCCAACGAACATTTCCACAAAGTCAGACCCTGAGATGGAGAAGAAAGGGACGTTGGCTTCACCGGCAACAGCCTTGGCCAGCAGTGTCTTTCCCGTTCCGGGAGGGCCGACAAGCAATGCTCCCTTGGGTATTTTGCCACCCAGGGATGTGTATTTCTTCGGGTTCTTGAGAAAGTCAACTATCTCCATAACCTCTGTCTTGGCCTCCTCGAGGCCTGCCACGTCATTGAAGTTGATCTTGATATGGGTATCCTTGTCAAATATCTGGGCTTTCGATTTCCCGACGCTGAATATGTTCCCGGCGCCGCCACCGGCACCGGCAGACATGCGGCGCATGAAATAGATCCAGACAGCGGCTATCAATATGAACGGAAGTATGACCCCAAGGAACGTTCCCAGGTAGTCCTTCCTCTTCTGGTAATCGAGATATATGCGCTGATCATCTGTATATCCGGCCTTGTCCTGTGCCTCATTGAAGAAATTCTGGAAAAGCTCCACAGTGCCGAAGGTATGATAGAAATGGGGTTTGGGTGGCTGCAGGCCGAAGCTGCGATGTTCCGTAAAATCTGGATAACGGCCGCTCTTCAGCGAGTCAGGGAACAGATATATCTCCGCCTGCTCCTCGTTGATTATGATCACCTTTTCAATGTCATGGTGCATGACCATCTCCTCTATCTCCCTCTGGCCCGCCTTCTGTGTATACTTGCCTGAGGTAAGGACCTGGAAAACGATGAATGTCAGCAACAGGATTGCAAACAGCCAGCTGGAATTAAACCACGACTTGCCGTTACTCTTTTCATTCTTGTTTGACTTCGGAGTATTGCTCTCTGCCATAGTATAAATTAACCTTTCTTTTCCATGTTGTCATCGAGATACGTTATGCGGCCGTCTGCCCACAACGACTCGAGGTCATAAAATTCCCTGTAAGGCTTCTGGAAGATATGCACGAGAATATCGCCGTAGTCGAGCAGGACCCATATGCAGTTTTCCCTGCCCTCGATGTGGTAGGGTTTTACCCCTGTTTCCTTTCTGACCACATCCTCCACTGACCATGCAAGTGAATCAACCTGTCTGGTGGAGGCGGCGTGACTGATAACGAACCAGTCACAAATCCTGCTTTCAATATTCCTCAGATCAATCAGGGCCACCTTTTCACCCTTTTTCTCCAGCAGACCCCTGACAATGCTGTCAGTTACCCCGGTGGCTTCCTTTGTGCCTTTTCTCATCAATAATCTTTTCAGTTATAAACAGTTCTGTAAGCAGACGCAAAATTACGAACATTTATCCGTATTTTAGCCCGGCCTTAGCTCTTTTTACAATTTGGGTGCCAATTTGTTCAGAACGGTAATTACTGCCGTTTTCCGTCAGAAAAGCACCCCTTTGTCAGGTGATTGTCATGATAGTAGGTACATATGTCAGGCACTTTGAGAAAGTGTCATCCACGAATGCAGTTGCAGCTGCCATGCTGAATGAGCAAACTCCTGCTGAAGGTACGGTGATAACCGCTTCATACCAGGAGAGCGGCAAGGGACAGCCCGGGAACAGTTGGGAGAGCGAGTCCGGCAAGAATTTGATTATGAGTGTAATACTTTACCCGGTCATGGTCCGGCCAGCCGATCAGTTCATCATTTCAAGGATGGTCTCGCTGGCAGTTTATGACCTGGTATCGAATCATACGCGGAATGCGAGTATAAAGTGGCCGAATGACATTTATGTGGGTAATGACAAAATTGCAGGCATTCTGATCGAGAACAGCATCATGGGTGACACCCTCGGCAGCAGTGTATCCGGCATCGGGCTCAATGTAAACCAGGTCGTCTTCAGGAGCGGTGCGCCAAATCCCGTCTCGCTGAAGCAGGTTACAGGCACAACCCATTATCTCAAAGCTGTGAAAGAGGAGATGATGGCGGCCCTTGACAGGAGGTATGCCATGGTCATCAGAGGAGAAGCCGCCTCGCTTGAAAGTGAATACCAACGGGTCCTCTACCGGGCCGGAGGATGGCACCGCTATTCAGACGACAGCGGCGAGTTTGAAGGGATGATAGAGAGGGTCATGGCTGACGGTATGCTCTCCGTCAGGAGAAGAGACGGCACCTGCCGGCTCTATGCGTTCAGGGAGATTGATTACATCCTCTGACCCTGTCATACCCGTCGTATGATTCGATGATATCCATCAGCATCTCAAGGTATCGTCCCGCCGAATCACCAATGAGCATCCTCAGCAGGGGGTTCATGTTCAGCCCGGTGTCAACGCGCACCGCTGACCTCATCCCGCTGATGAATTCAATGGTGATCCTCACCTTTATCCTGCCGGTGAGGAACGACTCTGCCTCATAGGATATCTCCGAATGAGGCAATGCTTCCGACAGAGCCACGGTGATACGTCCTGCCCCGTCAGTTTTGAAACTGCACCTGTCTTCCGTAGCTTCCCAGTCGGTGACTGATCCGGAAGGAAGTACCGTTTGGAAGTTTCTCATGTCTGTCAGGAATGCGTAGAGGTCGCTGTCTCCGCACGGGACCTCTCCCCTCCTGCTTGTAAAAGTGGTCATCGGGCTCATATCAGGGTCCCTCCTTCTTTCTTCATAATCAATAATCTGCCCCCTTCTTTTACTCCTTCCCTGTTCCCCATGAGGCCGGGTCCTTGCGCCACTCCTTCAGTGTTTCCACGTCGCCGTGGGAAATATAACCCGATGCAGCAGCCAGATCAACCAGCATGCTGTAGTTGCTGAGAGTATCGAGTCTGCATCCTTCCGCCCGGAAGGCGTCAACCGCCTTTGCAAAGCCATAGGTGAAAATGGCAATCATTCCCAGCACCTCACATCCCGCATCGCGGAGGGCCCTGACAGCGCCCAGGCTGCTTCCGCCGGTTGAGATCAGGTCTTCTATTACAACCACTTTCTGCCCTTTTTCATACCTCCCCTCAATCTGGTTTCCCAGGCCGTGATCCTTGGCGCCTGACCTGACATATACGAAGGGCATTCCCAGTGCGTCTGCCGCCAGTGCACCGTGCGCAATGGCACCCGTAGCCACTCCGGCTATCAGGTCGGCACCCGGGTAAAGCTCCCTCACCCTGGCGGCAAAGGAGTCACGGATGAACCCGCGAACCTCCGGAAAGGACAGTGTCATGCGGTTGTCGCAGTAAATGGGCGACTTCCATCCGGAGGCCCATGTAAAAGGTTTTGCCGGTTGTAATTTTATTGCTTTAATTTGCAGTAGGTATTCTGCGGTTTTTCTGGCTGTTTCGTCCATATGGTGAAGTATAAGGTATATTTCGACAACAGGGTTATCACACTCTCCCCCGAGCCTGACAGGGTTCAAAAATACACCCTTTATCATAAATACAACCAGCCGGAGGAACTCTTCACCCAAATATCACAGTTTGCAGTCAATAATGAAATCCCCTCACTGAATATTTATTCATTGGATATCAACAACCTCTGGAAGGTCTTTTCCTCATGGTTTGTGGTTATTAATGCTGCCGGAGGCCTGGTGGGGCACCCCTCGGGCCGCTACCTGTTCATTATGAGGTATGGCCGGTGGGACCTCCCGAAGGGTCATATGGAGGAAAATGAGACGCCTGAAGAGTGCGCCATCAGGGAGGTGACGGAAGAGTGCAACATCCAGGGACACATCATCGAGGGTCCTCTTCCGCCGAGCTACCACACCTATCTCTTTGACAACAAACCATATATGAAGAAGACATGGTGGTTCAGGATGAGCTACAGGGGAGAAATGATCACTGACCCTCAGGCATCGGAGGGGATCACCCACGCAGAATGGCTTGCACCTGACGAGATAGCAAGAATCAAGTCAAACACTTTCCAGTCGCTTCTCGATCTGTTGAATTTTACCCTCAGGGTAAAGTAATCACACCTGTGCCGTATTGGTTTACCTGTGCAGAACGGCCGGGGCTGTACCGCTGTGTCACCGGGCATGCCGGGAAAGCTGTCAGGCAGGACATACTATTTTCCCAGGTAGTCTGAAATATTGATCACCGCGGGAACGAACATGGAAACATCGCCGCCGTTCCTGATTATGTCGCGGACTATTGTGGAGTTGATCGGGGTATGCTCAGTGCTGGTAAGGAGGAACACGGTATCGATCTCCGGAGCCATCTTCCAGTTCATGTGACCCATTGCCCTTTCATATTCAAAGTCAACTGCGGTACGGAGCCCCCTGAGGATGTACCGTGCTCCGCAACTGCGGCAGAATTCCACCGTAAGGCCGCTGTAGCGGGTAACCTCAATCCTGTTCTCTCCCTCGAATACCCTGGAGATCATCTTCATGCGCATCTCTATGCTGAAGAGATTTTTCTTGTCGGCATTCTCCCCTACAGCAATGACTATCCTGTCAAAGAGCTGGAGGCCTCTTTTTACAAGTGATTCATGACCGACAGTGAAGGGATCAAACGAACCCGGGAAAAGAGCAACTTTATCCATGGCCTGATTATGCTGTTATTCAAATTCAATTACCCTCGGATTTGCCACCTTCTGCTGAAGCAGCACATGGTCAAGCACATCCATTATTGTACTTACATACTTGAATTTCAATCCCCTGACATACTTCTCATTAATCTCTTCAACGTCCTTCCGGTTCTGTTCCGAGAGCACTATCTCCTTGATGCCGGCGCGTTTGGCTGCCAGGATCTTCTCCTTGATGCCGCCCACGGGAAGTACCTTTCCCCTCAGGGTAATCTCACCGGTCATAGCCACATATTTCTTCACTTTTCTCTGGGTGAAGGCCGAAGCAATCGAAACAGCCATGGTTATGCCGGCGGAAGGACCGTCCTTCGGGATGGCTCCTTCCGGAACATGGATGTGAATATTCCATTTCTCCGCGAAGGTATCCGGCAGGCTGAGGAGTGAGGCATGCGCCTTCAGGTACTCGAGGGCGATCACGGCCGATTCCTTCATCACCTCACCCAGGTTACCGGTAAGTGTCAGGTTGCCCTTGCCGCGGCTGAGACTGGTCTCCACGAAGAGTATCTCGCCGCCCGTGGCAGTCCATGCCAGCCCGGTGACAACGCCCGCCTGGTCATTGCCGTCATAAATGTCCTTCAGGTATTTCGGGGGACCGAGTATCTCCTCCACCATGGCAGAGCTGACCTCCGGTTCAGGCCTGTTTTCAAAGGCTATCTCGCGGGCCCTGAACCTGACCAGTTTGGCTATCCTCTTGTCAAGCTCCCTGACGCCTGATTCGCGAGTATATTTCTGTATCACCTCCTCAATAACCTCACGGCTGAGCAGGAACTGTTCCGGGGTCACACCGTGCGCTTCAAGCTGCTTGGGTATCAGGTGCCTCACAGCTATCTCCCGTTTCTCCTCAACCAGGTATCCTGATATCTCTATCAGTTCCATCCGGTCACGCAGGGCCGGGCTCACTGTTGAGAGCGTGTTGGCTGTGGCGATGAACAGTACCTTCGAGAGATCAAACTCCAGCTCCAGGAAGTTATCGTAGAAATGTGTGTTCTGCTCGGGGTCAAGCACCTCCAGGAGGGCCGATGACGGGTCTCCCCTGAAATCCTGTCCCACCTTGTCTATCTCGTCAAGAATGAAGACGGGGTTTGAAGAGCCTGCCCTCCTTATGTTCTGCACCACCCGGCCCGGCATGGCTCCGATGTAGGTCTTTCGGTGCCCCCTGATTTCCGCCTCGTCATGCAATCCGCCCAGTGACATGCGAGCGTATTTGCGTCCCAGCGCCCGGGCAACAGACTTGCCCAGCGAGGTCTTGCCCACTCCCGGCGGGCCGTAAAGACATAGGATAGGCGACTTCAGGTCGCCCTTCAGCTTCAGCACGGCGAGGTGTTCCAGTATCCTTTCCTTGACCTCCTCAAGCCCGTAGTGATCTTCATCCAGCACGCTCTGGGCATTCTTAAGGTCAAGGTTATCAGTTGTATATTCATTCCAGGGCAGCTCAAGCAGGGTCTGGATGTAGTTGACCTGCACCGAGTATTCGGCGGCAGCCGGATTGAGACGTGACAGCTTGTCAAGCTCACGGCTGAAGACCTTCGCTACATCCTCACCCCAGGCTTTCTTCGCGCCCCTGGCGCGAAACTCCTCAACCTCCTTCTCGATGGGATTGCCGCCCAGCTCATTCTGAATGGTCTTCATCTGCTGATGAAGCAGGAACTCACGTTGCTGCTGGTCAATCTCGTACTTTACCTTCGACTGCAGTTCGTTCTTCAGCTCAAGCAGCTGTATTTCACGCACGAGGTGCTCAAGCAGCCTCAGCCCGCGCTCCCTGATCGAGTTCGCTTCCAGGAGCTTCTGCTTGTCAGTGACATTGATCTCAGTGTTGGCGCAGATATAATTTATCAGGTAGGTGCTGTTTTCAATATTCCTCACGGCGAAGGTGGCCTCGGGACTGATATTCGGGTTCAGCTTGACGATTTTGACAGAGAGGTCCTTCAGTGATCCGATTATCACTTCGAAGTCCTTCTCATCATCCACTCCCCTCGGTTCGGGCATGGCCCTCACCTGCGCCGTCATGTATGGCGTGGTCTGGATAATATTGTCTATTGCAACTCTTTTTCTGCCCTGGATTATGGCGGTGGTGGTTCCGTCAGGCATCTCAAGGAGTTTTACCACATGGCCCAGCGTTCCCACCACATTCAGGTCGCGTACCCCGGGGTCATCCACCTCGGCGTCTAGCTGTGCCACTGCGGCAACCAGTTTGTCACCCCGGTAGGCGTCGCGCACAAGCTGCACCGACTTTGAACGCCCTACGGCAATGGGTATCACAACCCCCGGAAAGAGAACGGTGTTACGAAGCGGCAAGAGGGGAACACTCCCCGGAATCTGAACCTCCTCCAGCTCCTGGTCATCACCATCCGAAAGGATGGGGATTATCTCCCTTCCCTCATCAATCAGCTCATGCAAACCGATCCTGTCCCACTTTCCGTAAACCTTTTTTTCCATATGGAGTAAAAGTATGCAAATTTACTTAATATTACTCTAACTGTGCGGGCATCCGCCGTATCCGGGGGGCATATGCCATAGACAAACAAAAAAAAAGCCGCCTTGTTTAAGGCAGCCCTGTATCATGTGACTATCAGTTACTTCGTCTTCTTTGTAAGATGATCCTTGTAACGGTTCATGAACTTGTCTACCCTTCCGGCTGTGTCAACAAGCTTCATCTTACCCGTGTAGAAAGGATGTGATGTGTTTGAAATCTCAAGCTTGATGAGCGGATACTCCTTGCCGTCTTCCCACTTGATGGTATCACGTGATCCGGCCGTTGAACGCGTCATAAAGGTGAATCCGTTTGACATATCCTGAAATACAACCAGCCTGTAATTGTTCGGATGTATACCTTCTTTCATCTCTGATATAATTTATTACTGTTTAAAAATCCCTTTTTCAAGGGAGTGCAAAGATAATCAACAATAAAGAAAATGCAAAAAGAGTATTAAAAAAATTTCACTCCTTCTGTCTGGCCTGCCTGGCGGCCCTGTTTTCCTCCATTTCGTCCTTGTACATTTTAAACGGGAGGGTCTCATCCATCATATATCTCATGGTGAGGTGGGTCTTTGCCTTCGTAGCGCCGATAGCCTCGTAAATTGATATCATCTTCGGATTGAAATCTCCCACCCATGAGAGTTCAAGCTCCCTGTAGTACCTCTTCTTTCTGAAGACGCGGAAGAGCTCCAGGAAGATCGCCGATTCGATGCCGGTGTTCTGGTAAGAGGGGTGTACGCCGGCAACAAGCGCCCTGGCCCTGGTCATCTCATGAGTCATCTTGTACCAGAGGAACCGGATCTTGTTCAGCAATGTCAGGCGGCCGTTGAAATGCCTTATAATCTGGTTCAGATCCGGGAAAATGATGAAGAATGCCACAGGCCTGTCATTATGGTATGCAAACCAGATCAGCTCGGGATCAATAAAGGCACTGGCCTGGTGCAGGGTGTTCTCTATCCTCGCGGGATCAAGCGGGGTGAAGTCCTCCTTGAACACTGCCCATGTGGCGTTGTAGATCTCCACCATGTCGGCAGCAAATTTGTCACGCTGTGAAAAGTCAAAATGGCGGTAAGTGTATCCCGGCTTCTTAGAGATCCACTCGGCTATCTTTCTGAACCGTTCGGGAAAGACTTCCACGGCAGCCACATCCTTATGGTAACTGTATTGCTCGAAGTAGGTCCGGAAACCGTACCCGGTAAAATACTCTTTGTAGTAGGGCTTGTTGTAAGGCATTCCGAAACCTGGCTGAATGAATCCATCCACCAGGAGACCCCAGTAGTTGTCATTTTCTCCGAAGTTTATGGGGCCGTCCATCGCCTTCATCCCTCTCTCTGTCAGCCACTGCCGGGCGGTATCGAAGAGGATGAAGGCAGCTTCGCGCGATGCGATGACCTCGAAGAAACCGAGACCTCCCGTGGGCTGCCTGTTTGCCTTTGAGCGGATCTCATCAATGAATGCTGCCACCCTGCCTATGGTGGTGCCATCATCGTCAGAGAGGATCCAGCGGACTGCCTCGCCGTGCCTGAAGGCAGCATTGCGTTCATGGTCAAAGACAGCCTCAGTTTCACGGTCAAGGGGACAGACCCAGTTGGGATCTCCCTTGTAGAGCTTTTTCGGAAACTCAATGAATTCCTTTCTGAGGAATTCATTGGTAACTTCAGTAATTTTCATTGTCTTCAGGTCTGAAGGTTGAACCACGAGCTGACTCTCTCCATTCCGGCGCCGGTCTGATCACGGTGGGTGAATTCATTTGTGCGCCTGCAGTATATATAATCATTGCTCCATTCAGTTGCATTGTCCCGGATTTCCGCCAGGGCGGCAATAACCGTTTCAAGTTCAGCGGCGGTCATGGTGGGATGTACTGACAGCCTGACCCATCCGGGTTTTTCTGACAGGTCACCCTTGTTGATCATCTCGGTGATCCGGTGGCTGTGATCATAGGTGACGTCGAGCAGGTAATGGCCGTAGGTGCCTGCACACGCGCATCCTCCCCTGACCTGGATGCCGTAGCGGTCACTCAGCAGTTTGACCACCAGGTTGTAGTGGAGGCCGTCAATATAAAAGGAGACTGCGCCCAGCCGGTGCCTGATGTCTGATGCCAGGATGTGCAGCCCCGGTATGGCTGACAGCCCGCTGAAAGTCCTGGCCACGAGCTCTTCCTCGCGGGCCCTTATCTTTGCGGTTCCCATCTGTTCTTTCAGCCTGATTGCAAGTGCAGCCCTTATCATCTGCAGAAAGGCCGGGGTACCACCGTCTTCCCTCGACTCGATGTTGTCAACATACTTGTACTCACCCCATGGATTGGTCCAGTCAACCGTGCCTCCTCCGGGCTGGTCAGGTGCTGATGACTTGTATAATGACTTATCAAACAGCATTATGCCTGATGACCCCGGTCCGCCAAGGAACTTATGTGGTGAAAAGAAAATGGCGTCCAGCTTTTCCATGGGGTCATCCGGATGCATGTTCATATCCACATAGGGTGCCGAGGCGGCGAAATCAATGAAGCAGAGTCCCCCGTGCTCATGCATGATGCGGGCCAGGGTGTGATAGGGAGTGAAGACTCCTGTTACGTTTGAGCAGGCCGAAAATGATCCTATCTTGAACTTTCTGTCGCTGTACTTTTCAAGCGCTTTTTTCAGGTTCTCAGGGTCAACGGTGAGATCGCTTCCCGGTTCAATGATTACCACATCGGCAAGGGTCTCGTACCATGAGGTCTGATTCGAATGGTGTTCGATATGGGTGATAAAGACCACCGGGCGGTCTGTATCGCCCAGGCAGCGTGCCGTTCTGGGGTAGCTGCAGCCCTTGAGCCCCAGTATCCTCTGGAATTTGTTTATGACAGCCGTCATGCCGGCTCCTGCGGCAATGAGCACGTCGTCAGGCCCGGCATTCACATGTTTCTTGATTATCTCCTGGGCATGATGATATGCCCACGTCATCATCGAGCCTGTTTCGGAGGTTTCGGTATGTGTGTTGCCTACGAAGGGACCGAAAAGATGGCTCATCTTTTCTTCTATCGGTTCGTAGAGTCTGCCGCTGGCTATCCAGTCACAATAGATGATCTTCTTCTTACCATAAGGAGAGGTGTAATCCTGGTGGATCCCCACAATATTTCTTCTGAATGTGCCGAAATAATCCTCCAGGCCGCTGTCGTGAAAAGCCATACTTTTAGGCGTTATATATGTCCCAAATATAATTCTTTTTGGCATTATGGAAGAGCCGGGCACCCTTCCGCAGTTTCCGTAAAGGAATCAGTAGATGTCTATGATGCGATGGTCAATCAGCACGAAGAGCAGGATGAGCAATGCAGAAAAGATGATCCACCGGGTAAGGGGTATATATTCTGCGGGCCTGATCTTCATTTTTTTCCACACATAATACATCAGGAATATCTTTTCGAGGAAATAGACAATGAAGGTGGCCAGTGCCACGCCAACCACACCATATGGCTTAATAAGCATGAGGCTGAGGGGGATGTTCACAGCTATCTCAATGGCAGCGGCATAGAGTGTCACATTGGTTTTGCGTCTTCCAATCACGATGGTTTGAGGGAATACCAGCCTTGGAATGATCAGAAGCAGGTAGATCATGAACACGTCAGCGCTGCGGGTGAATTCGGGGGTGAACAGGCGCGGGTAGACCCATCTGGCCACGAGCATTGTAACCATTGAAAGCGGGAACAGGTATTTGATCAGTCTGTCAGACCGTTTCCGGAGTGTCACAAGTGCTTCGCGCATCCCTTCCCTGGTGCTGAACTGAGGCAGAAGGGCGTTGCTCAGGCCGTTGGCAAGGAGCAGGACAAGAGGGAACTCTTTTGCCCCGTAACGGTACATGGCAAAGACACCGGGATCGGAATAACGGGCGGAGATGATGATTCCGTCAACATACTGTGCCGAGCCGCTTATCAGGAAGGTAAGGATAAGCGGCATCCCCACCCTGAGGTGTTCCCTGATGAATCCGGGTGACACCTTCAGGAGTGTATACCTCCTGAGAAGGATGATTAGCCAGATCCACCTCACAGCAGTGATGGCGAATAGTCCCCAGATAGCGCTCTTCTCATCGTATCCGGCAACCACCGGGGCCAGGACGAGCAGAAGCTGGGCAGAGTAGGTGTAGATACCGTACTGGAGTATCCTGTGAGGACGCTTGTTCAGCAGGTAGATGTATTCAATGAGGGCAACGGGATTGCTGAGCAGGATATAGAGCAGCAGAAGGTTGGGATAGGGAATGTCAGGGTCTGCCGGTGATGATTCGAGCACAGACCTGATGGGTATGCCCAGGATGAACACCATCAGGCTGAAGAAAGAGATCAGAAGGAATGCATTGTAGATCTCGGGTGATTTTCTACCCTCCCTTGCTCCGTCGTCCCTGAAAGTGCGGTTGCGTTCATAGAGGGTAAGGAGTGACTGGATTATGCCGGTGACCCAGAAGAAGCTGAGCAGGCTGGAGATGAAGAGAAACAGTTCCCAGTTGCCTATCTGTGCCCGGGAGAGATGGCTCTTGGTAAATACGATGCTGATAATCAGGAAGGTGAGGAATCTCAGCAGCTGCACGGCCTGCAGTCCCGAGATGTTGTCTATGATCTTCAGCCTGCTCAAACTGTCACGTTATGAATCTGAAACGCCTGGATGCCGCAATAATTATACCATCTTGTTTTTGGTGCGGCTAAGTTACTATATGAATGAATTGATAACAAAATAAAAATAACTGTTTGCAAAATGGGATTTTTGCTGTTTCTTTGCACTCCGTAAAACGGTGGTTGTAGCTCAGTTGGTTAGAGCGCCAGATTGTGGATCTGGAGGTCGCCGGTTCGAACCCGGTCTTCCACCCTGTCAGAATAGGCTGCCCCTGGCTTTTGCCAGGGGCGGTTGTTTTTTAAGGCCTGAGATGAAGCTTGGTTCAGATCAGGGCAAAAAAAACAGCCGAAGAATGCCGCAGGCATTCAGCCTTTTCTGACAGAGATCCCTCCCTCCCGGCTCGCCGTCCGAACCCCGGCATTCAGCCTTTCCTGACGACCCCTTATCGCCTCAGCGCTTTCCTGTATGCATATCCGGATGCAACAGCCAGGCTGATGAGCACCGCCACTGCCACGTAGACAAACGCCGGTACCGGCACTGCATCGCCGCCGGCATAGGAGTGCAACCCCGACAGGTAATAGTTGACACCAAAATAGGTCATCAGCACCGACGAAAACGCAAACAGCGAAAGGAGATTGAATATGTACGTGTCCTTCATCCCCGGCATCATCCTCGAATGGGTCACGAGGGTGTAAACAATGATGGTGATCAGTGACCATGTCTCCTTCGGATCCCACCCCCAGTACCGGCCCCATGACTCATTGGCCCATACAGCGCCGAGGAAAGTACCGATGGTCAGGAAATAGAGCCCCAGGGTCAGAGTCCTGTAATTGATAACCGTAAGCTCATCTATCACGGCACTGATCCTCGCCCTGTTACCTTCATGGATGAACAGCATCATCACAAGAACGACTATCCCGAGGATGGCGCCCAGCCCCAGGAAACCGTAGCTGCCCGTGATAACGGAGACATGCAGGGTAAGCCAGTATGACCGCAACACGGGAACCAGGTTCGTTATCTCCGGATCCATGAAGCTCAGGTGAGCAACCATCAGTGTCAGTCCGCCAAGAACAGAGGTGGCTGCCAGGGTCAGAAGTGATTTCCTGCTGAAGATCAGCCCGGCAAGCAATGTCACCCATGAGATGAACAGCATTGATTCATAACCGTTGCTCATTGGCGAATGCCCGGAAATATACCACCTGATACCAAGACCAATTGTATGGAACAGGAAACCGGCAGCCACCAGTCCTGCAAGCACCCGGAGGACTGCTCCCCTGAGCTCCCTGCCCCTGATAATCATCGTAATGATGGTAATTATCATTATGAGTCCGACGGTGGCGTACCATGGGAAAAGCCTCTCAAATATCCTGGCCCTGTAATAGAAGAGTTCGGCCTTTACCTTGCCCTCTGAAGGCAGTTCATACCCGGCATAACGAAGCTGGTAGTTGGTGAGCGCGGTGATATAGTCTGCCGGGGGAGCCATCGGGCGCCCCACTGATGTCACAGACTGAGCCCACAGCGGAACAACACCCATCACAAAGAGAGAATCCTCCCGGCTGATGCCGTGCCTGACAGCCTCCTCCGCACTTCCCCAGTGATCAGTGCCGTCGCGCAGCGGAAATATCTGCATGAAATCTCCCCTTGACATCATATAGCAAATATTGACTCTCTCGTCCACCTTGATTACTTCCTTGTCAAACTTCGTGCGCTCAGTCACACTCTTTGCATAGGCTTTGTCAACAAGTGAAGCAAGCAGGTAGCCGCCGCCTTCACCCATCTTTACGATATCGGAGAAAGCCGCCTTTTCGCCCTTAAGGTTAAGCTCACGGCGGAGCTCCTCGTTTGAAACCTTTATGAGGGGCACATTCTGCCAGTGATAAAAATCAAGCGAGCATCCAAGGAATACCTGCATGGGTGACATCCCGTCAAAACTATTCTCCCTCGACACCTTCCTCAGGATGTCACTGCTGATGGTATAGAGGGGTTTTGTCCTGCCTTTCTGATCCTGTGCCAGCACCGCACCGAAACTGTCTGCCGCCTTCCGCTCTATAACCAGCTGCTGACTCTTCAGCGGTGACAGGGAAGTCAGAAGAAGCAAAACAAGGGCAGCAGCAGGTTTGCGGTAGTTCGAGGTCCAGTGTCCGGGAGCCACTGTGCGGAAGAATGATTTCCTGTTAAGAAGTGAGAGTATTATGAAAAGGAACAGCAAACCATAACCGGTGTAAGTGGTGTACATCCCCGCCGGATCATGGTTGACAGACAGGACAGTGCCAAGCTCGTCATTATCATAAGACGACTGGTAAAAACGGTAACCGCGGTATTTCAGGATATGATTCATGTAAATGTCATAAGGCATACCGGTGCCGTGTTCCGGATCGCTGAGAGTCACCCTGCTCCTGAATCCTGACGGACTGCTGGAGCCGGGATACCGTTCCACGACAAAGTCGTCAAGCCTGAGGCTGAAGGGCAGTTCCCTTCCGCTGGCGCCGTAACTCACCCTGGCAGTAAGTCTGCCGGCATTACCGTTCCATACCGACCGCTCTTCCCCGCCGTCATCCCAGAGCCAGATTCTTTCCTGAAAACCATCACCTTTAAGGGAGAACTCCAGCGCCCCCCCGGGACCTTTTCCTGCCGCAGTGGCAGAGGGCACTATGGTACCGCTCAAGGTCATCATCTGGGGCATTATCCTGTAGCTCCCGGCAGTGTAAACGGTGCCTGCCATCAGTGGCACAAGAGAGTCAGCAGGGTATTCTGCCGATTTCATCTCCTGCATTACCGTCGACCTGAGTCCCGTGGATGAACTGATAAAGAAAGAGTTTCCGTCATTTGTCACGGAGATGTCTGCCGGGGTTCCGAAACCGGCCTTCATATCACCTATCATCGCCGACTCTCCCAATGCCAGAACCAAAGTTTCGCTGCTGACCATGTCCGGTGTGAATAGCAGGGATACCATTGGTTTTCCTCCGGGAGTCTCCTGCACCGTTTTTACGGCGCCGGCAACGTACCTTTCGAAGGTCAGGGCAGCTTTTGCCCCGTCAGCCTCAAGGCTCTTCCTGTATTTGCCATGCCGGCCTCCGGAGATGTTCAGAGGTGCTGAGTGACTGTCAAGGATGGCGCCATCATTCCCCGCAAGCTCGAATGTAAGAGTGTTGCCGGAGGAGAATGTGACATTTGAGGAGTATCCCTCCCTTATATGCATCATGCCGTCATAACCAGTAAACCTGGTTATTGCGGCGCCTGCCACCATAACTATAAATGCTGCATGAAAAAGGAGAACGGTAAGCTTTTCCCTGCGCCACAGCCTGAAGGTGTAAATCTGCCCGACCAGGTTCAGGGCCAGCAGCAAAAAGAGCAGCTCAAACCACCTGGTGTTGTATACTGCTGCCCTGGCAGCTTCCTGTCCGAAATCATTCTCGATGAACGTTGCTGCAGCCATCGATGCTGCAAGAGCAATGAAGAGTACACCCATCATTGCAGGAGAAATCAGAAACCTTAATGCTTTCATTAAATCAATTTGATGCAAATCTATCCCTTTTCGGAAATTACCAGCAGTTTTTCCCTGTTGAGTATCCTGACAGACCTGGGAGTGGCATGAATAATATTTTCGTTTTCAAACTCACCGATAATTCTTACGACGCTCTCCTTGGCCATATTGGTCATTTCGCCCAGTTCCTGGCGTGAAAGCACCATCTCAAATTCATCGGAATGGAAAATGGAATCTGAAAAATAAAGCAATGCTTCGGCGAGCCTCCCGTGCATCTTTTTCTGGGTCAGGTTAAGCATCTTCTGGTGGAGCCTCAGTGCCTTGTCGCTGAGGTCTTCGATAAAGCCTGCCGCGAAGCCGGGGTTGGCTGAAATCACATTCCTGATGACGTCAAAGTTGATAAAGCAGGCCTGCACATGTGTGATGGCCGCCACGGAATAACAATAGCGGGAGTTGACATGAACTCCCGGACCAGCCAGCAGGGTTTTTGATTCTGCCAGGTTGAGTATGAGATTCTTCCCTGCATACCCTTCCATATATACTTTTGCCAGTCCTGACAGAAGGAATATTGCATTGGAAGATGGCGAGCCCTGTTTGATGATTATCTCCGATGGTTTGAAGGTTGCCTCATATCTGTTCTTGTTGACGAGTTCCAGTTCCTCTGCGGAGAGGGTCTTGAAGTTCGACCAGCACCTTGAACAGAATTCACAGCTGATTATCTTGTTATCTGTGTACATCCGGGTAGATTTTGCGTAAATTTACCCTGTCACTTCTAAAAGGTCTGTTAATTATGACATATATCACAATTGAATTTGATCTTTGTCAATCAGACTGACCGTACTTATCAATCCATTGTGATTGAAATATCAACGCCCCGGCGTGCTGACCAATCATCAGTCTTGTTACCTTTCATCGGAATAAAACGAAACATAAACCTATATGAAAAAAAGTCTTAAATTTGCCGCGCTTGTTGTTTCAGCAGGTCTTATAATGGCCTCCTGCGAAGGGCCGATGGGTCCGGTTGGTGAAGATGGTCCCAAGGGCGACAAGGGTGATCCCGGAACAACTCTGGGATGTGCCGAATGCCACAATCCCGGCAGCCCGATGTCAGCTTTCTCCGCACAGTGGAGTGAGTCGACTCACGCAAAGGGGGGCAATGCAGCATATGCCAACAGGGCCGGCTGCGTACAATGTCACACCAGCCAGGGATTCCTCGAGTATCTGGCGGAAGGATCAACGGCCAACATAGCTGTACCCGATAATCCGATGCAGATCAACTGCGCCACATGCCACAAGATTCACGAGACCTACTCAGCAGCTGACTGGTCCCTGACCAAACCGGGTGCACAGACACTGGAGGTAAAGTACGCCGGCGCTGATGTCATCTGGGACAAAGGGAGCAGCAACCAGTGTGCTTTCTGTCACCAGTCACGCACTGTCTCTCCTGCGCCCGCAGTCAACGGAGCTGACTTCAACATAACCAATACCCGCATGGGACCTCACCACGGTCCGAATACCAATCTCATCCTCGGCAAGACTCCATTCGAGCTCCCTGGAGAAGCTCATCCGACCACCAATCCTCACTCAACTGCCAACGGATGCGTTACCTGCCACATGTCAGCCCCCTACGGCTATCTTGCCGGCGGGCACAACATGGGAGTATGGTATGACAGCCACGGGACAGAGACATTGCTTAAGACCGGATGCACAACATGCCACACCAATACCACCACCCTTGATACCAAAATAGCTGACCTTAAATCTGATATAACAGAAAAGATGGCAAGTCTTGAAGCACAGCTGATTGCAGCAGGCATTTACAACTCCGCGACCGGGCTTGCCAAAACCGGCACATTCAAGGCAAATGCGGTTCTTGCATACCTGAACTACAACACTGTCAAGGAAGACCGCAGCAACGGTATTCACAACCCCGGGTACATCAGTACATTGCTTGATAACTCAATTGCAACAATGGAGGCCCTGGGTTACCCGGTTCCCGGAAAATAGGGATTGCAAAAGCACAAAAAAAAGCTGCCCGCCAACGCGGACAGCTTTTTTTTTGACTCCTGATATCTACTTTTTAAGTGTTCTCATATAGTTGACGATACTCCAGATCTCATTATCAGGAATCTTCTTGTCATATGCCGGCATCTCGCCTCTGCCCATCTTTGTCTGGTAAAACATCTCTCCATCAGTGAATCCCTGGAAGGCGGCGCCTGAGAAGTCGCCCGGGAATGTTTTGCACATTCTTCCCTTCGGGCCGTCACCCAGGCCTGTCTTGCCATGGCATGAAGCGCAGTTCTTGTTATAGGAAACCATGCCAGCCTTGACTGACGCATCATCCTTGGCGACGGGATTGGCCATCTTCTTGTACTCTGCAGGGATTACCCACGGTTCTCCCTTCTTCTGCTGGGCATTTGCCGTTACTGAAGCAAAGGCGAACAGGGCTGTTGCCAGCACAACGGAAATAGTTTTAAATGTTCTCTTCATAAACCTTGATTTTAATTAGACTCATATTATTAATGACTCTCCTGCCAGCCGGTGATGATACTCCTGAAATTACTAAGGGGTGATTTACCCATTGTGCTGACATAGAGGTGAATAAACAGGAAAATTACAACCAGGAACCCTAGGATTACATGGAACTGGTCTGTGAGGAACACGCCGCTGAATCCCAGGAACCTCTTGAGTATGAACTCCGGGAACATCAGCGCCCATCCCGTGACAAACAGCATCGGGAGGACAAAATACATCACTCCCACATATGAGACCTGCTGCAACGGATTGAACTTGCGGTTGCCGGTGACGGGAAAAGGAGACTCTTCTCCTTTAAAATAACCGAATCCATAATAGCGGGCCTGCTTCCAGAGCCTTTCAGCCATACCCCTGATGGCAATCAGGTAGTGTCTGCCGTTTTCGGTAAAGATATTTCCGATAACAAAAGCCGTATAACTGATCGTAAGGAGCACGCCGCACACATTATGAATCGAGACTGCCCGCTGGAATTTCACAACCAGGGCACGGTCAGGATCGGAATAAAGCATGCTGAATCCTGTCACAATCAGGAACAGGCACAGGATGGCGTTTGTTAGGTGCCATAACCTGACCCAGACCGGATAATGGTAAAAATTCTTACTCATGAACTATCTTCTTCCGTTTGATAATGATCCTGAAAAATGTGTGCACCATGGCTATTGCAATTGTCATGCCAATAAGGAAGAGACCTGTGAAGGATATGAATTTGCTTCGGTTGGCTCCAATCACATACGATTCATTGCGCAGGATCACCCCGTTGAGAAAGCCCTTTTCAACACGGGTTTCCTGGGCGACATATTTATAAAGTGTACCCATCAGGATTGAGTTCTGGCTGTGACATTCGGCACAACCCTGAACAGCACTGTCAGCCGGCATAACCTCATGAGCCACGAGGACACTGTCATTCATCCTGGTGTGGCAGTCAATGCACCTGACAGCCTCCATGTGACGATCGACATCGGGCAGCCATTCATGCTTCGGCAGCACGATACTGACATTCTCGTCATTAATCAGACCCATCACATCAGAGTTACCATGGCACCGGAGACACATCTCATTTGAGCGGATGATATATTCCCGGCCTCCCGTGGTTTGCCTGGCAAGAGGATTGTAATAGTGAGGGTCATGACATTTCCAGCATGTTATCAGCCCTTCTGTGGCAGTATAATGGATGCTGCGCTGATACTCGGCATCGATCTCCTCAAACCTGTACTGGGCATAGTTCGGGTCGTAGCCATGACAATCAATGCACCCCCAGGAACTCTCAAACCGCGTTTCAAGCGGATGGGGAAATGTCTTGAACCCCTCAGCATGACAATCGAGGCAGTTAAAGCTCCAGTGCACAGAATTGTAGAACATGTCGGGTACAACCAGGTTATGTTCAGACATGAGCTGTTTCCTGGTGGTTCCCGTGGTGGTGTCGGTAAGAGAATAAACAAGTCTGCCGTGGCATACCAGGCAGTTGTTCTCATTGTCTTCTGCGTAAAGGCTGTTTGAGGCTCCGCGGACCGACTTTACCGTATCAGTCTCCTGGCCGGCCGCATCAGGGCTTGCAAGGAGAGGCAGAAAATAAAGTAAGAGCAGCAGCTTTCTTATGATCATAATCCTTCTTCTGTCAGAACCGTACTGTCACATTCAGTCCTATCAGGAACTTACCGTCACTGATACTGTTCTGGTTGTATACAAAGTTATACTGTCCGAGGATATCTTTGTAATTTGCAAAGAAAATCTGGAATGCATGTGTAGCTGTCCCTATCTCCCATCCCAGTGCCAGCTGTGGTTTGGCATTCAGAGACTCATCCTTCTGGCTGCTGAAGAGCTGGTCATACTCGGCTATTATGCTGTGGGAGCCGGTCACATTGTACCTTGCACCGGCCGAGATGCCGTAATGGGCGTTCTTATAACCCACCTCAACGGCATTGAGCCAGATAAATGTGGGCGCAAGCTGCAACGAAAGCTTCGTTCCGAACTGGCGCGCCACCAGGATCTGGTTGAAATATGAAAGACGGTGGATTTCACGCCAGTCATGAGCCGGACCAAATGTATTCTGATTCAACAGGTTAATCCCCATATTACCGTAGTAGCTCAGTGATACGGGAACCGAACCTGACGAAGTCTGCTGCAGTATGGCAAACTTCACCGCCAGATCCTGTGCCTTGTAGTTCTTGGCAGTACCTATGCCGATCATCAGTCTGTCAGTAATGCCGTAATTGAGCCCCAGGCGGATGTTGGCAGGGGCCCACAGGCCGAAGAGGTCATCAAGGGCATTGTTCACCGTCCCGAAACGGTGATGAATTTCAAACTCGAGCATGCCCTTGAAAGGCGTTGCCACAGTCTGATTATCAATTAAAATACTGGTCTCAAAAACCCTTACCGGGTAATCTTCGCTATCCTGGCAGAACACCGGGATAGTAATCAGGGCCAGAATGACGGATATGACAATTTTTTTCATGGTTGACTTTATTAAGGTTTCCTGGAATCTAATTTTTTTCTGCTCCCTGTGTAGCCCACAGTTTTATGACATCCGTTGCCGGAATCAGAAGCGTGTCAATCTGCAGCATCTGCGATCCGAACGCTGTTATCGAAGAATGAATAGACAGTACCCTGCTTGAAGCTGGTGTTACTGTATCAACATTTGCCGAGAGCTTGTCATAAGTCCGGTCAACGGTCCACGCTCCGTGGCAGCCCTGGCAGAATGGCTGAAGTGTTTCGGAGAAGCTCACCGTCAGATCCTGGGGTACTTCCTGCTTAGCCCAGGAATACTGTTCACACGAGGAAAGGGAAATCGCGCCCGCCACAACCAGGGCAGCCGCAAACGCTCTTGTAATCCATGCCTTTCGCTTCATTTTGCTTTCTGTTATATTATTCACAAATATACCGGAATAAGAATACACCCCTCACGCAGTCAGGGCATATTTGGATTGATATACAGGTGTTTCTTGTCAACCCGGAAATTGATATTTGTCATCCGGGAAACTGTTAAATGCTTTCCCGCACAGGAAAAGATTTACCGCTAAAATTGATGATCAACCCTGGAAACCTTATCAGGAAAGGTCATCAGGGAGATGAAGGCATGGGTGTTTCAGCTTACCTTATAGAGGCCAAGTGCTTTTTCCTCGAAAGAGCCGATATACTCTGACCTCACGCGGTTTTCCGAGACAGCGAATGAAATGAACAACTCGGCCGAGGAGGTATAGCCGGCATCACGCTGGGCATCATGGAGCAGCAGGTAACCCATGACAATGTTGGCAGCCATCTCAACAAGGCGGCGTGCATGGAAATCTGTCAGTTCATTGTTGCCTGCAGAAACCACCTGTGCCACTCTCATTTCATAATCACCGGCCAGGGAGACAAGTTCTTTCTTCAGGTGATCAAGTTCCGGCCTGAGCTCCTTCTTTTCATATTCACGTATCTGAGCCAGGTATCCTCCCGTTGTCACGCCCCTTATGGCAGCAACGACCTGCAACTGGGATGTGCCTTCATAAATGGATGTGATACGTGCGTCACGGTAAAGCCTCTCAACCGGGAAATCCTTTATGAAGCCTGCACCGCCGTGGATCTGAACAGCGTCATACGCTATCCGGTTGCACCACTCGCTGCTGATCAGCTTCACCATCGGGGTGTAGATGTCTGCCAGCCTGGTGTTGTTCTTCAGATCCTCACGTTCCTCTTTTGTAAGCGGGCGTTCTGCCGCAATAAATGACCATGCCTTGTATGTGTCGACATATCGGGCAGTCTCATAGAGGAGTGAACGCATCGCCTCAAGGCGGACCCTCATCAGGGTCAGCATCTCGTAAACAGCGGGAAACTGGTCTATCGTCTTTCCGAACTGTTTCCTCTCAGATGCATATTTTCTGGCTTCCTCGTAGGCAGCCTGGGCTATTCCGACTGACTGTGCACCTACTCCCAGGCGGGCACCGTTCATCAGTGACATAACATACTTGATAAGGCCCATCCGGCGCTCACCTACCAGTTTTGCCGGTGCATTGCGGAAGACCAGTTCGCAGGTTGGTGAGCCCTTGATGCCCATCTTGTTCTCGATACGTCTGACGATGACACCGCCGTCGGCCCTGTCATATACAAAGAGTGACAGTCCCCTGCCATCAGAGGTCCCCTCTTCGGAGCGGGCAAGGACGAGAGAGATTTCGGCATCGCCGTTGGTGATGAAACGTTTCACCCCGTTAAGCAGCCATGTACCCCCTGATTCGTCATAGTGAGCCTTGAGCTGCACTGCCTGCAGGTCAGACCCGGCATCCGGCTCGGTAAGGTCCATGGCGGCTGTAGCGCCTTTATTGAACCTGGGAAGGAATTCCTGCCTTATCTCGTCAGTGGCAAACTCGAGGATAGTCTCACCGCAGTCCTGCAGTCCCCAGATGTTTGCAAAGCCTGCATCAGCCCTTGAAACCAGTTCAGCAGCCATGACATATGGCACCATCGGGAAATTCAGTCCGTCATACTGCCTCGGGAAATTCATCCCTATCACCCCGGCCCTGGTGAGTGCCTCATGGTTCTCACGTGTGCCCCGGGCATAGGTAACATGACCGTCAGCCACAGTGGGGCCCTCATGATCAACATCCTCCGCATTGGGAGCAATGACCTCGGCACAGATGGCGCCGATGATCTCCAGAACCCTGTCATAGTTGTCCATGGCATCCTCGAAGTCATGAGGGGCATAGTCATATTTCTCCCTCTCCCTGTAATCCATCTCCTTCAGCCTGACGATCTTCTCCATCGCCGGGTGCTTCAGGTGGAACCTGAGGTCCTTGTTGTCAGTATAGAAATTTGCCATTGCTGTTTCTTTTTGCGTTCAGACTGCTGTTGATTTTACCTGGCGTTGGCCTTGTAGTATTTGATGAGCTTCGGAATGACCTCTGCCACATCACCGTTTATGACATAGTCAGCTATACTGTTGATGGGGGCCATCGGGTCATTGTTGATGGCGATGATCTTGCCGCTCTGGTTCATCCCGGCGGTATGCTGTATCTGACCTGAGATGCCGCATGCTATATAAAGCTTTGGCCTTACTGTCACCCCGGTCTGGCCTACCTGGCGTTCATGCCCGGCGTACCCTGCATCGACGGCAGCCCTTGAAGCAGCCACCTCGCCGCCAAGCACGGAAGCAAGCTCGTAAAGCAGGGCAAAATTCTCCTTTGATCCCATCCCGTAACCGCCGGAAACAATTATCTGGGCCGACTTGATATCCACCTTTCTGGCCTCCATGTGCCTTTCAATGATCTCCACGGCAAGGTCTTCGGGTCTGATGAAGGAGGCGACATCGATTTTCTTAAGCTCGCCTCTGTGGTTCCTGTTTACGATCTCGCGCTTCATGACCCCCTCGCGTACGGTGGCCATCTGCGGCCGGTGGTCAGGATTGATGATGGTGGCAATGATGTTGCCGCCGAAGGCAGGTCTGATCTGGTAGAGCAGGTTTTTGTACGTGGTATCGGTCTTCTTGACATAGTGGTCGCCTATCTCAAGGCTGGTGCAGTCGGCCGTCAGTCCGCTGTGCAGGGCTGATGAGACCCTTGGGCCGAGGTCACGGCCGGTGGATGTGGCTCCCATCAGTGCAACCCCGGGTTGTTCCTGCCTGAAAAGGCCGGTGATCACCGAGGTGTAAGGCAGGGTGCGGTAGTGTTCCAGCACCGGATCATCAGCCACATGTACCACATCGGCACCATAGGGGAAAAGCTCGTTTTCAATGCCGTCAAGTCCGCTGCCGAGGACCACCGCTTCGAGGCGGCAGCCAAGGGTATTGGCCAGTGACCTGCCCCTGGTGAGCAATTCGAGGCTGACGTCGGCAGGCCTGCCTTCATCAAGCTCGCAAAAGACGAATAGATTGTTCACTGCAACTATATTTTATCCGTTTATCAACCAATTGTATGATTCTCAAGCAACTCCCTGACCAGTGACTCAACGTCTGCGTTTGACGAGGTAAGGCGCTTCGACTCCTTTGCCTGGAGGATTACGTTCTCGATTTCCTTCACCTTTGTGGGTGACCCGGAGAGTCCGAGCTGTTCGGGATCAGCCCCGATGGCGTCTACGCCCCATTCGGTTATCCTGACGGATGACCTGCCTGCAGCAATGTAGTCAGAGCTTTCAGCCTGCAGTTCGGTGTCAGTGCGGGCATACTTGTACTTCATCACCAGCCTGGCGTTGCGGTAACGGCATGCCGGGGCTGTTCCGTTCACTGTAACTACCAGCGGCAGAGGGGCTGATACTGTCTCCACTCCCCTCTCAAGACGGCGGCGAATGATCAGTTTTTCGCCCTCGAAATGCATCTCTTCGGCATAGGTCACCTGCGGCCATCCCAGCTTCTCAGCCACCTGCGGACCCACCTGGGCGGTATCGCCGTCAATGGCCTGCCGCCCTCCTATGACCAGGTCCGGCGCCAGCCTGTGCACTGCCAGCGCAAGAGCATATGAGGTGGCCAGCGTGTCTGAACCCGCAAAGGCCCTGTCAGTTAGCAGCACCCCGTCATCTGCACCACGGTACAATCCCTCCCGGATTATTTCCGCCGCCCTGACCGGACCCATTGTGAGCAGGGTCACCGTTACCCCTTCATAACGCTCCTTTATTCGCAGAGCCTGCTCCAGGGCATTCAGGTCCTCGGGATTGAATATGGCAGGCAGAACGCTCCTGTTGACCGTCCCGTCAGCTTTCATGGCATCAGGACCGACATTTCGCGTATCCGGAACCTGCTTGGCAAGTACAACGATCTTGATTCCGTTCATCTCATTCTCGCTTTTGAAGTGGCAAATATAACAATAAAACCATACCGCAAAACGGATGAAACTGAATTTCATTTATGCCGGTCGAAAGATATATGATGTGCATTATGCTGTATATTATATTATTATGATATTTTCGCCGACCGGTCAATTAACACGTTCGAAACCTGAAACTTCTTTGTGTCGCGCTCTGCCACGGGTATTGAAAAATCAGTTAATTTCGTCGCCGACAAAATCACTTATTTTTTTTCCTCTCCGATGAAAGGTAGACCCTACGCAGCCCTTGTTCTTTCCATGATTTTCTGGTCGTTCTCATTTGTCTGGTTCAAGGTGGCCAACGTTGACTATGACCCCATAACCATCGTCTTCATCAGGCTGTGCATTGCAATACTCTTTCTCACAGGCTTTCTGTGGATCACCAGACGGTTCACCGCCATAAAAAAGGGGGACCGGAAGTATTTCTTCCTCCTTGCGCTTTTTGAGCCTTTCCTGTACTTCCTGGGTGAAAGCTTCGGTCTGACATACGTCTCATCAACAGTGGGTTCGGTAATAATATCAACCATACCGGTCTTTGCAGTCATCTTCGCATGGGTCATCTATCGTGAGCGGCTGAAACTGATTAACTATATGGGTGTTATTCTCTCATTCATGGGAGTTCTCATTTTCATCACCAACAGTACAGGCAATATAATGATGAACCCGAAAGGGCTGGCGCTGATGTTCCTGGCAGTGGTGTCTGCCGTCGGTTACAACATGGTTCTTCACCGGCTGGCTCATGAATATGATCCGGTCACGATAGTCAACATTCAGAATATAATTGGCGCAATACTTTTCCTTCCGCTCTTCCTTGTGTTCGATCTTAAGGACCTGCTTGCCACAGGCATCGTTGCGAAGAGCTTCGGCTCGATAATTCTCCTGGCCATCTTCGCCTCGTGCGGAGCATTCGTGCTCTTTGCCTATTCAGTCAGGTATGTCGGGATTGCCCGGGCCAACATCTTCAGCAATCTTATTCCGGTGTTCACAGCAATCTTTGCGTTCTTCATCGTTGGCGACAGGCTGACGGCCCGAAACGGGGTGGGGATGGCGGTGGTGATTGCCGGCCTCTTCCTCTCGCAGGCCAGGAAGAACAGGAAGGCAGTGGTTGATACCGACTTTGCAGGGAGGAGTGCCTGATAACCCTGAAATACCAGCTTTGATCAACCCATTTTGCCGGGATTGTTATCTTTGTCCTTAATGATTCAGAGGATGAGGCACAGGGCTCCCAATCTGCTTTCCGGCATTGCTGTTCTGCGACGGTGGGCTGTCGTTCTCCTGTTTCTCCCGGCCCTGTCCGGGCAGGTGCTTAAAGGCCAGACCGGCGGAGACAATACCTATGAGTTTCTTAACCTCAGTCATTCAGCATTTGCCAATGCCACCGGCGGAATTAACGTTGCCTCGCGGCGAAGCGACCTGACCCTGCCGTACTTCAACCCCGCGCTGCTCGATGCCTCTATGGACAATGACATCTCACTAAGCTTCTCATCCTGGTTTGCCGGAATCAGGTATGGCTACGCCTCCTGGGCTCACAGCACTGCCACTGCAGGTAACTTCGCCGGGGGGATAAGTTTTATAAGCTACGGCACCTTCACCGAAGCCGACGAAGCGGGAAATATTACCGGTAGCTTCACTGCTGCCGAATACGGGTTCAATATCATCTGGTCATGGCAGATAGACTCCTCCTTCTCCTTAGGTGTGAATCTCAAACCTGTGATCTCGAACCTCGAAAGGTATTTTTCTGCAGGTCTCTGTGCCGATATCGGGGCTACATACCGCAATGAGCGGATGCTGCTCGATGCCGGGCTGGTGATCCGCAACGCCGGACTGCTGCTCGTGGGTTATACCGCTGACGGAGGTGAGCCGCTTCCGTTTGAGATCATTGCCGGAGCCACCAAGAGGCTCGCCCATGCCCCCTTCAGTTTCTCCCTCACACTCAGGCACCTGGAGAAACCTGACCTGACTTACGATTATGATCCTGAAGATGATGCCGGTCCTGGCGGTCTCGGTGAGGACATTCTCAGGCACATTGTCCTGGGCGTCGAGGTTCTTCCTTCAGACGCATTCTGGATCGGCGCAGGCCTTGACTACCGGCGCAGGGCTGAAATGCGGACCGGGCAGCGGACCGGCATGGCAGGCTTTACGGCTGGATTCGGAATACGAACAAAGGCCTTTGAACTGGCATTTGCACATGGCGCTTTCCACCCTGCCGGCGGATCAAACCACATAACGGTCACACTGAGACCTGAAATTATATTCAAAAAAACAGAACATGCTGAACCTTAACTGCACCGGTTCGTTTTAACCTGAAGAAGACAATGACAAGGAAAAAAAGAAAAATAATCATTACGGTTGACGGATACTCATCGTGCGGTAAAAGCACTTTCGCGAAAGCAATAGCCAGGGAACTGGGATACATCTATATCGACTCGGGAGCTATGTACAGGGCTGTGACTCTCTTCGCGCTGAGGCGCGGACTGGCAGGTAACGGAATTGCTGACGAAGCCGGAATTCTGAATGCTCTTCCGGAGATCACCATCACTTTCAGACCTGACAGCGAGACAGGATTCTCAGCCACTTACCTCAATGGCGAGAAGGTGGAGAGGGAGATACGTGACCGCGAGGTCTCGGATAATGTCAGTCCTGTCAGCACTATTGCCGGCGTGAGGGCAAGGCTGGTGGAGCTCCAGAGGTCACTGGGCGCCGGCGGGGGTGTGGTGATGGACGGCCGTGACATAGGAACAGTGGTCTTCCCGGCCGCCCGGCTCAAGATCTTCATGACGGCAAGGCCTGAGGTGAGGGCGCAGAGGCGCTACCTCGAGCTGGTGAGCAAGGGACTGCCGGCTGACTTTGATGCGGTGATGAAAAACATAAGCGAACGTGACAGAATAGACTCATCGAGGGAAGTGAGCCCGCTCCGTCAGGCTGATGATGCGGTTGTGCTTGACAACAGCGACATGACGCCCGAAGAGCAGATGGTCTGGTTCAGGGAGCTTTACAAAAAAAGGATAAATGAAAGTTGACATAGAACAGAGTTCGGGATTCTGTTTCGGAGTTGAAAATGCCGTTGCAATCGCTGAGGATGCACTGCGCAACGGAGAGACCGTGTATTGCCTCGGTGAGATAGTTCACAATGACATCGAGGTATCCAGGCTGACCGGCCTCGGACTGAAGGCAATCACATATGAGGAGTTCGCAAACCTGCGCGACTGCAAGGTGCTGATCAGGGCACACGGCGAGCCGCCATCAACATACGCGAAGGCAAGGGAGAATAACATCACTATTATTGACGCCACCTGCCCTATAGTCAGGTCAATGCAGGAGAAGATACGAAAGGTGGCCGAGCTGTCGCGCGACGAGAGGGGACAGATAGTCATCTACGGTAAGGAAGGTCATGCCGAGGTCATAGGGCTGATGGGTGCCGCAGGACCAAGGGGTATACTTGTGACCGGCAAGGGAGACCTGCACAGGATAGACTACACCAGGCCGGTCTTCCTCTTCTCACAGACCACCAAGAGCAAGGTGCAGTACGAGGTTGTGGCTGAGATCATCAGGCTCAATATTGAAAAGGTCTCGCCTGATCATTCGTCCTCCAACCTGAAGGTGCACAACACCATCTGCAGGCAGGTGTCAGGGCGTGAGCCACGTCTGCGGGAATTCGCAATGAAGCACCATGTGATCATCTTCGTCAGCGGAAGGAACAGCTCCAACGGCCGTATGCTCTTCGAGGTATGTCTTAAGGTGAATCCCCGCTCCCACTTTATCTCCTCACCGGATGAGCTGAATCCCGAATGGTTCAGGGGTGCGGCAAGCGCAGGTGTATGCGGTGCCACTTCCACCCCGAGGTGGCTCATACAGGAAGTTGCAGAACTTGTTGCTGCGATGTGATATTGTTATTTTCTAAATTGCTGAAACATGAAATTGTAGTAATTTCGCACCGTCAATAAATAATTTCTATAATGGGGAAAATTAAGAAGATAGGCGTACTCACATCGGGTGGAGACGCTCCAGGAATGAATGCAGCTATCCGCGCCGTGACGCGCACTGCTATTTATAACGGGCTTGAGGTAGTCGGCATAAGGCACGGCTACATGGGAATGATCAATGCCAATTTCAAGCCTCTTTACGCACACACGGTTTCAGATACCATCCAGCGCGGGGGTACAATACTCAAAACAGCCAGGTGCGACGCGTTCCGTACTCCCGAGGGGAGGAAGGTTGCCTATGACAACCTGAGAGTTGCAGGAATTGACGGTGTTGTTGTGATAGGAGGCGACGGCTCATTCAAGGGAGCCAGCCTTTTCAACGAAGAGCACAACATCCCGTTTGTGGGTGTGCCCGGCACGATAGACAATGATATCTATGGTACTGACTACACAATAGGCTATGACACCGCACTCAACACCGTGGTGGAGGCCGTTGACAAGATACGTGATACCGCCAGCGCTCTCAACAGGATGTTTTTTGTAGAGGTGATGGGCGCCGAGGCGGGCCACATTGCCCTTTACAGCGGAATCGCCAGCGGCGCCGAAGCTATCATCATGCCTGAGATAAAGGGTGAGGCGCGTGACATCAACAAGATGATCGAGACGGGCAACAAGCGAAAGAAATCAAGCAATATCATCATTGTTGCTGAAGGCGATGAAGAGGGAGGTGCCATAGCGCTGGCCGAGAGACTCAAACCTCAGCTCAAGGGCTACGAGGTAAGGGTGGCCATACTCGGGCACCTGCAGCGCGGCGGTTCGCCGTCAGCACTTGACCGCGTAAACGCCAGCAGGCTGGGCAATGCAGCAGTGGAGGCGCTCCTTGACGGTCAGCAGAGTGTGATGGTGGGACTGCAGAATGACGAAATAGTGCTCGTTCCTTTCAGGAAAGCCGTAAAACAGCATAAGGGACTGAACCAGCACCTTGTTGACATAATTGATATACTTAACGTCTGACAAAGAACGTTTTATAATTGATGGGACCTTCTGAGGTATATTTTACAGATATGCACAGCACCTCATCGCTGAACCTGCTGAAGAAGCTGGAGAGGCTGGTGAAAGCTGCCGGCTTTGAAAAACTTGATTTCGAGCGTAAGATGACCGCTATCAAGGTCCATTTCGGTGAGCCGGGCAACCTCGCATATCTCAGACCCAACTTTGCAGCAAGGCTGGCTTCCATGGTGAAGGAGAAGGGCGGTAAACCGTACCTTACCGACTGCAACACACTTTATTCAGGGGAGAGGACAAATGCACCCGACCACCTTGATGCTGCATTCTCAAACGGGTACAACCCCCTCAGTGCAGGGTGCCATGTGATAATTGGCGACGGAGTCAAGGGGACTGATTACCGTGAGATAGAGGTTAACCTCGATTATACGCAGACGGCGATGATCGGTACGGCGATAGCCGATGCTGATATAATTATCACCCTGAATCACTTCAAGGGGCATGAGCAGACCGGTTTCGGAGGTGCATTGAAGAACCTCGGGATGGGCTGTGCTTCCATTGGAGGAAAGCTTTTCCAGCACTCGGGGAATCCGCCCTTTATTTACCAGAAGAACTGTACCGGCTGCAACATCTGCGTGATCAGTTGTGCACATGATGCTGTTCACCTGGGTGAAGACCGTAAGGCATTTATTGACAACGACAAATGCACCGGCTGCGGCCAGTGTGTGGCTGTCTGCCAGTTTGATGCCGCCAGGGTGCAGTGGAGCTCTGAGGGAGACGTGCTCAGCAAGAAAGTGGCAGAGTATGCTTTTGCCGTTGTGAAAGATAAGCCTGCACTGCATATCAACTTCATCATTGATGTTTCGCCCGACTGTGACTGCTGGGGGCATAATGACAGGCCACTGGTTGAGGACATAGGAATTGCAGCGTCCACAGACCCGCTTGCCCTTGACAAGGCATGCGCCGATATGGTCATGGAAGCGCCTGCGGCATGGCATTTGAGGGAAAAGGATAATGACAATGATCTCCGCGGGGAGGATAAGTTCCGGATAGCGCATGGCAGCACCGACTGGAACACGGGGCTCCTTCACGGGGAGAAGATTAAACTTGGATCTTTATCATACAAACTGATTAAGATATGAAGGACCCGTCATCATCAAAGCGAATGGCCATTCTCATCGTTGAGGATGATCCGCATAGTCAGCTTTATTTCACGAAGCTGCTGTCAGGTATGTATGACACTGCTGTGGCTGAGTCCGCTGCAGAGGCATGGGATCAGCTTCATGACCGGAAGTTTGACCTGGTGCTGATGGATATCTCCCTTAAGGGGGATGAGGATGGTCTCTCACTGACCCGCAGGCTGCGTGTCGAGGATGGTTATGGAACTCTGCCTATTGTAGCGGTGACGGCATATGCTTTCCCTGATGACCGGAAGCGGGCGATGGAAGCCGGCTGCACTGATTATCTGCCCAAGCCGGTGAGCAGCAACGACTTGCATCGCAAGATCGCGGAGCTGACTCTTAAATAGTCAAAAAGTTCCTTCAGGATAAAAATTTTATTATTTTTGCGAACCTGAATTTTGTTCAGGCAGCCCTCCTTCTCCGCCGGCTGGCGGATACGGAGGTTAAAACGGGGTGTAGCGCAGTTGGTAGCGTACTACGTTCGGGACGTAGGGGCCGGAAGTTCGAGTCTTCTCACCCCGACAAGAGAAAAATGACCACCGCCGGTTTTCCGGTGGTGGTTTTTTTATTGTCCTGTAGCGTCAACAGCTTGCTGTTGTAAGAGAAAGGGCAGTAAAAAAGAACCTTTGAGTGAAGCGAAAAGGTCATTTTTCTCTTCCGGTTGGCCCCATGGAAGTCCGCGAGTCCCGATTTATCGGGCGAGCAATCTTCTCCCTGATGTATCCACCCCATAACAGCCCGCCAGATCCGGAGCCGGCAATCTTCCCGCCAATGAATCTGTAATTAAGTCAGCAGGTTTGGCAAATTTCAAACAATTGTTAATCATTGACAATGCATTTCTTAAAGGAAAAAAGTAATTTGGTGTACCTTTTTGACTACCTGAAGATACAATGGAACCCATTCTACTGTTTGGAGTATTTGAAGCATTGATAATCTTTCTTCTGATCATCCTGAAACGGAAGAAGACGGTCTCAGACTACCTGCTGTCATCATTCTTCCTGGTTTATTC
Organism: Bacteroidota bacterium; assembly: GCA_018262715.1. Classification (GTDB taxonomy): domain Bacteria; phylum Bacteroidota; class Bacteroidia; order Bacteroidales; family VadinHA17; genus SR-FBR-E99. Next base: position 58,651 of record JADFDS010000041.1, read on the forward strand.
ATTAAATACCTTTCTGAGTTACCTGGAAATATACAATCGCACGCACGGATTCCCATACCCGCTCTTCTTTTTTGTCTCTACCCCGTTTCTGTTGCTTCACTGGCCGATTCTGTGGCTGTATGTGAAATCACTGACCGACCAGCATTTCAGGTTCAGACCGGTGTACCTGCTGAACCTGTTACCCTTTGTGCTTTGCATTATACTGTTCACCTTCGAGTACTACACCAAACCCCTGAACGAAAAGATAGTCATTCTTCAGTCGGAATCATTTAAACATCAGTGGGATTACCCGGTTGTGATTATCACAATGACCTTGTCATCACTTGTTTACCTATCCTGGGCAGCAGTACTTGTGAGGCGCTACAACTGCAGGATCAAAGTGTATTTTTCGGAAACCTCAAGGTATGACCTGCACTGGCTTCGCGTGCTGATGATAGCTTCAGCTGCGATCTACACTGTCATTTACCTGGCTTTCGCAATTGATCTTATAGTTCCCCTGGCCCCGTTCAGATGGATGCACCAGATAAGCTTTCTGCTGGGTGCAGTTTATATCATTGTCCTCGGATTCTTCGGACACCGTCAGGGCAACCTGTTTTCGGAAAAAACAATTGGCATAAACCTTCAGGAACCCGGTACGATATCAGGCATAACCTATTCATTAACCGACAAGGAAAATGATTTTATTCAGAACCTGCTGAAATATATGAATGAAAACAAACCTTTCCTGGTCCCGGAAATTACCCTTGCAGCCCTGGCTTCTGAACTGGAAGTTACGCCCGATTACCTGTCCGGAATCATAAACAATAAACTTGGAAAGAATTTCTTTGATTTCATCAATCACTATCGCATCGAGGAATTTAAAACCCGGTCCCTGGCACCCGAAAACAAAAAATTCACCCTTCTCTCAATTGCCTACGACTGCGGATTCAATTCAAAAGCCACATTTAACCGCGTTTTTAAGAATGTCACCGGCATTACTCCGGGTGAATATGCCAGCCGGTAAATCTGCTCTCCTTTTCAGAAAAATACCGTGAGTCTCATTAAGCTGAGACCTCTGTTCCCCATAAAAGCCGTTTTCCGAGACCTCCTCAGAACTTGTTGAGACCCCCGTCATTCGGGCCTCATCTACCTTTGTGCCATAATCTCAAAACACAAAGAAATGAAAACAGCAGTTGTTTATGCATCCAAACATGGCACAACCGGTTTCGTGGCACAGAAGATAAGGAATCTTCTGCCTGACGATGAGGTGGTCATGTTTAACCTCGACAGGCGGGAGCGGATCGATCTCCGTCCATTCGGGCGCATTATTATAGGAAGCCCACTGTATTCAGGTACGTCGTTGCCGGTTGTCAGAAAGTTTATTGAACAGAATCTCCTTGACCTGCTTCAGAAGGAAGTCGGAATATTTGTCTGCTGCATGTTCCATGATAAAGCTGACAGTCAGATTATCAAAGGATTCCCGGAATTGCTCAGGAATCATGCCCGCAGCATCAGAAACATGGGAGGTGAATACCGGTTTGAAGAGATGAACTGTATCGAACGCCTTGTGGTGAAGAAAATCTCCGGGGCAACAGGCAGTGTTTCCGAGATAAATGCCAGGAACATTGAACTGTTCGTCAGGGAATTGACTGTTGATGCTTCACAACCCTGCTTCACTGAACCAAATTCATTTGTAAAACTTTAAAACTGAATTACGATGAACTACTTACATTGTTTTGCAATCACTTACGGAGTGTCCGGAGCAGCAGCAGCCATCATGCTGGCTTTCGGAGTCTTGCTTGTCCTTTTATGGCTGACAGCCTTATTACTGGAAAACACCCTTCTTATTACCATTGTCCTTGCACTTTCTGCTTTGCACGGTCTTTTTCTGGTTCTCTCGTGGTTAAATCCGCTTAAGGCGAGGAAATCATCAATGGCTATTGCTCTGCCTGCAGCTCTTATGTTTTTTGAGGGCGGGGCAGCGCATGGTCAGACTCCTGAGGTTAGTCCTAAGAGCCCCATGCCTGACAACAGGTTCGTTTTTCCGCTGAGCTTAAATGAGGAACCGATGGAACGTCTGCTTGTTGCCAGTTTTAAAGATGATCCCGAGTACGAGGGGATTGAACCGCAATTGTTTGACAACAATGCTTCGGGGAAAGGCTTAAAGATTCTTATGTACAGAAAAGACAAGAAGGTCGATGTGTACTATGAACCGGGGGTCTGCTTTGATGAAAAGACATTCACCCTTGGCGAGGGCCTTGGTTATACGGCTGAGACCAAGATGTCACCGTCACAATTTGCCATATCAGAAAGCGGAGTTGATATCGATATTGCCTTCAGGGATAAATCGGGCCGTAATGTAAAAATCCTGATAAAAGAAAACACCCGGGATGTGCGCCCCTTTCCGTTTCTTGCTCCCGTGGGCGACAATGTAAAGGATCCCGCTAAGCTTTTCGCGGTATATATGAAGGGATTCGATTTCGTGAGAAGAAAAGGAACAACCGTACATGTTACAGTAGGCGACAGGGAACTGACACCCGCAAATTTTCCAATCACGAGAGACAGGCAAAAAGTGTACCTCATGCGTTATGCATCCAGCCTTGTCATCGGTGAAATAAATGCATCTGTAACAAAACCTTATGTCATTGAAAATATTTCACGGGGAGTAGTTAAAACCGGGGATATGAGAATGCTGATCAATGAGGGGGGTAAGGTGCAGAGCTGTTGGATCGACGCGAATTCTGACACAATTGAGCTGAGATTCCCGAACGGTTTTCCAAATCTTCTGACATTACCACAGAACAGGGAAGTCAGGGGTTCCTGGCAGTATGCCGTCTCCGGCGAAGAGCTTTTCGGAGGTACATATTCACTTCTGAGAGATGGCAGCAAGGTATGTATTGAGCTCGATGTCACAAAAAACTGGAAGCCTCGCAATATCCCGTTCAGTTTCAGGGTATTTACCGGCATCGTCCGGATGTTCCGGACATGGCCGGCTTCTTACAGGTGGAATGCAACCGTTGATCTGAACGGGATGTCAACCGAAAGCAAATGGCAAAGGAAATAGCAGAAAGCCGGAAGGGGGACAGGTATCAGATCTCATCTCCCGGCTTCAGGTAGAATCCGATAGCATTCAGGGAGTCACTCTTACGGTAATATTCAGGATCAGCAAACTTCGTATTCTCCAGCCTGGTGACCTTTATCATAACGCTGCCATCCTTAGGTTTCATAACCTGTACTCCTTTTGTTGTCCTGCTATCCACCGCATTGATCAGGGAGGTGTTGAACAGGACAACCTTTTTAATGCTGCTCACGGCAACCAGGTCAATATCATGCTCGATGAGTTCAATAAAAACCAGGCGCGATTCGCCATTGAAGGCACTTCTGAGTTTCTTCCTTGTGTACTCGGTTTTATAGCTTTCCATTGAGATCTTCCCGATTTTGCCATTCTCAAATGCGACTATCAGAAAGCCTTTATATCTCTTTTCTCCGGTCAGATATACAGGTCTTTCACCCGGTTCAGCATCAATCTTCTGAAGCGCCTGTACTTTGTCCATTAGCTCCTTTTTCTGAACCTTATAAACATTGCACAGGGTGGTAAAGACAAGGATCTCTCCTGAATTTGAATCGTCCCCGATTTTTATGGTTGCTGTTCCGGAGGGAGATTCCCTTATTGAATCATTCCTCTTTTCCATCTCTATTTTCCTTCTCAGGCTTTCTGCACTTTGCATGGTAATCAGGTTTTGATTTGAACCCAAATGTGGGAATTATTCAATTTGCATCTGCATAATTCCATAGGATTTTTCGCTGTTATAATTAACTGTAAAATCAATGCTCAGGCATTCAGCAGCCTCTCATAGATTTCATGGTTTTCCCGGTCAAAACAGACGAACACCACTTCACGCAGCGATTTGTCATTTTTCAAAAACTTCCTGACGGCTTCGATTGCAATCTTTGCTGCTCTCTCTTTCGGGAAGCCGTAGACTCCGGTGCTGATATTGGGAAATGCAATAGTTTTTACTCCGTTATCCGCTGCAAGCTGCAATGAGTTGGAATAGGCGTTCGTCAGCAGCTGATCCTCATTGTTAATTCCGCCGTGCCATACCGGACCCACCGTATGGATGACATACCTGGCCGGCAGCTTCCCGGCCGTGGTTATCACCGCCTCACCAGTCCGGCAACCGCCCTGTCTTTCAACAATCCTCCTGCATTCGTCCAGAATGGCCCTGCCTCCTGCCCTGTGGATTGCGCCGTCCACCCCACCCCCGCCGAGAAGCGACGAATTTGCTGCGTTGACAATTGCATCAACTTCGATCCTTGTAATGTCGCCAAGTAACAGTTTTATCATCATTCAATCATATGAGTTTACTGAGGTATGCCAACCATTCTGAAAACAATCACAACTCATTGTACTTCCTTGCAGTATCCTTTGATTTGTCAACCGGTTTCCACAGAAAGAGCTCATTCAGCTCGGCTGTCTCAATTGACAAGGCCAGGGCCAGATCCTTTGTGTTGTGAAACTGCTCCCATTGCCGTGCATCCCTGAATTTAACCAGCTCGTCAATCAACATCTGAAAGTCACTCATCACATATCTTTCTATTAAATTATTCCTATCCTCGTTGCATAGTTCAGCGCCTCCGAGGTATTGGCCACATCCATTTTCTCAATGATCCTCTGGCGGTGATTATTCACCGTGTTGACACTGATGAATAGCTCGTCGGCAATCTCCTTGCTGACCATGCCCCTGGCAAGCAAACCGAGGATCTCAATCTCCCGCTTGGTGAGCTGCGACTGCCTCTCTTCAACTTCCTCGGTGAAAGACACCACCTTCCCTGTCTTCATGTTCACCGTACTGCGCAACATCTGCTTGCTGCCCTGCTGGTTCGGGTTAACATCCATCACGATCAGTATCAGCCACATATTCCCCTGCAGATCCAGCTCCAGGTTTACCAGCTGCTGTATGAACCTGATATACTTCCCTTCCCTGTTCCTCAGCCTGAACTCGAAAATGGTCTTATAATCCTTTCGTTCTGCTGGAGGCAGCCCTATAATATGCTCAATTGCCCTGATGCTTGTGTCAAGCACAAACGAGATGTCATCCGGGTGCATCAGCCTGAAAAAAAAGGCATAACCCTGTTCGGCGGCAGCCTGCTCGTCATAGTCAATCAGCTCACGGAAACGGTTACGGACAAAGACGTACCTCTTCTGAAGAATATCGTATATCGTCATTGAGCTGTTCTCCATGAGGGCTATCTGCTCAAGCAACCGCATATGGTAGTTCAGTATGGAATAATCTGTGTGTTCAGGGGAGGGCTTCTGGCTGTCGAGAAGCCTGGTCATCCTGTTCTGCAGTGACTGTACGTCCATAAAAATGATGAATGATCACTATTGAGCAGCATTCCGGGCCGCCCGTACTTTGCATAACAAACTTAACCATAAAAAAATGGAAACCGAAAAAAGATTAAAGATGCTGCAGCTCTTCTATGCCGGAGTACTTGCAGATTCAGTGAGACGCTACTCCGAAGCCGGCATCCTTGCCGACGTTGAAGCTCAGAAGGAAAAGGAACAGAAAATGGCCGCGAAGGGTCAGCTGGCACAGCTCCGGATCACCGACCCGTCCGGAATATTCAATGTCTTCTCAGAGGTGTTTGGCTGCATCTCATGGAACATCGAGGAGACTGAGGAGAAGCTCACAGCCAGAGGTCACTCATGCCTCCTCTGCGCTATCGCGAAGAAGATGAACCTGCCCAAACCCTGCAACATCTACTGTATCAATCCCGTCAGGGCACAGGTAGAAGGCCTTGAAAGAGGCTACCGCCTCAACGTCAGATCCACCCTGTGGGAAAGCGACAAATGCGAGTTTGTTGTCACCGGGAACAAATAAATGCCGGCAGCCGTGAAGAATGTTGCAATCACCTTTTTAGCAGTTGCTTTCCTGTTGGCGTTGTCATCAGAGACCGGCAAGCTGATATCTGATCCCCGTCAGGAAAGCGAAGTGCGGACCCGGGGCAGCCTGAAAGGGCTGCCCGACAGTCCGCACACTGTCATCTGCAGCCTCTCCGGCACTTTCGTCAATGAAAGCGGCAGGTGCCTTGTCCTGTGGATTGAATGCAGGAACCGGTACCAAATAGGCGATTGCCTGAACCTGCAGATTGATTTATATTTGTACAATGCTCTTAATAGGGAAGACAGGACAATTTCAAGGAGAATTTATTTAAATCCATAACAGACCTCTTGAGAAGGATCAGATTAACACCTCCGCGGTTTTCAGGTGAAGCACTTAAAATTCCCGGCTCATGAATGAAAAGGGAAACAGGAGCAGCCTGAAGGAAAACCTCACGAAGGTAGTGGCTGAGTTATTCTCAACCTCGGGCACTGTCAGGTGCAAGACACTGTCCGTTGCAACAGGTGTATTCATTGGCCTGTCTCCCGTATGGGGATTTCAGACGGTGACTGCAATTGCAGCGAGTTATCTTTTCAGGCTTAACAAGATACTGACCATAGGTTCCAGTGCCATAAGCCTGCCCCCTCTGATCCCCGTCATTATCTACGGAAGTTACCGGCTCGGAGGATTAATCCTCGGCAGCGGGGCAATTGACCCGGATTATAACAGTATCAAAGACTTCAGAGACATCACTGAAGGGATGCTTCAATTCGTTACCGGCAGTCTTGTCATGGCACTGATCGTGTCATCCGTTGCCGGACTGACAACATTCCTGATACTCCGGAGGCAGGAGCGAAAAAGGAACAGGAAAGCCGGAAACTGACTTCGCACCATTTGTGATTCCGGTTTATGTTTAGTAAATTCATGAACTCCTGTTAATCTTTATCTGTTCATGAGCGTACTGAAACTACTGGTTGTTGATGACGAACCCGGCATCAGATCAGGCACCGAGAGGGCGATGAGGAACTTCCGGGTGAGTTACCCGTTCCTCGATGAAGACTTCACATATGAGATTATGACTGCAGAGAGCGGAGAAGAGGCTCTCCGTATTATTGACAGTACCCCCGTCGATATCCTCCTCCTTGACAACAAGCTGCCCGGGATGGACGGCATCGAGGTGCTGGAATACATCAGGGAGAAGAAGCATGACATTGCAGTTATGATGATAACCTCATACGCTTCACTTGACCTGGCCGTCAAAGCCACCACCATCGGAGCGCACAGCTTCATGCCCAAACCCTTCACCCCCCAGGAACTGAGAACCGCAGTGGAAGCCATTACCAAAAACCTCTTCCTGAGGCGTATGACCACCCGCATGACTGAAGAGGGCAGGCAGAGCCAGTTCCAGTTCCTCTCCGTGCTGTCACATGAACTGAAATCGCCAATCAACGCAGTGGAAGGGTACCTGAACATCATTCTTGAAAAACAGGTTGGCGACTCGGTTGATGATTACATGGTGATGCTTGAGAGATGCAAGGAGCGCCTGCGCGGGATGAGAGCCCTCATAACCGACCTGATAGACCTTACCAAAATCGAGGCCGGGGAAAAAAACCGCCACATTACCAATGTTGACCTCCACCAGGTGACTAAAAGCGTAATCGACACCATTGAGCCTCTTGCGAAACAAAAGAAGGTAAAGATTCATGCCGACATTCCCGAAAACTGCTTCATCAGGGCTGACCGTAACGAGATCGAGATCATAATCAGCAATCTTGTCTCAAATGCAGTGAAATACAATCATGATGAAGGTGAGGTATTTATAGACATTTCGAGGCCGGATAATACCTGTATAATTGTAGTTGAGGATACCGGGATTGGCATCAGCAGTGAGGATCAGGGAAGACTGTTCCAGGACTTTGTAAGGATAAGGACCAGTGAGACGAAGAACATATCGGGAAGCGGGCTTGGCCTCTCAATTGCAAAGAAGATGATTGACCTTTACGGAGGATCCGTGCAGGTTGAAAGCACTCCGGGAAAAGGAAGCAGGTTTACCGTAACCATCCCGTTATAATTCCCTGAAAGAAGAAACAGATTTAATCTGACTACTCTTCCTCCCTTACCGGGATGACCAGTCTCATGTCAGGCATGGCGAATATGACTCCCTTATTGGCCTGTTTGAGCTCCTGAACGGTGATATCGTATTTCTTTGCTATATCTGCAAGAGACTCACCTTTTTGCACCTTGTGTATCTTTTTCTTCTCAGGCTGGGCGGGTTTTGGTTTGTCATCGCTCTTACTGGCTGAAGGTGTCTGCTGCTGAGCCTGCTGCTGCGTGTCTGCCGCAGGCTGCTCCTCCTGGCGGGGCAGCTGGGTCTCCTGGCGGGGAGTCTCCTGCCTTGGCAGCTGGGTCTCCTGGCGGGGAGTCTCCTGCCTTGGCAGCTGGGTCTCCTGGCGGGGAGTCTCCTGCCTTGGCATGTTTGTTACTGCAGCGGTATTACCCCCGGATGCATTTGCCGCAGCTGCGGTGCTCCTGTCAGGAGTTGCAGCAGCGGCTGAAGGAGGTGTCTGCTCCTCAGACACCATTAGCGCCGATGATGCCGGAATCTTCAGAACCTGGCCCGCCTGAATCCCTCCCGGCGGTATAGAGTTCTCACGATCAATATCCAGAATGGTAACCCTGTAGGCCTTTGCAATCGAATAAAGAGTCTGGCCCTTCTGTACCTCATGCATGAAAAAAGTCTTTCCGCCCGATATGATCTTTTCACCTGAAATATCTATCCCGGGAACACCGCTGGTAAGCGCAGGTCGTGAAGGCTGCGCTGCGGGACGGGGCTGGGTGACAGCAGCAGCCTGCTGAGCCGGCAGACGGGGCTGCGACGCAGCTGAACCCTGCTGATCGGGTGCGGGTACCCTCAGCACCTGCCCCGTCTGGATCCCGTTTGGAGGGATGACATTCTCACGTGACAGGGCATCAACGGATACTCTGTAGGCCTTCGCAATGGAATAGAGAGTCTGGTTCTTCTGAACCTCATGCATGTAATAAACCCTTCCGCCGGAGACCACTTTCTCAGTTGACACCTCCACAGGTACCTGCGCACTGACGACTGAGGGGACAGTCAGGGTTATAATCAAAGCAAATGTTGGCAGAATGCGCGTCAAAGACATACGTTTATGTTTTTCTAAAACAAATGTAGTATTTTCAATCCAATGTAACCGACAATGCAAAATAAACATAATCAACAGACAGGTGTTTCTTTTCAGTAATAAAATCTTCTGACCTTATGAATTCAATCCGCAGAATGACGACTCTTCTCAGAAATGAGTATCATGGTGAGGGTTTAAACCTCGCCGATTTCTCACATGACCCGGTGGTCCAGTTCGGGCGATGGATGGAAGATGCCATCTCGTATAAGGTAATGGATCCCAATGCCGTACACCTCGCCACGGCAGATGCTGAAGGAAGGCCGTCAGGAAGGATCGTGCTTCTAAGGGACTTCAGCCCGAAGGGATTTACCTTCTTCACGAACTACGGGAGCCGCAAGGGGGATGAGCTGAGAAACAACAGCCATGCTGCAATGACCTTCTTCTGGAATGAGCTCTACAGGCAGATCCGGATAGGCGGAAGAGTGTCAAGGTTGCCGTCGGATGAATCAGATGCCTACTTCCGCAGCCGACCGCGCGAGAGCCAGATCAGCGCCGTGGCATCACAGCAGAGCAGGCACCTGGAGAGCAGGGAACTGCTTGACAGAACTGCTGCGGAGACAGAGGAAAAATACAGGGACAGGCCCATACCAAGGCCTGACGACTGGGGCGGATACTGCCTTGACCCTGATTATGTGGAATTCTGGCAGGGAAGGGAACACCGCCTGCATGACAGGCTGATCTACACAAGGAACAGCGACAGGGAGGGGTGGACAATCAGGCTTCTGTATCCCTGAAAAGCAGGAACAGCCACTGAGTGTTATCTGTCATCCCGGAAGGCAATCAGCGCAACACCGCTGTCACACCAGACAGGCGTGACTCACAGGCTGAACTGCAGCTCGGTAAGTGTTTTGTAAAGCCCGTTTCCGTTGGAGATCAGGTCTGTGTGGGTCCCCTGCTCAACAATCCTTCCATCATTCAGCACTATGATGTGATCTGAGTTGCGTACAGTGGAGAGCCTGTGTGCTATTACGAGTGATGTGCGTCCCTTCATCAGCTTTTCAAGCGCCTCCTGCACCTGTCGTTCTGATTCGGAATCGAGTGACGAGGTGGCCTCGTCAAGTATCAGTATCCGCGGGTTCTTCAGCACCGCACGTGCAATGGCAATCCTCTGCCTCTGTCCGCCCGAGAGCTGCACACCTCTCTCTCCCACCACTGTCTCAAGTTGCCCGGGGAATGTCCTGATGAAGTCCCACGCGTTGGCCTGTTTCGCAGCATCAATAACCTCATCTTCAGTAGCGCCCGGTTTTCCATAGGCAATATTTTCCCTGATGGTGCCTCCGAAGAGAAACACATCCTGCATCACCACTGCCATCTGTGACCGCAGGGCTGTCAGGGGGAAGCCTGTGCTGTCGCGGCCGTCAAACAGAATCCTTCCCTCAGTGGGGTCATAAAGCCTCAGAAGAAGTGAAGCTATCGTAGATTTGCCGGCACCGCTGGGCCCAACCAGTGCCACCTGCCTGCCGGGAGCAACCTCGAAGCTGACATCTCTCAGGACCACCACTTCATTGCGCGACGGATACCTGAACCCTACTCCCTCAAAGGTTATCTCACCATTCAGAAGGTGGGCTTCACCGGGAATAAATGAAGGATCTATTTCTTCAGTCTTTTCATCAAGCAGTTGCAGCAGGTTCTCCGAAGCGCCTATGGTTTTCTGTAGTCTTGCATAGACTCCCGCCATCCCGGCGATATTGCCGCCAATGAATCCTGAATAGATTACAAAGGTGAAAAGCTGTCCGGCTTCCATCTGACCCTTTGCAATCATGGTGGCACCCTGCCAGATGACAGCCGCCATGGAAACAAAGAACCCCAGAACTATAAATGAGATGGCAGCCTGGTACTTTCCGCCGGTAATGCCTGCCCTGGCCACCTGCTCCGTCTTCTCACGATACCGGCGGCTCTCAAATGACTCATTGGTGAAGGCCTTAACGTTCTGTATCCCCTGCAAAGTCTCCTCCACTATGGTGTTTGACTCTGCCACGAAAGCCTGTGCTTTCTTTGAATAGCGCCTGATGGCCCTCCCGGAGTAAAACGCCATCAGCGAGATAGCCGGCACAATTGCCAGTGTGAAAATCGTCAGCCTGAATGAGCTGATCATCATCAGGGTAATACCACCGGTGATCACAAGCAGCTGTGAAAGGAGATCTGCCAGGGTATTGGTAAGGCTGTCCTGCAGCAGCGATATGTCTGATGATATGCGGCTGTTGAGCTCTCCCACCCTCCTTGATGAAAAGAAAGACATGGGAAGTCTTATCAGGTGGTTATAAATATGCTGACGTATTGATGCCAGGGTCTTTTCAGTCACCACCACAAAGAGCCGTGTGCGGGTATAGGCAAAAAGCGACTGGGCAACCAGTATTGCAAGGAGGAGTAGTCCTGTGCGTGTTATCTCGCGTGTAAGTCCTCCGCTGTTGGCCTGGTCAACCATTTCGCCGAGCAGACGGGGGAACATAAGGCTGGCTGCCGTGGATAGAAGAAGAAATACGAGGCCAAGGGCAAACCTGCCCCTGTAAGGCTTCAGAAACCTGTAAAGCCTTGCCATCTGCTTCAATCCTGATCCTGACGGTCTGGATGGTTTATCCGGCATCTTTCACTCCTTCATCAACAGAAATGCAAATATAGGGGATAATGTTCACCGATATCATCTCATCATCGTTAACAATCTATTCCTCACAGGTGTTAATATTGTTAAGAGGCTGTTTATAATTAGTATGACATCATAACCGGTGGCAATCTCCGGAATCATTAATTTTATGGTTTTGCAACCTGTTACCATGACTGCCCTTGAGACACTGAAGAACCTTGTGCTGGCGCCTTATATTCTTAAGGCCACCGCTCTTATAAGCGTGCAAAGGGCTGTGGGCGGCAACCAGTTCAGGCATTGTTTTTCGACGCTCGGGATATTGCTTGACTACAAGTTCTTCACTGACAGCATCTTGCTCAAGGCCTCCCTGCTGCATGATCTGCTTGAGGATCTTCCTGAGACCCAGGTTGACGAGATAAGGTGGATTGACAGTGATGGTGCCGATGTTGTGCAGCTTGTGCTGGAGGTTACCAAGAGGAAGGATGAGACGAAAGAGCAGTACCTGCAGCGCCTCCTTGAATACGGATCGCGGAATGCCATGCTGCTCAAGTGCGCTGACCGGATCAGCAACCTTACAGACCTGCACCGCGATATACAGTCGGAACAGAAAATCTCGGACTATCTTGACCAGACAGAGAAATATGTCATTCCGATGGCCCGGAGGGTCAACACCGACATGCTTATCGAGCTGACTGACCTGATTGCAAAGCGCCGCCGCATCCTGCGAATGCTTGAGAATGACAAGAAGGCGGATACAGCCCCCGGCTCATGACCGGCCCTGCCGCCTTATCCCAGCAGTTGCTTCACTTTTGCTGAAATCTCACGGCCTTCAGCCTTTCCTGCCAGTTCCTTGGTGGCAGCACCCATAACACGCCCCATGTCTGACGGGCCCTTCGCCCCCACACGGCTGATGATCTCCCGGAGGGCAATCTCCAACTGCTGCTCTGTCATTGCTGCGGGAAGATATCTTTCAAGCACTGCGGCTTCGTTCTCTTCCTTCTCACAGAGGTCAGGCCTCTTCTGCTCGCGATATATGTCAGCCGATTCCTTCCTCTGCTTCACCAGCTTACGGATGATCTTTACCTCCTCGTCTTCGGTGAGAACGGTATCCTGCCCTCTCTCTGACCTGGCAAGGATAAACGCGGTCTTGGCCGCCCTCAGGGCTTCAAGTATCCCCTTGTCCTGAGCCTTCATGGCTGCCATCAGGTCCTTTGCAATCTTTTCTGTGAGTGACATGTTGCTGATTGGTATTATTACGTGTATGAATGTTACAAATTTACGCTATTTCCTGTAGCCGCAGGCCGAAAGGGCACCGTCAATGGCAGCCACCGTTGTCAGGATATCGCCGTTGGTGACTGCTCCCATGTGGCCGACCCTGAAATATGTATCCTTTATACCGGGAAGCAGCCCTCCTGCCACGATCACGTCCGAATCGCCGATAGCTTTCATGAAATCAGCTCCTTTCACTCCTTCCGGGTATAATGGTGCTGAGAGGGTGTTTGCGCTGACCTCCTCGCTGGCAGGTATCATGGTGAGTCCCATGCCACGCATCGCTTTGCGGAAGGCGGTGCCCCGGTCACTGTGCCTTCTGAAGCGGGCCTCCATCCCTTCCTTCAATATCAGCCTGAGGCTCACCTCGAGGGCTGACACCAGGTTCACCGCCGGAGTACCGAAGTAAGCCGGACGCCGTTCCTCGTATGCCTTCATCACCGGCAGCCAGTGGGTCCAGTCGCTGTAATAGCTTCCCACCGGGCTTTTTCTTCCCTTCCATGCCTCCATTGCCCGCGGGGAAGCAACCAGCAAAGCCAGTCCGGGCGGCACCCCTACAGCCTTCTGCGAGGCGGTAAATACAACATCAATCTTCCATTCATCTTGTCTTATCACCTCGCCTGCCACAGAGCAGACGCCGTCAAGCACCGTTATTACTCCATGCTTTTCTCCGAGCAGCCCCAGGGGCTCCGGATCAACCCGTACAGCAGTGGATGTATCCACGTGAGTGAAGGTCATCAGTTTATACCGCTTACGTTTCAGCTCCGTCTCCACAGCTGCATCACTGACGACTTCACCCGCAGGGGCCTTCAGCGCTGTCACCTCTGCACCGTATCGTTTCAGGAGCTCTGCGTACCTGTCGCCGAAGTAGCCGGTGGAGATCACTAGCGCCCTGTCGCCCGGCTCCACCAGGTTTGCACCGGCCAGATCCATCGCCAGTGTGCCGCTGCCTGCAATGATAAAAGGCTGCCCTGAAGGAGCAAGCCAAACCTCCCTCATCATCTCAAGTGCATGACCGAACGATTCAATAAAATCAGGCGCCACATGACTCGTGGTGGGCGCTCCGACAGCCATCATCACCTCCGGTTCGAACTCTGTCGGGCCGGGTATCATCAATAATTTTCTGCCTTTCATTTTCTCTTATTTCTTCTCACCAAACAGATTCAGATTCCTGTCATCCAAAAGTTGCAGCAATTGCTTCCGTATTTCTTCCCTGAGCGGCAGCAACGGTCTCCTTACATGGCCCCCATAGAGGCCGAGATGATCCATTGCAGCCTTCAGGGCCGGCACGCCCCAGCGTGCCGTCACAGCTGCATTGAGAGGGATGATGCTGTGCTGCAGTTCCCTTGCAAGTGTCATATCGCCTGCGGCGAAAGCGTTGAAGATGCTCAGACAGTGACCAGGGGCGATGTTGGCGCTTGCCAGGATGCCGCCTGATGCGCCCGTAGCCAGCGCCGGTAACAGGAACCCTGCACCGCCGGCAAGAACCTGGAATCCGGGCTTAACCCTGCCAAGCACCTCTCCCATCTTTACAACATTTCCTCCCGACTCCTTCAGTCCCGCAATATTCGGGTGCTCTGCCACGGAGATGATCATTCCGGCAGTCATGTCAATCCCGGTGTTGGCGGGCATGTTGTAAACAAGAACAGGCACAGGTGAAGCATCTGCCACATCAAAATAGTGATTCACCAACTCATCATGATTCATGTTTCCCCTGTAATACGAGGGGTTGATAACCAGCACGGCATGAGCCCCTTCAGCTGCAGCTGCCCTGGTTAAGGAAATGGTCTCGCGGGTGCTCTGGCATCCGGTGCCTGCAAGGAGGATACGGCCGTCCGGAAGCGCCTCCCGGGCGGCTGCTATGGCTTTGATCTTTTCGGGTTCGGAGAGCATCACCTGCTCCCCGTTTGAGCCAAGGATCAGAAAACCGGCCAGGTCATACTGAGAAAGCCTTTCAATGTTATACCTGATCTTTTCCGGCAGCAGGTTCTCGTCGCTGTCAAATGATGTCGGAAGGGGCGGAAAAATACCCCTTAAATTCAGTGAAGCCATAATTATTAATATGAAAAATCAGTTTTGTATGCCATGTGTGCTCATTGAATATGGTCTGGCTGAAGGTGCCGTACCCCTCTCCCTGTCAGGTTCACTGCTCATGTCAAACTCCAGGGTGCCTCCTGCAGTGAGTTGTTCATGGGTCACAAAATTGAGGTTCAGTTTTTTGCCATTAAAGGTTACATCTCTTACGAATATATTATCGTGGCTGTTCTCCGGAGCACTGATTACCAGCTTCCTGCCGTCAGAGAGGGTGACCGTCGCCCTGGTAAACAGCGGCGAGCCAAGCACATATTCGCCTGTTCCGGGCGTCACCGGGTAGAAACCCAGTGCGCTGAAAACATACCAGGCCGAGGTCTGCCCGTTATCTTCATCTCCGCAGTAACCGTCAGGGGTGTAGTTATAAAGCTTATCCATAACCTCGCGTACCCTCATCTGTGCCTTCCATGGCTCAGGCGTGTAGTTGTAGAGGTAGATCATATGCTGAACCGGCTGGTTGCCGTGGGCATAGTTGCCCATGTTCATTATCTGCATCTCACGTATCTCATGAATGGGGAAGCCATAATAGGAGTCATCAAACAATGGCGGCACCACAAATACTGAATCGAGCATGCGTGCCATCTCCCTGTCACCGCCCATCAGCTCTGCCAGACCGGCCACATCCTGAAAGACACTCCAGGTGTAATGCCAGCTGTTTCCTTCAGTGAAGGCATCACCCCATTTATAAGGGCTGAACGGCGACTGGAACGTGCCGTCGAGGTTTTTGCCCCTCATCAGCCTGCTCTCAACGTCAAAGACGTTTTTATAGTTCCGGGCCCGGGCTCCGTAAAGGTCAATCTCTTCCTTCGGCCGGCCCAGCTCCTGTGCCAGCTTCCACAGGCACCAGTCTGCGTAGGCGTACTCCAGGGTACGCGCCACATTCTCATTTATGCCGGCATCGTAGGGCACATAACCCAGCCTGTTGTAGTATTCAGCCCCATACCTGCCGACGGAATGCACCGGGCCGTGACCGAGGGTGTTCTTCACCATCGCCTTCCACAGAGTGTCGATGTCATATCCCCTTATTCCCTTCAGGTATGCATCAGCTATCAGTGAGGCGGAGTTGCTGCCTATCATGCAGTTGCGGTGGCCCGGGCTGGCCCACTCGGGCAGCCAGCCGCTCTCCAGGAAGGTATTGACCAGACCCTCCATGATTTGCGAGCTCATCTCGGGGTACATGAGAGTGATAAGCGGCATTGCGGCACGGAAGGTATCCCAGAAGCCATTGTCGGTAAAGAGTCTGCCCGGAAGCACCTTGCCGTTATAAGGACTGTAGTGAACAATATTTCCGGAGCTGTCAGTCTCGTAGAACATCCGGGGGAAGAGCATGGTGCGGTAGAGGGTTGAATAGAAGGTACGCTGCTGGTCATCAGTGCCGCCCTCCACCTTTATGCGGCCCAGTTCGGTGTTCCAGCGTTCACGTCCGGCGTCACGGACAGCTTCAAATCCGCGCCCGCCCGTCTCGCGTTCAAGATTGAGAATGGCCTGTTCCGGGGAGATGAATGATGAAGCCACCCTGGCGGTGACCTGCTGACCTCTTTTTGTCCGGAATCCTATTACCGCCTGGGCGCGGTCACCCTCGGTCTCGGTGACGCCGGGCCGGAGACTGCCGTCAAGGGCCGCCGACCAGAAGTCGAACGGCCGGTCAAACTCAATGACGAAATAATTATGGAAGTTTTCAGGCACTCCCCCGTGGTTGTTGCGGCAGTAGCCCACAACCCTGTTGCTTCCGGGAATGATTCTTACCATTGATCCGCCGGCGAAGGCATCAATGACCACGGCGGAGGAGTCGCTCCCGGGGAATGTAAATCTGAAGAGAGCTGCCCTCTCGGTGGGTGTCACCTCTGCGGTGATGTCAAAGTCAGCGAGGTAAACGCTGTAATACCAGGGTTTTGCCACCTCAGCCTTATGCGAGAACCATGATGAGCGTGCCTGTTCCGTGAGGCGGTTACCACCCGTGACAGCCATCAGCGAGAAGGCTGCATAATCATTTATCCAGGGGCTTGGCTGATGAGTCTGCTTAATACCTGCTATCTTATGGTCATCCCAGGTGTATCCCCAGCCGTTGCCGTTCTCGCGGGTCTGCGGGGTCCAGAAGTTCATCCCGAACGGCAATGCTACCGCCGGGTAGGTGTTGCCGTGGGATAGCAGATACTCGGAATCTGTACCCATAAGTGTGCCTACCAGGTCAGCGGGTTCTGCGGAAATACGGTCAGCAGTGCCTTCGGGCGTCTGTCTGCACCCGGCGCCGGCAAGGGTTATGAAAGCTAAAGCAATGATCAGATGGTTGGTTCCGGTGAATTTCATATGTCACTTCAGTTTGTTCAGGATTTTTTGAAGCACCATCTCCGGTGTCAGCCACTCCAGGCAGGCCAGGTCGCCGCGTCTGCAGGTCCCCTTACCGTAGATGGTGCAGGGGCGGCATGTAAGTTCGGTGTCAGGTATCTGGATCTGGTTCTCAGGGGGCATTCCCCAGGCACTGAATCCGGCACGGGGATGGGTAGCGCCCCAGATTGACAGTGTATCAGTGCCCAGCATGGAAGCCAGGTGCATGTTTGACGAGTCCATGGCCACCATCAGGTCAAGGTCTGCGATAAGTGCAATCTCGCCTTCAAGGCTGATCTTCCCTGCCATGGATATGGCTCCCGGCACGCGGGCAGCTATCTCATCCACTGCAGCGGATTCATCAGGAGAACCAAAAAGGAATAATGTGCATTCCTTCCGCGATATCAGGATTCGGAGCATAGCCTCCATTTTTCCCGGGGGCCATGTCTTGAGACGGTGTCTCGCCAGCGGCGCCACACCCAGGAAAGGTCTTTTCATACCCGCGGTACGGGCGGCTGCCACCGCTCTCTCTTCAGCAGACGGGAACATCCAGGGGCCGGGAACCAGCTCCAGCGGATACCCGGCACGCTCAAATACTTTGCGGTAGCGCTCAACGGTGTGGGTCAGCGAGCCGGTGAGCCTACCGCGAACCAGCTTGCGCCGGCGGATACGCTCCTTGTCTATCGAGGCCACGTGGCAGCCGCCCATACGAAACAACAGGCGGACTACCTTCGACCTGATAACGTCATGCAGGTCAGCCACCGCAGTGATGTGGTACATTGACCGTAGATCCTTCCATACCCTCAGCAGGCCCCGGAAACCCTTGTGCCTGCCGTGATGATCGGAAAGAAAAACCTTCACCCCGGGAATGCCGGTGACAAACTGATCAAAAGGCTTCTTGGTGACAAAAACCAGCTCTTTGCCAGGGTATGCAGCGGCAAACGACCTGAGCACGGGCAGGGTCATAATCACATCACCCATTGATGATGTGCGTATCACAAGAAGGCTCATCTCAGTATTTTTCGTACGACTTTTCCTCCACGAGACCCGAACCGGTTATCTGGTTAATCTTCCGCTTGATTTCGGAACGCAGGTCATTTGAAAAGTATACTGACCTGGCAGTCTCAATGAATTCTTCTCCAAAATCCTTTTTTCTTTCAAGGTCCCTGATCCGGTCCTCAATCTCCCACAATCCGGCGTTGACGCGGTAGAGCTCCAGGTACAGCGGGTCATCCTTCTTCATGAAACCCGCGAGCGCCTCATCAAGAATGGCATGCTCCTTTTTCAGGTTCTTCAGTTTTTCGGGATCACTGATCCGCTCCAGCTTGAGTTCAATAATCGTCAGCTTGTCCGCAATCTCTCCGTTTGAAACCTCTATTTTCATTAAAACAGCTTTGAATCCGTAAAAATAACCTTTTAATATTAAAGGGCAACTGAGGTCACTGTGGATCGACATCGGCATGAATGCGCAGCAGCCCTTTCCTGGGAGATTTCAGTTCTGTATCCATTGCGCGTCTCACCAGCTCCTTGACTTTCGAGGGGGAGAGTGTGCTGACTATTTTTATCATCACCGTTTTGATGTACCACTTCTGAACCTGCATCACCATCGGAAACTCCGGACCCAGTACATGGTTGCCGAGGTGCCTGCGGAGGGCATCAGCCAGCCTTGCGGCCGAGGCAGTAAGTTCATCAAGGTCACGGTGTTTCAGCGCTATCCTTATAATCCTTGTAAAGGGCGGATAGCCGAAAAGAGCCCTCTCCCCGAGCTGTGCCGAGCTCATTGACCTGTAATCATGTTTCAGGACCTGCCTGAGGATCATGTTTGCAGGGTCAGCGGTCTGGATAATCACCTTTCCCCGGCGTGTCCTCCTGCCTGCTCTCCCGCTCACCTGTTCCATGAGCTGGAAGCTGCGCTCGTGAGCCCGGAAATCGGGGAAATGCATCATATTGTCGGCATCGAGTATGCCCACCACCGTCAGCCTCTCGAAGTCGAGTCCCTTGGAGATCATCTGTGTCCCGATAAGGATATCGGTATCGCCCGCGGCGAAGCTGCCCAGTATGTCAGAGGCAGCGCCCCTGTTCCTGACGGTGTCCTGGTCCATTCGCGCCACCCGCGCCGAAGGGAACAGGAGTCTTATTTCCTCTTCGATTTTTTCGGTGCCGAAGCCCATGGTGGAAATGTTCACTGATCCGCAATCGGGGCACTCTGAGGGTAGTCTCACGCTCTTGCCGCAGTAGTGGCATACGAGCCGGTTGATGCTCTTGTGATAGGTATAGCTCACCGAACAGTTGGTGCAGGCAGGGACATGTCCGCAATCAGAGCACATCAGGAAGGGCGAGAAACCTCTCCTGTTCTGGAAGAGGATAACCTGTTCTTCGCGCTTCAGCGCCTCCTCCACTGCCTCAAGAAGACGGGGGGTGAAATGAGCTGATGGTCCCTTCTTTTTGCCTTTCCGGCGAGTGTCAGCGATGACCATCTCAGGCATCATGACCTCTCCGTACCGTGTCAACAGCTCAACAAACCCGTACCTTCCGGAAAGTGCATTGTGGTAACTTTCAAGCGATGGCGTGGCCGAACCGAGGAGCGCCCTTCCGCCGTGGATGCGGGCAAGCATCATTGCAGCATCACGTGCATGATACCGAGGGGCCGGATCATTCTGCTTGTACGATGAATCATGCTCCTCATCCACTATGATCAGCCCCAGGTGACTGAAAGGAAGGAAGAGCGATGACCGTACCCCCAGAACAGCCCTGAGGCTTCCGTCACTGACCTTCTGCCATACTTTTCTTCGCGCCGCAGGGGTGAGACGCGAGTGAAACACCCCGATGGCGCTGCCGAAATGTTTCCTGAGCCTCTCGATGATCTGCGTTGTGAGAGCTATCTCAGGAAGCATGTAAAGGACCTGCCTTCCCTGGTCAAGCTGCTCACGCATAAGGTGAATATAGATCTCGGTCTTGCCACTGGAGGTAACGCCATGCAACAGCACCGTCTCACGATCGGCAAACAACTGTTTGACAGAATCATAGGCCTCCTTCTGCACCCTGTTCAGCTCTGCCGGCATGACCATCTCGGTCTCCGGAAGATCAGCCGCCTCCTTCGGCCTGCGCTTCATCACGCGCCCGGGAAGATCATCAGGCGACGGTATGGCCGCCTTCATCACCTCGCCCGGATAGGCCATGTAATAATCAGATATCCACAGAAGGAAGTCGGCGAGACGGTCATTGACAGCCGTTTCGCCTGGGAGGAGGCTGTCTACCTCCCTGAGAGAGACTTCTGCCGGAGGGATGTCATGAACTTTCACCACCAGACCGGCCGTCTTCCTGCTCTGACCGAAGGGGACGTTCACCAGGCTGCCCCGGCGAACCGTACCCTGAAGCTGCGCCGGAATCTCATAGGTGAATGAGCCGGGTACGGCAACGGGAACGATTATATCTGCGAACTGTCTGCTCATTGGTTGAAACGGCGGCAAATTAAGAATAAACGCCAACAAAGGCCAAGTCTCCGGCCTGAATTTATGAACGGGAGGGCAATGCCTGAATCAGCTCAGGGCAGCCCTGACCCTTTCGGCAGCATCGGTGAATGTTGAGGCGGCAATGACCTTCAGCCCGGAGCTGTCTATCAGCGCCCTGGCCTCCTCTGCATTGGTTCCCTGGAGCCTGACAATGACAGGCACCTTTATGTCGCCGATGCTCTTGTATGCTTCAATAATTCCCGCGGCAACGCGGTCACACCTGACGATTCCGCCGAAAATATTCACGAGGATAGCCCTCACATGCGGGTCCTTGAGGATGATTCTGAATCCGGCCTCCACCGTTTTCGGGCTCGCGCCACCGCCCACATCGAGGAAATTGGCAGGCTTGCCGCCGGAGAGCTGTATCAGGTCCATCGTGGCCATGGCCAGGCCGGCGCCATTGACCATGCATCCAACATCACCGTCGAGTTTTACATAATTGAGGTTACTGGCTGAGGCTTCCACCTCGGTGGGATCCTCCTCGTTCAGGTCACGCATGGCCGCCAGCTCCGGGTGACGGTATAATGAATTGTCGTCAAGGGTCACCTTGCAGTCTACTGCCAGCACCCTGTCATCACTGGTTTTAAGCAGCGGATTGATCTCCAACAGGGAGGCGTCAGAATTGACGAAAGCCTCCCAGAGCCCCTTCAGAAAAGTTACCATCTCGCGGTAAGCCTTGCCGTGCAGACCCAGGTTCGAAGCTATGGTTCTCATCTGAAACTCATGCAGGCAACAGGTTGAGTCAACCGTCTCGGTGAAGAGCGCTTCAGGATTGCGTGCAGCAACTTCCTCGATGTCCATCCCTCCCTCCGGTGAATAGACAACCACGTATGCTGATTTTCTGCGGTCAAGAAGCAGTGACAGGTAGAACTCCTTTATCTCCGATTCTCCCTTATAGTAGACATCACGTGCAACAAGCACCTTGTGCACTTTCTTGCCTGCCGGCCCTGTCTGTGGTGTAACCAGGGTCATCCCCAGCATGCGCGAGGCCACCTCTCCCGCCTCCTGCGGTGAGCGTGCAATCTTTACTCCCCCTCCCTTTCCCCGGCCTCCGGCATGGATCTGCGCCTTTATGACGAAAATCTCCGTACCGAATTTGCTGCGCAGTTCTTCGGCTACCGTTACGGCCTGCCCGGCCGTTATGGCAACGAATCCTTCCTGCACGGCAACACCATGCGCCTGCAGAATGGATTTTCCCTGGTATTCGTGGATGTTCATGACAAGTTCAGGTTAATGAAAATGGTTATAGGGGCACCATGAGTAAAAGAGGTAGGTAATTTACTCTTTTTTTATAACTATTTTAGCTAAAATTTTTACCAATGAGGAAGCTGACAAACGATGAACTGAACCGGAAGAGTGTCACGGAATTCAGGGCTTCGGAGAAGTCGCCTTTCATAATCGTCCTTGACAACGTACGCAGTCTCAACAACGTGGGGTCAATTTTCAGGACGGCTGACGCTTTTCTGGTGGAGGCAGTATGGCTTTGCGGTATCACCGCCACGCCCCCTCACCGTGAGATACACAAGACTGCGCTGGGGGCGACTGAATCAGTTGAATGGAAGTACTTTGAAAGTTCCGCCGAAGCAGTCAGGGTGCTTAAAGAAAGGGATTACGCGATTGTTTCGGTGGAGCAGGCCGAGGGAGCTGTATCACTTGACCGGTTTGCGACGGAGCCCGGAAAGAGGTATGCACTGGTCTTTGGCCATGAGATCAGAGGGGTTACCGAAGAGGTGGTGAATCTGTCGGATGCATGCATCGAGATACCCCAGTATGGCACCAAACACTCATTCAATGTGGCTGTCAGCGCAGGGATAGTTTTGTGGGAACTGGCAGGAAGAATCAAAGGGTAACAATCGACTATTAAAAAACCCCGTTCCGCCAGCCGGCGGACGGGGTTTTTCATTATCTGTGGTTTTGTTACTTCGTTACTGCAATGAATGCATCATCGGTGAAGTACTTGGCAAACTCGAGGTCTGTCATAGCGTAGTTCTTCCATTTGGTGTTATAGCCGATTGCTTCGCGCAGTGCGTTGATGACACCATCCTTGTTGTCAAGGCGTGCTGCGATTACTGCCTTAAAGTATGAGGGAGCACCGCATTTGCAAGGTTTGACTGCATCCATGGTTGTCTTGGCCTTGTTGACGTCACCCTTGAGAAGCTGTGCCAGTGCAAGGTTCATCGTGGGTGTGTCACCGAGCATATTGACTGCCTGGTCATATTTGCCATCATGAATTGCAATGGTGCCAAGTCCGAATTTTGATTCGGGGGTGGCGGCTGACATTGAGTTGAAATACTCTGAAGCTGCCTTGACATCACCCTTCAGGAGAGCGGCAAAGCCCAGGTTGTTCTTCACGTTGTCATCATTCTTGAGAGCCTTGGCCTTCTCAAGAGCGACCATGGCGTCATCAGCATTGCCCATCTGAAGATAAGCCCAGCCGACATTGTTCCATGCCCTGAAGCACTTGGGTTCCTTTTCGGTAGCCAGCTGATAGTATTTCAACATCTCCTGGGGATCACTGGTCAGGGTGGCAGCATAGAGCATCTGCTCGAGGCTGAGGACTGACGGATCACCCTTGATGGCGGTGAGGATCTCCTCGTCGCTGAGGCCGATCAGGTTAACGTCAACGATCAGTTTTGACCTTCTCAGCTGGGGAAGAATCTGCTCTGCGAGTGATTCATATGCAGTTGACATGTTCTTGATCTCCTTCTCGCGGACAGCAGGATCCTGGTACATCGAGAGAACCCTCAGGATGAGCTCCTTGTCAGCGATTGACGACTCCTGTACAAGAGCCTTGAAACCTTCCCAGTCTTCAGCAGTGGTCTGTTTGGTGAACAGCTGAGCCAGTTCGGGGATCTTGCCATATTCCTTCTGGAGATACTTTTCAGCAGCCTTGCCCCTTGCTTCCGAGAGCTTCTCGTTAAGGGTGAGAGGACCGTCGGGTGAAGCATAAGAACTGTTGGTAACACCTTTAACTTCCATCCTTTCATTCTGCATCACAAGGGCAATGTAATCCTTGAGAGCCTGGATATCGGCTGCCTTCAGTTCTGAAGTCCTGATATTTGACTGGTTGATGCTGTAAAGTATGTCAGCAATCTTCTGTTCGGGAACAATGCGCTGGTAGTTGTCTTTCAGCGAGATGGGCATTGCATGATATTCAACAAGGGTTGAAGTTGCAATTACGCCGTCGGCCAGCTTGATGGGATCAAATGAGAGAGTCTTGCCCTTTCTTTCAGCATCTACGTGAAGAAGGAACTCAGACACCTTCATCTCAGGTATATAGTTTACATCACCTGACCAGTTTACAGTTCCGCCAGTCCATGCAACCGACTTGTTATTGGCCAGAACTTTCTCTCCCTGCGTGAAGAGCAGTTCATCAAATGCCGTCTCACCGCCTTCATATGAAAGAACAGGGGTGATCTTCAGCGTGGTGTTCTTGTCAAAGTACTTCTCCGGATAGGTTACCTTAACCTGTGCAGCAACAATGCCTGCATGAGTCTCGAGCACCTTGGGGGTGATTTCATACTTGACGAGATTGGCATTTTTCTTCATCTTGTCAAGACTGCTGCAACCTGACATAAGAACAGCAGCGAGCAGAATGACAAAAAGTCTGGTGAAATTTTTCATAATTTGTGTTTTAATTAGTTGCGATCAGTTTCTGTTTAATTAGAGCAATTATACGATATTTCTGATTTGTCTGCAAATTTAAGATAATTTTTAGTCAATACCTGCAACCACTGTATGAAAAAATCAGAAATTCCGGAGGTTGATCCCCTGAGCGACAGGTTCGGTGAAGATCATTTCCTTTACTTTAAGGTAGTCATCATGGCATGCAACAAAGTCGATATTTGAAACATCAAGTACCAGGTAGCGGTTCTCCTTATTCTGCCTGAAGAAGGTGAAGTAGCTCTCCTGTATTCCCGAGAGATAATCGGCAGTTATTGACTTTTCGTACTCCCTGCCCCTCATTGCAATGTTTTTCAGCAGCCTCTCAGGGGGTACATGCAGGTAAACATAAAGGTCAGGCTTGGGAAGGGAGCTATAGATTATATAGAATATCTGGCGGTAAAGGCTGAACTCATCCTGTTCCAGGGTTTTGGATGAGAAGACGAGCGACTTCATGAAGTAATAGTCAGCCACTGTGAAGCTTTTAAAAAGATCCGGTTCCACCAGCTCTTCCTTGAGCTGCCTGTAGCGGTCGGCCAGGAAGGAGAGTTCGAGGGGGAAGGAGTACCTAGACGGGTCATTGTAGAATTTGGGGAGGAAAGGATTATCGGCAAACCGTTCAAGGATCAGTTTGGCATTGTAGTCCCTTGCTATCATTGATGCCAGGGTGGTCTTTCCCGCGCCGATATTTCCCTCAATTACAATATAGTTGTACTTTATTTTCTCCATCCCTGTTGCCACATTGCACCGGAATTCAAAATTAACATTTAGGCTTCACAATGCAAATAAATCGAAGAAGCGCGTTTCCGCGACTCCGTTGTAACGGGAAAAAGAGAGGCTGCCCCGTTTGAGACAGCCTCCGCCTGAATAACGATCCTGGATGAATAACCGGATTTCTACCGGTTGTTGTCGCGACGGCGGTCATGCGAGCGATGCTCACGGTTTCCGCGGTCACCGCGATCACTGCGGTTTCCGTCACGTGATCCCTGATAATCCCTTCTTTCCGTATGTTCACGTTTGGGCGGCTCAACCCAGCCTTCCGGCTTCGGGATGAGGGGCTTGCGCGAGAGCCTGAGCTTGCCGGTCTTCTGGTCAACCTCAATGAGCTGCACCTCAACAATGTCACCCTCCTTGAAGAGCTCTTCAACAGTGCCTACCTTCTTCCAGTCCATCTCTGAGATGTGCAGGAGTCCGTCCTTGTTGGGGAGAATCTCAACAAACGCACCGAACTGTGTGATGGTCTTCACCTTGCCTGTATAGACCTTTCCTACCTCAGGTACGGCGCATATCGCGTTGATACGGTCAAGGGCCGCCCTGATGACTTCGTAGTTATCGCCAAATACATCAACCATTCCCTGGCCGTTGATCTCTTCGATAACTATCGTTGCGCCGGTGGTGGCCTGTATATCCTGGATGATTTTTCCGCCGGGGCCTATCACGGCACCAATCATCTCCTTGGGTATGTAAATCTTCTCTATTCTCGGTGCATGAGGCTTGAGGTCGGGCCTGGGCTCGGCAATGGTCTGTTCCATGATGCCGAGGATGTGCATCCTGCCGCGGCGTGCCTGTTCGAGCGCCTGCTTAAGAACCTCGAACGAGAGACCGTCAACCTTGATGTCCATCTGTGTGGCGGTTATTCCGTCACGGGTGCCTGTGACCTTGAAGTCCATATCGCCGAGATGATCTTCATCACCGAGTATGTCTGAAAGAATTGCGAATTTCTTCCCGTCCTTGTCAGTTATCAGCCCCATAGCGATACCAGAAACCGGCTTGGCGATTTTTATGCCTGCATCCATGAGTGCCAGTGTCCCGGCACAGACGGTTGCCATTGATGATGAGCCGTTTGATTCGAGGATATCTGATACCACGCGTATTGCGTACGGATTGGTCTCCTCGGGGGGCATCATGTTCTTAAGAGCCCTGTGTGCCAGGTTTCCGTGACCTATCTCCCTGCGGCTGGTACCGCGTGCTGCCTTGGCTTCGCCGGTGGCGAAGGGGGGAAAGTTATAGTGAAGAGTGAATTTCTCGGAACCCTGCTTGAGGACCTCGTCAATCATCTTCTCGTCAAGCTTGGTGCCAAGGGTGACAGTGGTGAGCGACTGTGTCTCTCCGCGGGTGAAGATTGCCGAGCCATGGGCTGCAGGAAGCGGATCAATCTCGCACCATATGGGGCGGATCTCATCAAGCTTGCGGCCGTCAAGACGCCTGTGCTCATCAAGCACAAGACGACGGGCAGCTTCCTTCTCCACATCATGGAAGTACCTGTTCACCAGCATCTCATCTGCAGGTGCATCCTCGGGGAACTGTGAAAGGAACTCAGCCTTTATTGCGTCAAAGCCGTCAGTGCGGGTCTTCTTGTCAGATCCGCTGGCAGCCAGCTTGTAACACCTGTCATAGGTCTCATCCCATATTTTCTTGCGGAGCTCCTCATCATTCTTCTCATGACAGTACTCTCTCTTCACGGACTTGCCGACCAATTCGGAGAGCTCTTTCTGAGCAACGCACTGCGGTTTGATTGCCTCATGGGCAATGCGGAGTGCCTCGAGCATGACATCTTCTGACACCTCCTTCATCTCGCCCTCAACCATCATGATATTCTCATATGTTGCTCCGACAATGATGTCAAGGTCTGCAGTTTCCACCTGCTCAAATGTGGGATTGACGATGAACTCGCCGTTAACCCTTGAAACCCTTACCTCTGATATCGGGCCATGGAAAGGTATGTCAGACACTGCCAGTGCCGCAGATGCGGCGAGTCCGGCAAGCGCATCAGGCATGATATCCTTCTCGGCCGAGATGAGGTTAATGGTTACAAACACTTCCGCATGATAGTCGTCGGGGAACAGCGGACGCAGCGCCCTGTCAACCAGTCGTGAGATCAGAATCTCATTGTCTCCGGGCCTTGCCTCTCTCTTGAGGAAGCCTCCGGGAAAGCGGCCCGATGCCGCATACTTTTCCTTGTACTCAACGGACAGCGGCATGAAGTCTGTGTCTTCCTTAGCATCCTTGGCTGCAACGACGGTTGCCAGAAGCATGGTCTTACCCATCCTTACAACCACAGCGCCGTCAGCCTGCTTGGCCAGCTTGCCCGTTTCAATTACTATTGACCGGCCATCGCCAAGGTCAATACTTTTTTCGATTAACTTATACATCTGAATTACTGATTATTACGGGATAAATGATTATTCAGGCTCAGACCTCTCCGGGAATTAAAAAAGGCAATCTGAAATTGCCTTTTTTCCTTACTTGCGGAGGTTCAGTGCCTTGATGATCTCACGATACCTGCTGATATCCTTGACTTTTAGATAATCGAGCAAATGCCTTCTTTTTCCGACCAGAGTGGTCAACGCCCTCTGTGTACTGAAATCCTTCTTGTTCTTCTTCAGATGCTCGGTGAGATGCGAAATCCTGTAGGAGAAAAGAGCAATCTGACCCTCAGCACTACCAGTGTCCAACTCTGATGATCCGAATGTCTTGAAAAATTCCTGTTTCTTCTCCGTGGTTAAATACATATCCTTATCCAATAGATTGTTAATAATTTCTCCAATTTTGGAACGCAAAGATACAACTCTATTTTGTAATAATTCAAACAATTTGAATAATTTTTTTGTATTTAACTCCGGACAGCCTCACCAGTGTGCGGGGGAGTGCAGCACTCACGGGCTTCTGTATAAAAGACGCAAATTTAATGCCGGGAGTTGCGCGTGCTAAAAAATATATTTTGTTGTGGCCGAAGCGTGTCAGGGCTCCAGGAACAGCGAGTCTGACCTCCTGATCTTCTGGCCCATAGCGATGAGCGATGACCCGATGGTGCAGTCAAGACACCTGTGATACCTGCATCTCAGGTTCCTCAGCTCCAGCAGAGCCTGTGAAGCGAAGGCCGACTCCGGCTTCAGTCCCGCCCGGGCGAAGTCGGTCACCACACTGTTCTCTTCCGGGGGCAGAGAGTCAAGGATCTCCACAGCCCTGTCACACCACTCCTGCTGTTGCCTGACCTTGCCGTAGACGAATAACAACGGTGCAATGGCGTTGATGATGAGCAGGTCTACGGACTGTTTGCCGGCGCGGCCCGCCACCGGAGGCGCCTCGCGTCCGAACTGGTAGTGACTGTTCCAGTAAGATGAGGCGCTGACGCTCAGCAGTGCACGGAGGCTCTCCCGGTCACTGCAGCCAAGCACCCTCGAGAAGAGCCCGTCACTGTGGCTGAGCAGTGCCGCCAGCTGGGAGAGCCTGACAGTGGGGAAATTGGCGGGCCGCAGCCTGTGAAACTTCCAGAGCCATCCGTCAACGGGCTGAAGTGAGTACTTGGCGCGAAGCACCCGGTACTCCCTCGACAACAGGAGATAATAACCGTCGCTCACCGCCTCCCTGAAAAGAGCCCCGTCAAGCAACCCCGCAGTGCCATACAGCAAGGCCTCGACCTGCATGAGCTGGTCAGCGTGCTTTCTTATGATTTTAAGAGGAAGGCGGGCTGCCAGTATCTCAAAGGGATCAGTGTTTACCCTGAAACCGAAGTAGCGGGTGACCAGCCGGTAAAGAGTCTCTTCCCAGTCATTGCCGGTCTTTGCCAGAATCTCCCTGATCTCGTCATGTTTCCTTTCGAGCCGTTCGACGGCAACGGACCACAGCCAGTGCTTGATCCTGAAACCGTCAGAAAATCCTATCAGTCCGCTGCATGGCAGGGGCGAAGGATTATTCATGAAATCGAGGTAGTTTTCCCACAAAACGGGATCGAAAACGGGGCGGGCTGTTATCAGCCTTCGGCCGGAAGCCGTATAGACGTCTGCATCCTCATTATATACAAGGTGCAGAATGACGTTGTCATAAGCGTGATCAGTGTGATGCCCGTGCCGGTACCAATCAGATGCATTTACATGGATCTCGGTGTTCCCGGCCCATTCGGTACCGCCGATATTCAGCCTCGTGTTGAAAAAGTCAGGACCGGAATCACGGTTGTACTCTCCCGGGGTTATTACCTCAATGGGGCCGGCTTCCCTGTCGCACAGGCTCCCGCCCTCAAAGAACAGGTTTTTCCACAGCCAGTGGAGGAACTCTTCTTTCATGATAGGTAATCTTAAGAAATGCAGCCTATCAAATTTAAGAACAATGTTCCAAAAGCGCAAAAAAAAGCTGCATTACGGGCAGCACCTGAATTATTTGACGAAGCAGTTTAAAAATGATGTGAATGAAATAACAACAACAGCAGGTTTTGCTATAATTTTACTATTCCTTAAACCCCAAACCACAATTATTATAATTCCATACCAGTATGAAGACACTTACTAAAGCCCTGGCTGTGCTGGTTCTATTCAGCATGGCCATCAATGCAGAAGCCCAGATTAAAGTAGACCTGAAGAAGAAACTCGAGCAGCAGGTCAACCGGCGTCTTAACCAGAAAGCTGACCAGGCCATTGACAAGGCTCTTGATACAGTTGAGGACAGTATCAGGGGTGATGTAAAGAAAGACGGCAATGCAGGCGGCAACGCAACCGGTCAGAACAGCGGCAATGCCCAGCCGCAGGGCAAGTCGGGCCAGAACGCGGATGCACAGTCCGGCGGCCAGCAGGAGCCTGCCTTCCAGTCATATTCAAAGTATGATTTCATTCCCGGAGAGAAAGTAATCTTCTATGATGATTTCAGTCAGGATGCCGTGGGCGATTTCCCGGCATTGTGGAACACCAACGGCTCTGCCGAGGT
Source organism: Bacteroidota bacterium (assembly GCA_018262715.1). Taxonomy (GTDB): domain Bacteria; phylum Bacteroidota; class Bacteroidia; order Bacteroidales; family VadinHA17; genus SR-FBR-E99. The sequence continues at coordinate 88,853 of JADFDS010000041.1, forward strand.
GGTGACCACAAATCTCTTTCCGGGGAAATGGATGAGGTTCGTCATGAACCAGTGCGTCTGGACGGATGAACTTCTCAAACTGCCTGAGAATTATACAATAGAATATGATGTGATTCCCCAGGGCGGGCTTGAAGGCGAGGGGATGTCAGGGTGGCACATGAAACTCATGCAGGCTAAGAATGCGAAGGCATGGGATGGCGGGACTCAACCCGGAAACGGCGGTTTCGAATTCAGGATTGAGTATTTTGGCAGGCCAAGCTACCACACATGGCTTTACGGGCAGGAGTGCTCGGTTTCAAACCTGAGCGGTTATGTTGAAGGTGAACAGTACAAGCAGAAGATCAACAAGCTGTACCATATAGCAATTTGGGTTCAGAAGACAAGGATCAGGGTTTACCAGGATCAGAACAAGATTATTGACCTTCCGAGGGCATTCCCCGCCGGGTGCGTGAAGCCTGACAGGATCCGCTTTGAATATGGCGCTGCGATGATTTCCAACATCCGCATCGCCGTAGGCGCCCCTGACATGCGCAACAAGCTTATCACCGAAGGCAAACTGGTCACTTACGGAATTTACTTCGACGTCAACAAGGACGTTGTCAAGCCCGAATCATACGGAACCCTGAAGGAGATTGCAACAGTACTGCAGGAAAACCCGGATGTTAAGGTAAAGATTGTGGGCCATACTGACTCAGACGGCGCCGATGCCTCCAATCTCGACCTTTCAAAGAGGCGCGGCGCCTCGGTGAAGAATGAGCTGGTGAAGAACTTCGGCATAGAGGCCTCCCGCCTGGAGTCTGACGGCATGGGTGAGAGCCAGCCGGTGGCGCCGAATGACACCCCGGCCAACAAGGCACTCAACAGAAGGGTTGAACTGATCAAACTGTAGAAATAATTTCCCTGAACTTTATCATTCCGGACAAATAATTAATAACTGCAAGCAGATGAAACGGATACTGTTGATATTAGTGGCAGCCGGTATTGTTCTTACCGGAGCCGCACAGACGCGGACACAGGAATATATGAAGAAGATACCAGCCCTCCCGAAGGATTCATGCAATGCGACAAGGTCATCGGTTGAAGGCTTTGTCAGCCAGGTCTCGGCACTAAGGGACGAGCTCGTCACCGAGATCGAAGGGATAAGGGAAGCGGTTGACTCGCACATGGAATCAAATGCCGATGTGGCAGAGGCAAATGCCATGAAGCAGATGGCACAGATGTACGGCATGTCACAGGCTGACATCAACAAGTTGAAAAATGCAAAGGACATGTCAGACGCTGACAAACAGGCCCTTGCAAACAAGATGGTGATGCAGCAGGCCAACATGAGTATGGATGAGGCAAAGAACCTCTCGAAAATGAGCGAGGCAGGAAGGAAGGCATATGCCGAGGCGTATGCGGTTGAAGCAATGGCAACTGCACAGAATGATCCGAACCAGGAAGCCAAAAGCAACAATGCAAAGAACATGTACCAGAGCGGTGTTGCCCAGCAGGCTGCGATCTCAAAAATCAATGAGATAACCACCCGGATCGCAGCCCTCTACAGCCCCATTGAAAAAGACCCTGAAAGGCAGAAGATGCTTGACCGGATGAAAGCCTGGAACAACCAGCTGACTTCCATGATGGGAATAGTCAGTGACGGTGAGGCTCGCATAATGGACTCACTCAGCCTGAGAATACAGAATGAGCAGATAGCTTACTGTAACAAATACACTCCCCAATACAGGGCTGCTCTGCGAAAACATCTTCAGACAGTGAAGGCATCGATGCCTGACTACAAGAAATTCGGAGACATAAACGCGGAGACAACCAAAATCCAGACCGGAATTGACATGCCGGAAGAGGGGAAAGAACTTGCCTCCCTGGAAGCAATAGCCGATTACCTCAGGGCATTGGAGGAGGTTTACAGGTACAAGCTGTACTATTCTGATGAATACTGATTATCCTTCTGACAGAGGTTCCGTACTGTACATATTAATTAATATTTGATTGCATGAGACACATACTTGTGTTACTGATGCTGTCTGTATCCCTTCTGATGAGCGGACAGACAGGCCAGTCTACGGATCAGATCAGGCAGCGGATGGCTGAGATCAGGAGAACCACCAACTGGGATGACCCTGCCGCAGCGGCGAAAGCCAATGCCGAGATAAAAAAACTGGCAGCACAGATGGGCGGTGGACAACCCCCTGTGAGTTTCGGCAGCGGACAGGCCGGAAAGGCGGAACCAGCCACGCCGGAAACAATCGCCGTAAAGTCGTCCGATGTCACAACCGGAAATATAGCAGCAATCGCACAGCGGTTTTACTCCAGGTCATACAAAACACTGGATGCGGCCGGTAAAACACAGTTCGACCAGCATTTCAGGGAAGCGGCTGCTGATGACTTCACATTCCGGTCAGTAAGGAAGCTCTCCGGCATCGGCGGAGTGCTCATCAGCATGGGTGATGACCATAACCTCGCATGCGTGTATCTTGCAGCAGCCGTCAAAGCCATGCCTGATGACACACTGAGTGTGAATAACTTCGGGGCATATCTCAGAATCATTGACTCAGTAAAAGCTTCCATTCCGGTACTTCTGTATGCAGACAAACTGTACGGAGAAAGTCCGATTGTGCTGACACAGCTTGGCTGCAGCTACCTGGAACTCGGTCATGAGAAGGAAGCCGAGAGCTATCTTAAGGAAGCCCTGGAGTATAATCCCGGTTTTGGTCAGGCCCATACGGCTCTCTGTGAGCTGTATATCAGGCAGGGCAGGCTGGAGGATGCGCTTGTTGAGTTGTTTGCAGGAGTAAAAGGGATGGGGGCCTCCTATGCAAGAGCATCAGGCAACTACGCCTACCTGCAGCAGCAGGCTGAAAAAGCAGGTGAAAACGGCAACCAGAGCGCCAAGGAAGCATTCTGGGACGAGACCAGGAACCAGATCAGTCCCGATGATGCCCTCGCACCCCTGGTGCCATCTGTTGATCGCCTTAAAATGCCATCCTTTCCAACTTGCCAGAAGATAACCGACTGGATGGAGGGAGGAGGATACGGGACTTCCGTACAGACTTACAACAGGATGCACAGTTTGCTCATGAAGTTTTCCGAAGAGTTACTTCAGGTCCATAAGGAATTGCCGGAGTTGCCTCCCAATGCCGTACTTCGTGATTATCCCAATGAAAGATTCGCCCTTGACTGCATAACAGAGTATTTCTTCAGGGAGTCGGAGGAAGAGGCACATGACTTCAACGATGCATATGATGCAATAATGGACGAAGTCAATGCTGAGGCAGAAGCCTATCTTCAGAACAAGGAGACGTACACAAAGGAGTACGTGCGTTGCGCTGAGGGGTGCGGTGGCGACGGCTACTGTATTGAGGAGTGTCACCGGGTATATTGCACGAAGGAATGTCCTGCAGCCAATATCTATAATAAAAGTCTGCAGGGGCACTGGGAAGATTACCTGTACCAGTTCAATGAAACTGTCGACAGGCAGAAGGAGATACTGAATGACCTGTATGAATTTTCAGCCCGGTGGTTCTCGAAGATTGAAAGTCCTTACTGGAGTAAGATTTATGCCTATGAAATACAACGGGTTGCCCTTTCGGCGATCATGAATGTCTACTCGGCACACGCCAGACCCTTCCAGTGGCCTGCGCATAATGACTGCGGCACCGACTGCTCCGCGTATGCCAATCCTGCACCGCCCCCTCCGGAAGATGCGGAGGAAAAGGAACCCAAAGGGAATGAATGCCCTGAAGATAAAAAGCTCAATATCGGCCTGGGGATATGCAGTATCGCACTTGATTGTGAGAGTGCGGAATTCGGTTGTTCGGCAGGTGCCGCTGTTTCAATAAAAAGAAATTTCAAAAATAAGAGCACCTCCACTTTTCTTGGTGTCGGCGCAGAGGCAGGGCTGGGATTTGCACACGCTGAGGCAAATGCCGGGGTTACTATGACCAGGCATGACAACGGAGACCTGGATGTGGGCGTAAAGGCGGAGCTAACCGGAACTGTCGGCGTGGGCCCCGGATCAACAGGCAAAAACTATGAAATGAATGTAACCGTGATGGAAGGTCTGAAAACTGAAACCAAGGACGTGATAGGCATTGGTTTTTAATCATTAAATATTCCCGGACTCAGGGATTTACACAAACGACAAGCGCTATAATGAAAAAGACACTTTTCTGCATGCTCATGCTTGCAGCGGCTTTGAGTTCCCCCGCACAGGATAATGCCTCGCTTGCTGACAGGCCGGGCACCTTCGAGATACTCAGCCGCACTGACTACGCCTGGCACGAATGCGGATTCACACAGGCTGACATGACCGCCAACCTCGAAAGAATCAAGGATGTAATTGAGGTGGTCAGGCAGAATCCTGTTCTCAGTGATATCAAAGGCTTTGCCGCCCGGGCAAGGCTCCATACCATGTCAATGACCTGTAAACGGGAGGTGTGGTATGGTGTGCCGGTAAGAGTCGCCTTTGAAATATGTACTTTCTTTTACAATAAGGAAGGCAAGGTGGTCTACAATACAATGGAGCCTCCGTCGTGGTCACTCTGCACCAACGACTTTATTCCGGGCTGGTCTGATATTTTCGACATCAAATATTCCTACTTCACTGTTCCGTTGAGGAAGAAAACCGTGGAGCCCGGCATAGATGTCTATGACGGAGAATGCTGGGTCCTCTTTAACCCTGACCGTCCTCCCTACTGGATCCCGGTAACTGTGGAAGAGGCTTTCAGGGCAGCAAGAGAGTTCTCCGCGAAAGAGACAAATGAGGTCGCTGCAGCATACAACAGGCAGTTTCTTGACCAGGAATGGGCAGCAATACCGGAGGAGGACCGGCAGAAACCGGCATATTTCGGCGGCGGGCTGGCACGGGTATCAGCTTCGCCCGGCTATGGCGGGCAGGACAGCATATTCCCGCAGATCATGAAGGTGAATCCTGCTTACCCTGACCGGACCCTTCCCCATTCGGCAATACAGTTCATGTGGTTCAGGTCGGTTCAGAACAAGCAGTACATGAAGAAACAACTCGATGAATGCAGGGAATATCTCAAAAAGGAACGGACAAGCGGATGTGACCTGACACGCTTTGAACTGTCATTCGGGATGACTGACATCCGGAACCTTGCGGAGGAAATAGGCAGATGAGGTAATTGTCGGTTCTGCAGGTACGAAATCTTGATCTCAGCAAATCAGGATCAGAAATTTCTCAAGTCAGAAATATTGATCAACTTTGCATCCCGGACCATTGTTTTATTAGTCACAATTATTCACGGGGGTCAATATGTCGTCTGACTGGAAGAAAGTTTTCGCAATAATTTTTTCCGGGCAACTGGTCTCAACGCTGAGCAGCTATGTGGTGGGTTATGCCGTTATCTTCTGGCTCAGTGTTGAAACCCGTTCTGCCGAGGTGCTGGCCTATGCCACCATCGCTTCCCTCCTGCCTCAGATGGTTCTCGGCCTGTTCACCGGCGTGTTTATCGACCGGTGGAACCGCAAGCGGACAATGATCTTTGCCGACCTGTTCATTGCACTCTGCACGCTGGTATTGGCATCACTCTTCTGGATTGCTGAGCCGAAAGTTTTCTACGTTTATCTCCTTCTGATGATTCGTTCGGCAGGGATGGCTTTCCATGTCCCGGCAATGCAGGCTTCTGTACCACTGCTGGCGCCGCAGGACAAGCTGATGAAGATAGCCGGGATAAATAATATGATTCACTCCGTAAGCACCATAGCCAGTCCTGCCCTGGCGGCGCTGCTCATCAGCCTGTTCAAGCTGCAGTGGATACTGCTGATCGATGTGGCAGGAGCCGTCATTGCCGTGGCAACCCTGCTGATGGTCCATATTCCCGATCCTGAAAAGCTTGAGGAGGTTAAACCGCATCTCTGGAGGGAACTGCTTGAGGGATTTAAGGAGATTTACAGCAAGCCGGGGTTACTGTGGCTGTTCATCCTGGCGCTTACTGCCATGTTCTTCATCATGCCGGTGGCAGCCCTCTTTCCCCTTATGACCCTGGAACACTTCAGCGGAACGACGTACATGATGAGCATAGTTGAGATAGCATGGGGAATAGGAATGCTTATCGGCGGAGCCATTATCGGATACAAGCGGCTGAACAACTACAAGGTGGTGCTTATAAACCTGACCTACCTTGCCCTTGGGCTCACCTTTGTGTTTTCGGGAATCCTGCCGCCGACAGGTTTCGCATGGTTCGCCGGAGTGACTGCAATAGGTGGCATTTCCATGACTCTGTATTCAGGTTCATTCACAGTAATAGTGCAGACTATGGTTGAACCGGCAGCGCTGGGGAGGGTATTTTCGCTTTACGGGAGCATAACCCTTCTTCCTTCAATGATAGGTCTTCTGGCCACCGGATTCATAGCTGATTCAATCGGTATCGCAAACGCGTTCATTATCTCGGGCACCGGCATTGCCCTGATGGGGATCTCTGCATTCATGATTCCGCCGATACGGCAGATGGTAAGGTCAGAGATGAAGCCATAAGGAGTTGCGAATTGCGAATTGCGAATTGCGATGTGCGAATTGGAAACGGCGATGTGCGATGTGCGAATTGCGATTCTGCGATTAATACAGCACATCGCAAATCGCAAATCTCAAATCTCAAATCTCAAATCTTAAATCTCCCGGCGAGGCAGCGGGCCATCTCCTCCTGCATCTCGCGGGCCTTTTCTCCGGCAACGGCGTCAAAGTTCTCGGATGAATCTGCGTAGATGATACCCCGCGATGAGTTTACCAGCAGGCCGCATTGATTGTTTATGCCATACCGGGCTACCTCCTCAAGGCTGCCTCCCTGTGCGCCCACACCGGGCACAAGAAGGAAATGATCCGGCACAATCTTACGAATGTCAGCAAGCATCTCGGCACGGGTAGCACCCACCACATACATCAGGTTGTCAGTGGTGCCCCATCTCTGTGACACATTCAGTACCTTTTCAAAGAGCCTCTGTCCGGTGCCGGGATGATACTGGAAATCATCTGCACCCCTGTTTGAGGTAAGCGCAAGAATGATTGCCCATTTTCCTCCGTAGGAAAGAAACGGCGTAACAGAATCTTCTCCCATGTATGGTGCAACGGTCACCGCGTCAAACGGCATCTCTCCAAAAACCGCCCTCGCGTACATCTTCGAGGTGTTGCCTATGTCGCCCCGCTTGGCGTCAGCTATGATGAAGATATTTGTGTCGAGCTTGTTGATATACCTCACTGTTTTTTCCAGTGCTGCCATGCCCCTTGCGCCATATGACTCATAGAAGGCGAAGTTTGGCTTATAGGCCACGGTATACCTGTGAGTGGCATCTATTATCCTCCTGTTAAACTCGAAAATCGGTTCTTCCAGGCCTCCCAGGCTTGCCGGCAGTTTGGATATCTCGGGATCGAGCCCTACACAAAGGAAGGACTTCTTATTAAGAATATGATGGAATAATTCCCTCGAGGTCATGATAACACATATTAATAGTTACTCTCTTTCAGACGCTCAGCGTTCTCAGCCATCTGCAGCTTGTCGAGCAGCTCCTGAATGTTCCCGTCAAGAACTGACGGCAGGTTGTAAAGGGTTGTGTTGATGCGGTGGTCAGTAACCCGGCCCTGCGGATAGTTATATGTGCGTATCTTGGCTGACCTGTCGCCTGTTGATACCATCGTCTTGCGCTTGTGCGAAATCTCGTCGAGGTACTTCTGGTATTCAAGGTTATATAGACGCGTGCGAAGCTCCCTCATCGCCTTCTCGAGGTTCTTGATCTGAGACTTTTCGTCCTGGCACGTTACCACGACCCCGGTGGGGATATGTGTCAGCCTGATTGCTGAATAGGTAGTGTTGACGCTCTGTCCGCCGGGGCCCGATGAGCAGTAAGTATCCTTGCGGATATCCTCGTTGCGGATCTCTATGTCGAACTCGCCTGCTTCAGGAAGCACCGCCACCGTTGCAGCCGATGTGTGGATGCGGCCCTGTGTTTCGGTCTGCGGCACCCGCTGAACGCGGTGGACTCCCGACTCATATTTCAGGATGCCATAAACACCGTCACCTATTACGTTGAAGACTATTTCCTTGTACCCTCCGGCAGTGCCTTCGGTGTAATAGTTCATATCAACCTTCCAGCCCTGAGCCTCTATATATTTCGAATACATTCGGAACAGGTCTCCCGCGAAGATACTTGCCTCGTCACCCCCCGTGCCGGCACGGATCTCCATGACAGCATTCTTTTCGTCCTCCGGGTCAGCAGGCAGGAGAAGATACCTGATGTCCTCCTCCATATCCGGCAGAGACTGCAAAAGGGTGTCTATCTCGGCCTTGGCCATCTCACGCATCTCCTCATCCTTTTCGGCAGCGAGGAGTTCCCTTGCACTCTCCAGATTGTCAATAGCGGATTTGTATTTCTCATACGCCTCAACCACAGGTTTGAGCTCCTTGTATTCCTTGTTAAGCTTTATATAGCGCTTCATGTCAGACATTACGTCGGGGGAGGTCAGGAGCTCACCCACCTCCACAAAACGCTTCTTTACGCCAATCAGCCTGTCAAGAATAAGATTGTTTGCCATCCGATGCAAAATTTCAGGGTGCAAAGGTAATAATATTAATTGCGATTTGCGATTTGCGATTTGCGATCTGAGAATTGAGAATTGCAAGGTGCGAGGTGCGATTGCAGATGACCAGGCACTGAAGAAGGTCAGTAAATAAATTTCCCCCGATCAGTACTGATTGTCAGCCCCCGGGATTCGGCTGCCTCGCAGCGGCCAACAACACGGGCATCAAGGTTGAATGAGGAAGCAATATCAATGATTGCGGCAGCGTCAGCCTCATTAACATACAGCTCCATGCGGTGACCCATATTGAACACATGGTACATCTCCTCCCACGGTGTGCCGGAACTTTTCTGAATCAGTTCAAACAGCGGGGGAACCGGAAAAAGATTATCCTTGACCACATGCAGGTTATCAATGAAATGCATGATCTTGGTCTGCCCACCGCCTGAGCAGTGTACCATCCCGTGAATGGCAGGCCTCATAACGTCCAGCACCTTCCTGATCACCGGCGCATAGGTGCGTGTGGGTGACAGGACCAGCCTGCCTGCATTGATGCCCGGCACCGCTGTAGGATCAGTAAGGCGCATCGGCCCGCTGTAAACGAGCTCTCCGGGAATACCTCGGTCATAGCTCTCCGGATAGAGGCCGGCAAGGTACTTGCCGAATACATCGTGCCGTGCCGAGGTCAGCCCGTTGCTTCCCATACCACCGTTATACTCACTCTCATAGGTTGTCTGTCCGTACGATGCAAGCCCCACGATAACATCTCCAGCCCTGATGTTCGCATTGTCAATGACATCAGCCCGGGCCATCCGGGCCGTCACCGTGGAGTCAACAATTACCGTCCGTACCAGGTCACCCACATCAGCCGTCTCTCCTCCCGTTGACCATATTCCGATGCCGGCGTCCCTCATCCGGGCAAGGAATTTCTCCGTGCCTTCGATCAGGGCCTTAATCACCTCACCGGGAACAAGGTTCTTGTTCCTGCCGATAGTTGATGACAGAAGAATGTTTTCAGTTACTCCTACGCATAGCAGGTCATCGAGATTCATCACCACGGCGTCCTGGGCTATCCCCTTCCAGACTGACAGGTCGCCCGTCTCCTTCCAGTAAATATATGCCAGGGACGACTTGGTCCCTGCGCCGTCGGCATGCATGATATTGCACCAGGCAGGATCACCTCCCAGCATGTCAGGTATTATCTTGCAGAACGCCCGGGGAAAGAGACCCTTGTCAACACGGCTGATTGCAGCATGAACTTCAGCCTTACCGGAAGAAACTCCTCTCAATGCATAGCGTGATCTGTCAGTCATAATCCCGGCCCCGGATCTTAATTATTTTGCAGGCTCATAGTCGGTCCGCAGCACCCTGAACTCGGTACGGCGGTTGACCTGATGGGCAATCTCCTTCTGCTCATCGCTGGCGAGGCCGTTGATGTACTGCTCGGTGAGCGAGGCACCCAGGCGCAGGAAGGGAGCATCCTTCATGATCTCATCATCGACCACCTTCGGACTGGTTTCGCCATAACCCCTTGCAGTAAGCCTGTCAGCAGCTATTCCCTTGCCTATCAGGTAATCAACAACCGACTGTGCCCTCTTCTGTGAGAGATCGAGGTTAAACTCCTCGGTGTCACGGGAGTCAGTGTGCGACATAAGCTCGATGGTCACTGTGGGGTTGTCAACGAGGGTCTCCACCAGCTTGTCAAGTGACACCATTGATTCAGGCCTGAGGTCCCACTTGCCGAAGTCATAGAATATATTCGGAAGCTCAATAGGTCTGTCGATGGGGGTCATCTGTATGGTGGCCATGAAGTCACGGCTCTTGTCCTGTCCCCTCGTAGTCTCTTTTTCCTTCCCGTTGAGGTAGCCCTTCTTCGAGGCAAGGAAGATATAGTCAACCTCCGGTCTCAGGCTGAACCTGAAGTCGCCTGCATTGCCTGTCTCGGTCTGCATGTTGGCGCCGTCGCTGGCAATGAGCTGCACGGTGGCTCCCTGTACGGGCTGGCCCGTTTTTTCATCCTTGACGAGGCCGGTGATGCTGAAAAGCAGGGGAGGCATCTCGAAGGTGAAGAGGTCATCATCGCCCCTGCCCTTGCGTGCTGAGCTGAAGATACCTTTCTCGGCATCGCCTTCGAAGGTGATGCCGAAGTCGTCTGCCGGGCTGTTGATGGGTGGCCTCATGTTCTCAACGCTCCAGCTTTCGCCGCCCTGCGGGGTAGCCTTGAAGATATCGAGTCCGCCCATTCCGATATGTCCGTCGGAGGCAAAATAAAGTGTTCCGTTTTCGCGTGAGAAGGGGAAGAGCTCATTGCCGCGGGTGTTTATGTCAGTGCCAAGGTTTTCCGGGCGTGACCATGCGCTTCCCGGCGAGGTGCGTGTAGTGCGGTATATATCCTTGCCGCCAAGTCCTCCCGGCATATCGGAGACAAAATAGAGAGTCTGCCCGTCCGGGGAGATTGAGGGGTGGGCTGCAACAAGGGAGTCTGCCAGGAGTTCGACCTTTACCGGGTCACTCCAGCGGGTACCTTCGCGGGTTGAATACATAATGACACATCCCTTGCTCTCGCGCTTTCCGGCCTCGCAGCGGGTGAACCACACTTCTGAGTAATCAGCAGAGAATGAAGGTGTTCCGTCTTCGAACTCACTGTTCAGAAAATCAACAGGCACCGGGGTGCTCCACTTGCCTTTCTTGTCAAGCCTGGTCTCAAAGATATCTGTGAAACTCTGTCCGGTGGCGCCGTGTTCCTTGTTACCCCTGGCATCATCGCGTGAGGAGGTGAACCATACCAGGCCGTAATCATCGCGGCCATAGGCGGGACTGAAATCAGAGTCTCCGGTATTTGCTTCCTTCAGTTCTTCGACGTTATAGGATTCAGGCGCCGACTGCCACTGTATGGCAAGCTCGCAGGAGCGTATCTGCTGCTCGGTACGCGGATCTCCCGGCACAAGCCTGCGGTATTCGCGAAACTCCTCTATGGCCTGGGGATACCGGCCCAGCTTCTTGTTGCTTTCTGCCAGCCAGTACTGTGCTTCAGGTTTCGGGAAAGGTGACCTGACAGCTCTTTTGTACCACAACTCGGCATTCTTCGGGTCATTGATGAGCCGGTAGCACTCTGACACCATGAACACCATGTCAGCTTTCAGCTGTTTATCACGTGTCTTCGAATAGACATCCTTGAAATAGTCTATTGCCTCAAAATAGCTGCCGGCATTGTATGCGGCGTATGCCCGCTCCGTCTTCTGCTTCTGTGCCTGAAGCACGGATGGGCAGAGAAGGGTAACAGCAATTATCAGTATTATTATTCTGTTCATTCCGGACACGATAGTGTTTTGTACAAAAGTAATGATTGTTATTAATGTTAACGTTCAGCCGTTTCATTAATTACCGGCACCCGGAATCTGCAGCAAAAATAATGCCCTCTTCACAGAGGGCATTGGAAACAAAATTTATATAACTAAACAACCTGTTACCGGGTAAACAGAAGCTCACGGTATTTGGGAAGGGGCCACAGTTCGTTGTCTACAACAAGCTCGAGCTTATCAATATGGGTTCTGATTTCCTCGAGATAGGGTTTGACCTTTGACTCATAGGCAAGCGCTTTCTTGTACAGGTCAGGGATAACATTTGCCTTCCTGCGCTGATCGATCATCTCGGTGACCAGTTTTTTGATCATGGAAATATGGTCAGAAATTGTTACTATCAGTTCCTTTCGCGCACCTGCCAGCCGTATGAACTCATTCTCGTCAAATATTTCACGGAGACCCTTGACGTTATCAACCAGCGAGGTCATGTAGTTCACTGCCGTAGGCACTATGTGATTTATAGCCAGGTCACCCAGCACGCGGGCTTCAATCTGGAGCTTCTTGGTGAATTTTTCCAGTTCAACCTCCACCCTGCTTTCCAGTTCCCTTGCAGTTAACACCCCGGTTCCCACCAGCGTTTCACGCGAAGATGAGTTCTCGTAAGTCTTGAGGGTCTTCGGGACGCTTGGTTCATCCGAGAGGCCCCTGCGTATTGCCTCTTTGTGCCACTCAGCGCTGTAACCGTCACCATCGAAACGAATCCTCTTCGAGTCGATGATGCAATTTTTCAGCACCTGGAAGATTGCTTCGTCTCTCTTTCCTCCGCGGTCAATTATTGCATTGACCTCAACGGCAAACGCCTTCAGCTGGCGTGCCACGGCCGCATTAAGCACTATCATTGCAGAGCTGCAGTTGGCCGAGGAGCCCACCGCCCTGAATTCAAACCTGTTGCCTGTGAAGGCAAACGGAGATGTACGGTTGCGGTCAGTATTGTCAAGAAATATTCCCGGGATCTTGCCAATGCCCAGCTTGATCTCCGTCTTCTCCTGCGGGGTCATTTTCTTGTCCTTGACTTTGCTTGCAATGCCATCAAGTATTTCGGTAAGGTAGCTGCCAAGGAAGACAGAGATGATCGACGGGGGTGCCTCATGACCTCCCAGCCGGTATGAGTTGTTCTCATTTGTAACACTGGCGCGAATCAGTTCCTGGTTGTCATTTACCGCCTTGATCACGTTGACCAGGAATGTGAGGAACTGCATGTTCGTCTTGGGATTCTTGCCCGGAGAGAGGAGATTTACACCGGCATCAGTCATCATCGACCAGTTATTGTGCTTGCCGGAACCATTTACCTCGGCAAAGGGTTTCTCATGGAACAGCACCCTGAACTTGTGCTTCCTTGCAACCCTTCTCATAACGTCCATTATCAGCTGGTTATGATCGACGGCCAGGTTGGCTTCCTCAAACACGGGTGCACACTCGAACTGGTTGGGGGCCACCTCGTTGTGACGGGTCTTAACCGGTATGCCAAGCTTGTAGGCCTCGTACTCGAACTCCTTCATGAAGGCCTTCACCCTGTCAGGGATCGACCCGAAATAATGGTCAGAGAGCTGCTGATCCTTTGACGAGGGGTGACCCATCAGTGTGCGGTCAGCCAGCATCAGGTCGGGACGGGCATAATACAGAGCCTCATCAATAAGAAAATATTCCTGTTCCCATCCAAGTGTGGCTATCACCTTTTTGACATCCTTGTCGAACAGGTGGCAGACCTCCACGGCGGCCTTGTCGAGTGCTGCCAGTGACCTGAGAAGTGGAGTTTTGTAATCGAGCGCATCACCTCTGTATGACACGAAGACTGTCGGGATACAGAGGGTATTTCCGACGATGAATGCCGGCGATGATACATCCCATGCAGTATATCCCCTTGCCTCGAAGGTGTTCCGGATGCCCCCGCTGGGGAAGCTTGAGGCATCAGGCTCCTGCTGCACAAGCACCTCGCCTGAAAAGACCTCTATTACGGAGCCCAACTCTCCCCTTCCGACGAAAGCGTCATGTTTCTCCGCCGTGGCGTCTGTCAGGGGATGAAACCAGTGTGTGAAATGAGTCACTCCGTGCTCCATTGCCCACGCCTGCATGCCTGTGGCAACCTGGTCGGCAATCTGCCGGTTGATCTGTGTGCCCTCATCAATGGCGGTTATGACCGCCCTGTAAGCCTCGCGGCTTAAAAAGCGCTCCATCTTGCGCTTGTCAAAGACATTCTCTGAAAAATAGGTGGATACCGGCGCTGCCGGGATGCTGACCTCAACAGGATCCCTGTTGAACAGTTCCTTCAATGCACTGAAACGTAATTCTGCCATGATCTGATTTTTTGTCAAAAATAGATCATTTCAGAATATACCCCCTATTTTTGAGGGTATTTTTTGATAATATGCGCGTTTTTTATCGTTAACCCCCCTTTTTTGAGGGGTTGTTTTGATTTTTTAATCTGTTTTTATGATTGTGCGGCATTCTGCACGGGTAAAGATCCCGTACTGTGATTTTTCAAAATCCACGGCCACCACCTTGTACTCAGGGGTAAGGGTGAACTCGTCACCGATACCGCTGGTGAGGAAATTGATGGCAGCCTCGGGGAAATGGAATGTGGTATAGATGACGCCGGGTTTCACCACATCGGTCACTTTCACCTTCATGGTGGTGATGCCGCGCGCAGAGAAGATCCTTGCATAATCACCGCTCACCAGCCCTTTGGCTCCGGCATCGTACGGGTGGACGAACAGAATATCCTCCGTCACCAGCTCGCTGTTGGGTGTGCGCCTCGTCATGGTGCCGCTGTTGTAGTGTTCAAGGAGGCGTCCGGTGGTAAGGATATATGGGAATCGGGAGGCATTCTCATTCAGCTCGGGTGAGACGTCATAGTCCCATGAATGGAACCGCCCCTTCCCCCTTTTGAATGTTTCGGTATGGAGTATCTGCGTGTCAGTGCCGTCTTCCCTGACAGGCCACTGCTTTCCGCTGTTGCCAAGCTCATCCCACCTTACACCTTTAAAAAATGGCACTATGCCTGCTATCTCCTTAAGTATTACGTCAGCCGAGTAACCCTTCTGCGGGTAACCCATGCGGTTCATCATGTCAACCACAATCTGCCCGTCGGGTTTGGTCCCCTCCAGAGGCTCCACCGCCCTCTGCACCTTCTGTATCCTTCTCTCACCGTTGGTGAAGGTGCCTTCCTTCTCCAGAAAGGATGATGCCGGGAAGATAACGTCAGCGATACGGGCAGTCTCGGTCATGAAGAGTTCCTGCACCACAAGCAGGTCGAGTCCCTGAAGCGAACTCTTGACATGACAGGTGTTTGGATCAGTCTGGAGAATGTCCTCGCCCATAATCCACAATGCCTTCAGGTCTCCCCGTGCAGCTGCCGTAAACATCTCCGGGATACGGTAGCCAGGCACTGCCGGGTGCTCTGCACCGTAGTAAGCGTTGTAAAGGGCAATGTTTTCCGGCCTGGTTACATCAAGATATCCGGCACCCTGGTGAGGCTGTATTCCCATGTCAGCCGCACCCTGCACGTTGTTCTGGCCCCGGAGTGGATTCACCCCGGTCCCTTCCCTTCCAATATTGCCGGTCATCATGGCAATGTTCGAGATCAGCGTGATTGCCTTGGTAGCCTGCCAGTGTTCGGTCACACCCAGCCCATGGAACTCCATCGCTGACTTCGCCGAGCCGTACTCTATGGCTGCCGCCCTGACCTTCTCACGGTCAACACCGCAGATCCTCTCAAGCTCATCCACGTCAAGCCTCTCCAGATATTGTCTGAACTCGTCCCATCCTTCGGTTCTCTTCGCTATGAACTCGCTGTCAATGAATCCCTCAGTCAGCAGGTAACGGGCGAAGAGGTTGAGCACCGCCACGTTTGTCCCGGGATTTATCTGTAGATGGTGCTTCGCCAGCCGCGCAATCTCAATCTTCAGCGGATCAATGACGATGAGGGGAGTACCGGTCTCGACCACCGATCTGAGGCGGGCGCCCGTAACAGGGTGGGCAGATGAAGGATTGGCTCCAATAATAAGGATGCACCCTGTTTTGTATATCTCATTAACCGAATTGGTTGCCGCGCCGGTACCGTAAGCCCACTGCATTCCCATTGCCGTCGGGGCATGACAGACTCTGGCACAGCCGTCAATGTTATTGGTGCCGATGACTATCCTGAAAAATTTCTGCATCAGGTAGTTTTCCTCGTTGGTGCACCTGGCCGAGGAGATGCCTGCCAGAGCATCAGGACCGTATTTGTCTTTTATCTCCCTGAATCTTTTTGCTGTGTACTCATAGGCTTCATCCCATGAAACCTCCTTCAGTTCACCGTTTTTCCTCACCATGGGTGAACGAAGCCTTTCAGGATGGTTATAGAACTCAAAGGCATATCTTCCCTTGACACATGTATGCCCCCGGTTGGTGGCCGAGTCGAGCGGTGCCTGTATGCCCCTGACCTGTCCGTCGGCGACCTTGACGTCAAGGTTGCATCCCACTCCGCAGTAGGTGCATGTTGTACGCACAATCCTGTCTGCCTTCAGCGTCTTGACGGAATAACGGTCATGAAGGGCGTTGGTGGGGCATGTCTGCACGCATGCGCCGCATGACACGCAGGGGGAGTCACGGAAGCTCTGGTCAAATCCCTTTATGATCCGGCTGTCGTCACCTCTTCCGTATATGCCCAGCACATGTTCAGCCTGCAGCTCATCACACGCTCTGACACAACGGTAGCATTTGATGCATTCTGTCAGGTCAGACCAGACATACGGGCGGCTCCTGTCCTTCTCATGATGTGTGACATTGCGGTGATAACGCACTTCCGGCGAACCGGCAGCGGCCACAACGGTCTGGAACTCGGTAGGCAGCATGCCGGGCTCAGGGATGAGCCTCTCCGGAGGGTATTCCGACAGCACCAGTTCGAGGATATTCTTCCGCAGCCGCCTGATCCGGTCAGTTGACGGATAGACATAATAACCCGGAGCCACGGGAGTATGACATGATGCCATCACTTTTCCCGGGCCTCCCTCCTTCAGCGCCACCTCCACGGAACAGATGCGGCATGAACCATAGTTATCAAGGTTTTCAGCCTGGCATAGTGTCGGAATCACATCATGCCCGCTGTTTCTGCGGACAAACTGCAGAATGGTCTCACCCGGTTCAATGGCGAAAGGCCTGTTGTCAATGTATGCTATCTTTTCCATGGTCATGCCTCCCTTACTGTGAAGTAATCCTTAAGTTCTTCCGCAAAATACTGCAGGGCGTTCCTCACCGGAAGCGGCAGACCACCTCCCAGGGCGCAGAGTGACCCGAGCTGCATCGTTTCGAGAAGATCATCAAAGAGCTGCCGGTCAATCTTTTCTCCTTTTTCAATTGCGCCGGCAAGCAGCTCATAACCCCGTGCCGAGCCCAGTCTGCAGGGGAAGCACTTGCCACATGACTCCTTCCTCGTGAACTCAAAAAGGTGTTCCAGCAATTTTATTACCGGGAAGTCTGCAGGCACCGATACTATTCCGGCATGGCCGAGAAGGAAGCCCTCGCGGGCGAACGACTCGAAGTCGAGTGTCAGATCATCAATCCGCGACGCAGGTACAAGTCCGCCCAGCGGTCCGCCTACCTGGAAGGCCTTCACCGGGTATCTCGTTCCGCCTCCAAGCTCATCGATCACTGTTCTCATGGGGGTTCCCATCTTCACCTCCAGCAGTCCGGGTTTTTTGAAAGCCCCGTCGAGTGATACGAGTTTTGGCCCGGGTGATTTCTCTGTTCCCATTGCTGCCCAGGCGGCACCACCCTCCTCCAGGATGTAGTGGATATTGGCGAAGGTCTCAACATTGCTCAGCACCGTCGGTCTGCCGAAGAGGCCATAGACGGCCGGGAACGGCGGGCGTGTTCGCACTTCCGGCCTCAGTCCCTCGAGGGAGTTCAGCAAAGATGTCTCCTCTCCGCATATGTACGCCCCCGATCCTTCCACCACGTGGAAACGGAAACGGGTGATCTGATTGCCTTCCGTACCTGTCGCAATTCCTGCCTTTTCAATCTCTGTGACAGCCTCCCGCATCCTCCGGACCGCCAGCGGGTATTCTCCCCTGATATAGACTACTCCCGTATCAGCGCCTGTGATGATACCAGTCATCATCATGCCAAAAAGTACGGCGTGCGGCCGTTCCTCGAGCAGCCATTTGTCTGAAAAGGCTCCGGGGTCACCCTCATCGCCGTTGCAGACTACATATTTCCTGTCAGCTGCGGCATCGCGCGATGAGCGCACCTTTACATGAAACGGGAATCCTGCGCCTCCCCGGCCCCGGAGGCCCGAAGCCTCAAGCTCCCTGAGAGCATCATCAGTCCTCCCGGTCCATTTCTCTGCAAGCGACCAGTAATTTCCCGTATCGCCTGAAGGCGTCAGAAGTGCAGGCATGTCTGCATTCGAGCCAATGCTCATTGATGACGGATCGGCATCACTTCCGCAAAGCCTGATATTTCCATTGACAAGAAATGCGGTGTTTGAGTGACAGTGACCCAGGCATGTCATGGTGCCTATCTCATCCTCCCTGTAACTTTCAAGCAGGCTCCGCCGGACATCCTCGCTCCGGCCTGATGTAAGGCAGGCAGTGCCGTCACACATGAATACCTTTTTCCCGGAGTGGGCAGGCCTGAGAAAATCATAGAAGGTACTTGAACTCAGGATGGCTGCATCACCGGTCATGAATTCCCCGGCAATGGCCTTAAGATTCTCATTACGAGCATTATCATCATCGCCGGAGACTCCGGCAATACTCTCGTATAAGCTGTCGGTAAGGTCTCGCCTGGCAGAGAGACCCCTCAGGTTCCTTGACATGGTTATACTGTTTTTACTTTTCCAAGATATTTACTAACTGTGCGATATGACCGAAATATGAGAAATATCATATTTCCCGGAAGTTAAATAAAATGAGAAGAAGGCCCGTCCTTTTGTTTAACTGAATTTTGTTATATTTGTCGCCTGTATTTTTCAAGAGGCAAAATTCATTATTTAATTAGTATTCAGATGGCAATACTTCAGAGTTTAAGAGAGAAGGCAGGACCGCTGCTGGCGATTGTGATTGGGTTTTCCCTGCTTCTCTTTGTGGTGAGTGATTTTTTCGGAAGTAACACTTCCCAGCGCCGAAAGGCAAACAAATATTATCAGCTTGCCACTATTGACGGGGAGACCGTGTCATACCAGGACTTCGAAGCCCGTGTTCAGGAACTTGTAGATATTTACAAAATGTCAGGATCATCAGAAGTCAATGATGAAATGATGCAGAGCCTGAGGGAACAGGTATGGCAGCAGATGCTCTCAGAGAAGCTGATGGGCAAGACCTACCGGCAGGTTGGCCTTGGCGTCAGTCCTGACGAAGTGGAGATGCTCGTCTTTGGTGACGACCCCCATCCTATTGTCAGGCAGCTTTTTACTGACCCCGGCACCGGCACCTTCAATGAATCATTCCTTGTGAATTTTCTGAAGGCCACCGAGACTGATGACGCAACCAAAAGATACTGGCTATTCTTTGAGGATCAGATAATCAATGACAGGCTCAATACCAAGCTGGTCAACCTGATGTCAAAGGGTCTCTATGTCACCGGCAAGCAGTCGGAGTTTGAGAACAGCCTAAACGGGAACACTGTCAGTTTCAGCTATATGGTACGCAACTATGCGGCCATACCTGACAGTCTGGTGAAGGTTACCCCGGACGAGATCAGGAGCTATTATGACAAGCACAAGGATAACTTCAAGCGTGGTGCCACCAGGGATATGGAGTATATAACCTTTGAGATTGCTCCCTCAGAGGCAGACATGAAGGAGACCGAGACCTGGGCCATAAATGAGAAGGAGAACTTCGCTACAGCCACTGACGTGATTCAGTATATCAACCTGACGGCTGACACCAGGCACACCGGTTTTTATCTGACAACGGAGGATCTGCCCGAAAGCCTGCGGCCGCTGGCCGAGGCAGGTGACAAATCTGCCGTTGCCGGGCCTTATCTTGAGAACGGCAGTTACAAGCTGGCACGCATAATTGACATAGCCGAGCGTCCTGATTCTGTCAGGGCAGCACATATTCTGCTCTCACCCAACCCAACCAGGCCCCTTGCCCAGGTAAGAAAAGAAGCTGACAGCCTTATTGCACTCGTCAGGTCAGGGATTGACTTCAACGTACTGGCAATGGCCAACTCCGATGACCAGGGTTCGGCACAGGTAGGAGGCGATCTCGGATGGTTCAGCGAAGGGATGATGATAATCCCCTTCAATAATGCCTGCTTCAGTAATAAGAAGGGTGACATTGTGACTGCAGAGACAACCTACGGCATACATGTCATCAAGATACTTGACCAGAGCCGCAGGGTAAGGAAATATGACATAGGCATCGTAGACCGCCAGGTCATCCCCAGCAGCATGACCACACAGCGCATCTATTCCGAGGCATCACAGTTTGCCGGGACCAATGACACATACGAGAAGTTCAACAAGGCTGTGGCTGAGGGGAACCTCAACAAGAAACTTGCGTTGAACGTGACTCCTGACCAGAAGGAGCTTCCCGGCCTGACACAGTCAAGAGGACTTGTCATGGCTCTCTTCCAGAACAGCAAGGCGGGCAGCATTGTCCTTGACAACAGCAGCCAGGCAGTGTTCGAGCTTCCTGACCAGTATGTGGTTGCTTACTGCAGCAGGGCCCAGGAGGAGGGAGTTGCACCCGTGGAGGATGTGGCTTCAGATATCAGGTTCATCCTGGCAAAGAAGAAAAAGGCGGAGGTCATTGTTGCCGAGATGAAGAAGCTTGAAGCCGAGGGTAAAAACCTCAATGAGATTGCTGCTCATTACAACACCACCGTTCAGGATGCCAGCGGAATCAACTTCAGGTCATACTCAATTCCCGGCGCCGGGATAGAGCCCGCCCTGATATCGGCAGCATCAGCCTCTGAGGCCGGTAAACTTTCGAAACCGGTTGAAGGCAACAACGGCGTTTACATATTCATGGTCAGCGACGCCGCTCCCGTGGTGGCCGAAGAACTGGCAATGGTGAAGGAGAGAATGAACTCCAGCTACCAGATCCGCGCTTCATACGAAGCCTACCAGGCCCTTCGCGACAAGAACGAGGTCAAGGATATGAGATACAAATTTTATTGATATCCGGTATATAAATTTTATATGGTAGCGGCAGGTCTGAGACCTGCCGCTACGTGCATAATATATAATATCTATTTTCATTCCTTTTCCCGCGACAGGGAACTGACAAATCCGGCAGGGAGGTTGTAAACATCCAGCATGATCAGCCCGTCAAGGCAGTTATTGAAATCAGGGTCAACATTGAAGCCTATGATCCGGGCGTTGACCTCGAGGTATTTCTTCAGCAGCACCGGTATGCGGTAACCATTGTCCACATCACTCACCACCTTTTCGACCTTGCTGATGTCCCTTTCCGCTGATGAGATGATGATCTCACTGTCAATACGTTTGTCTATCTGGGGGCTGAACTTCTTCCTCGGCCTGATGTGCATGGCCATCTCCCGGTCAAAGAAGTTGTTCCTGACAAATTCGACTATCAGGGATTTGGAAAACGCCGAGAACTCATTGCTGATGCTTACCGGGCCTATAAGATAACGATACCCGGCATTCTGCAGCAGTACTGACAGAAGACCCTTCCAGAGAAGGAACAGGGGCATCGCCTTTTTCTGGTACTCCTGCACTATGAATGACCGTCCCAGCTCGAGAGACTCGGCCAGGACAGGTTCAAATGACTTGCGGATCCTGAACAGGGAGTTGATATAAAAACCCTTGACACCATACTGGCTCATGATCTCTCTTCCCTTTCCAATGCGGTATGCCCCCACGAGTACCCCGGCTGCCTCATCCCAGATAACCAGGTGGTGGTAGTAAAAATCATATTCATCCAGGTCGGTTGCCCTGTTGGTCCCTTCACCAACTGCCCTGAAGGTCACCTCGCGCATCCTGCCGATCTCCCTGATCAGATTCGGTATAGCCCGTGTAGGGGCAAAAAGGACAACAAAGTTACTGACGGTGAACAGTTGGTATGTTCGCCTTATGTTATTAATCTCAGCGGCAAGTGTTGCCCGGTCAGACGGAGGGGCAACCGGTTCCTGCCGCCTGTTGCGCCGTGGCATGAAGCCGGAAAAGAAAGGTTTGGCCTCCAGGGATGAACCGAGCGAATAGGTGCGGGCCCTGAGGTAGCGTCCGAAACGGGCTATGTCTCCGAACCCGGCCTGCTCACTGACTGACAGTGACCGCCCGATGCGTACCCTGATGATCTTGTGCCGTTTGTTAAACAGTTCCGAGCCCAGCTTTGCAGTGCTCAGCAACGGGTGTATGCGCCCCAGTATATGATACCACCTTGAATTGGTACCGTGAAAGTAGACCGGAATGACCGGCACCTCAGCCATCCTTACCTCACGAAGTATCTGCTCCTGCCACTCCATGTCAGCTATCAGTCCTGATTCCGACTGGTATGTTGAGACCTCCCCTGCGGGGAAAAGAGCCAGGCCGTGGCCCTCCCTGACATGACTCATTGCCTCCTCCATCCCTTTTCGGGATGTCATTCCTTCATGGCTCTCTCCTTCCGCATCGGCAGGAACGATAAGATGCTTCAGCGGATCAATCTTCTGCAGCAGGAAGTTGGCCATCACCCTGACATCAGAACGCCGGCGGGCAAGTATCTTCAAAAGTATCAGGGCGTCAATTCCACCGAAGGGATGGTTTGAGACCGTAATGAAGGGGCCCGTCAGCGGAATATTTTCGAGGTCCTTGTCGGGTATATCGTACCTGATGTCAAGGTGGTCAAGGATGGAATTGATAAAGACTGCCGGATCATTGTCATAGGTATTTGTGTAGACCCTGTTCAGCTTGTTATAGCGAAATATCTGCATCAGGGCTTTGGCAATCACCACCCCGCCCGGTATGTCAAGATTGGCGGCCCTGGCCAGCTCCCTTGAGGTCAGTAGTTTCATGAGCTGCTTTTTCTATTATATGAGGAAGGGCATCTTCCCAGCCCAGTGGCATTATATGTACGCCACTGATTCCCTTTTTGGACTTCAGCCTCAACAGTGTCTCAACGGTGATGGCGATGCTCTCTTCGGCGAAACGTTCACCGGCATCTGCCAGTCTCTGCATCACCCTCTCCGGCACTGTCACTCCCGGGATTTTCTCATTCAGGTACCGGGCAATGGAGAGCGACTTCAGGGGGCTGATACCCACAAGAATGAAAACCTTATCCAGGAGGTTTTCCATGTCAAGCTGTTCCAGCCATGGATCGAGGCGGTCAGGATCAAATACCAGGTTTGTCTGAAGGAACTGCGCCCCGGCATTGACTTTTTTACGTATACGGATGGCCTGCATGACCGGATCGAGTGCAAATGGGGCTGCAGCAGCGCCGAGGAAGAGCTTCGGCCTGTTCTTTATCTCCCTTCCATCGAGGTAAATGCCTTCATCGCGCATCCTTCTCAATATCCAGAGCATCTGCACCGAGTCGACGTCGATGATGTTCATGTTGCTCCGTGGTGCGGGTCCGACCCGGGGGCTGTCGCCCGAGAGGCAGAGTATGTTGTACACCCCCAGGGCATTGGCGCCAATGGCCAGAGATTGCAGGTTGTTGCGGTTGTTGTCGCGGGCCGAGATCTGCATCACCGGGTCGGCCCCGAGTGAGGCTGCCACGGCGGAGCAGGCAGCGCTTGACATTCTCGGTACCGCTGATGACCCGTCAGTAAAGTTGATTGCCGAGACATAAGGCATGACCGTCAGTATCTTTTCACGCAGCCTCGCCGTGGCGGCCGTAAGCGGCGGCGTCACCTCGGCAGTGACGACGAACCTGCCGCTGCGCAACTCTGCCTCGAGTGCCGACTGAGGCCCGGAAACTACGGGAGGATGGTACTCGGTGTCACCTTTCCACCAGTCGGGCTGTCGGATGGGTTTGAAGACACTTTCCTCAAGCATGTTGCCCATTGTCCGGCCTTTCCTCCGGGAGGGGACAAGAATTTTCCCGATGCCTGTTTTTCGTGCCGTGCGCACCACTTCGCCCCATGTCTCCGTTCCGGCCCTGTCCCAGTCAACGGGTGGCAGCACCTCCAGAAGCCTGTGCTCACGATGCATGCGTCGTGACCGCTCATAAATCAGGTGCCAGGCGCAGCGGCGTGCGGGGTCAACATAGCAGTAGCCATTGTTCACCCCGCCGCATGGGCCGTTGCGGATCCCCTTGGGACACGCCATATGACAGATAAATGCTGTCTCCTGCAGCAGGCAGTTGCCGCACATCCTGCATCCGAAGAGCGGACCTTTGACGATCCTCTCTGTCAGTGCAAGCAATTGCTTTCCGGCAGGCTGCCTGCTGAAAGGACGGAATGCAGGCTGCCAGCGCCGGAGGGGCGTGAAGACAGCCATTGATCTGTCAGATGATATACATGTTAATCAGCTGCTCATAAAGCTCCTGCTTGCCGCTGATCTTTTTCGGCTCACCAACCTTTTTGGCCAGCTCACGAAGATCCCCGAGGGACAGTTTGCCCTTCTCAAAGAGAGCGCCGCTGCCCTTGTCAAATGAAGCATACCTTGCTTTACGCATCTTCAGGTAATCTGAATCCTTAAGGATGCGGTCTGCAATTACCAGGCCACGGGCAAAGGTGTCCATGCCGTTGATGTGGGCAATGAAGAGATCCTCCGGATCAGTGGAGTTGCGGCGCACATGGGCATCAAAATTGATGCCGCCGGTTTTGAAGCCTCCGGCCATCATGATTACAAGCATCGCTTCGGTGATCTCGTTTATGTTTGTCGGGAACTCGTCGGTATCCCACCCGTTCTGGTAGTCTCCCCTGTTGGCGTCAATGCTGCCGAGCATGCCGGCATCGGCTGCCGTCTGCAGGTCATGCTGGAAAGAGTGGCCGGCAAGGGTGGCGTGGTTGACCTCCACGTTAAGGGCGAAGTCCTTGTCGAGGCCGTAGTGCCTCAGGAAGCCAATTACTGTGGCTGAATCATAGTCATATTGGTGCTTGGTGGGCTCCATGGGCTTGGGCTCTATATAGAACTTACCCTTGAAGCCGTTCTTGCGGGCATAGTCACGTGCCATGGTGAGCATCATTGCCAGGTGCTCGAGCTCACGCTTCATATCAGTGTTGTGAAGAGTGAGGTAACCCTCGCGACCGCCCCAGAAGACATAACCCTGTCCGCCCAGCGCAATTGTTGCATCAATGGCATTCTTTAACTGTACAGCAACGTTGGTGAGCACGTTGAAATCAGGATTGGTGGCAGCGCCGTTCATGTAACGGGGATTCCCGAAGACGTTTGCCGTGCCCCACAGGAGTTTCATTCCTGTCTCCTTCTGCCTGGCCTTAATGACCGGCACCCACTTTTCGAGACGCTTTTCAATCTCGAAGACTGATCCGTCGTCACCAACAAGGTCGACATCATGGAAACAATAATAGGGAGCGCCTATCTTTTCAAAGAATTCGAAAGCCATGTCAAGCTTGACCTTGATCTTGTCATCGCCTTCCAACCCGTCATACGGGAAATCCCTTGTCTTCGCACCGAAGGTGTCAGTGCCGTCTCCGCAGAAGGAATGCCAGTAAGCTATCGCAAAGCGAAGGATATCCTCCATCTTCTTTCCGCCCACCTTTGCCTCGGGGTCATACCATTTAAATGCCAGGGGATTCTTTGAGTCCCTTCCTTCATACTGAATCTTCCCGATACCGGGAAAAATTTCGCTTTTACTTTTTTTTGCCATAGGTTTAAAATTATTCATAAAGATGATTTTCAAGAATATCGAGCCACTCATTATATCTCGCGTCATAGATCATAGCCAGGCGGGGATCGGGTTCGCTTGAGCCTGTCACCTCGAGGCCGCTGAAGGCCTCCTCATCCGTCCTGTAGAAACCGCATCCTATCCCGGCGCCACGGGCTGCCCCGACGGAGCCGTCGGTATTGTACAAAGTGATCACTGTCGAAGTCAGGCTTGAAAGGACGTCCCTGAATACCTTGCTCAGGAACATGTTTGACTCACCGGCACGTATCACCGTGGGATTAATGCCTGTCTCCTTCATTATCTCAAGGCCGAAGCGGAATGAGTAGGCTATTGCCTCCTGTGCGGCACGGTAAAGATGTCCCTGCCGGTGGATATTGAAATTGAGGCCATGTACCGAAGCTCCTATTTCCCTGTTACGGAACATCCTTTCGGCTCCATTGCCGAAGGGGAGGATGATCAGTCCGTCACTTCCGGGCTCCACTGCAGCAGCCAGATCATTCATCTCAGGGTAGTTCAGCCCGGCGCCGGTATTCTTCTTCAGCCAGGAGTTGAGAATGCCGGTTCCGTTGATGCAGAGCAGCACCCCCAGGCGCGTCAGCCTTTCGGTATGGTTAACATGCAGAAAGGTATTGATTCTTGACAGCGGGTCAAACTGGGTTCTGTCAGTAACACCGTAGATTACCCCTGAGGTGCCGGCAGTTGTAGCCACCTCTCCCGGTTTCAGGACGTTGAGTGACAATGCATTGTTTGGCTGGTCTCCGGCCCTGTAGGATACCGGTATGCCGGGAGTAAGCCCAAGGTCGGCAGCTACTGCAGCCGTCAGCTCTCCCTGGAGGGAGAAGGAAGGAACGGCATCAGCAAGCAGGTCAGGTGAGATTCCGTAATGGTCAAGTAACTCTTCCGATATCTCATTTCTCATGAAATCCCAGAAAATTCCTTCAGAAAGGCCTGAAACGGAGGTCTTTATCTCATTTGTCAGGCGCATGGCCAGGTAATCACCCGGAAGCATGATCTTGAAGATCTGTCTGTAAATATCCGGTTCGTTCTCCTTTACCCAAGCAAGCTTTGATGCCGTGAAATTTCCGGGAGAGTTCAGCAAATGATGCAGGCAGAAATCTTTTCCCAGCCTGTCAAAAGCTCTTTCACCGGTCTCCACGGCCCGGCTGTCACACCATATTATTGAAGGACGGAGTACCTTTCTGTTTTTGTCAACCACCACCAATCCGTGCATCTGGTATGAAATGCCGATTGCACCTATGTCCTTACGTTTGGTTCCCAGTGGCTTCAGGCATGCTGCCAATGCCAGGGTGAAGTTTTTCCACCACAGTTCGGGATCCTGTTCGGCCCAGCCGGGGGCAGGTGCGGAAATCTCCATCTCTGATGGAGGATAAGAAGCTGAGGAGATAGCTCTCCCTTTTTCTCCGTCAATAACGGAGACTTTTACTGATGAGCTGCCAAGATCTATACCAAGTAATAGCATACGGGATTTGTATTAGGAAAAATTTCTTACTGCGGTGATAAATGTACGGATATTTTCCGTAGAAGCATCAGGAGGCATTCCTCCCCCGCAAGACCAGATAATTCCCCTGGTGTCACCGGCCTCGCGCATCATGCTGATAACGCCTGCCTCCACATCGGCCGGAGTACCCATGGCAAGCACATCCCTTGGAGGAAGGTTGCCCAGAAGGATGACGCCATCACCGGATAACTTCCTCATCTCAGTAATGCTGTGATTGAAGCTGAAGTTAAAGAGGTTTATGCCTATTTCCTTCAGGTATGGAGCTGTTACGAGGCCTGCAGCATCATTGTGGAAGAATCTCACTTTCGGATTGAATGTTGAGTAGATGCGCTTCAGGTGAGGCAGCACAAAGGTCTCAAAATCAGGCTGCCCCAGGAAGCCGACAATGTCATCGAGGAGCAGCACTCCCTCAATGTCAGGGAACTTTTCATACTGCAGCTCAAGCCAGTCAATGACAAAGTCAGTGATTACCGTAAGCGCTTTCTGCGCCTCATCGGGAGTGAGCGCCAGCGCCATCATGAAGTCAGTTGTGCCGAACAGAAACGAGGCAATGTTAAGAGGGCCCCGGCTGGAGGCAAACCGGTAATGACAGCCGTACTGCTTAACCCTGTCCTGGTATTTGGCCATACGGCTTATGACAAACGGAAGGAGCCCGTCGGTCTTCACGCATGGCTTCGCCAGCGAAGCAACAGCATCGGTGGTGCAGTTCAGTTTCACCGGATGTGGAAAATCGTTCTCGGTCCATACCATCTTCGTGCCGAAGGCAGAGGGTTCGGTGCACATACCGTACTCTGACCAGAAACCGGGAATGAACATTACGTCAGGAAATACCTTCATGGCATGAAGGTTTGCCTCGAACCATGTTGCAGGGTCACAGAAGTATTCAAGTATAGTGGTGCCGTACCAGCCGGGAAGCCAGGGACTGTCTATAATAAATCCCACGGGGGGTTCCTGCGTTTTTTCTCCTCTTATCATCTTAAGGAGGGTATCCCAGTGTCTGTCATTCATAAGGTCAGGTTATGCTTCGTTATAGGATATTCAGATGCCCGGGACATAATGGAACTTCAATACCCGGTAATATTCCAGGCTATGCTGTGGCTGTTCCACCCCATCAGGGAAGGGCATCCGTGAAAATGTCTGAAAATAAAGGAGACATGCGTCCTTCCACCACCGTGCCTCATCTGCCTGTATGTCAAGCATCTGCCGCACGTGTTCAAACTGCCCGTCATCAATCCGCCCCCTCAGGGACTCCCATAATGTACGGTATTCATTAACTGTATTCACACCTTCCTGGTATTTCAGGCACATTTCGTCCCACAGAGTCCTTCCTGATTTCATCACGTGATACCATGGCAGGTGGTGGAACCATAAAAGCAGGTTTTCCGGGCATGCCTGCGGATCATTGAACAGCGAGTCAAGGGGAGGGAAGT
Source organism: Bacteroidota bacterium (assembly GCA_018262715.1). Lineage (GTDB taxonomy): Bacteria > Bacteroidota > Bacteroidia > Bacteroidales > VadinHA17 > SR-FBR-E99. The sequence continues at coordinate 117,412 of JADFDS010000041.1, forward strand.
ATTGGCTCACGGCATCACTTCCCGAGGTGGTGCGGTCAAATCCCACTCCGGCCGTGTCAGCACGGTGATAATAGACCGACGTCCAGTCGGGGCGTCCCCGGTCCACCCACGGGCCCGGTCCCCAGTGATGCCCCTCGGCCATTATGTGGTGCAGGCCCAGGGGGGTCATGTAATTCACTGCTGCTTCGCGTGAACCGAGCATCATTTCCTCTATTCCTCCGGTTATGTCCGGATCGTGTGTTATTGTCATCCTGATCCACTCTGATGCTATCCCTGCAGGTGACAGCTCCGGATTCCAGGCCAGCCTGCCGAAGGCATACCAGTTGGCCTGGCCGAAGAGGTGTCCGGTCCAGTTCCTGTCATTGCCGATGTTTGCTACCCCGGCTATGCCGGTCAGGGTGTGGTTGTGAAGACTGCCGTCAATCACCTTCGAGACCTCCGATCCGGGGCCGGCAGCGTATGTGTCGCTGTCCAGCACCTCACTGAAGAGGGGTGCAAGGTATACGAGGTGAGTGGCACAGCCGAGATACTCCTGGGTAATCTGGAACTCCATCATCAGGGGGGTAGATGTCATGGCGCCGAAGAGCGGATGGAAGGGTTCCCTTGGCTGAAAATCTATGGGGCCGTTCTTGACCTGTACCAGTACGTTGTCCCTGAATTTGCCGTCAAGCGGCACGAATTCGTTATATGCCTGTTTTGCCCTGTCAACAGGCACATTGTTGTCATATACAAATGCTCTCCACATGACCACCCCGCCATATGGTGCGACGGCGTCAGCAAGCATGTTTGCACCGTCAGCATGAGACCGGCCGTAATTCTGTGGACCGGGCTGACCCTCGGAATTGGCCTTCACGAGGAAGCCACCGAAATCGGGTATAAGTGAATAGATCTCTGCCGCCTTCTCCTTCCACCAGGCTGCCACGGCAGGGTCAAGCGGATCAGATGTGGGGAGGTTACCTGTCTCCTGAGGAGCGCTGAAACGGGCAGTCAGATAAACCTTTATGCCGTAAGGCCTCATAACGTCAGCCAGGGCGGCCACCTTCCCAAGGTACTGAGGAGTAAGAACCAGCGCATTGGCGTTCACGTTGGTGAGGACTGTCCCGTTGATGCCTATTGAGGCATTAGCCCTTGCATAATCTGTGTACCGTGGTGAAATATAACCTGGCAGAAGATGCCAGTTCCAGATTGAGCCGCCGGCATAACCGCGCTCAACAGTTCCGTCGAGATTGTCCCAGTGATTGAGAAGCCGCAGTGCGGTGGCCGGACGCTCAAGGATGTCAAGGTTGCCTGTCGGCGATTCGGTGCTGATGATCCTGAGAAGATGAAACAGACCGTACAATACCCCGCGGTCGCCCTCGGAGGCAACCACTGTAATGTTTCTCCGCCCCTGCCTGATACTTCGTATTATATAGCCCTCCTCCCCCGTGGTTCCGGGAACGACATCAGGGAGAAGTGAGGCAACGAAGGGCGACGAGCTGAATGTTCCTGCAATGACGATACCCCGGCCCTCAAGGGAATTGACCTCTGTGATTTTCAGCCCGGTGAGCTCCGCCAGACCTGCAATGAACTCATCATGGGCAGTCCTCAGCACCGGTGAGTTGCCCGTTATCATTACATTCTCTAACCTTCTCTGGTACTCCTTCAGGCGGGCCCTGTCAGTTACGGGCTTATACCCGAGCCAGAGCCGGTAGCCGTCATCAGCCTGCGCCGGTGCCACCGGTGCAAGAAGAAGTATCGTCAGGAGAACAGTAAAGATTTTATGCATGGCTGTTATGATTGGCCCTTCCTCAGCGATGACTGCCTGACTATAAGTTCATGGCTGAGGATGATGGAGTTTACCTTTTCATACTGTGTGCCTTCAAGAATCCTTATCATTGTGGATGCAGCCACTTCGCCAATGGCCCTGCCCGGGTAACGTACCGTTGTCAGGTTGGGCTCCACGATCCGTGACACCGGATCATCATTGAACCCCACCATGGCAATGTCATCAGGCACCCGGAATCCTTTTCGCTTCAGTTCGCATATGAGAGATACTGCAGAATTGTCATTGGCTGTGAAGATGCCGTCTGGCATGGTACCGTTATTCAGCAGATGATTAATTATGGACACCCCCGAACCATCTCCCAGGTCGGTAATTATGAGCATCTTGTCATCAAAGTTCATTGAATTGTCCATGAGCGCCTGACGGTATCCGCGATACCTGTCATTGTAAACGTTCCTGTTCAGGCTTCCTGCAACATGCACGATTTTTCTGCAACCCTGGTCAACCAGGTGTTGTGTGGCCTCATATCCTGCCCTGTAGTTGTCAATTACGACACTGACGCAGTTGCCGCAATCAAACACCCTGTCAAAGAAGACCAGGGGTATGTCCTTTCGCAGAATGTTGGCAAAAGCATCCTTTGTCTTTGTTTCATAGGACAGGGAGACGAGCAGACCGTCAACGCGGCTGTTGAACAGTGCCTGTATATTGGCTTCCTCTAGGGCGGCAGATTCCTCACTCTGACTGATAAGCAGCTGGTAGCCGGAGTTGTTTGCAACCTTTTCCATTCCAGAGATTACAGTGGACATGAAATGGCTGTCAATCCTTGGAATTATTACCCCGAGGGTCCTCGTGCGCTTCTGTCTGAGGTTTGCTGCAAACTTATTATGCTGGTAGCCCATCTCCTGGGCTGTATGCATTATCTTTTTCCTCAGTTCCTTCCTTACCTGGGGACTGTTGTTGAGGCCGCGCGAGACCGTTGAAGCAGAGATATTCAAAGCCCTGGAGATGTCATAGATTGTGACCTCGCCTTTTTTCTTCATTCCGGTCATAATTCTTCAAAATAAGTAAGAAAACCGCTATTTTTGAAATTTTTGAACTATTTTTTTGCAATCGGTTGCGGATTTAAATTTAACTGACTGTTTATGCAACCGGAAACAATAAAATCATCTGTTAAAGAGAAGATTGGCTACAGTTCCGGTGACAGTGCAATTGCCTTGCTGTTCCTTGCAGGCCGGTTGGCAGGAGCTGTTGCCGGCCCGGTTATACCTGTTCCTTTCAGGAATGTTTTTCTTTGAGTCTTTTATAAACATCATCAAGCGTTCCGCTAAACGGGCCGGGAGTCTCCATTTTGATTGATACAAGAGCAGCAGCAAACTTCAACGACTCCCGGACCTCGTGATCCAGTCTGTGTGAGAGGTAAGCGGCAAATGTTGTATCGCCCCTGCCGGTTCTGCCGGCTACACTGTTGTTGGAGAATTTTTCATAATAGGTTTCCCCTTTGACTCTCGCAAGCACCCCTTCGGAATGCGTAATCAAAACTTCCGGACAGCCCCATGATTCAACGATTATTGCAGCTTTTTCAAGATCATCCGTACCGGTAAGAAGTTTGGCTTCCACAACATCCAGTTTCAGTTTGTCCATCATTGCAGCAATTTCCTTCTTGTCCGCCACATCGCTGAACTCGTGGTTTTTTGTCACGGGATTGATATGGCGAACAAAGCTCTGCATATCAACTGACAGGCTTGGGAAATTTCTGGCTTTCATTTCCTTCATGAGTGGCATGTCAAACTCGGTATCCGAAATTCCCGCCAGGTGAACACATGTGGAATCCAATTCGGGAATTTCCTTAATGTCGATTATCCCGGCCGATTTGATAAGGGTCATTTCACGTTCATCGACATTTGCGGAAAAGTGTACAACCCTGTTATACGAAGTTTCTGCGCTGGGAATGAGATAACAATCGATGCCCAGATCTTTCATGGGCTGAAGGATCTCCTCGTCCTTCCTGGCCATTTTAGCAACTACGGCAACCTTCCTGCCAACTCTTGCGGCAACCATGGCTCCGCATAAAACAGCGCTTCCCGGAGCTACACGTGGCGTTCCACCGAACGGAACGATCTCATCATAGCACATGTGCCCGACAAATGTGATATCATATTTTTTAGTCATACCAACCGACTTCTGATTTTTTGTCAATGAATTAATTTGTGCTTATTTACTTTATTCTTCCGAGTCACTCAGCAACCAGGGATAGAAAGGCATCAGGTCTTCCGGCCCGATTGTCATGGTCTTGTTTTTCGCCTGCAGATCCTTGATGTGATTCATCACCAGGTGTGACCATACGGCTCCGGGCCGGGGATATGCTGCCACAATATAATGCGGACAGGGTTCTTTCTCACCGGCTTCAAGTTCCAGCTCTGCCCGGAGATTATCCGGAGTTGTCAGGGTATTTGCATACTTAAATACTACGCGATCCATATGTTTGTATACCTCCTTGCTTTCCTCGACCATACCGTAATAATCCAGCAACTGGGCAAAAACATAATTCGTTGTGGTATACACATCCTGCCCCTGTTCAGATTCAACCGGCTCTCCATCCTTTGTTTTGCACATGGCCCATCCCATATACGAGCGGTTTGTGTCATAAACAGCTTTGAGAATCTTTTTAACCCGTTCTTCCGGAATTGCGGGAGGCTCTCCAATGGCTGTCAGGTACCATAAAGCGTCAAGCTGATTGGTCCATACATCCGTATTCGTATTTCCTGTTTCAGGATCAAAGCAGGTAACGTAATATTCGAGTTTCTCACCTTTTTTATTTACATCCTCGCGCCATAATTTCTCAAAACTGTTCCATGCTTTGTCATACTTTCCCCGGATGTATTCCTCATCGCCCTTTTCGCCAAGCATTTGGGCCATTTTGATCAATGCCTGGCATCCGCCCAGGAATTGGGTTGCATCATACGCATCAGCGCCGAAAAGCACAAGGTTATCAAAAGTATTTTTAACATCGTCCGGATGACCTTCGGGGATCCCGTCGTTGTCAAAATCAAGTTTCAGCAACGAATCCAGTCCGAACTTCATCGTTTCCCAGTTCGATCTGAGGAATTCCATATCCCCTGTGAATTTTACATTACGTAACACACGCATCATCAGTTTGGGATACAGATCGACCCAGTAATTATTATTGTACCATGCGTAATCACTCACGTTGCGAAGTGGATGACCCTTGGGCATTGCACCGACATCATGGGCGACACTGCCTTTGGTCTTGAAATCATCGCGGATCTGCCTTAGTGATACACCTTCGTATTCCTCACGATGTTCATTAAAATGCATCTGTGCCTGCACAAAAGAAGCGTGGTGATGATACCATCGCGGTGTCGGATCTACCGCCAGGATGGAATTGATAAATGCCTGGCACAGGTCTTTTTCGACCTTTGGGAAAAGCATCAGCAATACCATCGAATACCAATCCACATCCGAAGGATCGATATACGCATAATCAAAACATTCCAGGAACCGGGCCCTCTCACCTTTTTCATCATCTACCCAGACGATAGCGTTGGACAACGGAAAATGAAGTTCATTCAGCATCAACCTTGTCAGACGCAATGCTCCTTCACGGTCTTCCTTGTAGGAAGAAGTTGAAGAGATCAGATCGAAGATCCGTTTCTGGATTGTAACGGTCCGTTTCCACCATTGCGGGTAACTGGTCAATGCAATTTTTACCAGGTCCAGGATTCGTGTCTCACCATTCGAAAAGCTTTTTACATATTTTCTCTCAAAAGTTGTTCCGTCAATATAATCCTGTACGGGAAAATCAAGAGCCACAGCGAAAGGAACAGTCTTTGATTCAAATGGTCCCAGGCTAAACGTCAGACTGACAGCTGCTCCATAATCACTGCGGATAACCGGCTGCCGTTTTTCATAAAAGCTGCCATCGCTGCTCAGCAGAAGATCACCGGAGTATTTATTGAGGCAGAAATAGGGTTGGGTATCCACGGCAACGCCGGGAACGTCTGTAACTGCTATCGCCATCCTGTTCTGGCTTTCATTGCTGCCCATAATTATACCACGGATACCTTCCAGACGGAACTCTTCATGTTTCTGTTCTTTTACTGCAGCAGTAGCTACAAAAACACTGTCCTGATCAGTGGGTTTGAGCTCCTTTTCCTGGAGATTGACCAGCGATGGTCTTGGTATTACGATTGTGACCTGCTGATCGTATCCTGTAACATTTTCAACCACATATTCTTCAACACCGAGTGGCATCAATGTCTGTTCCCCGCCGGAAAGCAAAGGAGAAATCAGTCTCCTGATGACCTTCACATTTTCAAATTTATAGGCAATCTCCAGTGAGGGAGTTGCAATTGTCAATGCGATGTTCTCTTTTTCAACCGGAGCAGGATAATAATTTTTAACTGCCGGGATATCATCGGGGAGTTCAGTTTCACCCGGTAATTTCTGCGTCAGCATTGTACAATCATCACCTATACGAATATAGGGCGCCGAGCCGAATTGAACCGCTTTCTGATTCAAAAGGATAAGACGACCGGCTTCGTTAAACCGGTTATATAAACCGTATGGTGAAATACCGATCGAACAGGTAGGTGCGCCTTGCAATGCCACAGTATGCGGAAACTGAAGACATTTGGACATTCCCTGGAAATGCACTGACATAAAATTCTCTTCATAAATTTTTGCGATTTCAGTGCCATCAATTGTGTAGATATCCTGAATGTTGAAGGATGCTGATTTTGTCATTTTATTCTCGCTTAGTGTTCGTAATCATAAACATAAATGGAGGGCAATTTGCAGGCGCCATCACCCTTTGGATTAATCTGAACGCCAGTGTTGAATTTTAGAATCCTCACCGGCGCTCAGCATATCAGTTTAATCTTTTTGCCCTAAAGGACCTAGCACTTCCCTCCCCATACATTCCCGGGTTTTTTCTCCTGTGATTTCCTGGGAGCGGGATCTGGTTCTTCCGGCAGATTCTGTTCAGCACTCAGATCGATCGGCATCTTAGTCGTAGGATAAGGCTTGATTGCTCCGAAAAGGAGATCAGCAGATGCTCTGATTGAATCGGGTGTGCCGGAAAAATTACATACGACAGCATCGGCTACCGTAGTTGTTCCCTTCCTGTACGGGAAGTTGGTAACGACAACCACCGTATGGCCTGCGGCCTTCAGCGCCCTGGCCAGATGGGTATTGTTGCCGCGCTTTTCAATACGTGCGTAGTAGTTGGTCATGACCACCAGGTCAGCTTCTTTTGCAAGTCGCAGTGCTTCTTCGATGTCTTCCTCTTCAGCATGGAACGGGGCATCGTCGAGAATCAGGTTAGTGGAATGCTTGACCATTTGCTCGCAGAACATGTGGGCATGACTGTACAAATCCTTTCCGAGGAATTCATAGGGGATTGTTTGCTCGATCACCAGGATTTTCTTGTCTTTACTCAGGGGCAGCAGCTTTTTATCATCGCGGACTACCAGCAGGGCTTTGTGCGCAACTTCCCGGGAAAAGTCCCTGTTTTCCTTGCTTCTGACAATTTTGGTGGTCTCCTTCGGATCCATCTTACCGGCTTTTTCGAACAGACCCTGATCATATTTCCTGCAGAGCAGACGGCGGACAGCATCGTTCACGCGCTCTTCAGGCAAAGTTCCGTTCTCAACGGCACTCTTGATGCCAAACAGACACTGTGAGCGGGATTCGTCGTCAGCTTTGAGCAGGATAGTGTCAACACCCGCTTTGATGGCCATGGCACATGCGAGCGGGAGTGGCCATTTTTTAAGGATTGCAGCCATACCGATTGCATCGGATACTATGATTCCGTCAAATCCCATTTCACCTCTCAGCAGATCGGTGAGGATCTTTTTCGAAAGGGTTGCCGGGTACTCTTCATCGTAAGCCGGGAAAATGGTATGTGCTGTCATAAGAGCCGATGCTCCGGCATCGACACCTGCCTGAAATGCAGCCAGCTCAACATCCTGCATGCGCTTCTTATCGCCGCGGCACACATCGAGCACATCATGAGCGTCAGTTGCCGAATCACCACGGCCGGCAAAGTGTTTGATTGTCGCAGTGATACCTGCATCCTCATATCCGCGGACAGTAGCATCGATGAATTTTGAGATAACGCTTACATTATCACCAAATGACCGGACACCAATCTCAGGATTCAGCGGATTGATATTTACGTCACATACCGGATGATAGAACTGGGTTACGCCAATTGCAGCCATCTGACGGCCCATCAGATTTGCTATTTTGTAGGCAAGATCCACATCCCCGATGGCTGTAATACCCATCGGAGGAATAAACTGAAGAACACCACCGGCAGTATAATCGTTCTTGAAATCACCTTCCATATCAATTGTAACGTGCAGAGGAATTCCCGAAGGCCGGTTCATGGCAATTTTCTGCATATTGTTTAGCGCTTCTGTGAGTTCTTCAGGCGTTACGCTTATGCCAAAGGCGCGGGAATTGAACCATGTGTGCGCAATGTCGAAATAATCATCGGGCTTTTTGAAATTCGGATCAACCTGTGAGCGTCCCCAATACAGATTTTTACATGTTTCAAGAGCATATGGTTCCAGGCAGATGCCGCCTGCATGCAGTTTGGTAATTTGTTCGATCCCAGATGGTGTGGGGATAGCTCCTCTCCAGGTGAAGGTCAGCAGCTGGCCGCATTTTTCCAGCAGGCTCATTTTCGCGATTTTCGCTGCAACAAAATCATCTCTTTCCTTTGACATTGTGTTTCTCTTTATAGTTTATTTTCTTTTTTATTAGTCACGGTCTCCGGATGCGATCCGGATAAGCTTCTTTATCTTTTTTTCTTATATTTTTTTGCCATCATGATCATATCTGCAACCACGCTTTTGGGCTGGTTATTACGGTCGAAAAGCACAGGATAATCCTTTCTGCCGCGGATCGGGAAATTGTTCAGCCATGATGTGGAGTCGTTCAATGCCCACAGTGTGACGCGATCAACCACATCATTGTGTTTCAGAAAGAGTTCGAACATATCAAGTACGCGTTTGTTCCATTCCTGTTGAACTGAGTCGGGCACACCTTCACGATAAGGATCCATTTCCTTTGAATAGGTAAAGCGGGTAGAAATGTTTGCGCCGGAATACGGACTTGGAAGAATGGAAATATCCCATTCAGTAATATGAACTTTCACACCGGCAGCTTTGAGTTTCATTAAGCTGGTCTCTGTTGCTTCAAGTGTAGGATCATCCATGTGCATGTGTCCCTGGGAACCAACCGCATCAATTCTGCATCCTGCCGCTTTGAGTTCTTTTACAAGTTCCACGATTGCATCGCATTTTGCCGGCGTTTCTACATTATAATCGTTGTAGTACAATTCCGTATCCGGGTCGGCTTCATGGGCAAACTGAAAAGCATATTTGATGAAGTCCTTGCCCAGTATCCGGTAGAATTTGCTGTTGCGGTATGAGCCGTCGTCTTCAAAGGCCTCGTTTACAACGTCCCAGCCTTTAACACGGCCTTTATAGCGACCCACAACTGTATAAATGTGTTGACGCATACGTTCCTTGAGAACTTCCGGGGATACATCCTTACCTTCTTCATCTACAAAGAACCACCTCCCTATCTGGGAATGCCACATAAGGCAATGCCCTATTACAGCCTGTTTGTTTTTTTCTCCAAATGCCACAAATTTGTCTGCATCTTCCCAATTGTATTTGTCTTCCTGCGGATGAATCGGCTGTGGTTTCATGCAGTTTTCGGCGACAATGGAATTGAACTCCCTTGCAATCAATTCTGATTCTATGGGGTTATTGCCGTTAACCTGTTGCATGTTAACAGCTACTCCAAAAAGGAATTTGCCTTTGGTAGCCTTGGCTATTGTCTTTTGCGCCATAGCGTATATGTTTGACATAAAAATAATGGCAATTATTGCAGTAATAGTCTTGATTTTCATTATAATCTATTTGTTTAATTATAATCGGTTATGCAACTACCTGTCCCCTGCGGGCATGCAGTTCTGACTCAATTTTTACCTCCATTTTTTTATCAATAACATAGAAGAACAATAATCCGACTCCGATAAGGAATGGGATGGACGGATACACACTGACAAGCATTTTTGCTCCTGTAGCGACAGTTTCAGGCTGAATAATTTCTGCCCCGGCAACTGTACCTTCTATAGGGATATACCCATACAGACCGAGGATCCATGCAACAAGGGCGCCTCCTATTGAAAGCCCTGCCTTAAGGCCTACCATCATTGCAGAAAATATTATGGCCGTTGCCCTGCGGTTTGTTTTCCATTCTGAATAGTCAGCAACATCAGCAATCATGGCCCAAAGAATGGGGATGGTAATCCCATAAGTAAATCCATGCAGAATCTGCGATGTGAACATTAAGATTACACTCTCGGGTTTGAAAAATATAAAGATCAGAACAAAAATGGCAGCAGCAAGTAAACCATACTTATAAACATCACGTTTACCGTATTTATCTGCGAGCTTCTTAGATAATGATATTCCGACAATCATAAAGATTATCCCTCCTGCATTAAATAAACCAAAGCCTGCAGAAACCGGGTCCGATCCAAAGAAATTGATACCTATACCTGACAGACCGGTAATAATCGGGTGAATAAATCTGGTAAGGGCAGCTTCATCTACGTAATTATTAAAATAATACACATAGGCGCCTCCTTTCATCGCAAGAGTGACGAACACCAATATGGTTAAGACAAGCATTATAAGCCATGGTCTGTTCTTCGAAAGATCAGAAAGGTCATCCTTAACTGATGATTGTTGTTCCACATCCGGAACGATACGCTCTCTGGTTGAAAGAAATGATATAATTAACATTACAGTGCCAATGACTGACATCCAGGTCATAACTGATTCAATCCCGGCGGCTTTATCTCCATGGCCTACATATTCAATAATCGGCAGCATGAACACCTGTACAAAGAACTGTGCAAACATCACAGCAACGAAACGATACGATGAGATACTGTTTCTTTCTCCCATATCACCGGTTATGACACCGCTCAGTGCTGCATACGGAAGATTGCTGGAAGCATACATCAACAACAACAGAGTATAGGTTGTAGTTGCATAGATTAACTTCCCCTTGTATGAAAAGTCCGGCGTTGAAAAGGCCAGTATGGCAATAACGCCAAGAGGAATAGCAGTGAATAATATCCAGGGCCGGAATTTGCCCCATCTCGAATTGGTTCTGTCAGCCAATATGCCAATCAGCGGGTTAAACCCAAATGCGGCAACCAGGCCGACAATCAGCATTACTATCGAGGCATCGGTGCTTTTCAGCCCATAAATGTCCGTATAGAAATAAGCTAAATAAGTAATCAGTGTTTGGAAAACCAGGTTCGCAGCAAAGTCTCCCAGACTATACCCTATTTTTTCGAACACTGAGATTTTTTGAGAAGTTAGGCTCATGCTTTTTTATTATTAGTTGGAGATTTACATACACCTGTTAATCAACCCCATTCCACGGAACCAGTTGATCCCATTGAAGGCGGTCCAAAAAAAAGCTTTTTCACGGAGAAAACCTTTGGTAAATCTATCAATTTATTTTAAAATTCCGTTTTTTCAACCATCAAAACAAGGGCTGAAGCCCGGGTGATCATAACAGGTGCAGGTACCCAGGGCTGAAGCCCGGACTTGGTGATGCAGTGTTGTTATGGTTCGTTTGAAAAGGGATACATTGACAATTAATCACTATCTTTGCTTTAATGTAAAATTTATGTGGAACGTATTGTAAATCTGCATAAGACGGTGCTATCCGTTTTTTGAAATCCCGGCACCCTGATTGGTACAGGACCTTGTTTGACATGGTCCGGATGTTTAATGAATTCTGAACTTATGAAAAGACTGACAGTCTTTGCAATTTCAGCAGGAATTATCCTGCTTGGCCAGTTCTGCGGTGATCCTGAGGGCCCGCCAGATCCGGTAATTGAACCTGAAATAAATAAAGCCGTAATTGATCCGGCGGTAAGTTACCAGGAGATGATAGGCTTCGGAGGGTCACTTACATGGTATTCCGAGAGAGTCACCTCAAGCCCTCAGAAGGAGCAGATATGCAAGCTACTCTTCGAGGACCTCGGAACTGATATAATCAGGTTTAAGAACAATTACTATCCTGCAGGATACCCTGGCGTCAAAAGCCCTGCCACCATGGAGAACAGTTCTATAAAGACGCTGTGGAATGTAACCGGTGATTTGTATGCGATGGCTAAACAGTTCAATCCGGGGATACAGATACTGGTCAGCTCCTGGACCCCTCCTTCTGCGCTGAAAAGCAACAACAACCTGCGCGAAGGTACCCTGAAAAGGAATAACGGGGTGTTTATGTACGAGGCCTTCGGTGACTATTGGAATGACCTTCTGGATAACCTGCAGTTCAATCCTGACTACATAAGCATTCAGAATGAGCCGGGATGGATTACCCCCGACTGGGAGACCTGCGAGTGGAGGCCGGCGGAAACAGCGGAATTCCCTGGTTATAACGCTGCCTTTGACGCAGTATACAACAAGATCAGCACTCGATCGAACCCACCGATGATGATCGGACCCGAGGCAGAAAACATAGGTTACAGCGGTAAGCTGGGTGGCAACACATTCGCCGTTTTCTCAGACCCGATCAAGAACAAGGAATCCCTTGCAGCCTATGCCTATCACACCTACAATTTCCCCTCCTCGGCGCTGATTGCCCAGACAAAGTCGGATCTCAACATGATACGTGATACATATGGCAACAAACCCTGCATCATGACCGAATACTCCAACTTCACCTGGCTCAACACTGCATGGTTCATCATCCAGAACATAAACGAAGCCAATGCTGCAGGGTATATCTACTGGTTGATGGCATGGGCTGACTCCAACAATGACTCAATGATCAAGCTGAGCCCATCAGGAGCCTATACCCTGACCCCGTTTTACTATGTGATGAAGCACTTCTCAAAGGAAGTTGATAAGGGCTATGTCAGGATTAAAGTATTGTCACCCCTGATGCCGATGTGTGGATTCATTGATCCGACTGGCAAAAAAATCACGGTTGTTGCGGTTAATCCGAACCTTGAATCTGCAATTTACGATTTCGATGTGACAGGTAAGATTGTCAAGTCAGTACGGGCTATGCAGACAGATGCTGTTGTGTCTTATAAAACGATTCAGCCTGCCGGCCCCGGACAGCGCTTTGTTCTGAAGCCTCAATCGGTGACAACTGTTGTGATTGAGCTGCAATAAACTGATTAAAACAATCCGTCAATGAAAAAAGCCGTTGCTGCCAGACTCGGTGATTTACAGGCCATTTTCAAATCGGTTCTGCCATCCCTTTTCCTCATCTGCCTGCCAGGATTTAGCCAGGGAGAGACCGCTGTGATTATCTCAACGGAAAAGAGCGACGGTTCTTTCGTCCTTGCTTCCGGAGGCCGGTGTGGCTCACTCTTCATCAGCCCCGATGAGTGGCCGGGGGTGACGAGAGCCTTTACCGACCTGCAGAATGACCTTGGCCATATTACAGGCGTAATACCGGATCTTATCACCGCCTCAAAACCCCCCAGGGCTGAATTCATGATAATAGCAGGGACGATAGGTAAAAGCACCACGATAGACCGCCTGATCAAAAGGAAAAAGATTGATGCTGACGCCATAAATGGCAAGTGGGAGTCTTTTGTTATCCAGACTGTTGAAAAGCCCTTTCCGGGAGTGAAGAGTGCGCTTGTTATTGCAGGCAGTGACAAGCGGGGCACCATCTACGGAATATACGAAATCTCGCGACAGGCAGGGATGTCACCATGGCACTGGTGGGCTGATGTACCGGTACGCAAAAGCAGTGAACTATATGTAAACCCTGGTCGTCATGAATGGGGCGAACCCTCTGTCAGATACCGCGGGATATTCCTGAATGATGAGTACCCGGCCCTGACAAGATGGGTAGCTTATAAATATGGCGAGGTAACCCCCTCTGCCAACCCACCGATACCCCCCGGAATAGCCAACTATGGCAGTGAGTTCTATTCAAGGATTTTCGAGGTGCTTCTCCGGTTGAAGGCAAACTACCTCTGGCCGGCAATGTGGAACAACGCATTCAATGAAGATGACCTTCGGAATGCTGCCCTGGCTGACGAATACGGTATCGTCATGGGCACCAGCCACCAGGAACCGATGATCAGGGCACAGAAGGAATGGGACCGCAGGTATCAGAAAACCCTGGGAAGCTGGAGCTGGACACACCATGAAGACACCCTGTTGAAATTCTGGCGTGACGGCATACGTCGGAACAGGGATTTTGAAAGCATCATTACCATTGGACTGCGTGGGGCTGATGACACCGAGATGGGACCGGGCGGGCCGGCAGCAAATATCGCCAGGCTTGAAAAAATAGTAAAGGTGCAGCGTGAGATGATAGCGGAGGAGATAGATAATGATGTGACGAAGGTACCACAATCGTGGTGTCTCTATAAGGAGGTACAGGATTATTACTATGAGGGGATGAGGGTCCCTGACGACGTGACCCTGCTATGGGCTGAGGACAACTGGGGCAATGTACGCCGCCTGCCAACGGCCGATGAGAGAAAACGCCCCGGCGGAGCAGGAGTCTACTATCATTTTGATTACCATGGCGGCCCCCGCAGCTACCAGTGGATTAACACCAGTCCTATCCCGAAGATCTGGGACCAGATGTCGCTGGCAAAGCAGTATGGCGCCGACAGGATATGGATTGTCAATATGGGACACTTCAGGGGATATGAAATCCCGATGGAATACTTCCTTGACCTGGCCTGGGATGCCGGTTCGCTGGACAGTGATGACATGTCGGCCTGGACTCAGCAGTGGGTTGAGGGAATTTTTGGACCGGAACATGCCGGGGAGATATCGGAAATAATCAGGGAATACACCCGGTTCAATGGGCGGCGGAAGCCTGAACTGCTCTCGCCGTTTACATACAACCTTGTGAATTACGCCGAGGCTGACCGGATTGTGGAGGAATACAATATTCTGGCAGAGAGGGCGGAAAAGATAGGGCACTTGTTGCCCGCAGAGATGAAGGACCCGTACTTTCATCTTGTCCTCTTCCCCGTCAGGGCTTGTGCCCTTGTTAACGAGCTATATGTCACTGCAGGGAAGAATGCCCTGTATGCTTCACAGGGAAGGGCAAATGCCGGGAAGATGGCTGACCGCTCAGAGCAGCTCTTTGCTGCCGATACTGCCCTGATGGGATACTATAACCGGGTTTATGCTGGCGGCAGGTGGAAACACTTCATGGACCAGTCCCACCTGGGATATATCGCCTGGAATGATCCCCCTGAGAACAGCCTCAGGCACATAAAGCTTGAACGCCCAGCCCCGTCCTTAGGAGCAATACCTGCCGTGGCGGTGGAGGGCTCTGCAGAAGCATGGCCGGGACCAGTGACGCCCCCTCTCCTGCCCCCGTTTGATGTTTTCAACAAACAGTCAAGGTATTTTGAGGTCTTCAACAGGGGCAGCCATCCGTTCGAATACACCGCTTCGGCTGATCACCCCTGGATCATCCTCAGCAGCAGCCATGGCATAGTCACTGAGCAGGAAAGAGTTACCGTCTCCATCGACTGGCCGGCAGTTCCTCACGGGCACCACAACGGAACAGTAACCCTCACTGCTGAAGGAAGTGAGATGAAGATAGCCATTACGGCCTTCCGGCCAGAGGATCCCGATCCTGAGACTGTTGAGGGATTCGTTGAAGCTGACGGCTACGTATCAATGGAAGCTGCAAGCTATACCGGCAGACATGACACCGGCGACCGGCGCTGGGAGTGGATTGAGGATTATGGCAGAACACACTCTGGCATGAGGACCTCAGCCCTTACGGATGCTCCCCCTGCAGTGCCGGGGAAAGACTCCCCCGTGCTGGAATACAAAATATATTTCTTCTCTGCTGGTGAATTTGAAACAGTGCTGCACATGGCTCCCTCACTCAACTTCCTGCCTGAAAGGAACTTCAGGATAGGGCTGTCAGTTGATGACAGCGACCCCCAGCTAATCACCGTTGTTCCCGCGGGATTTAACGCCGAAAATTTCAACAGGGAATGGGAAGAGATAGTCAGCAACAGCACACGCTATGTAACAGGCAAAATCAAAGTAGCCGGACCAGGCTCCCATACCCTGAAGGTGTGGATGATTGATCCGGGGATGGTGCTGGAAAAGATTGTGGTCAACACCGGCGGTCTGCGGCCGTCATACCTGGGCCCGCCGGAAAGCCACAGGAATTGACGATTTGAGATTTGAGATTTGCGATTTTGTATTGTATATCATTAGCATAGAAGAGGAAAGACATAATCGCCCGTAAGGCATTAAGCATTGTAGACAAGACAATATTACCAATAATTGCCCGCAGGGCATAAAGCATTGTATAACCCGTTTACCCTCACATCCCATACCATGAAAACAAAATCTTATCTCTTTTTAGCGACACTGTTTGTAATTCTCTTAACCTTTCCGCTGACCGCCCAGGTCAGACTTCCGCGTCTGATCAGCGACGGCATGGTGTTGCAGCGCGGTACTGAACTGAAAATATGGGGCTGGGCAGCACCCGGAGAAAATGTGAATGTCGAATTTGCCGGAAAACAATACAGCACTATAACTGATGATTCCGGTAACTGGATGATCATGCTGCCGCCAATGGAGGCCGGCGGGCCATATATAATGACACTGACCGCAAGCAACAAACTGACTGTCAGCGATATTCTGATTGGCGACGTCTGGCTCTGCTCCGGGCAGTCGAACATGGAACTGCCGGTCAGGCGCGTCAGGCCACTTTACGAGGCCGAGATTGCAGCAGCAGAGAATAACTTAATCAGGTCGTTTACAGTGCCAAAGACATTTGTTTTCACAGGACCGGAGAGTGATCTGCCGGGAGGCAAATGGACAGCTGCCAACCCGGAGACGGTCCTTGATTTTTCAGCTGCAGCATGGTTCTTTGCCAGGGAGATAAATCAAACCTACAGGGTGCCGGTCGGAATTCTGTTAACGGCCTTCGGGGGTTCGCCTGCAGAAGCATGGGTAAGCGAGGAGAGCCTTAAGGCATTTCCTGAATACTATGATGAACTCAGGAAGCTGAACGAAGACTCCTACATAAACAATATTGAAAAGGAAGACCGCCAGCGGATTGCTGACTGGTACAGCAATCTTCAGAAGACAGATTTAGCATACAAGACAGAGGATTTGAGATGGAACGACATTGACCTGAACACTGATGAATGGAGCAGTTATACTGTTCCGGGATACTTTTCGGCAACACCTCTGAAAGGGATCAACGGTGCCGTATGGTTCAGGAAAGAGATCAACATCCCTACATCTGCAGCCGGGCAGCCCGGAACGGTCAACCTTGGGAGGATAGTCGATGCGGATTCTGCATTTCTGAACGGCACCTTCATCGGGACAATATCCTACCAGTACCCTCCGAGATGGTACACGTTCCCGGCCGGCATATTGAAAGAGGGAAAAAACGTTCTGACGGTGAGATTGATCAGCAATATCGGTGATGCGGGCTTCGTCCCTGACAAGAGCTATGAACTGACGGCCGGTGACTTTAAGGCCAGTCTCGAAGGTGAGTGGAAATACAAAGTAGGGGCTGCACTTCCACCGCTGAGAGGACAGACATTCTTCGGTTATAAGCCGGCAGGGCTTTATAACGCTATGCTGGCTCCGCTGCTGAATTGCAGCATCAAGGGCATCCTTTGGTACCAGGGTGAGTCCAACGCAGAAAGACCTGAAGAGTACAGGACCCTCCTGCCGGCAATGATACGGGACTGGCGGAACAGCCTCGGCCAGGGCGATGTGCCGTTCCTGGTGGTCCAGTTGCCAAACTTCATGGAATCACGGGAGACCCCGTATGACAGCGGCTGGGCGCTCTTCAGGGAGGCACAGACTGAAGCGCTAAAATTGCCAGCAACGGGAATGGCGGTCACATATGACATAGGGGAATGGAATGACATCCACCCTCTGAACAAGAGGGATGTAGGTGTCAGGCTGGCCCTGGCTGCCAGGAAAGTAGCATACGGTGATTCAGAGGTGGTAGCCTCAGGCCCCACTTACAAATCGATGAGGGTCAGGGGCCGGAGAATCATCATTTCGTTTGACAACACCGGATCGGGACTGACGGTACGCAACGGCAAAAGACCTGGTCATTTTGCCATCGCTGGTGAGGATATGCAATTCGTATGGGCTAAGGCCAGGGTTCGCGGAAACAGGGTAGTTGTTAAAAGCCGGGAGATTAAGAAGCCTGTGGCCGTCAGGTATGCCTGGGCAGACAATCCTGTCGGAGCCAATCTCTATAATGAGGAAGGACTGCCGGCAATGCCATTCCGGACTGATCAGGTGAAAATGTGATTTTCGATTTGAGATTTGCGATGTTCGATTTAACTCGCAACTCGCAATTCGCAAATCCTCAGGTTTTTCTCCCCCGGTAGATGCAATTTTTGTCATCGCACAGTTGACACTTGTACGGGGCATACTTAACCTTTCTCCCAATGCCGATCATCCCGCTGACTGATTTCACCGGATTCATCAGGGCAGAGTCAGTGAGAGTGATGCCGCAGTAATTTTCGGTGAAGAAACTGAAGAGTTTATGCTGTTCAGCCACATCCCATCCGCAGTAACCGGGGCTGAAGCGGTTGGTAATGCCCATGCCTGATAATGCCACAGCAGTTTTTAAAGCCTCCTGCATCCTGTCCGCGGCGCCCTCCGCGACCTCCGATCCAATTACATCGTATACATAACCGCGCAGAAGATCACCCTCCTTCATGCTCTTCCGGCTGAGTTCACCCACCTCCCTGCCGGCAGTGCAGATGAAGAGTGCAACACCCTCGGCATTCTTTATCTGGCTGAAGATAATCGGCTTAACATGAAAAACAACACCCTCAAACTCAACAGTTTTACTGACCGGGTCAAGGTTGACATGATCGAATATGATATACTCTGCCCTGGCTTCTCCTGTTGCCAGAAGTTCCTCAGACAGCACGGCAATAAGATCTGTCACCGGTTCAGGTGCGGTACCGGGCAGGTATCCCATGACACCAGCCAGGGCGTCAATGCCGGTCAGAAGTTCACTGTATCTGTAGCTTAATCTCATTTAGGCAATTGTGTCGACTGGTAGTGCTCAATGAACCTGATCGCATAGTCATCCCTCCCAAGTACCAGATCAGCAGCTCTCACCAGCCCGGTTATCTTCTCAGGATTGGCAATGGGGCACGTGAGGCCGTACAGTATTGACATGGCCATGTAAGCGTTGTTGATGTTCTCGCGGTGAGGCAGTCCGAATGAGATATTACTGGCTCCCTGCGTTATGTTGTGTCCAAGCCTGTCATGAACCAGCCTGATAGTCTCCAGGGTAACCCTGCAGGCGTTGGGGTCAGCACTGACAGCCATCGCCATCGGATCAATGATCACATCCTCCTCTTTTATTCCGGATCTGACTGCCCGCTCAATTATCTTTTCGGCAATCTTCAGACGCTTTTCCGGATCATGGGTAATGCCATCATCATCAAGCACCAGTCCTATTATGGCTGCTCCGTACTCCCGGGCCACCGGAAGCAATCTCTGCAGGGAAGCTTCTTCAGCATTGACGGAATTTATCAGGCACTTGCCCCTGGCTACCTTCAGGGCAGCCTCGATGGCTTTAGGATTGGGTGAGTCAAGACACAGGGGTATGTCAAAGTGGTCCTGCAGTTCAATCACCGCCTGCGGCAGCAATTCCTCATCTACCACCCCCGGAAAGCCGACATTCACGTCAAGGACATCTGCCATGGCATCAATCTGAGACTTTGCAAGCTCCAGCATGTAACTGAAATCGTTCGCCTGAAGAGTTGATACCAGTTTCTTCCGCCGTGTGGGATTTATGCATTCCCCGATAATTACCACCGGGCCTTCGGTATCAATTACCACCTCTTTTAATGTTCCCTTCAGTATTGTCTTCATTAGCTGATCATTATGGTTATATGTAAATATCCGGAAGCCATTTCCAGAAAATACTTCCTAAGCATCGGGACCGTAATGGTTCCGGGCGCTGCAGAGCGAAATAACAAATAATTATTTTATTCAGGCCAGGGTTTTGAGATATTCCACGGCTCCCTGGGGATCAGGAGAATAGAAATCGGCTCCTATTTTTCTGCAGAAGTCCTCCGTGACCGGTGCTCCTCCGACAAGGATCTTCATGGCAGGGAATCTGTTCCTCAGGACCTCCACGCTCTTGCGCATGTTTTCCATTGTGGTGGTCAGAAGGGCAGAGAGTCCAATCACTGCGCCCGGGTGTTTCTCAGCAGCCTCGATGAATTTTTCTGTGCTTACATCCACTCCCAGGTCGATAATCTCCCAGCCACCACCTTCAATCATCATTGAGACCAGGTTCTTTCCGATATCGTGAAGATCTCCCCTGACCGTTCCTATGATAAAAGTTCCCCTTCTTTTGGTTTCGCCGGAGAGATAATAAGGTTTGATATGGATCATTGAGCTGCTCATGGCTTTGGCTGCCATAAGCATCTGGGGCACGAATATCTCATTTCTTGAAAACTTCTGTCCCACCCTTGACATTGCAGGTATAAGGGCTTCTTCGAGAATCTCGCCGGGTTTGATTCCCTCATCCAGGGCGTGCCTGGTAAGTTCGAAAGCTCCCTCCTGGTCCTTCATTGCAGGTGGGTAAGGTGATTTTATGTCAACCTTGCCGAATTCAACACAGGTTGAGATTCTTTCAAGTATCTCAGTCATTTCAAAAGTCAATAACAATAAGCCTTTCCTGCCCTGGTGGCAGGCTTTTGCAAAGAAACACAAAAAATCAGGTAAAAAGTGCCCGTGGACAAAGCCACGGACACTTTAACCTGAACCAACCCTAATCTAAAACACTAATCATATATTCGAATAAAATCAGTTGTTGGTTGTTCAGACCCTGAGATTTTCATCCTTTACAGGTGATCAATATCCAGGGTTCTGATAAGCAGCTTTTTCAGCGGCTGTCATCTCCAGGCCATCCAGTTGGCTTTGAGGTATAGGGCGTAGGTAGTGATATTTCTCAATTGTACGGGTCACTGCAACAGGTGTGTGGTCTCCAAGATTTGGGCCACAAATCGTATAAGTGAGTGCCTTGGTTCCCCATGTCTGTGTACGTACAAGGTCCCACCACCGGACACCTTCACCATAATACTCACGTGAACGCTCATCCAGAATATAATCTACAGTTATGGTTGCTGGTGTAGCAGCAATCATATCTGCACTATGGTCCTCAATTTTTGGAGCATTGCCGTTATTGTTCCAACGCCACTTTCCGGCACGTGCACGAATAACGTTGATCAGATCCAATGCGGTTTTTCCTGTTACTGTATTTGCACCCTTAGCTGCAGCTTCTGCAGCTATGAAATAGAGCTCTGAGAACTTGGCAATTGGAAAAGGACGTGTAATGCTTCCGTTGGGTTGACCAAGGCCGACACCATTATCAGTGCGGTAAGTGCCAATCTTGTACCCGCAACCCGGATGTACCAGTCTGCTTATTGCATTGGGAGCTATTACATAATCTGCTCTTCCCGGCAATACACCAGCACCAATATTACTTTTGTAAACCGAATTAGAGTAATCGATGCCACCAGGATCACTGTCAAGGAATGTTAGTATCGGGTCACCCGGATAAACCATCATATCATTCGCATTGTACAGGAACGCATTTGTAACGCCACCTTTATTCCAGTTGCCACGGTACACCGTGACAAAGGTCCCGTCATAACGGGAATCATTTGTCTTGTCGGCAAATGTGTTGGTGAATACTTCGATAGGAGGAGCCATACGAGTCCAGGGACGACCCAGATGCTGTTCTGCTTCACGCTGAACAGAGTTCACTGTTGAAGGATTAGCCCAGGGAGTCTTTGAGCTTGTCATGGTGGTGTAGTTCCATGTCATCATCCAGGCAGCGAAATTGTCAGCACCGCCACCTGAAGCATAGGAGAGATTCGCGTCATTCCAGTAGTCACTTGCCTGGGTACGGTCGGCATACAGCACCATTTCTTTGTTACGGTCGTTTGACCCAAGATTGACATCATAAAAATATGGAAGCAATCCGAAAGGCCCGGGATCATCTATTGCAGCTGTTGCGACATTATAGGCCTCCTGATAATACCAGGCGGCATTATGTCCGTCAGGGTCAGTGCGGGGACTATCCGGATATGTAGGGATATCATTTGGATTTTCCAGCCACCATGCATATGTAAGGTAAGCTTTTGACAGGTAAAGGCGTGCAGCTGTTTTGGTTAAAGTACCTGTTAAACGTCCGGTAGCGGGCAAATCTTCGGCCGCTGCCAGCAAGTCCGGAAATATGGCTTTGGTGTAAACTTCAGGAACAGTATTTCGCACAGAAGTTCTCACCGGTGAGATGTTGAACGCCAGTTCACCAGAGCCAAAGTCAAGCGGTACCCCTCCAAATGTCTGTACAAGATAGAAATAGTGGAATGCCCGGAAGAATCTGGCTTCGGCAATAAGTGCCTCGGAAATTGTCCCTACTGCTGTAGCATTTTCAATGATACCATTTGCAGTGTTTATAGCAGGGAATGCATTAGACCAGAGCCCTCCGGCATCTGAGGCGCTGGGAGTGATAGGCCCGCCTGCCCCGGAAAGGTCCATGATCTTGAAGTTACCTGTACCTCCGCTGGCAGCCCAAGTTGCTTCATCAGTGCCGGTCAGGCCATTACTGTAAAAGTATGCATCGCCCCATAAACGTCTGAGTGTGGCGTATTCAGCTGTTAGACCCCCCATAACGCCTTCCGGTGTTTTGAAAGTCTCAGGTGTATATATAGCACGTGGCTGCTCCTCCAGAATATCAGAGCACGACGCAAACAGGAGCAACGCAATGGCTGTTCCTAAAACAGAATTTATCAGTTTACGTTTCATTATTGTTCCTTTTTAAAATGACATATTGATACCGATCATGTAGTTGCGTGTTGCAGGCGTGTTGGTGCCTATGGTCAGCAGTCGTCTCAGTGATCCGGACAAGGGCACTGCAGCATTTTCATTACCGTACGAGTTAGTCTCGGGATCCATCCCTGATTCCTTCGTATACGGAGAGAACAATACGAACGGATTCTGTACGGTTGCATATACCCTCAGTGTCTTAAATCCAGCTCTTTTTATCCACTCGTTGCTATCCAGATAGTACCCGAGTGTAATTGTCCGCACCTTCAAATACGATGCATCAAAGTAGCCCATTGTGCTTCCATACTTAGGATTGTCGCCACCAACACCGTTTGGTTTGGGATACCTGGCGTCTGTGTTATCCGGGGTCCAGTAGTCTATCCTTACGTTATTGCCCGATCTTGTGTTCAGGTTGTTCAGGTAGCTTCCGGATCCGTAAAGAACGCTGTTGAGAATACCGCCTTTCTTGAAGGCACCAATAATGGAGAGGTCTACTCCTTTATATGCCAGACGGGTATTGAAGCCTCCCATAAAGTCAGGCTCCATTTCAATTATTTGCCTGTCAGCAGCTGTAATTGCTCTTGCAGGAGTGACACCATCGTTAAGGTAATCACCGGTATATTTTACCTTAATCATACCAATATTGCCGCCCGGTTCAAGAATATTGAAGTATGGATCATTCTGCTGCCAGATACCAATATTCTCATAATCATAGATAACATCAATAGGATGGCCTACAAACCACCAGTTGGTTTCATCCTTCAATTGTCCCGAAGCAAGCTCAACCAGCTTGTTACGATTGGCGTACAGGTTGACACCTGCTTCCCATGTCCATCCGTTTAGGTTGTCAATAATCACACCGTCTACTGAAAATTCAAGACCTTTATTCTCAGTCTTTCCAATATTGGCCATATAGCTGCCTACGCCAGAAGTGGATGGCAGCCCGACACTAAGAATAACATCATGGGTATACATTGCGTAATACTCAACAGTTCCTGACAGTCGATTCTTCAGGAGTCCAAAGTCCAGACCAATATTAAATGTCTTTGAGAATTCCCATCCTAAAGTAGGGTTAGGCAGTTCTGAAACATACATCCCGATAGAATAAACAGTGCCGAAATTATAAGGTCTGGTGTTTAACAGACCAAGGGTTTTGTAAGGATCTACAGATTGGTTGGAAGTTTCACCGTAGCCCATCCTCAGTTTAAGAAGATTTATCTGGCTGATGCTCTTCATGAATTGCTCATTTGCAATATTCCATCCTACCGACACGGCAGGATAGGTATGCCACTTCTGTCCCGGAGCCAGTCTTGATGAACCATCAGTACGGGTGGCAACACTTATCATATAACGACTGTCATATGAATACATTACACGGCCCATGTATGATAACAAACCTGTCAGTTCATATCTCTGGTTTGAAGGATTGACAGTCTTATCCGCAGTGGCCTGTCCCAGGTTGTAGAATTGGAATGCATCGATGGGAATATCTTTGGTTGAAACATTTGAAGAGTTATACATAGATTGCTCAGCTGAGAACATTGCCACTGCATTCAACTGATGTTTTCCCGCAAAGGTTTTATCATATGTCAGCAGGTTCTCGGCTGCCCAGTTAATCGTATGAGAGTTGCTGATTGAGGCAGTGGAGTTATTGGATGGTGTACCGCTGAAAACTCCTACACCTGTATAGCTTCCATTGTTACTCTGCCGGTAGTTCAAACCCAGGTTAATGCGATACTTAAGACCATCTATCCCTGGTATTTTCACTTCACCATAAAGTGCATTGTAAGTTCCGAACGCCCTGTTCTGATCGATATATTTATCTCCTAAACCTTCCAATACCTCTCTTGTCGATACCCACTGAGCACCCGAAGTGGCCTGCATGAATCTTTGTTTCAGAGAGCCATCTTCGTTGTAGATGTTGGCTATAGGTGAATGATCGAGGGCCATTCCTACAGCTCCGAGGTTATTCCCGTTCGTAACTGAGTAATTGGTATTTGTGCTGATACCGAAACGTAAGTATTTCCCGATTCCCTGATCAAGTGAACTCCGGATTGAATAACGTGTGTAATCCTGAAGTGGAACAACGGCCTCGTCCTTGTAGTATCCAACACCGAACGTGTAGTTTCCTGTCTGTGTTCCGCCGGTTATGCCCAAATCATGACTGTTCACCATTCCGGTTTTATACAGCAGATCCTGCCAGTCAGTATCCATATCATTAGATTCATCCAGCGTGTTAGTGTACTGGTTAGCTGCAGCACGCAGCGCAACAAATTCCGGTCCGTTCATCATTGGGTATTTGGCAAACACCTGCTTCATCCCAACATAGCTGTCGAGGCTTATCCGTGCCTGCTGACCGGCATAGCCTTTATTGGTGGTTATAAGGATTACTCCGTTTGCTCCTCGCGAACCATAGATGGCTGTTGAAGAAGCATCCTTAAGAATATCAATACTCTTGATTGCGCTGGGGCTAATGTCACCGATTGATCCTGCAAAGGGTATCCCGTCTATTACAACCAGCGGATCATTGCTGGCATTAAGTGAACGAGTACCACGAACCCGTATTTGCATTGTTGCACCAGGTTTGGTTGATACCTGTGACATATCAACACCTGAGACACGCCCTTGAAGAGCCTGTGAAATATTTGATGACGGTACATCTCTGATTGCATCACCGCCTATTGAAGCTACCGATCCGGTCACATCGCTTTTCCTGGCTGTTCCGTAACCAATAACTACAATTTCTTCAAGGCCTATGTCACTTGCAGCCAGGGCTAAATTGACAACTGCCTGGGATCCGACTGTAACTTCCTGAGTCGTGTATCCGACGAAAGAGAATACAAGCACAGGATTGGCTGTCGTCACCACTATTCTGTATTGGCCGTTCGCATCTGAAAGACTACCGTTGTTAGTACCCTTTTCCATGATAGTTACCCCTGGCAAGGGGTTGCCATCGCTCTCAGTAATGAGTCCTGTAACGACTCTTTGCTGATTCAGATTCAGTTCCTCAGGATTGGATCCTGAGGCAAATGCCATCCCTGTCTGCACAAGAATCAGCATTGCAATGAGCGTAATGCTCAAAAGTAGTTTTCCAAAGTATTTCTTTAGCAGAATACCTTGGGTCAGGGGTTCATTAATCATACGATTTAGATTTTAAGGTTAAATTTTTTGATGTTGGTTTGGCTGGGATGACTACTCTGGGTAGTCATCTCATCAGAGGGTTCAGGAATGTTCTTCCCGTTTCAGGGTGATTTGTCATTGATTCGCATGGTTGTTTAAAAGGTCTGTAGTTTATATGTCAATTAAGCTTGGCCAACCAACATTCAGCACCGTGCCGGGAAAACGGTTCTTTAAACTGGAAAACCTTATTCCCTGTCACTATTAAAATCAAAACCCTGCAATACTACCCTTGGAAAATGGTCTACAACATGGTAAATATAATAAATAATTTTTAAAATGCAACCGATTTCATAAAAATAAAATCTATTCACATCAGGTTCAGATTCATTAAATTCACCTGATATGAAACCTTGCCCGTAGAGACTGTTTTTTTCTTGTTTTCGATTTTATGACTATTTTTAGAATCGCTGACGAAAAATCAAAGGTAAACCCGACGTTTATTTATTTCATAAATAAGAACTTATCTAATGTTTAACATGATTATAAGGATATGAAAAGAACACAGTTTTTACCCATTTGCATGATCATCTTCGGTTTTGTTTCCGGGAATCTTTTTTCCCAGAATCCAACCGTGATCAAAATTGATCCTGACCGCACGATAGCAACAGTTGATCCGAATATCTACGGAGCTTTTGTTGAGCCTATACGTACAGTGGTATACGGCAACATCTATGATCCCGGATCTTCTTTTGCTGATGAAAACGGTTTCAGGAAAGACGTCATTCAGTTGTTACGTGAGCTGAAAATACCGGTTGTGAGATGGCCCGGCGGCAATTACGTGTCTGGATATAACTGGGAAGATGGCATTGGCCCGAAGGACCAGCGCCCGGCAAGACTCGACCTTGCCTGGCATCAGGTTGAGACCAACCAAATGGGAACAGATGAATACGTCAAGCTTTGCAAACTCATTGGCTCGGAGAATTTTATCTGCATAAATGCCGGGACTGGCACCCTTGACCAGGCAAGGCACTGGGTTGAGTACTGCAACATTGAAAAAGGCACCTGGTATTCTGACCTCCGGAGAAAGTATGGCAATGAGACACCTTTCAAAGTCAAATACTGGGCACTGGGAAATGAGATCGACGGCCCATGGCAGATGGGACAAAAAAGTGCAGAAGATTATGTGAAGTTCGCCCTTGAGGCAGCTAAACTGATGCAATGGGTAGATAAAGACATCAAGCTCATCGCCAGTGGCGCCTCAAATTATAAACCCGATAACAACTGGATAGACTGGAATGACCATGTACTGACCAAAATGGCAGGAAGCATCGATTACCTCTCAGTGCACAGGTATGCAACAGAGGCCCTGGGAAACGACAGGAGCTTCTCAGGTATGATGTGCCTTGGCCTTGATCTCGATCAGAAAATAGAGACAGTAAAAGCCCTTATCCTGAAGGCGATGATGAAAACCGGGTCAAAACGGCCTGTATATATCTCATTTGATGAGTGGTCCGCAGGATTCGGGAACAGCATCACGGCTTCACTGATGGTGGCACAGCACCTCAACTCCTTTATCAGGCATGCCGATATTGTGAAGATGGCAAATATAACCATGCTTTCAAGCCTCGTGGGATATTCTCCCGAGGGCGCTGATAAAAATGCATTGTTCAAAGCGTTTTACCTGTACAGCAATAATTGCCACGGAAAAGCCCTCGATGTCTATGCCAGCTGTGAAAAATACAGCAATGATGTATTCAAAGACATTCCTTATCTCGATGTCACAGCCGTTCTGAATGATGCTACCGGAACCATTGTGTTAAATGTGGTCAACAGGCATGAAACAAACCCCATCACGGCAGACATAGTTTTACAGACGGGAGAATTTACCGGAAGTGCAATAGCCAATGAGGTCAACGGGAAAATTGTTGTCCCCGGCAATCCCAGGGCTTCAGAGCCGGTAAACAGCACTTCAGCTGACATAAAATTCAAGGGCAATACAGTTAAGTATACTTTCCCGGCTCATTCATTGACACAGCTTATGCTTCCCCTGAAGTGAAAAGTACTGTTGTCAATGGTCAGAAGGTTGACCATTTGCAGCTTAAATCAGGACCCTGCCGGATTTTAGGTATATGTTGCCCCGGGCATCTATGGTCAATCCATCTGAACCGGATGGTGCAAAAAGGGTCTTGTCCCCAAGCGAGCCATCAGCATTGATGGTATACTTCCGTGTGGCTCTTCCCATCATGTCTGCCACTAACAGATACTTGCCGTCAGGAGTGCCTGTGATACCGTTTGGTACCCTGAGATCTTCTATTACCCTGATCAGCTCCCCGGAAGGCTTCAGATAATAAACAGCCCGGATATCCTGTTCCTGTTTATGTCCTGCCTCCCAGTAATCACGATGGAAATAGGGGTCGGTGAAGTAGATACCGCCCTTCATGTCCTGCCAGAGATCATTGGGTCCGTTCAAATGAACTCCTCCGAAACCTTTGTCATAGACGGTAATCAATTCCCCATGGGGAGTGATTTTGATAATGGTGTTATGCTGATCAGCACATGCCAGCAGGTTACCCTCTCGATCGAACCTTGTGCCGTTTGCCCGCCCGCAATTCTTTTTAAAGATTGTTATTCCTGATTTTTCGTCCCAGGCATAGATCCTGTCGCCGGGCTGATCAGTAAAGAAGACCCTTCCGTCACGGGCTACAGAGGGCCCTTCAGTAAAGGCATACCCTGAACCGGCTTTTTGAACCCGTGCTCCTTTTGCGATTAATGCTGCAGGATATCGCGGTTCCTGTGCCGCTGATGAAAATGAAAAAAGAATCATAAGGGTGACCGCAACCAATTCTTTCATTGCTTGAATCTTTACTTAATTAACACTAAGATGGTTGATTATGGTTTACATTGAGTGAAAACATGGAATAACTGGTTCGATCACATGCCGGAATCTGATTTATTTTTGCCGGATTACTTAAAACTGACAGGTGCATTGTTGGCATAATCCTGAAATATTGAGGATATTTAACCTGATATTTATCTGACCATGGATTTTGCTCCGGTTATAAAGGGTCAGTCAAACCCGATTGCCGACGGGCAGGGTAAACAGCTACTCCGCCTGGCCGACGGGCTGTACCTTATAGGTTGAAACGGGGTACATAAACATTACGACTTATCAACCTTTGACAACAAATTATGGAAGGCCGGTCAATTGGAAAAACGGGAATCAGCATACCCCCGGTAATATTTGGCACCAGCGCCCTGGGGAATCTTTATTCCGCTCTCAGCGATGAAACAAAAACAGAGATAATAAAAGAGTGCCTTCTGAATGTACCAGGGCCGGTAGCCTTCGATACCGCCGGCAAGTATGGTGCAGGATTGGCACTTGAAAAACTCGGTGATATCCTTTGCAGGCTGAACGCTGAGCCTGAAGATGTAATAATCAGCAATAAGCTTGGCTGGCTACGCACTCCCTTACTGACTGCCGAACCTGCTTTCGAAAAAGGCATATGGTTTGGCATTAAAAACGATGCCCGGCAGAATATCTCATACGACGGTATCCTGGAATGCTGGGAACAGGGCAACAGGCTTCTCGGTGGAAAATACAAACCCGGACTCGTTTCGGTCCATGATCCTGATGAGTTTCTTGCCGCTTCGCGTGATCAGCGCGACTTTAATATACACCTTAATAATATACTTGATGCGTATAAGGCTCTCGACAATCTCAGGTCGGAGGGCGAGGTAAAGGCAGTGGGGATTGGTGCAAAGAACTGGAAGACCATACAGTTGATTGCCGGTGAAACCCGGCTAGACTGGGTGATGTTTGCCAACAGCATGACAATTTACAGACACCCTGAAGATCTTCTCGTATTCATGGGAAAGCTTCATTCAATGGGTATTGCCATAATAAACTCCGCTGTGTTTCATGCCGGGTTCCTGACCGGGGGAGATTATTTCGACTATGTTCGAATCAAACCCGATTCGGAGGAGAACAAAGCAAAATTCAGGTGGCGGGAGGATTTCTTTGCGGTTTGCAGAAAATACAATATCGTTCCTGCAGATGCCTGCGTGCAGTTTGCCATTACACCCCCCGGTGTTGTCAGTATTTCACTCAATACATCTGATCCCGGCCGGGTAAAAAGCAACGTTGAATCAGTTGAACGCCAGATCCCCGTGGAGTTTTGGCGCGAGATGATCAGCAATGGATTGATCGATGGCGATTATCCATATCTTTAAGCTGAATTGTAATCTGTTATAATAAATCCTGAAATGAATAAAATGAAAGCCGCTGTACTCACTGAATACAGGAAGGTTGAATGGAAGGAGGTTGATATACCTTCTGTTTCGGGCAATGAAGTCCTGATAAAGGTAAGCTACGCCTCTATCTGCGGAAGTGATCAGCATGTTTTCCTTGGTGAGTTTCATCCCCGTACAAGTGTGCCTTTGATTCAGGGACATGAGTTTGCCGGGACCATCGTGCAAAAAGGACCCGCTGTCAGGAATTTCAAGGAAGGCGACAGGGTGGCAGTCGATCCGATCATCTGGTGCGGTCACTGCCCGGCATGCAAAAGACATCATTATCCAGCCTGCTCCACCCTGAAACTGGTGGGGATTGATCTAGATGGAGGCTTCAGCGAATTCATGAAAGTACCGGAGAGCATGCTTTACAAAGTGACAGAAAAGATTTCCGATATGCATGCCGCACTCGTCGAAGTTTTCTCCATAGGATTTCATGCCTGCAAAAGGGCCGGAGTAGCTGAGGATGACAGGATAGCTATATGGGGTGCAGGCAAGGTAGGACAGAGCATCCTGCAGGCCGTCAGAACAAAGACCAGGAACACGGTTGTAATGGTCGATATACTTGATGAACGTCTTGCCATTGCCCAAAAAGCATATAATGATATTCACATTATAAACGCAGCAAATACGAATGCCGTTGAAAAAATAAGGGAACTTACCGGAGGAGAAGGAGTGGATATCGCTTTTGAGGCCGTGGGCCATGCGAAAGAGATACCGGGGGTGATAAACCCCGTGAGAGGATGTGTACAGGCAATCAGGGGGGCAGGCAAAGTATGTGTACTGGGACTTTCATCTGAACCATCTCCCGTCGTGATGAAAGAACTTATCCTGAAAGAAGGGATCATAATGACCTCCCGGGTTTCTCACGGTGAATTTGCCGAAACTATCGAAAACATGAGCAGGTACACACTTAAGCCTGAAGCGGTCGTAACTGATATAATGCATCCTTCCGAAACACAGGAGGCATTTGAAATGCTTGAAGAGGAGCCTCAGAAGCATCTGAAAATCATGTTGAAGTTCAGTGAATGAAAATAGATGCACATCAGCACTTCTGGATCTACAACAGCAGCGAATACGGCTGGATAGGCCACAATATGGATATACTGAAGCGCAACTATACTCCGGAAGACCTTTGTAATGAGCTTATCAAAGCCGGATATTCGGGATCAGTGGCTGTCCAGGCCCGGCAGAGTGTTGAAGAAACCCGATGGCTGCTGGAGCTGGCAGGAAAACATGATTTCATCAGGGGAGTAGTTGGCTGGGCTGACCTGTCAGGCAAAGATGATTTGAGGCGGCAAATGGATGATTTCTGCAGAAATGAAAAGTTCGTCGGACTAAGACATGTCATTCATGACGAACCTGCTGACAGTTTCATGCTTCACGACGACTTCTTAAAAGGTATCAGTATCCTGAAGGAGTATGACCTAACATTCGACCTTCTCCTTTTCCCTAAGCATTTGCCTGTAGCACAGCTTCTTGTGTCACTTTTTCCCGAACAGAAATTTGTCCTTGATCACATCTCCAAACCACTGATAAGAAACAATGTTGTCAGTCCGTGGCGTGAAGACATCACGCGTTTGGCGCAGAATGAAAATGTCTGGTGCAAGTTGTCGGGAATGGTCACGGAGGCTGAATCGAAGAACTGTGATCATGAAGACTTCAAACCATATCTCGATGTTGTCTTTGAAGCATTTGGCGCTGAAAGGCTTATGATCGGAAGCGACTGGCCCGTATGCAGGCTGGCAGGAGAATATCAGGACGTTGTTGGTATTGTCGAAGAGTATATCTCTGGAATGTCGGATGATCTCCGTACCGGTATCACAGGAGAAAATTGCATCATTTTTTACGGGCTGGAAAGATGACAGGTTGCACGGTCGAAAACCTAAAGTCCGGAGAGTCTGCATATTACGCGGCAGATTCCATTACATTCCCTTGTGCCTTCATCATGCCGGTTTATCATTCACGGGGAATTAAATTATTTTAACTCTTTTATCATCGACTTTTAAATTTCAGTCATCATTTGCATATAAAATGAACCTGTCTTCAATTAATTTTTATGAGTTTTACAATTACCGTGATTTCCCGGTTCATCTTATTATGAACAGAGCTAAATCAATATAATATGCGGTCAGAGCAATTCACAGGAGTATTCTCCGCAATGTTGATGGCAGCGCTTATGCTTATCCCCTGGGATCTTGGCGCACAGGAACAACAGAAGCAGAGGGTAATCATCCTGACAGATGTTGAAAATGAACCTGATGATACACAGTCTCTCATACGGTTGCTTTTGTATTCCAATTTACCCGAGATAAAGGGAATAATTGCAACGACCTCTGTTCACATGAAAAAAGAAGTTCACCCTGGATCTATCAGGAAGGCCATTCGTGCATACGGGATGGTTCAGGCAA
>JADFDS010000042.1 GCA_018262715.1 Bacteroidota bacterium
TCAGGGCATTATTGAAGTCATCGCAGGGTCATACCGTGAAACGAAAGGACCTGCCTCAACCTT
Organism: Bacteroidota bacterium; assembly: GCA_018262715.1. Taxonomy (GTDB): domain Bacteria; phylum Bacteroidota; class Bacteroidia; order Bacteroidales; family VadinHA17; genus SR-FBR-E99. The sequence goes on from JADFDS010000042.1 coordinate 64, forward strand.
TACACCAATGGCACTGATGAATGCCAGGCTGAATGCCGGGGGAAAAGCGGATTTTGAATTTCCTTCACATTACAATACTGCCGCCCTGATCATCGAGGGCCGGGTACTGGTCAACGGTTCGGTGAAGGCTCCCGCCGATTATTTCGTCCTGTTCGCCAACGATGGCGGGCAGTTCACAATAGAAGCAGAGGAAGATTCCATCGTCCTGATCCTCAGCGGCGAACCAATCATGGAACCAATTGCCGCCCACGGACCTTTCGTAATGAACACACGAACCGAAATCTACCAGGCTTTCGAGGATGTGGAGAACGGGAAATTCGGATACCTGGAGGAATAGTTTACCGGGAAATAACATTCATATTATTGAATTACATTTACAGCAGATTTTTAATCCATGCTTAAAAACCTGCTAATCATCGGATCCGGTGGCTTCATAGGCAGTATTGCCCGCTACCTGGTTTCCCACCTGAACCTCACTGTCACTTTCCATTCAATACCGGTTGGTACCCTGCTGGTGAACGTGACCGGGAGTTTCCTGATCGGGATTCTGACCGGCATTGCTGAAAAAAGCATGATCCCGGGCCCGGAGTGGAGACTCTTCCTGATGGTTGGCCTTTGCGGCGGATTCACTACCTTTTCAACTTTCACCGGAGAGAACCTGATGCTGATGCACAACGGTCAGTTACTGACAGTCCTTCTCTATACAGGGCTAAGTATCTTCCTCGGATTCCTTGCTGTTTACCTGGGCTATGTGACAACTAATCTCCTCTGATCATGGAAAAGAAACCCAATTCGGTTTTAAAAGTGTTTGCCAGCTCCACTGACAGGCTTGGCTCTCAGTTACTTTATGAGGCTGTTGTCCTTCGCGCCAGAGAAGCTGGAATCTCGGGGGCAACAGTTTACAGGGGAATGATGGGTTACGGGCTGAGCAGCCATATCCACTCTTCAAAGTTCTGGGAGCTTACGGAAAAACTGCCGGTGGTAGTGGAATTGATCGATACGGAAGAAAAATTAAGAACATTCTATGAGGTAATAGCCCCTGAGCTGGAGTCGCTACCCAAAGGCTGCCTGGTTACAATTTCACCTGTAGAAGTGATCCTGCACAAATCAGGGGAGAAACAGGGAAGGAGCCGGTAATTCGCGGAATCTGACAGACTCTCGAGAATACAGAGAACGGGAAGTTTGGCCATCCTGACGACTTGGGGCTAAAAATGCAAAGCTCCGTTGGGGATGCGGAGAACTGAACCTTTGGCCGCCCTGACGACTGACACCGTGGAGCCAGCCCTGGTTTTCTTCCACTGACTGTTGCATCTTATATTCCGATTGCTTAAATTTATGCTGCATTTCCTCCTTTTATTGTGCAACATAAAGACTGAGTCATGCTGGTCAAGACCTTCAGCGCTGCCGTTTCCGGTATTGAGGCTGCCCCGGTTACCATTGAGGTGGATGTCACCCGCGGTGTCCGCTATATGCTTGTCGGTTTGCCGGACACTGCCGTCAAGGAGAGCCAGCAGCGGATTGAATCAGCCCTCCGGGCTGTGGGACTTCACTGGCCGGGGAGGCAGGTGATAATCAACATGGCCCCTGCCGATATCAGGAAGGAAGGTTCGTCATATGACCTGCCCCTGGCTGTAGGCATACTGGTGGCTTCGGAGATGGTAAGCGGCAACTGTCTTGACGGCATGCTTCTTACCGGTGAGCTGTCGCTCGACGGGGTGGTACGGCCTGTCCGCGGAGTGCTCCCCATGGCACTGCGGGCCCGCGAGGAGGGCTTCAGGTGCATGATGGTGCCGGCACTCAACGCGCCCGAAGCAGCTGTAGTAGAGGGACTGGATATCTACGGTGTCAATACTCTTGGCGAGGTTCTGGGTTACCTGAGGGGTGACACTACTCCGGCGCCGGTCACAGTCAACCTCAGGGAGCTTTTCAGCCGCGAGGGAAATGTCTATGACACTGATTTTGCGGATGTGAAGGGCCAGGAGAATGTCAAGCGCGCCCTCGAGGTGGCTGTCGCAGGAAACCATAATGCCATCATGATTGGTCCGCCGGGTTCCGGGAAGACGATGCTTGCCCGCAGGCTGCCCGGCATTCTCCCGCCTCTTACCCTTGAGGAGGCGCTGGAAACCACCAGGATCCATTCGGTGGCAGGCAAGATCGACAATCATATTCCGCTGATGACCTGCAGACCGTTCCGCAGTCCGCACCATACATCGTCTGACATAGCCCTTGTAGGCGGGGGCCCCGTGCCCCAGCCTGGGGAGATCAGCCTGGCCCATAACGGCATACTCTTCCTCGATGAGCTGCCGGAGTTCAAAAGAAGTGTGCTGGAAGTTTTACGGCAACCGCTGGAAGACAGGGTTATCACCATAGCCCGTGCCAGGCTGAGCTGCAACTTCCCGGCCTCGGTGATGCTCATCGCCTCAATGAATCCCTGCCCGTGCGGATTTCATAACCATCCGGTGAGGGAATGCACCTGCGCACCCGGAATGGTGCAGAGATATATGAGCCGGATCTCAGGGCCCCTGCTTGACAGGATAGATATTCACATTGAAGTGGTGCCGGTTGACTATCAGAATCTTTCGGTGACAGCTAAGACAGAAAATTCATCAGTGATAAGAGAAAGGGTGGTTAAGGCCCGGGAAATACAGTCAGAACGTTTTGCCGGCAATGACGGCATACACTCCAATGCACAGATGACCCCGGCCCTGATACGCAGACACTGCCATATAGATGACGCCGGAGGAAGGCTCCTGAGGGCAGCGATGGAGAAACGCGGACTGTCAGCCCGCTGTTATGACCGCATACTTAAGGTAGCCCGGACAATAGCCGACCTCGACCACTCGGACACCATCAGGCCTGACCACCTGTCCGAAGCCATCAATTACAGAAACCTCGACCGGGAGGGCTGGGCAGGCTGAAATTTATGCCAACTGTAGCTAGTGACATTTCTTTTTATTTAATTTGTCTCCGGGGAATGTTGGTACTTCATTTTGTCGGAATGTATGGAACTAATTAACAAATTAAGGCAGAAGCTTTCAGACGAACATCTGATGTTCGCCTACCGGGGAGAGGTGACAGGAGATAACTCCGTCAGCCTTCTGACCCTGCTGGAACGTGAGATGGAGTTCTCTGACTTCAGCATGCTGGGCCGCAAACGGCTCTTCATGTTCGTCCTCGAAAACCTCCAGAACATAACCAGACACGGCATCACCCGGAGTGAAGACATCACCTCCCTGGTTGTTTACAGCAAGACCCCCGACGGCTACACCGTCAGCACAGGCAATGCGCTCAAAAAGAGCGAGGTCAGGGGTCTCAGAAGTAACCTTCATAAGATCAACAGCCTTGATCCGGACAAGATACGGGAGGTCTACAGAACCATGCTCCAGGATACCAAAATCGGCAAGAAGGGCGGGGCAGGACTGGGCCTGATGGAGATGGCCCGCAAGACGGGAAACAGGCTTGACTATGATTTCTACCCGATAGATGAGAAGTATTCTTATTTCATTCTCAGCAAGACCATCGATTCCGGCGGTAAGGGGATGACAGAGCCCGCACAGGATCAGAGCGCTTTTGACTCTAAAAGGATAGTGCAACTGGAGCGGATGATGAAGTCAAACAATATCTTCTTCATCTGGGCAGGGCCTATGACCCATGCCATCAGCAAGGAGCTGCTGAACTTCAGCGAGACAACAATGCGCGAGGCCGAACTGGAACAGAACCTCCACAAGCGCGTTTTCGCCACACTCATTGAGCTGCTTCAGAATGTGGCTCAGCATAGCCCGGGCTTTGAGGCTGAGAAGCACTACGGCATCCCCCTGGCCATGATACGTAAAACATCGGCATCATTCATAATCACCTCAGGAAACCTGATCAGGAGAAGCGATACTGATCATCTTACCCAGAAACTTGACATGGTAAACAGGTATGATGAGGAAGGGCTTAAGAAACTGCTCAAGGTGGCGTTGATGGGACAGGATATGTCAAAGATTTCCACCGGCTACATGGGTCTGCTGGAAATGGCCCGCAGGTCAGGGAACAGGCTTACCTACAAGTTCGACGATGTGAATGACGAATATGCCTATTATACCATAACCGTCAGGGTGAGGGCAAAGGGATTCAAGTCACCCTTGGCGGGTTAATCTGAAGTAATCTTATAATTGTCAGAATTGCCGGCGATGCCGGTAATGAAACATCATTGCAGGGTGACCAGCGTGAGCTCCTTTCCGTCATACACGGCATAACTCTCACGGCAGCTGAACCAGTCGCCCAGGATTATCATCCTTCTCCCATTCTCATCATATGTCAGTGGCAGGTGCCTGTGCCCGTAGATGTAGTACTTTGCCCTGCATCCGCCGGCTGCAACACTTCTTGTGTGCCTGACGAGGTCTTCCTTCTCCTCACCCATGAACGGAAGAGATACATGCTTGGCCAGCCTGCTGCTCTTTGACCATGCATGTCCTATAGCCACTCCCCAGCGAGGGTGGAGGGCAGAAAAGAGAACACGTGCGATCCTGCTGCGGAAGAGGCCGAATAGCAGCCTGCCTCCGATCCTTCTGCTTCCCAGTCCTTCGCCATGGGCCATGTAAAACAGTTCCCCTCCGATGGTGGTGATATGCGGCTCATAATGCACCGTCACCCTGCATTCTTCGGCCAGGTAGCCTTTCATCCACATGTCATGGTTACCTGTAAAGATATGTACCCCGATTCCGCTGTCAGTCAGAGAGGCCAGCCTGCCCAGAAACCTTGTGAATCCTTTCGGAATCACCTTCCTGTATTCCCACCAGAAGTCGAACACGTCGCCCAGCAGCCAGACAGACTCTGCATCTGCTGACACCCGGTCAAGCCATGCTATCACCCTCTGCTCGCGTTCATGAGGATCGGTCCCGGCGGCCAGTCCCAGGTGAAAGTCAGAAGCAAAATATGTTTTCCGGCCTTCCAAATCGAATCTATTGGTTGAATAACTGGTCCATCCTGATAAGCAAATTGCGCCCTGTCAGGTTGGTGTTGACTATGTTGCCCTGCGGGTCATAAAGCAGGTTTGAGGGGAGGGAGGTGATATTCATCAGCCGTGCATAAATCGGATTTGCCGGGTCAGGTTCCCTGACGCTGATCCACGGTATCTCCTCAAAGCGTACCACGCTTTTCCATCTCTCGGGGTCCGTGTCGAGACTGACCTGGTAGATTTCCAGTCCTTTCCTGTGATAGTCGTTGTAAATCGACCTGAGAAGCGGCAGCTGATTCATCGAAGCCTCCGAAGTGGTGCTCCAGAATGAGACCAGCACATATTTTCCCTTCAATGACGAAACACCGACCATTTTGTCGTTGATGTCAGGAAGTTCCGGTGAGGACTTGGTTTCCGGCAATTGCATGGCAAGGTCGGAGATTCTGTCAATATACATCTGGTTCAGCTCCGAGGTGACGTTTTCCTTAAGTGCGCGCACATGGCGCGAGACCGGATACCGGACCGACAGTGAGTCGGATACGATCTTCAGGTACTGAAGGTCGCGGGGCTGATAAAGGACATAGGTGTTTTCGTCAAGCCTCTGGTAAAGAGCCTGTATTGACGACATTGAGCTTATATGCTCCACCACGAATTTAATGTTGAACTTCCGCTGTGCCTCAACAGCTTCCGTGTATGTCTTCTGAAGCTCAGGGCCGCGGACAGCCAGATCATCGATGCTGAGGGCATTGTAGATATTTCTGACTGAGTCGAGCCTGGTTTTGGTCACCAGCAGCTGCTGGTCAAGCAGCCGTATATCTGCCGATCCGGGTGAGCCCTGCACGGTGTAATTCATTGCAACTGGCGTTTTCCCGAGTTCGAGGGAGATATTCTCCCCCGGCATTACCAGCAGCGCCACGAACTCATTGCCGGGGAATCTCAACTGGTAGAACTCCGGGCCGGTCACTTCGGTGACGAATTTAAACCGTCCCCTCTTTATTTCGGTTGAGTCGACCCTGGTGCTCCGGTCCACTTCAGACTGGTCAAGGTATACCATACCTTCTGCCGGCACGGTAAAGGCCCCCTTCATTATCACTTTATTATCGTTGTTGCAGCCTGCCAGAAGAAGTGCGGCCAGGAGCACAGGCAAAAATCTCTTCATTCCTTTTTGATATTTCCGGTACAAATTAAATTAAAAATCAGCATTGGTTACTGTGCCTCCAGCAGTTCCTCCAGCTTTTTCTGAAGGTCATCGCCCCTGAGGTTAACGGCTGTCACCCTTCCTTCACGGTCAATGAGGAAGCTGGCCGGTATTTCGGTCAGGCCAAACTGCTTCACCACTTCCGAGTCGCGGTAACGGAGGTCACTTACATGCTTCCAGCGTCCCAGCCTGTCATTTCTTATTGCCTCGAGCCAGTCCTCCTTCCTGAGGTCAAGTGAGACCTGGAAGATATCAAATCCCTTCCAGTGGTACATGTCATAGAGTCTTACCAGGTTGGGATTCTCCTCGCGGCATGGCGGGCACCATGCAGCCCAGAAATCAACCAGCACCACCCTTCCTCTCAAAGATGACAGGCTGAGCGTGTCACCGTCAGGGTCCGGGAGGACTATGTCAGGGAGCAATTCACCGGGCACCGGAGGCTCGCCGGCCTGTCTGCCCACGGAGACGCTCTTGCGCAGACCGGCTACGAACGAATGCAGGTCAAGCACCAGGTCAGACTCAGGGTAAAGGGCATACAATGTCGAATCGACACTGTAAAAGAGCTCAGGGTTCTTTGCCGGTTCAAAGAGCTCCAGTCCCGGCACTACATGCTGGTTCAGCAGGTAAACCGGGATCATTGATGACCTGTTTTCGTTAAGGAGAGTCAAAGCCCTTGCACGGAAGCCGGCCACAATATCGGCAGCACGCCTGTCGAGGCTGTCCATCAGCAGCGGACGGCGGGGGCTGTCGATACTGTCATTGTAGGTATCGGTGAGTTTCTTAAGCCCGGCAACCACCTCATCCTGATCCTTCCTGAAGCCGAGAATAACCGAAGTGCCCTCGGATCCAGTCACCGAGGATGGTCTGGCCATTGAATTCCGCGCAGCTTTCACCTCTATTTTTTCTCCCGGTGCGATGAGCATGGTGAGAAAGTCATCATCATCCATGCTGAGCATGAAAAAGGCCGGCCACCCGGTCTCCGACCTGAAGCTGAACCTTCCGTCCTTCCCTGGTACCACCGAGTCAACCGGTTCCAGGATGCCTGGCTTAACCTCCTTCAGCAGCAGATATTCACCATCTCCGGCACCATCTATTGTCCCGCTGATACTGAAACTTCCACGCTTGCATCCGGATATCAGAACAGAAGCACAAAACAGCATCAGAATTACTTTTTTGCCCATATTGTAAGGTATTACATAAAACAACTTTAAAGGTCCCTGTTAAATTTCCGTCATTCCGGTCGAACCATTTTACCTCGCATTGGTTCTCCTTCAGGAGTGCAAAGATATCTATTTTTCAGAGCCTTTATGGACAGGCTTGTCATCAGCCGGCACATAATTAATCTGATTTTTTTGCTTTTCTTTGCACCTGAAACGATTTGTTATTAAATTAATAGAGTTAATTCTTCTGCTTTTCTTTAGCAGCAAAACAGAACTCCTGAAAATATGGGATACATTAAATTTGACAAGGCACAGGTAGTTAACCTGGAATATTCCCTGACCCGCGAAATTCTGCGAAGCAACAGGGCCGGAAGCTATTCGTCCACTACCATAGTCGGATGCAATACCCGCAAATATCACGGCTGGCTTGTATGCCCCGTTGATGCCATGGGAGGCGAAAGGCATGTCCTCCTCTCATCGATCGACTCCACAGTAGTCAGTAACGGTCAGAGCTTCAACACAGGTATCCACAAGTATCATGGTGACCACTACAGCCCGAAGGGACACAAATATGTGGAGGACTTTGATATTCAGGATATTCCCGGGATGACCTACAGGGTGGGCAATGTAATCATGAAGCAGGAGCGCATCCTGGTCCATTACGAGGAGCAACTGCTGGTAAGGTACACCATCATTGACACGGATGAGCCTGTAATTCTCCAGCTGAGGCCGTTCCTGACCTTCAGGAGCATTCATCAGCTGACCCATGCCAATATGTGGGCCAGTACCCGGACCGAGCCGGTGCCTCACGGTGTTAAGATCAGGATGTATGAAGGCTTCCCTTACCTTCATATGCAGCTGTCATGCAAGGCTGAGTTCGTGCCGGTGCCCGACTGGTACCTCGGGGTAGAGTATGTTGAGGAGCAGAAACGCGGATATGACTATTCGGAAGATCTGTTTGTCCCGGGCTTTTTCGAGATGACCGCTTCAAAGGGAGACGTTATAGTCTTTTCCATTTCAACCAGGGAAGAGAAGCATGCAGGGCTGAAGGCCAAATTCACCCGCACAGTAGCCACCAAGATTCCGCGAAGCAACTTCGGCAACTGCCTTCGCAATGCTGCACAGCAGTTCATTGAGAAGCGCGGAAATGACACCAACATTATCGCAGGGTATCACTGGTTCGGGTCCTGGGGACGTGACACCTTCATCTCATTGCCCGGTCTGGCGCTGGCCAGGAAATCAGAAGATCTTTACGCAGCGGTGATTGACACGCAGGTACGCCGGATGAAGGGCGGCCTCTTCCCGAACATGGGTGACAATGACAATCCTGCATTCAACAGCGTTGATGCACCGCTCTGGTTCTTCCAGGCACTGTGGAACTACGGACTTGATCCTAAAGAGACATGGAAGCGGTACGGTGCTGCTATGAAGGATGTGCTCAATGCCTACAGGGCCGGAACCTCCTTCGGCATTCACATGAGGGAAAACGGCCTGATATACTCAGGCGCTCCGGGCAAGGCACTTACATGGATGGATGCCGTGGTGAACGGTGTTCCGGTGACTCCGCGTGAAGGCTATGCAGTTGAGATAAATGCCCTGTGGTACAATGCGGTTTGCTATTCGCTTGACTGTGCCCGGGGCGCACGCGACAGGGCTTTCGTGAAGGAGTGGGAAAAACTGCCTGACCTGATCAGCAGGTCATTCATCGAAACCTTCTGGGATGAGGAGCACGGATACCTGGCCGATTATGTGAATGACAGGGAGATGAGAAACATGCAGATCAGACCGAATATGGTCATCGCCACCTCGCTTCCGTATGCCATGCTGACACGTGACCAGATGAAGAGCATCCTGGATATTGTAAACAGGATCCTTGTCACACCGAGGGGTTTGCGCACACTTTCGCCCTCGGATGAGGGATATAAGGGTATTTATTGCGGCGACCAGGCCACGCGTGACAATGCTTACCACCAGGGTACCGTATGGCCGTGGCTGCTCGGCCCGTTCTGCGACGGATGGCTCAGGGTCTACGGCGAGGGCGGCGTATCACGCGTCAGAAAGCTTATAACGGGATTCGAGGAAACACTGACTGAAGCCGGCATTTCAACCATCTCGGAAATCTACGATGGTGATCCGCCGCATTCACCAAGGGGGGCGATATCACAGGCGTGGAGCGTGGGAGAGATTCTCCGCATCTTCACCCTGCTTGAAAAGAATTATCCAGAAAATAACAAATGATATGCGTGTCCTGATGTTTGGATGGGAGTTCCCTCCTCATATAGCAGGGGGATTGGGAACAGCCAGCTTTGGCCTCACCCGCGGTCTGGCAGCCCACCGCGATATTGAAGTCATCTTCGTGGTCCCGAAAGCTTACGGTGATGAAGACCAGAGCATTGTCAGACTCATTGGTGCCAACACCGTGCCCGTGGCCTTCAAGAAGGTTAAATACAGGTATTTCCAGAGACCTGTGGAAAAAATTGAGGTCTTCTCCAAACTGGTGCCATATACTGACCCCGAGGAGTTCTGGAAGATAACCCGCGGCGAGGTGGCTGATACCGATGTGCTCGTCAGGACAAATGAGCACGGCAAGGTTGACTTCTCGGGAACCTACGGCCCTTCTCTTATGGATGAAATTCACAAATATTCGGTGGTGGCCCAGGTAATTGCGTCAGAACAGGAGTTTGATATCATTCACGCGCATGACTGGCTGGCTTATCCGGCAGGAATAGCTGCAAAGGCCGTCTCCGGCAAGCCGCTGGTCATCCATGTGCATGCCACTGACTTCGACCGCAGCGGAGGAAATGTCAACCCTGTGGTATACGGCATGGAAAAGGAGGGGATGGATGCAGCTGACAAAATCATTACTGTCAGCAACCTTACCCGTGACATTGTAATAAACAAATACAACGTTGACCCGGAAAAGGTCGAGACGGTTTACAATGCCGTGGAACCGCTGCATCATTCTGAGCTCGATGTCCCCGAGAGGGCCTATGATGACAAGATAGTTACCTTCCTCGGCCGTATCACCATGCAGAAGGGTCCGGAATACTTTATCGAGGCTGCCAGGATGGTCCTTTCGCGAATGCCAAACGTCAGGTTCGTTATGGCCGGCTCTGGTGACATGATGGAACGGATGATGCGTCATGCCGCTGCACTGAGAATTACTGACAGGTTCCACTTTACCGGCTTCCTGCGTGGCAATGATGTCTTTACCATGCTGAGAATGAGTGATGTATATGTGATGCCATCGGTTTCGGAGCCATTCGGCATATCTCCGCTAGAAGCCATGCAGTCAAACGTGCCGGTAATAATCAGCAAACAGAGCGGTGTGGCAGAGGTGCTTACGCATGCAGTGAAAGTTGATTTCTGGGACATTGAAGCAATGGCCGATGCCATTTATGGCATCCTGACCTATCCGGCTCTCTCGAGGATGTTCATCATGAACGGCAAGGAAGAGGTCGACAAGCTCAAGTGGGAAAAGGCCGCCGGCCATGTTAAGAGTATTTATTCAGAGGTTTTGCAACAGACAAGATAAAAGATATGAGCACATCACAGAAAAAGGCAATTTGCCTTTACTTCCAGGTTCATCAGCCATTCAGGCTCAGACGGTACCGTTTCTTCGAGATGGGGCATGAACACTATTACTATGACGATTTCATGAATGAGTCTATCCTGCGGAAGATAGCCACAAACTGCTACCTGCCGGCAAACAGGATAATCCTTGACCTTGTAAAAAAGCACAAGGGAAAGTTCAGGGTCACATTCTCCCTGACGGGAATCGTTATTGACCAGTTCAGGCTATATGCCCCGGAGGTGCTCGCTTCCTTCAGGGAACTTGCAGAAACGGGATGCGTTGAGTTCCTGGCCGAGACCAACTCACATTCACTGGCATCACTCATGAGCAGGGAGAGATATGAGCTTCAGGTAAGGGTGCACCGTGAAAAAATGATGGAGTATATCGGGTATGAACCAACTTCCATCCGAAATACCGAACTTATCTATTCCGACGAGATTGGAAGCTGGATGGCAGAATTGGGCTACAAGGCCGTTGTAACAGAGGGGGCTAAGCATATCCTTGGCTGGAAATCACCCAACTACCTTTACTGCAATGCCGTTAATCCCAGGCTGAAGGTCCTGCTGAGAAACTACACCCTCAGTGATGACATAGCCTTCCGCTTCTCCAGCAAAGAGTGGTCAAGCTATCCCCTGACAGCCGAGAAATATGCCGGCTGGATAAAAGGACTTGCATCTACCTCCGAACTGATTAATGTTTTCATGGATTACGAGACCTTCGGAGAACATCAGAAAAAGGAGACGGGAATATTTGATTTCCTGAAACATTTACCCGAAACAATAATAAAGAAAACGCCATTTAATTTCATGACGGTTTCAGAGGTGGCAGACAACTATCAGCCGGTGTCTCTCCTGCATGTTCCGTCACCCATATCATGGGCTGACGAGGAGAGGGACCTCACCGCATGGATGGGCAATGAGCTGCAGACAGCAGCCGTAAACAAGCTGTACAGCCTTTCCGACAGGGTGGGCAGATGCAATAATGAACAGCTGATGCGCGACTGGGTTTACCTGCAGTCGAGTGACCATTTTTACTACATGTCAACGAAGTTCTTCTCTGACGGCGCTGTTCATGCCTATTTCAATCCTTACGAGAACCCGTACCAGGCATTCATGAACTACATGAACGTGCTGAGTGACTTCGAGATAAGACTCAATACAGTCTGCCCGCTCAACATACACGATGAGGAGGTCAACCGCCTCTCAGCGGATATTAAGAAACGTGATCACATGATCACCGAGCTTCAGGAGAAATTGGCCAGGCTTGAAAAGAAGCCGGTGGTAAGAACAAAGCCGGGGGCCGCAGCATCAAAAAAGACTGCCCCGAAGACAGCCGCAAAAAGCAAGACCGTTGCTGCAAAGGCAGTCACGAAAAAGGTTGCCGCCAGGAAGAAATCCGGCCGCAAATAATAACCGGGGTTTAAATCTATGTGCAACATAACTGCGCCTCGTGCGTATTAATTGATTATTAATTATATGGAAATGAAAGCTGATTTTTTATTCGAAACAAGTTGGGAAGTATGCAATAAGGTAGGAGGAATTTATACAGTCATTTCAACCAAGGCGCTTAACGTAACCTATGAATTTGGAGATAACTATATACTGATCGGCCCTGATGTATGGAGGGACGACAAGTCCAATCCGGAGTTCACACCTGATGACACGATGTTCCAGTCATGGAAGACCGTGGCGGCACAGGAGGGGCTGATAGTAAAAACCGGTCGCTGGAACATCATGGGCAATCCGCGCGTAATGCTGGTCGATTTCACGCCCTACTTCGGACAGCAGAATGAGATCTTCGCCCGTTTCTGGGAGACATACAAGCTTGACAGCATTTCAGGGCAGTGGGATTACATTGAGCCTGCATTATTCGGTTACGCTGCAGGTAAAGTCATCGAGAGCTTCACCAACTTCTACCGTGAATATCCGCGGGTGATTGCACAGTTTCATGAATGGATGACCGGCATGGGTGTTCTCTACCTTGAGAAGCATGCCCCCTGGGTTGCCACGGCATTCACCACTCACGCCACTGTTCTCGGTCGCAGCATAGCAGGCAACAACAGGCAGCTCTACAGTCGCCTTAAGGAGTTTAACCCGGTGCAGACAGCGCACGAGTTTAATGTCACCTCAAAACAGTCACTTGAAAAGATCAGTGCTCAGGAAGCAGATGTCTTCACCTCGGTAAGTGAGATTACCGGGCGTGAATGTGAGGCGTTCCTGGGGAAGAAAACTGACGTGATAACCCCTAACGGCTTTGAGGATACCTTTGTTCCCGCCCCTGAGAATTTTGATGAGGCACGCCGTGCAGCACGTGACAGGCTCCTCTCGGTGGCACAGGCGCTGCTTGGCTATAACCTGCCGGCCGACACCCTACTCGTCTCCACCAGCGGGAGGTACGAGTACAGGAACAAGGGCATTGACCTCTTCCTCTCGGCGCTGGGCGAAGTGAACAGGAAGACTGATTCCAGCCGCCAGTGTGTTGCATTTATCCTGGTGCCTGCATACCACAAGGGCCCCAGGCAGGATCTTGCCGCTGCCCTTGCCAATGGTACCATAGTTACCGAAGGCGACAAATATCTGACCCACGGACTCCATTATGTGAATGATGACCCGGTGATGAACCAACTGATACGCGAGGGCATACACAACATAGCCTCCGAAAAAGTAAAGGTCATATTTGTCCCGTCATACCTTAACGGTAATGACGGTATCTTCAACATGGAATACTATGATTTGCTGATCGGGTTCGACCTTACACTCTATCCCTCTTATTATGAACCATGGGGTTACACACCTCTTGAGAGCCTGATGTTCCATGTTCCGACCGTGACAACCAACCTTGCCGGATTCGGTATGTGGGTCGACACCTATTTCAAGGAACCCGGCAACGGATGCCTGGTACTGAACCGTACTGACAACAATGAGAAGGAGGTCATAACCGGCATGGAGGAATTCATACGCAAGTTCATGCATATGAATCCCGAAGAAGCTGCCGCTGCAAGCCAGAAGGCATGGGAGATATCCCGGATAGCCAACTGGAACACTCTGTTCAGCTATTACAGCGAAGCATACCGTTTTGCACTTGAGAAGAGCGAGGAAAGAAGAGACCAGCCCAGGGATTACACCCGCATACTCGAAGCTACCGAGGTACAGATGAGGAAACCGTTCCAGGCTCCGGTCTGGAAAGACATTTACGTGCAATCAGAGTTGCCGGAACGCATTGCCTATCTCAAGGAACTATCCTCAAACCTCTGGTGGTCATGGAACAGCGAGGCTGAGTTCCTTTTCCGCCGGATGGATCCCACCCTGTGGGAGGAGGTTGGGCACAATCCCAAGAGACTGCTGGAAGCCATCGATTACAAGAGGCTTGTAGTGCTTTCAGACGACGAGGTGTTCCTGGATGATTCTGACAGGATCTATAAGGAGTTTACAGAATATCTTGCCAGGCCTGAAAACAAGGAGTTGCCCTCCGTAGCTTATTTCAGCATGGAGTTTGGCATACACCCAAGCCTGAAGATCTATTCTGGCGGCCTGGGTGTTCTTGCCGGCGACTATCTGAAGGAGGCAAGTGACTCCAACGTGAACATCACGGGCATCGGGTTACTCTACAGGTACGGTTATTTCAGGCAGAAGCTGGGTCCGAGGGGTGAACAGCAGGCTATATATGAGGCTGAGGACTTTTCGCAGATTCCTGTTGAACCGGTGAAGGACAGTAGCGGCAATCAGCTTACCATACAGCTTACATGGCCCGGACGTACCGTGAAGGCCCGGCTGTGGCTGGCGCCGGTAGGCAAGGTTAAGCTTTATCTCCTCGACACTGATTTTGAGGATAACACACCTGAGGACAGGGCAATCACCCACTATCTCTATGGCGGTGACTCCGAGAACCGCCTGAAGCAGGAGCTGATCCTCGGCATTGGGGGAATGCGGGCTCTGCTTGCCATCGGAATAAAACCTGATGTCTATCACAGCAACGAGGGGCATTCAGCATTCATAGGATTTGAGAGGATGCGTCATCTCATTGAGGATGAGCACCTGACCTTTGAGGAGTCGATGGAAATTATCAGGGCATCAACCCTGTTTACAACCCATACTCCTGTGCCGGCAGGCCATGATGCCTTTGAAGAAGACCTGCTGAGGAAATATATTTCACATTACCACACCAGGCTGAATATTACATGGGATCAGCTGATGGCCCTCGGCCGCTGCCAGGATGATCATGAGCGCAAGTTCAACATGAGCTTCCTCGCCACCCGCTTCTCCCAGGAGATGAACGGAGTGAGCCAGCTTCACGGGCACGTTTCACGCGGGCTGTTCTCCAGACTCTGGCCAGGTTACCTTCGTGACGAGCTTTACATAGGTCATGTCACCAACGGTGTTCACTATTCAACATGGGTGGCTCCCGAGTGGGAACAGGTCTATGAGAAACTCACCGGCAAGCGTCATTTTGACCTGAGTGACCGTGAGCAGTGGGCAAAGATATACCAGCTTGAAGACGAGAAGGTTTACGAGACCAAGATGAAGCTCAAGAAGCGCCTGTTTGATAACATACGCAAGCGCCTCCAGTCAGACATGCTTGAGAGGCATGTCAGCCCGCGCACACTGATGAACATCAGCTCTCACCTCAATGAAAAAGCCCTGACAATTGCATTTGCCAGGAGATTCGCAACATACAAGCGTGCCAGCCTGCTGTTCCGTGACCTCGACCGTCTCTCGAGAATCGTCAATAATCCCGAGAGACCCGTGCAGTTCATTTATGCCGGCAAGGCTCATCCAAATGACGGCGGCGGACAGGATCTCATCAGGAGAATCAATGAAATATCACAGATGCCTCAGTTCGCGGGGAAAGTGCTTTTCCTGGAAAACTATGACATGGATATGGCACGTTACCTTGTACGCGGTGCAGATATATGGCTGAATACGCCAACAAGACCCCTGGAAGCATCGGGTACCAGCGGCGAAAAAGCCGTAATGAACGGAACCATCCACTTCAGCGTCCTCGACGGATGGTGGGTAGAAGGTTATCATGCCTTCGCCGGATGGGCACTGCCAAAGAAACGGACTTTTACCAGCCAGGAACTGCAGGATGACGTTGACGCCGAAACCATCTACAACATGCTCGAGTATGAGATCGTTCCGGCCTACTACTCGAAGGATGAAAGCGGCATACCACGCGAATGGACCAGCTACATCAAGAACACCATGGTCAAGGTGGCTCCCGAGTTTACCACCCGCCGCATGCTCAACGACTATATGGCAAGGTACTATAAGAAGCTGTGGGAGAGAAGCCGCAGGATAACAGCTGATAATTTTGCACTGGCACGCGAACTGGCCGGATGGAAAGGCTATATCTCAAAGGTATGGGATGAAATCGAGATAGTTAAATTCGACCTTAAGGGTCTGGAAAATAACGTCTTCCGTTCGGGACACAACTACTCTACCGAGATCATACTCGATATAAAGGATATACCGGTGGAGAATGTCGGGGTTGAACTGGTGGTGACTCGCCAGCTCAAGAACGGAGAACATGCCTTCTTCTCGTCCCGCGAGTTCAAATATGTCAACAGGAAGAAGGGACGGGTCATATTCAGCGTTGATTTCCAACCGGAGATGGCCGGCACTTTCTTCTACGGAATCCGTATCTACGCCAGGCACAGTGAACTACCTCACAGGCAGGATTTCTGCCTGCTGAGATGGGTCGACTGATTCTATAGATCCATGATTGTCTTTACCCTCTCCTGGAGGAGCACTACAGCTGTTCTTGCAGGGAGGTAAAGCTTCAGGTGGTGCGGAGCCGTCACCCCATAATGTCCCTGGTCAGGTTGTGAGAAGTAGGTCTGGGCTGTGTCTATCCTGCCCTGTCCGCCGAACAGGGGATCATCGGTGTCAAGGATGATCCTGAATTTTCCCTTGACGGGAATTCCGTATCCGGTAAAGGAAATCGTCGGATTGAAGTTCATCACTGTCACAAGGTCGCCGCGTCTGAATGCAATGATTTTGTCAGAATTGTTGACTGACAGTGACTCTGTCAGCTGCAGCCGGGGCAGCCCGTGCCTCTTGCCGGTCTCAACCATTGCCCTGTCGAATTCATTCAGGAACCTGTACTTCAGCAGTTCATCATCTGCCAGCCTCCACTGCCTGCGCGCGTATTTATAGCTCCATCCGTTGCCTTCCCTGGGGAAATCAATCCATTCCGGGTGGCCGAATTCATTACCCATGAAGGTGAGGTAACCACCGCCTGCTGCCATGAAGGTGAAGAGCCTGATCATCTTGTGGAGAGCCACGGCCCGGTCAACTATCAGGCTGGGGGTGAGGAGGCTCATTGAAGTATACATTTCCTTGTCTGCCAGCCTGAAAATCAGGGTCTTGTCGCCTACCAGGGCCTGGTCATGAGATTCACAGTATGATACCACCTTCTCCTCGGCCCGGTGCTGGGTGAGTTCATGGAGCAGGTATCCGAGATCCCATTCCTCATCAGGGATCTCCTTTACCATCTTTATCCAGATGTCAGGCACTCCCATGGCAAGCCTGTAGTCAAAACCCATCCCGCCGGAGGCAACGGAGGCGGCAAGTCCGGGCATGCCGCTCATCTCCTCGGCCACGGTGGTGGCGTCATGGTTGAATTCATGTATCAGCTTGTTGGCAAGTGTCAGGTAGACGATGGCATCCGTGTCCTGGTTACCGTCAAAGTACTGTTTGTAAGAAACGAAGTCGGATCCCAGCCCGTGATCATAGTAAAGCATGCTTGTTATGCCGTCAAACCGGAATCCGTCGAAGCGGAACTCCTCAAGCCAGTATTTGCAGTTTGACAGCAGGAAATGGTTGACCTCCGGTTTGCCGTAGTCATAGCAGAGTGAATCCCACGCCACATGTTTCCTCCGTGAACCGGTATGAAAGTACAGCCCGGGATCACCGTCAAGCAGGCCGAGCCCCTCGAGGATATTTGCCACGGCGTGTGAGTGAACCAGGTCCATTATTACCCTCAGACCCATTTTGTGGGCGGTATCAATCAGCTCCCTGAGGTCATCGGGGGTGCCGAAGCGTGATGAGGGGGCAAAAAGACTTGAGACATGATAGCCGAATGAGCCGTAATAGGGATGCTCCTGGATGGCCATGAGCTGAATGGTATTATATCCAAGGCTTTTCACCCGGGGAAGCACATTTTCGGTAAACTCCCGGTATGTGCCGGTCCGTTCTTCTTCGGTGGCCATCCCGACATGTGCCTCGTAAACCAGAAGTGAGGGTGGGGGCGGAGGTGCCTTGTGTTTCATCACGTACCCGTTTTCAGGGTTCCACACCTGTGCCGAGAAGATCTTGGTCACGTCATCCTGGACTGCGCGGGTGACATAGGCCGGAATTCTTTCTCCATGGCCTCCCTTCCATCTGACAATCAACTTGTACAGGTCGCCGTGCGAAAGCATTCCTGCATCGAACTCACCCACCCAGTCCCCTTCTGCCGTACGGCTGAGGGCATACCTCCCGTCTTCCTTCCAGTCCGAAAATGTCCCGGTGAGAATGACTGAAGTTGCATTCGGGGCATGCTCCCTGAAGACCCATCCATTTGGCAAGCGGTGCAGACCGTACCAGTGATGTCCGTTGGCATAGTCGGTCAGGGTACGGCCGCCGGTAAACAGTTTCTCGCGGTCACTGATGTAGGTAAGCCGCGCTTCTATGATCTCCCTGAAGGGATCAAGCCACGGATCAACCTGGTAAAATCTTTCTGCCATATTCTTTGCCCTGATGTTACAGTCAATATAAAGATAGGATTTTATTATTTTTGATGTCACAATCCGGTCATGAAAGTCTATCACGGTTATACAGGCATCTCATTCAACCATCCGGTTATTACAATGGGTGTCTTTGACGGCGTTCACCTTGGGCACAGGATGCTTCTGCGGCGTGTGACCGGGGAGGCCGCAAAAGATGGTGCTGATGCAGTGGCAGTCACCTTTGATCCCCATCCCCGCATAGTCCTTTCCGGCGATACCGGTCATCTGAGCTTCCTGACTGACCTTGAAGAACGGACGGAGCTCTTACGGGAGACAGGCATAGGCCATCTTGTGGTCATCCCCTTTACGGCTGAGCTCAGCAGGATGACCGCCCCGGAATTTGTCAGTTCCATTCTTTGCCGTCATCTCGGGGTCCGCCACCTGATCACCGGGTATAACCACCATTTCGGAAGGCGCCATGAAGGTGACAGCAACACAATCATCGAGTGCGCGGAAAGGATGGATTTCAGGGTGACGCGCGAGGAGGCTTACATGGTTGAAGGGGAGGCTGTGAGCTCATCGCTCATCAGGAAGGCGCTCGGGGAGGGGAACATTGAAAAGGCCGCATCAATGCTTGGTTATGATTATTTCATCAGGGGCCGGGTGGTTTCCGGAAGAAAGATCGGCCGCAACATGGGTTTCCCCACTGCCAACATTGCTCCTCTGTTTGCACACAAACTCATTCCCCGTACAGGGGTCTATGCCGTGGAGGCAACCGTTGAGGGTGACCCGGACAGGCACATGGCCATGCTTAATATCGGGCACCGGCCTACCATCACTGACAGTGACGGGGTACGCACCATCGAGGTTCACCTTATTGACTTTGAGGGTGATCTGTACGGAAAGGTGGTAACCGTAACATTCCGTCACCGGTTGCGTGATGAGATGAAGTTCGAAAGTGTGGATGCACTCTCAGCCCGGCTGACCCTAGACCGTGAGATGACTATCGCACTGCTGGGCCGCTGAACAATAATCCCTTTTTTTAGTTATCTTTGCACACCTAAAAATTCATTAACATGTCATTCATCATCAACGATCTTCAGTACAGGGTAAAGGATATATCACTTGCCGGATTCGGCCGTAAAGAGATAGAGATTGCTGAGAAGGAGATGCCGGGGTTGCTCTCAGTCAGGCATAAGTATTCAGACTCCAAACCTCTCAGGGGTGCAAGGATAACCGGCTCGCTCCATATGACCATTCAGACCGCCGTCCTCATTGAGACTCTCAGGGAGCTTGGCGCTGATGTCAGATGGGCAAGCTGTAACATCTTCTCCACGCAGGATCACGCCGCTGCTGCCATTGCCGCTGCCGGCATCCCGGTATTTGCATGGAAAGGTGAGACGCTCGAGGAGTACTGGTGGTGTACCGCACAGGCCCTGACCTTCCCCGGCGGGAAAGGCCCGAACCTGATTGTTGATGACGGAGGCGACGCATCACTGCTCGTCCATCTGGGATACAAGGCCGAAAAGGACCACTCAGTTCTTGAAGCAAAACCGGCAAGCCGGGAAGAGGCAATAGTGCTTGACACACTGAGGAGGATACTGGAGGAGGACCCGCAGAAGTGGCACAGGACAGTCAGTGAGATGAAGGGCATATCCGAAGAGACAACCACAGGTGTGCATCGTCTTTACCAGATGCTGGAGGCAGGTGAACTGCTGGTGCCTGCAATCAATGTCAATGATTCGGTCACCAAGAGTAAATTCGACAATCTCTATGGCTGCCGTGAGTCACTTGCTGACGGTATCAAGAGGGCAACGGATGTCATGATAGCAGGCAAGGTTGTTGTCGTATGCGGATACGGTGACGTCGGCAAGGGTTCTGCAAGGTCAATGAGGTCGTATGGCGCCAGGGTCATTGTGACCGAGATTGATCCTATCTGTGCACTCCAGGCTGCAATGGAAGGCTTCGAGGTAAGGACGGTAGAGGAGAGCCTCGCCGAAGGAAACATATTCGTCACTGCAACAGGCAACCGTGACATCATCACCATTGAACACATGGAGAAGATGAAGGACCAGGCCATCGTCTGCAACATAGGGCACTTTGACAACGAAATACAGGTTGATGCGCTGAATGCATACAAAGGCATCAGTAAGATCAATATCAAGCCGCAGGTTGACAAGTATGTGTTCCCTGACGGCCATGCCATTTTCCTTCTTGCCGAGGGCAGGCTTGTAAACCTTGGCTGTGCCACGGGTCATCCATCATTCGTGATGAGCAACTCATTCAGCAACCAGACGCTGGCGCAGCTTGAGCTTTGGACCAAGGACCACGCAATCGGTGTTTACAGGCTTCCCAAGCAACTCGATGAGGAGGTGGCACGCCTGCATCTTGCACAGCTCGGCGTAAGCCTTACCAGGATGACCAAAGCCCAGTCTGATTATATAGGCGTCCCTGAGGAGGGTCCGTACAAGCCTGACCATTACAGGTACTAGAACAGCCTATCTCCTGTTCCAGACCCTCACACTGTAGCCGGTGAAGGAGGTGCGGTAATTCTTGAGATAATACTGACCGGGCCCGTTCAGGGGCAGACCTGATGATCCAATGGCGTAGTCTGTAGAACATCTCGGACAACTGATGAATATCCCGTCCACATCAACCGCAACACTTACGTCATCAGTGACAAAACAATGAGGACATGTGCGGTCATATGCGTAAAAGAGACCTTCGCTGGCATTGTAGATGATGATGCCGTTACCATCGTAACCGGCAGTTCCCTGCCCTAAGTACCTGTGCGCAGAGGAGATCAGGACGCTGGTGCCTGGAGCATAGAAGAGATCATAAAACTCCGGATCGGAAGCGGTGATTGTGAAGTCAACCGTGATGTCAGGGATCACATCGTTCTTATCCCTGTCACAGGAGATTATAGGCAGTGTGAACAGAGAAATGAGCAAAAAAATCCTTAAATTTGAAACTGACATGGGCTTGCTTCCGTTTCTGTAAATGTAGTTATTTCCAGTCTGACGCGGCTAACTGAAAAACGAAATGAAGAGAGGGTTAGTATTATTAAGGTTTGTATCAGCGGTAATCGTTCTGCTTTTTGTGGTGCAGGTAACCGAGTGCAATGCCCAGAAGAATGCCACTAAACGGTTTGAGAGGGAGACCTTCGGCAAATCGCGTCGCAGCAAGCCTGTGAAGGAGAGCGGTGAGAGCAAGGCAGCTGCAAAAGCGATGAAGGAACAGGCCAGGAAGGAAGCAAGGCGGGAAAAGGAAGATGAAAAAGCCCTTAAACAGCTGAGAGACAGGCATTACCAAATCCAGAGCGAGGAGACGAAGATGCGGATGGAGAACAACAGCAGGAACACTGCTGACAAATACAAGGTTAAAAGGCAGAAACAGCGCAGGGAGCAGACGGAGCCGGAGCTGAAGAAACCACAACAGCCGGCGCCTGACCGGGCCGGACCAAAGCCGAAGACCAAGGATCCTTCTAAACAGCCTGAAATGAAACAGCAGAAGCAGAAGGCGAAGTCGAAGATCAATGACCCCTCGAAACAACCGGTGCTGAAGCAGCAAAAGAAGAAGGCAAAGACGGTAAATCCAAAGAAACAGCCGAAGATCAAGCAACACAAGGTAAAAAAATACTGAAGCAGATGGAAGATGTTGGCAGCCTGATTTTTTATATAGTGCTGGGGCTTATTGCCCTGGCAGGATCATTCCAGGGTAAGGGCAAGAAGAAACAGGGCACACCGAAACCGGCGCAGCGCAAACCGGGTACAGTTACCACAAAGCCCCCGGTGAGAACCACGGCACAAACCACCAGACCGGCACCTTCAACAATGAGGCAGGAGAGACCGGCACCTTCCACCGTCAGGCAGGAGAGATCCGTCCCCAAACCTTCACCATGGACCATTCCGGCCGGACAAACCCTGGAGGGAAGATACGATGAACCGATGGCCCGTGATTTCAGCCGCGAGGGAAACACCGGGGATGACCTTGCGGGCGCTTTCAGCAGCGAGGGATCGATCGCATCCGGAATGGGCGAAGCCTTCGCCCGTGAGGGCTCAATAGCAGATTCAATGGCTGCCGCTTTCGCTTCAGAAGGTGTGTCTGCACTGGGCGAGTCAGCTATCGATGAATTCATTCATACTGAGATATCAGACAGTGAGATAGGTGACGCTCCGGGCTATGATTATGAAGCCCTGCCCGGCGCTGATATTCATAAGGAAGGATTTGACCTGAAAAAGGCTGTGATCTATTCAGCAGTTCTTGACAGAAAAGAGTACTCACGTTGATTTCCTGATAATTACTGAACGGAAGGGATTTGTTTTTTAATTAAAAATTCTTTATATTTGTTCTTTGAAGAGTTCCGGTAATGCCGGGATTCTTCTTATTTTTTAACCTATTTACGAGAAATTATGTCGGAATTTGTTTATGTAACGGAAGAAGGGCTCCAGAAAATGAAAGAAGAGCTTGACCTGCTCCGTAATGAAAGGCCGGCTATTGCCAGAATGATTGCCGATGCGCGCGATAAGGGCGACCTTACAGAGAACGCAGAATATTCTGCTGCCAAGGAGGCACAGGGTATGCTTGAGATGAAGATTGCCAGGCTCGAAGACATGGTAGCCAGGTCACGTATTATTGACGGCTCCAGGATAAACACCAAAACGGTGCAGATCCTCAATAAGGTCAGGATCCTCAATAAGGCAAACGGTTCACTGATGGAATATCAGCTTGTGCCTGAAGGCGAAGCCAACCTCAAGGAGGGGAAAATCGCTGCCACATCACCCATCGCTCAGGGATTGATGGGCAGAAAAGTGGGTGACGTGGTACAGGTTAAGGTACCGGCAGGCACCATCCCGTTTGAGATTATTGAAATATCAATCTGAAAACAAGATATTATGGCATCAATCTTTACACGCATCATCAACGGCGAGATACCCTGTTACAGGGTGGCAGAGAATGACCGCTATATTGCATTCCTTGACGTGAGGCCGCTTAAGACCGGCCACACACTGGTGGTTCCTAAAACGGAAGTGGATTATATCTTTGATATGGATGATGAGGCACTCTCCGGAATGATGATCTTTGCCGGGAAAGTCGCCCGAGCAATGAAGGAGGTGATAGAATGCAAAAGGATTGGTGTGGCAGTGATCGGACTCGAAGTACCCCATGCCCATATTCACCTTATTCCCATCTCCCGTGAGGGCGATATGCTCTTTACAAACCCCAGGGTTTCCCTGTCACCGGAAGAAAACGAGCGACTGGCAAAAGAGATTGGTGCCCGTGTAAAGCGCTGATCTCAGCGAAGACAACAATAAAATTGGCACCAGAAAGGTCCGGTTAAAAAAAAAGCCCCTGTCACTGACCGGGGCTTTTTTATAATCTGCAGTTTAGTTATTTCTTACCTGCGCAGCATGGAGCGGTAGCCGTGGTGCCTTCTTTTGCCGGAACCACTTCACCCTTTTTGTCGCCGCATTCTGCAGCTGACGGGCACTTTGAGCAGTCTTTGCCTTTCACAGCTTCTTTCTTGCATGCATCTGCGGTTGAACCGCAAACATCACACTTGCCGTCCTTGTTCTTATCGACAAAGGTACACTCACTCTTGGTGTGCTTCTTTTCCTTGTCGGTAGTCTGAGCATAGACCCCTGCAGCCACAAACATCATCGCGATGAGAATCAGGCTGCCAATCATCCATTTCTTCATACTTGTGTCAATTGGTTTGTTTATTAAACGGCTGCAATATAGAAAAATTTCACATACTGCTTAATAGATGTTACAAAAATCATACCTTTGGTTGTACTTCTCGCTGCGAAGTGTTTCATATTAAAGATATTGCCGACGACTTCCTGAGTCTGTTCCTCCCGCGGCCATGCCTGTCGTGCGGTGTTCCGCTGGTCAGGGGAGAAGAGGTGCTCTGTACCGGCTGCATGCTTGACATGGCACGCACTGACTTTCACCTCCGCCGTGGCAACATGCTCGAACAGGCTTTCTGGGGCAGGTGCAGTGTGGAAAGGGCAGCGGCTTATTCGGTGTATAACCGCGGAAGCCGCATAAGAAAGCTTATTCACCTGCTTAAGTACTCAGGCAGGAAGGATATCGGCATCATGCTCGGCAGGCTGTACGGCTCTGTCCTGACGGGAAGCGGATTCACTGACGGGATGGATATGATCATCCCCGTGCCGCTCGATCCGGCCAGGGAAAGGCGCCGGGGATACAACCAGAGTCTGTGCATCGCCGAGGGAATGGCTTCACACTGCCGCCTGCCGGTGAGGAGCGACATTCTTTGCCGGACAGGCAAGTCAGGCTCACAGACAAAAAGGGGGAGGTATGAGAGGTGGGAGAATGTCGAGGGACTCTTCACGGTGACCAGGCCCCTGGATATTGCCGGCCGGCATGTACTGCTGGTTGATGACGTAATCACCACCGGTTCAACAATGGAAGCCTGTGTAACCGCGCTTCAGTCTGCCGGTGGCGTCATGGTCAGTGTCGCAGCACTTGCTGCCGCCCAGAAACTTACTGTTTGACCCTGCCCACGGAAACTTACTGTTTGATCCTGTCGCTGTTCTTTTTAATGAAGTCGCCCCAGTTCCTGAATTCCCTGGCTGCAACAGGCTTATTGCTCTGGTAGAAGTGGCACAGGGCTGCACCCAGGGCATCGGTGGCGTCAAGAACCATCGACTCCCTGTGGAAGGCAAGGATGGTCCGCAGCATGGAAGCCACCTGCTCCTTGCTGGCCTGGCCCCTGCCGGTAATCGACATCTTGATCATCCTCGGTGCATACTCGAACACCGGCAGGTCACGGTACAGTGCTGCCGCAATGGCGGCACCCTGCGCCCTGCCCAGCTTGAGCATGCTCTGTACGTTCTTGCCGAAGAAGGGAGCCTCAATGGCAAACTCATCAGGATGATACCTGTCAATCAGCCCGAGTGTCTCCTCGAAGATGGTCCGTATCTTGCGGAAGTGATCCTCCTTCTTCCGGAGGTCAATGATGCCCAGGGTGATGAGTGACGGGCTCCTGCCTGATACGCTTATGAGGCCGTAACCCGTGACGGTGGTGCCGGGGTCAATACCAAGGATGATCTTCTCAGACTGGCCCGGCTTCACTTTCTGAATGCTTGCGGTGGCCCGAGGAAGAGCTCCGTGGGTAACTGGTTGCCTTCGGACCATATGCGGGGGCGCCTCACCGGCACGGCAGGGGCTGCTTTTGTCCCGTTAAGTACGCCGATGGCTGCCTTGAGAGATGCCTCTTCCGGATCACCGAAATCATGTGTTATATCATCAGCAGCCCTCACATCAGGCGGGATGCCGTCATAGAACCGTCCCTGGTCCATCGCATTCAGATATTCGAAGGTGATCGGGGCAAAGACATACTTGTAATCCGGTTCCGGCTCAGCGTCTGAGGGGAACGGATATCCCCAGATGTTCATCCCGGCCGGTTTGCCGTGGGTGGTGTCACCCACTATCTTCACATCGACATATGGCAGAAGGCTGTTGATCACAACCTCGCTCGCAGAGGCTGAACTGCGGGTGGTGATGAAAACCACGCGGTCAAGTCCCAGCGGACTCTCCGTCCGGATGAACTTGTAACTCTCATTCCACTCGGGACCGACAAGTGTGTTGTATGTCAGTTTGTATGCCACCTTGGTGGTGTCAGTCCATGCCAGCACAAGGCTGGCGAGCTGCTGGGCTATATCCATGTATCCTCCGGTATTGTACCGGAGGTCAATGATGAGGTCAGTGACGTTACTGGCCTTGAAATCGGCAAAAGCATCGTTAAGCTCCTGTTCAGACGGGTCAATGAATGTCTCGAAACACAGATAACCTGTCTTGCCGCCGGGGAGGTCGAGGACCTTTGATGCCGTCACCGAGTTGATTATGAAGCTCGACTTGACGGAGTTGTATGTCACCTCCTGGCCATCAGGATTTATGAACTTAAACGAATTGGTTGTTCCTGCGGTGCCGGGGCCCATAAGGTTGTTGTAGGCAGTGTTATTGCCCGAGATGAAGATCGGGGCGATGGCAGTGCCGTTGATCTCCTTTACTATCCACCCTCTTCTTACCCCCTTCGGCCACAGGTCAGAGCCCTCGTAAAGGCTTACCACCCTGACATTGTTCATCTCGTCAAGACCCATCCTGATTCCGTGACCTACGAAGCTGCCCTCCATTGAAGCCATGAAGCTCTCAAAGTCTGTAACGAAACTCCACCTGTCCCTCTGCCTGTATCTCAGGGCTTCCAGGAGTTCCTCAGGGCCGCTGTAGTCAGATACCTTGACGGTGGGCATGTTGGTATACCAGAGATAGACATATTTCATCAGATCATACAGGCCGTCGCGCGCCCTCTGTTCCAGTGTGGGGGTTTTGACCGGTTCCGGGTCTTTCTCGCATCCGAAAAGGAAGGGAATTACCAGAAAAGATATAATAAGTATTTTTTTCATCATCCTTGGAATTTGATGTAAAAGTAACAAAAAATGTGCCGGTTGGTTAAGCCAGCTTCGCCCTGTTCTGGTAGATGACGCTTCCTATGATGAGAAGAAGCCCCAGCGGGGTGGTATAATAAACGGGTTCGTCAATGATGAAGTGCAGCAGTATGAGTGAAATGAATGGAGCGAAATATACCAGGTTGCTTACCTTGTCAGTTGTCTCGGAGAGTTGCAGTGCTTTCAGCCACAGCCAGAAGGTGATGCCCATCTCGAAGAAGCCGCAGTACACTGATGCTGCCACCCCTTTAATGCTCAGTGCATGCGTGAATGAGCCACCGGTGGCCATAAGGATGAGCATATATACCGATCCGAATGCGAAGCTGGTAAACAGTTTTACCGACTCATCGCGCCTGTCGCGTACGTTAAGAACGAAATAAAGTGCCCAGAGCACGCCGCTGACAAGAGCAAGCATCACGCCCAGGGTGTCTGATCTGCCCGGTTTCAGAGGAGCCCCCTGTGACGAGATGATATATACCCCCACCAGGCTTATTGCCAGTGCAAGAAAGCTGCGGGCCGGTATGCGATGACCAAGCAGCGGTATTGAAAAGAAGACAAGGATGATGGGCCATATCATGTTGATAGGCTGTGCCACCTGGCCTGGCAGACGACTGTATGCAGTCAGCAGAATGAGGTAGTAGCCGACCGGGTTTACCAGGCCCAGCAGTGCTGACCAGAGCAGTTCCCTGCCAGTGGTCTGCCTGAGAAGGCATAATTTACCCGTAACAAACATGATGGCAAAAAGGACTGCGGTTGAGACAAGGGTGGTGATACCCAGCATGGTCACTATGCTCAGTTCAGACAGTGCTATCTTGAAGGCTGTAGGGATGGTGCCCCAGAGCATCACTGAGAGGGCGGCATAAATGTATGCCTGCTGGCCTTTTTTCATTTCTTTCAGCTGATCATTCCGAACCCGGTGTAGGGCACCAGCGCGGCAGGTATGGTGATTCCTCCGGGGGTCTGGTTGTTCTCAAGGAGAGCGGCTACTATGCGTGGCAACGCCAGTGCGCTTCCGTTGAGGGTGTGGCACAGTGTTGTCTGTTTGGCCCCCTTTTCGCGGAAGCGGCACCTGAGCCTGTTGGCCTGGAAAGCCTCGAAATTCGAGGTGGAGCTTACCTCCAGCCAGCGCTGCTGTGCTGCCGACCATACCTCAAAGTCATATGTCATTGCCGATGTGAATGACATGTCACCGCCGCAGAGCCTTACAATCCGGTATGGCAACTCCAGCTTCACCAGGAGGCCCTCCACATGGCTTACCATCTCCTCAAGCGATTCATATGATTTGTCGGGATGGGCAATCTGCACTATCTCAACCTTGTCAAACTGGTGCAGCCTGTTCAGGCCCCTTACATGAGCGCCCCACGAGCCTGCCTCGCGGCGGAAGCACGGAGTGTATCCCATGTTCTTCACCGGCATAACAGCTGCATCAAGGATCACGTCGCGGTATATGTTTGTTATTGGCACCTCGGCTGTGGGGATCATGTAAAGGTTGTCAATGCCCACATGGTACATCTGTCCCTCCTTGTCGGGCAGCTGGCCTGTGCCGAAGCCCGAGTCCTCATTGACCACTATCGGCGGTTCTATCTCACGGTATCCTGCCTTTTCTCCCTCGTCGAGGAAGAAGTTTATCAGTGATCTCTGGAGTTTTGCTCCCTTTCCTTTGTATACGGGAAACCCGGCACCGGTGATCTTGATCCCCAGGTCAAAGTCTATGATGTCATATTTCTTTATCAGGTCCCAGTGGGGCACTGCGCCTTCGTACAGATGAGGAATGGCGCCACCGCTGCGTACCACTACGTTATCTTCGGCGCTTTTTCCCGGGGCTACCAGGGCGTGGGGCAGGTTGGGCAGCCTGACCAGTTCGGTTTGCATCTCGCCTGATACCACTTCCAGGGTGTCTGCCAGCTGCTTCTGCTTGCCCTTCATGGCGCCGATGCCCTGACGGGCAGCGTCAGCCTCATCCCTCCGCCCTTCCTTCATCATGGCACCAATCTCACGTGACAGGGTGTTAAGCTCAGCCTGGATGGAATCACTCTCAGCCTGCAGCTCGCGCCGGCGGCGGTCAAGATCAAGCACATGCTGTACTATCTCTGTGGCATCAAAGTTCTTGACTTTGAGCCGTTCAATGACGAACGACGATTGTTCACGAATCAGGTTGATGGTTAACATAACGGAAGGATTTTTGATGATAAGCGGGGTAAAATTAAAACAAAAACTCCTGAAAATATGCGCCTCAGCGTATTTTTCAGGAGTTCCTGTAAGTTATCAGTATCCTATTCAGCCACGGGTTTAACCGAGACGTAAGATTTGTTGTCGCGCTTCTTTTTGAACTCAACGGTTCCGTCGACGAGGGCAAAGAGGGTATGATCCTTGCCGAGCCCGACGTTTTCACCGGGATTATGGGTGGTGCCACGCTGGCGAACGATTATGCTGCCTGCCTTTACTGTCTGTCCTCCGAAGAGCTTGACACCAAGCCTTTTGCTTTCTGAATCGCGGCCGTTACGTGAACTGCCTACACCTTTCTTGTGTGCCATATCGTTTTCTTTTTACTGTTTATCGGTTATTCCTTCGCCGGTTTCTTTGTGCTTTTTGCCGGAGCCTTCTTTACGGTTTCCTTCTTCTCGGCCGTTTCCTTAACGGCAGCGGCTTTTTTTGCCGGAGCCTTCTTCACCTCTGCCTTCACCTCTTCTGTTGCGGGCGCTTCGGCTGCTTTCTTTTCTGCCTTCGGTGCGGCTTTCTTCCTGGGCTCACCGGCCGGGCCGATGCTCAGTATCTCCACCTGTGTGAAATCCTGACGGTGACCGGTCCTCTTCTGATAACCCTTCCTTCTCTTCTTCTTGAAGATGATGACTTTGTCTCCTCTTGCATGGCCGAGAACCTTACCCTCAATAACAGTATTGGGAACAAGGGGTTCACCCACGATGACTGCACCGTCATTGTCTGTAAGAAGAACTTTTTCAAACTCTACACTGTCGCCTTCAGCTGCATCAAGACGGTGAACATATATCTTCTGTCCCTCTTCTACCTTGAACTGCTGACCGGCAATTTCAACGATTGCGTACATTTTCAATCTCTCTTATATTACTCCGTGAGGCGGACATGCTCCTCTGTGCATGACACTTCTGCAGGCCCCGCCGGATCTTAGTTTTTCGGACTGCAAAGATATAAAAATTAACTTATCTGCAAACCGGTGACATTAATTTATCACCAATATGATGTGGATAAAAAATCGGGAAGGGGAGGAGATAAAGATTCATATTATTTATATTTGTCATATCGGCCTGTCAGGCAGAAAATCTGGTAAACTATGCAGAATAAGCTCATTCGTCTGAAGGTTATAGGCATTTCATACAGCCAGACGCAGTCAGGCGCCTATGCCCTTATACTGGCGGAGGAAAACGGGGAACGGCGGATACCTATAATTATCGGGGGGTTTGAGGCTCAGGCCATAGTCATCAAACTTGAAAACCTGGAGCCCCCAAGACCGCTGACACATGACCTCTTCCGCAGCTTTGCCGAAGCATGCGGCGTCACGGTGGAACAGGTGCTCATCAACCGGCTCCGCGAAGGGATATTCTATTCTGAGATCGTATGCACTGACGGTGAAAGGCGCTTTCACATTGACTCACGCACCTCTGACGCTGTGGCACTGGCACTGAGGTTTGAATGCCCGATATTCATTGAACCTCAGATTCTGAATGAGGCCGGCATTGTCATGAGTGCCACCACCGAGGAAGAACAGAAGAAACAGGCGGAACCGCCGAAGGAGAAAAAACAGCCCGTGAGCAGCGAATACAGCGAATTCTCAGTGGATGAGCTTAAGGATATGCTCTCCGATGCAATCGGCCGGGAGGATTATGAGCAGGCAGCAGCCATCCGCGACGAGATGGCAAGAAGGAAAGGACAAGGATAATTAATCAGGGAGAAATGAAGATTTTAAGGATTTTGATTGCAGCAGGGCTGCTGATACCGGTGCCCCTGCTGTCAAAGGAGTACAAGGTTAAATCACCCGACGGGAAGATCACACTCTCGGCGGAGACCACCACGGGGATTAACCTCACCGTCAGTTATGAAAATAAAGAGATAATCACCGGGCTGTCGCCCGAACTGCAACTGGAAGGGGTGACCATTCCCGGACAACGCCCGGCCATAGCAAAGGCTGTCACCTCATCAGTGAACAATATTCTGGTTCCTGTGGTGCCCCATAAAAACAGCCGGGTGCCTGACATCTTCAACGCACTTGAACTTCGCTTCAGGGGCGGATCATCAATCGAGTTACGCGTTTATGATGACGGTGTGGCATACAGGTTCAAATCGGCAATGAAGGGAACCGTCAAAGTAAGGGATGAACGGTTCGCCTTTTCGCTTCCCGGCGGAGCCGGAGCCTTTTGGCCGCTGGAAAAGGGCTTCATGTCACATAATGAATGCACCTTCTTCCCCGCATCCATGGATACCATCGGCCCGAAACACCTGGCCAGCCTGCCGGCGCTCTTTACCTCCGGCCCGATAAACATCCTCCTCAGCGAGGCTGACATACATGACTACCCGGGCCTGTGGATAAACGGAGACGGCCGCGGGGGCGTGAAGGGGGTGATTCCCGCATACCCTGCTGCAGTGAAAGCGCACAATGACCGCAACGTTTATGTGACCGGGCGCGAAGACTACCTTGCAGTGACATCGGGCACACGCACTTACCCGTGGCGCCTGTTCATCATCACCCCTGATGACGCCGGCCTGGTTGAGAGCGAGATGGTCTACAGGCTGGGAGCTCCCCCGGCACCGGGAGCTGACTTCAGCTGGGTCAAACCCGGAAAGGTGGCATGGGACTGGTACAACGCAAACAATATTTACGGGGTTGATTTCAGGGCCGGACTCAACAATGATACATACAGGTACTATATAGATTTTGCATCGGAGAACGGTATTGAATACGTCATCCTCGACGAGGGATGGTACAAACTGGGAGATGTTCTGGAGCAGGCCCCGGGATTTAACGTTGGTGAGCTGTGCGAATATGCCGCATCTAAAAACGTCGGAATCATTCTGTGGGTTGTATGGAAAACCTTTCATGACAGGATTGATGAAGCCCTGGCACAATTTGAGAAGTGGGGAGTGAAGGGGATCAAGGTCGATTTCATGCAGCGCGACGACCAGTGGATGGTCAACTATTATTATGAGGTGGCTGAGAAAGCTGCCCGGCATAAGATGCTGGTTGATTTCCACGGGTCTTACAAGCCTGACGGGATGGAACGCACATGGCCCAATGTAATCACCCGCGAGGGAGTCAAGGGACTGGAGAACGACAAGTGGAGCGCTGATTGCAACCCGGAACATGACCTGACCCTGCCGTTTACCCGCATGGTCGCCGGCCCGATGGACTATACCCCGGGAGCTATGGTCAACATGCAGCAGCGCGACTTCAAGCCGATATACTACAGGCCGGCCAGCCAGGGCACCAGGGTGCACCAGATGGCTATGTACGTGGTCTTCGAGAGTCCCCTGC
Organism: Bacteroidota bacterium; assembly: GCA_018262715.1. Lineage (GTDB taxonomy): Bacteria > Bacteroidota > Bacteroidia > Bacteroidales > VadinHA17 > SR-FBR-E99. The sequence goes on from JADFDS010000042.1 coordinate 32,623, forward strand.
AGATGCTCGCTGACAGCCCCTCAAACTATAAGCGCAACCAGGAGTGCACCTCCTTCATTGCCGGTGTACCGGTCACCTGGGATGAAACCAGGGTGGTTGAGGCCAGGAAGGGTGACAACATTGTCATAGCACGCAGGCACGGCACTGTCTGGTACCTGGCCGCAATGAATGACTGGAAACCGTTCGCGACGGAGGTTGACCTTTCGTTCCTGCCTTCCGGCGAATACAGCATGGAGATATTTTCTGATGGAATTAACGCTGACAGGCACGGAGAAGATTACAAACATGTCACACGCAGGGCTGCTGCCGGAGAAAAGATCACTCTCACCCTGGCTCCCGGTGGAGGATGGGTGGCAAAGATCACTCCTTCAGTCAGATAAAGAGGGCGGCATTCTATGAAACAATACCTTGACCTGTTGAGCCATGTCATGGAACATGGCATTGAGAAGAGAGACCGGACAGGCACCGGCACGGTAAGCACCTTCGGCTACCAGATGCGCTTTGATCTCGCCGAACGGTTTCCGCTGATGACCACCAAGAAGCTGCACCTGAAATCAATCATCCATGAACTGTTATGGTTCCTCAGCGGAAGCACAAACGTGCGTTACCTTCAGGAAAACGGGGTCAGAATATGGAATGAGTGGGCTGACGCTGACGGTAATCTTGGCCCCATCTACGGCTATCAGTGGCGATCATGGCCTGTAACTGACGGCAGAACCATTGACCAGGTAAAGACAGTGGTCACATCACTGAAGAACAATCCCGACTCACGAAGACATATCATCTCAGCCTGGAATGTCGGGGAGATAGAAAAAATGGCCCTTCCGCCCTGCCATATTCTGTTCCAGTTCTATGTGGCCGGCGACAGACTCTCATGCCAGCTCTACCAGCGCAGCGCAGACATCTTCCTTGGCGTACCCTTTAACATAGCTTCCTATTCGCTGCTCACCATGATGATGGCGCAGGTGACCGGCTACAGGCCGGGTGAGTTTATTCACACCCTGGGCGATGCGCATATATACCTCAATCATATTGACCAGGTAAAGCTGCAGCTCACCCGTGATCCGCGCAGACTTCCGGTTATGAGCCTGAATCCTGATGTAAGGGATATCCTCGGTTTCACTTACGCTGACTTCTCCCTTTCGGAATATGATCCGCACCCCGCCATAAAAGGCGATATATCTGTATGAAATGATCACTATTATAGTAGCAACTGACCGCAACAACGGCATCGGATACAACAACAGCCTGCTGGCACACATCCCGGGTGACCTCCGGAGATTTAAGGATATTACCATGGGCCATTGCCTTATCATGGGCAAGAAGACGTGGGAATCACTCCCGAACAAACCGCTCACAGGCAGGAAGAATATAGTCCTTACCGACAATGAGCTCGACTGCTTCAACTGCGCTGAGACAGCACGGTCAATTGATGAGGCGCTGAGCCTCTGTGATCCCGGCAGGGAAATATTCATCATGGGAGGCGGATCTGTCTACAGACAGTTCCTGCCACTGGCTGACAGACTGATGGTGACTCATATCCACTGGGAGTACCAGGCTGACACCTTCTTCCCGGAGATAAGTCCGGATGAATGGTATGTTTCGGAACAGGAGGATTTCCTTTCGGAAGACCCTTCTGAGATCAGCTTTTCCTATACCACCTACCTCAGGCGCAGGTAACTTTTTTTTGGCTCATCCGTTAAACCGTGGGTGTTTTGTACTGTCAAAGCAATACAAACACCAATTGAACATTTAACAGATTCTGCTTATGAAAATCAAGACACTAATCCTGTTCACAGCCCTTACGGGGCTGATAATGACATCTTGCAGCAAATCGGACCCGATTGACACAAAATCCACTGACGCTGCTGATGACGTGGCACTGAGCGAGGCTCTCTATGATGATGCGTTTGCATCACTGGAGATAGCCACTGTATTTGCCGAGGCGGGGGAAAAATCAGCCTATGTCCTTGACAGTTGTCCGCTGATTACAATCAACTCCCCGGGCGACGAGTTCTTCCCGAGAAATATTGTTATCGACTACGGCACCGGGTGTACCGGATTGTTTGACATTGAGCGAAGCGGAAAGATCCTGATCACCCTTTCGGGCCCGAGGGGCACCACCGGGACGGAGCGGGTTCTTACATTTGACAATTATTATGTAAACGGAGCAAAGGTGGAGGGGACCTTTTCAATTGAAAACCTCGGTCCAAACAACAACCAGAATGTTGTTTTCGGGGTCAGCCTCGCTGGGGGTAAGATAACATTCCCTGACAGCAAGGTCATCACCCGTGAGTTCACCCGCCAGCGAGAGTATATTGCCGGATACGGTACATGGAATCCATGGGACGACAGGTGCCTGATAACCGGTATGTCAGCGGGAACGAACCTCGACGGAAAGACATTTGCTCTGACAATAACCAGTCCGCTTGAGTGGACTGCAGCCTGCAGGTTCCTTGTCACCGGAACCATCGGATTTGACGTGGAGGGCATAGAGCCTTTCGTGCTCGATTATGGCACTGGTGAATGTGATGCACTGGCCACCCTCTCGAGAGGAGATGAGACCAGGGAGATAACGTTGCGTTACTGGCATCCGAAATACCAGGGCAATCAATGATCTGCACTGACCCGCGCAGTTTCGCGGAACTGTGAAACGGTCAGGTTAAAAAGAAATCCCGGCGAGCCATCTGGCGGACCGGGATTCTTTTTTTTATTTTTCGCGGATTACGATGCCTTGAGCACCTTCATGTCCACCCTGTCGAGCTTATGGGCTGCATATTCGGTGGTAACTGTAAACTCCTTCACATCGCCGGATGGCAGCTCGAACATGGCGTCCATCATGATGGCTTCGCAGATGGCACGCAGGCCTCTTGCACCCAGCCTGAACTCCACGGCCTTGTCGACAATGTAGTCAAGGGCCTCGGGGGTAAAGGTGAGCTCGATACCGTCCATGGCAAACAGCTTGACATACTGTTTTGTGATAGCATTCTTAGGCTCGGTGAGAATGGCTCTCAGCGCTTTACGGTCAAGGGGAGAGAGGTGGGTCAGCACCGGCAGACGGCCGATGATCTCCGGTATGAGACCATAAGCACGCAGATCCTGGGGTGCGATGTACTTCAGCAGGTCATCCTTGTCATAATGGTCACGTGAGCGGCTGGCAGTGTATCCCACCACGGTGGTGTTGAGCCTGTGGGCTATCTTCTTCTCTATCCCCTCGAAGGCGCCTCCGCAGATGAAGAGGATATTCCTGGTATCAACCGGTATCATCTTCTGCTCGGGGTGTTTCCTGCCACCCTGCGGGGGCACGTTCACAACCGATCCTTCGAGGAGCTTGAGCAGACCCTGCTGAACACCCTCACCTGATACGTCACGGGTGATTGAGGGATTATCGCCCTTGCGGGCTATCTTGTCAAGCTCGTCAATGAACACTATTCCTTTCTCTGCGGCCTTGACATCATAGTCGGCATTCTGAAGCAGGCGGGTAAGCAGGCTCTCGATGTCCTCACCAACATAACCTGCCTCTGTCAGGACGGTGGCATCAACGATTGTGAAGGGGACATGAAGCATGCGGGCGATTGTGCGCGCCAGCAGTGTCTTGCCGGTACCGGTCTCACCAACCAGGATGATGTTCGATTTCTCAATCTCCACATCATCACTGTCAGCCTTCTGCATCAGCCTCTTGTAGTGATTGTAGACAGCCACCGAGAGGATCTTCTTTGCCCTGTCCTGCCCGATGACATACTGATCGAGAAACTTCTTTATCTCATCCGGCTTGCGGAGTTTGATGCCGTCAAGGTTAAAGCTTGATTTGCCTCCCAGCTCCTCTACCATAATATTATGAGCCTGCTCTATGCAATGATCGCATATATGGCCCTCAAGACCGGCGATGAGAAGGTTAGCCTCTTTCTTGGTACGTCCGCAGAAGGAGCATTTATCCATTAGTGGAAAAAATTAGCTTTTGTTCCTGATCAGTACCTCGTCAATCATACCGTATTCCTTCGCTTCTACAGCAGTCATCCAGTAGTCGCGGTCTGAATCCTTTTCGACCTTTTCAACAGTTTTGCCGGTATGAAACGCGATTATCTCATAGAGCTCCCGTTTGGCCTTCAGTATCTCCTTGACGGCTATCTCGATGTCTGATGCCTGTCCCTCTGCGCCACCCATCGGCTGATGGATCATAATGCGGGAGTGTTTGAGTGCCGAGCGTTTGCCCTTCGCACCGGCCGTAAGCAGTACTGCGCCCATCGAGGCGGCCATGCCGGTGCATATGGTGGCTACGTCGGCTGCGATGTACTGCATCGTGTCATAGATGCCCAGCCCTGCATGTACCGCACCGCCGGGTGTGTTGAGGTAGATCTGTATGTCCTTGCCCGGATCAGCCGAGTCAAGATAAAGCAGCTGAGCCTGTATGATATTGGCCACATAGTCGTCAATTGGCAGGCCCAGGAAGATGATACGGTCCATCATAAGACGCGAGAAGACGTCCATAGATGCCACGTTCAGCTGGCGCTCCTCAATAATCGTCGGGGAGATGTAGCTGTTGCTGGCCGAGATGAAACGGTGCATCGTCATGCTGCTGATGCCGAACCGGTCAGCGGCGTATTTTTTGAAATCCTTGATGTCTGACATGGTATGAAACTTTGATTGAATGCCAAATATACGAAATATTAGGCTTTAAAGTTTCACTTATTGCCGAAGAGCTTGTTGAATTCCTCGGGAGTGACCGTCTTCTCATCTACCTTGACGGCGTCAATCAGAAGGCCGAGCACCCTTGTGTCAAGCACTTTTTCTGCAATGCGGCGGGCCTCCTCCTCCTTCTTCAGGAAATCACTGGCAAATGATGTAATCTGCTCGTCAGAAGCGTAATGCAGGCCATACTGGGAGAACTGGGCACGGGTAAAAGCCTTTGCCTCTTCGAGGATCTCCTCATCGGTGATCTTCAGCTCATTGTCTTTTGCAACCCTGTTCTTTATCAGCTGCCAGCGGAGGTCATCACGGAAGTGATCGAAATCCTTTTCTATATCCTCTGCGGTAGTTTTTTCATTGACTCTTAGCAGCCATCTCTTGAGGAAATCCTCGGGCAGCTCGAACGGGGTTTTCCCCAGAGCCAGGTCACGGGCGTCTGTTCGTAACTTGTATTCAGTCTCACGGTTGAAGAACTCCCTGATCTCTTCGGTTACCTTTGCCTCGAACTCAGTTGCTGACTTCACGGTTCCCTCACCGTAAACCTTGTCCCACAACTCCTGGTTGTTTTCAGCCGGAACAAAGCGGGATACTTCCATTATCTGGATCGAGTAGCTCCCCTGGAGGTCTTTGACCTCATCCTTCTGTTTCTTGAGCAGGCCTGCAATCTCATAATCATTCGGGAATGCCTTACGGATTTCGAATTCCACGGTCTCTCCGGCTTTCTTTCCAAGGAAATGCTTCTTTATCTCCTCATCCTTTATCATCTCCACTGACAGGGTGGCAGCATCATTTTTCACCGATCCGTCAGATGACTCCACGATACCCTTAAGCAGGTCCTTCTCCTCTGCTGCACCGGCCGTGATGAACTGGCCGTACCTGCGGGAGTAGTTGTCAACGTAATCGGCAATCATCTTTGTGTCAGGTGCAATAAGGTAGCGGGTGAGCTTCTGCTTTTTGTTAAGATTCACCTCAAATTCGGGCGCCAGCCCAAGCTCGAAGGTGAAACTGAATTCATCCGACTTCTCCGGGTCAAATGTGTGACCGTCATTTTTCGGAATCGGGTCACCCAGGATGTCAAGCTTCTCATTTTTAATGTATTCAGAAAGACTTTCCGATACAAGGTTGTTGATCTCGTCGACGAGGACGGTGGTTCCATACATCTTCTTAATCATCTGGATAGGAACGTGTCCGGGGCGGAATCCCTTTATACTGGCTGTTCTCCGGTATTCCCTGAGTTTCTTTTCAACCTTCTCTTCATAATCGGTTTTGGCAATATCAATCCTGACCGTTGCATTCAGTGCGTCAATGTTCTCTCTGGTGACATTCATCTTGTAAAAGTTTACTATCGATTTAAAAACCGCCATAACCTGCGCCATGAGGCGAAGTGTCAGAGCGGTTCAGGTGTCTGGTGCGGATGAAGGGACTCGAACCCCCACGCCCTGAGGCACAAGATCCTAAGTCTTGCTCGGCTACCAATTACGACACATCCGCAAAAAGTGGTGCAAAATTAGTAAAAAATACGAAGTTGCAAAAGGGTCCGGATTAATTTACCTCCTGAGTTCGAAGTTCTTACCGAGGTAAACGTTTCTTACCTGTTCATCATCAGCAAGCTGCGAAGCAGTGCCCTGCTTGAGTATCTTCCCCTCGAACAGGAGGTAGGCCCTGTCAGTGATGGACAGGGTTTCGTGGACGTTATGGTCGGTTATCAGGATGCCTATGTTCTTGTCTTTCAGGTGAGAGACGATCATCTGGATGTCCTCTACTGCAATAGGGTCAACGCCGGCGAAGGGTTCGTCGAGGAGGATGAAGTTAGGTTTGAGGGCCAGGGCGCGGGCGATCTCCGTACGGCGGCGTTCACCTCCCGAAAGTTGAATACCGAGGCTCTTGCGTATGCGTGCCAGGCCGAACTCCTCAAGGAGTGACTCCTGACGCTCCTTCCTCTCCTGCCTGGTCATGTCAGAGAGCTCCATGACAGCCATAAGGTTGTCTTCGACGCTCAGTTTGCGGAAGACGGAGGCTTCCTGTGCCAGGTAGCCGATACCGAGGCGTGCCCTGCGATACATCGGAAAGTCGGTTATCTGGGTGTTGTCAAGCCAGATCTGGCCTCCGTTCGGCCGTATCAGTCCCACGATCATGTAGAACGTGGTGGTTTTGCCGGCGCCGTTGGGACCGAGAAGACCCACTATTTCTCCCTGCTCAACCTCAACGGAGACCTCGTTTACCACTGTCCGTGTCTTGTACCGTTTGACAAGATTTGTTGTATAGAGCTTCATAGTTTCACTGTAAGTTGGCTGCAGGTTCATCCGTTCCTCCCGGCTGCCTACCCTGATCGTCCGTCCTTTCAGGATCTTCCGGGTCATTCCGGCCCTTTCCGGCAGACTTCGTCCCGGCGGCTGCCTCCGCTGCCGCCTCCGCTGCCGCCTCCTCAGCGTCGGCGGCCTCCCTCTGCTTTATGACCCTGGCCGCTATAAAGATACTAACTTCATAAAGGAGAAGCAGCGGAATGGTCACAAGAATGAGACTGAAAACGTCAGGAGGCGTAATCACTGCTGCAACCACCAGTACCACGACGATGGCATGCCGGCGGTATTTCCTCATGAATTCAGGTGTCACCACCCCGATACGGGACAGGAAGAAGACAACGATAGGGAGCTCGAAGGTCACCCCGGCGGAGAGAGCCACAGATGTTACTGAACCGATATATGATGTGACGTTGATCTGGTTGGTGACCACGTCACTGACACGGTATGTCCCGAGAAAGTTGATTGAGAGCGGGGTTATGATGAAGTAACCGAAGAGAACACCGGTGAGGAACAGAAGGGAAGCCATGGTAACGGCCCCGCGGGCATATTTCCGCTCTTTCTCATATAGGGCCGGCCGGAAGAACGACCAGAACTCCCAGAAGACATAAGGGAATGCCAGTATCAATCCGGCCACCAATGATATATTTATATGTGTGGTGAACTGACCTGACATCTTGATGCTGATCAGCTCGACGGGATCCTGGTTGATGCAGAGTACCGGGACGTGCACCAGGTCGGCCAGCCGGCAGAGAAGCCTGTTTGTAATAAAATCCGGATTGTTCGGGGCAAGAATGATATGATCAAAGATTATATTCTTGAACACAAATGCCACAATTGCCCCGGCCACAACAGCCACCAGTGCCCTTATGATGTGCCATCTCAGCTCCTCAAGGTGCTGGAGGAAGGTCATCTCCCCATCCGTGTTCCTGTTCTTTGGTTTGCTTTTGCCGGCCATAATCGGCGCCATCGTTGAAGCGTGTAAAGATAGATAAAACTTAGGTTTCAAAGCAATACCCCCTGCTTCCTGCTCCGTAACTTACCGTCGGCACGATATTTATTCCCCAGCTGACAAAAACTTTTGATATATATTTTTATTTAAGTTAAATTTGAGTTAAGGGTAACATGATGGATAAACTTTACGTAACTTGTTATATAATTATTTATCGTCTAACAGCAGGGGGAGAGGAATTATCATATGCATACTGATGCTTCCATACACGACTATCTGAAGAGATATTTCGGGTTTGACATGTTCAAGGGCAACCAGGAACATATTATTAAAAGCGTTCTTGAAGGCAATGACACTTTTGTGCTGATGCCCACCGGCGGTGGCAAGTCACTCTGCTACCAGCTGCCTGCAGTGATGATGGATGGCACAGCTGTGGTAATCTCGCCGCTGATCGCTCTGATGAAGAACCAGGTTGACGCCATGCGTAACTTCAACACCACCGATGATGTGGCGCATTTCCTTAATTCATCGCTTACCAAGACAGCTATCACCAAAGTAAAACAGGATGTACTGCAGGGCAATACAAAACTTCTCTATGTGGCGCCGGAGTCACTTACCAAGGAGGAAAACATAGAATTCCTCAGAAGCGTGAAAGTCTCCTTCTATGCCGTTGACGAGGCCCATTGCATCTCGGAATGGGGACACGACTTCAGGCCTGAGTACCGCCGGATCAGACCTATTATTGATACTATTGCACGCGCACCCATTATTGCTCTTACTGCCACCGCAACCCCGAAGGTTCAGCATGACATACTCAAGAACCTGGGCATTGCCGATGCAATGGTATTCAAGTCGTCTTTCAACAGACCCAACCTCTATTATGAGGTGAAGGCAAAACAGGACGCCACCCGCGAGATCATCAAATACATAAAGAATAATCCCGGCAAATCAGGCATCATATACTGCCTCAGTCGCAAGAAAGTGGAGGAACTGGCCGAGACTCTGAAGGTCAATGACATCAAGGCCCTTGCATACCATGCAGGCATGGACTCGCCGACGCGAACCTCGAACCAGGACAAGTTCCTGATGGAGGAAGTGGATGTAATTGTTGCCACCATTGCCTTTGGAATGGGGATAGACAAACCCGACGTCAGGTACGTCATTCACTTTGACATGCCCAAGAGCCTCGAGGGATATTACCAGGAGACAGGGCGCGCCGGACGCGACGGCGGCGAGGGACGATGCATAGCCTACTACAGCTATGATGATATCGTAAAGCTGGAGAAGTTTATGCAGGGCAAGCCGATTGCGGAACAGGAGATAGGCAAGCAACTCCTCCTTGAGACGGTTTCCTATGCTGAGTCATCAACCTGCAGACGCCGTATCCTGCTTCATTATTTCGGCGAGGAATACAAACAGGAGAACTGTGAGGCCTGTGACAACTGCCTGCACCCCAAAACCCAGTTTGAGGGACAGGACTATGTCGTCAGCATGCTTGAGACGGTTCTGGCAGTGAAGGAAAAACACAAGGCAGACCATATTGCCAAGATCCTGGCCGGGACCATGAACTCTGCCATCAAGTCGTACAAGCACCATAAGCTTGAGACATTCGGTATAGACGAGGAGAAGGACGAGCGTTTCTGGAACATGGTGATCCGGCAGGCTCTCATCAACAAGCTGCTGAACAAAGATATAGAGAACTACGGACTGCTTGGCCTGACGCCAAAGGGGCATGAATTCCTTGAAAAGCCCCAAAGCTTCATGCTCAATGAGGATCATGACTATACGGATTCTGAGGACGAGGAGGCATCCTTTGGTGCGCGTACTGCAGCTGCCGATGAGGAGTTGCTGAGTATTCTGAAGGATCTCAGAAAGAAGATTTCGAAGCAGGCCGGCCAGCCTCCTTACAACATCTTCCAGGATCCGTCACTTGAGGAGATGGCCATCCAGTACCCGGTTACCCTCGAGGAACTGCAGAACATCACGGGCATCGGCGCCGGCAAGGCGCAGCGGTACGGCAAGGAAGTTGTGGAGGTGATAAAAAACTATGTGGCTGACAAGGAGATCATCAGGCCGCAGGATATGGTTGTAAAGTCGGTGGTCAACAAGTCGGGTCTCAAGGTTTACATTATTCAGAGCATTGACCGCAAGATGCCGTTCGAGGATATTGCCGACGCCAAGGGCATTGAATATGATGAGCTGCTGTCAGAGATAGAGGCAATTGTGGGCAGCGGTACGAAGCTGAGCATTGATTATTATGTGGATACTGTCATTGACGAGGACCGTCAGCAGGATATCTACTCATATTTCATGGAGGAGGCTGAGAGTGGCTCCCTGGAGGAGGCTATCAGCGAGCTTGCCGGCGAGTTTGAGGAGGAGGAGATCCGCCTGGTGCGGATCAAGGTGCTGGCGGAAGGAAACTAGCAGGATTTGCGATTTGCGATTGGCGACCAGCAGGCGATTTGGTATTGTGGTCTGAGGCGGGGCAGTTCATCGTCCCCTGAATTGCCCTGCTGAGGGGCTTTGGCTCATCACCGCTACAATCATAAAATAAAACGGATAAATGATCTCTGATGCAAGGAATTGCAGGGTTCTGACGCGATTTCCACGCTTGCGTATTTCCGCTGCAATCAGCAGGTAATCGGGCACGGCTTTGATGCCGTACATTACAGCTGCCGGCAGCAGGTATTCCACAGACAGGCATGCAGCAACCGCGGCGGCGGCGACGGCGGCGTTGCACGCCGCCGTGGCTGCGGCGAGGGTGAGGGTGGCGGGGTCACGGTACCGGCCGGCCTTGGATGCCCAGCGGGCGCGCTGACGCACCAGAGCCGCAGCCGTGACCGCTCCGGCGGTCTCCGCCGCCGCCGCATTGCTGCTTTCATGCCTGACAGTACCGCCGTCACGCATCACGGCATGAAGCAGGAACATGTCATCACCTGACGCCAGGTCAGGATGCAGACTGTCTGCATGCCGGAGGTAAACATCCCTGCGAAATGACATGTTGGCAGCATTGCACATTACCGGGTGCCCCGCCACCGCAGTTGCCTCAGTGATGGCCTGCAGCGCAGCAAACTCATAAGCCCCGAATTTGTGCCAGAAACCGGCAGCCGGCCTCTGTGTAACCGGGGCGAGAACAACATCCGGTCCGCCGCTGATATACCATGAGGCATGCCGTCGCACCCATTCCGGCCCGACGACACAATCGGCGTCAGTAGTCAGGATAACCTCACCCGATGATTTATCAATTCCGTATCTCACCGCCCTTTTCTTGCCTGAGAAAGGGTTGTAAATGAGCCTCATGCGATGAGCGGATTTATCCTTATCGGCCGTGATAAATTCACTTGCGGCTATCGGCGTCCGGTCAGTTGAATTGTCATTGACAATTATTATCTCAAGAAGGCCATCCGGATAATCCTGCTTCACCAGGCTCCCGAGGAGGGTTTCTATATGCCTCTCCTCATTGCGCGCTGCAACAACAATACTTACCCCGGGAAGGCCGGTACTGCGGGCGGCCGCACCCTCACCTGCTTCTGGCAAACCGGCATCTCCCGCGCTTGCACCATCACTGCGCCGGACAAGGATTACCCACAGGACCATAAGTACTGAGGAGTAGATTATTACAGGTATTAAAAGCCACCACATGAGGGATTCCGGTTACACCATCCACTCGAAGGTCCGGTAGTGGTTTCCGTTCATTCCCATCGCCTCGTAGGTCTTCTGTGCGCGCACATTTTCCGACTCCACGTAGAGACGCAGGCCGGCAATCCCGCACTCCATGCCCTCCTTCTTTACATGATCATACATCATTCTGAAGATCCCTTTGCGTCGGTATTCAGGAATAACATAGACCGACTGGAACCACCAGATACTGGCATTGCGCCAGTCGCTCCACTCATAGGTGATCATCAGCGATGCTACCACAAGGCCCTGATTTTCTGCTACATAATACTGACCTTTAGAGTAGTCATTAAATACGGCCATAACGCCCCTGGTCAGAACATCATTTTGCAATTCCATTCCCTCGGTTTCCATCGCCATCGCCTGTTGGAATGAGATTATTGAAGGTGCATCATCGGGATTCGCCCTGCGGATTCTTATCATACTTTAATTATCTAATCTGATCTACATTTCTTTATACCCAACGGCCAAATCGCAAAATCGCCAATCGCCAATCGCCAATCGCCAATCGCAAAATCGCAAATCGCAAATCGCAAATCGCAAATCCTCATCAGTACTCATCCCATGCCTTGATCTCCATCTCGCTCTCGGGAACGCTGCAGAAGGCATTGATGAAGGCCGAGGCCAGACGCGCGTTGGTGATCAGCGGGATATTGTAATCAACCGCGCTGCGCCGTATCTGGTAATCATTGCTCAGCTCCGTAGCCGACAGGTCCTTCGGTATGTTGATCACCAGGTCAACCACACGCAGTTTTATCAGCTCCACTGTATTTGGCGATGCCGCCTCGTCCGGCCAGTGCGCCACCTTCGCGGCAATGCCGGCATTGGAAAGGAACTGCTGGGTGCCCCGCGTGGCAAAGATCTTATAACCCCGCTTTTCCAGTAACCTTACAGCCTCCAGCAGATCGGCCTTCGATTTGGCAGGCCCTGATGAGATCAGCACTGCCTTTACCGGCATCCTGTAACCTACCGAATACATCGCCTTTAGCAGCGCCTCATGGAAGCTGTCGCCAATGCAACCCACCTCACCGGTGGAAGCCATGTCCACTCCCAGCACCGGGTCAGCCTTGGCCAGTCGCGAGAAACTGAACTGCGATGCCTTAACCCCCACATAATCAAGGTCAAAAACCGACTTGTGCGGTTTCTCCCACTGAACCCCCAGCATTACCCTTGTGGCTAACTCTATCAAATTGGTCTTCAGTACCTTTGAGACAAATGGCATGCTGCGGCTGGCTCGCAGGTTGCATTCAATGACTTTGATGTCATTCTCACGTGCCAGGAACTGAATGTTAAATGGCCCCGAAATATTAAGCTCCCGGGCTATTTCGCGGGTGATACGCTTGATGCGCCTTACCGTCTCGAAATAAATTTTCTGCGGAGGGAAAACAATGGTGGCATCGCCCGAATGTACCCCGGCGTACTCAACATGCTCACTGATGGCATATGCCACAATATCACCGCCCGATGCCACGGCATCAATCTCTATCTCCTTCGCATACTCTATGAATTCAGACACCACCACCGGGTGCTCCTTGGAAACGCTGGCCGCAAGTTCCAGGAAATGGACCAGCTCGGTGCTGTTCGAAACCACGTTCATCGCGGCACCCGAGAGCACATATGAAGGCCGTATGAGCACCGGGAATCCTATATCTTCAATGAACTTGTTGATTTCTTCGAAACTCCGGAGCTCCTTCCAGCGTGGCTGGTCAATATCAAGTGCGTCACACATCGAGGAGAACTTATGGCGGTCCTCCGCACGGTCAATCGACTCCGGCGGCGTGCCCAGTATCGGAACGCCCTGCCGGTGCAGCCTCATCGCCAGGTTATTGGGTATTTGTCCGCCCATGGCGAGAATAACTCCGCGTGGCGTCTCCAGGTCAATGATATCCATAACCCTTTCAAACGACAATTCGTCGAAATAGAGCCTGTCGCACATGTCATAGTCGGTGCTGACAGTCTCCGGGTTGTAGTTGATCATCACCCCGCGCAGACCCTCTTTCCTGATGGTGTTGATGGCGTTGACCGAGCACCAGTCAAACTCAACGCTCGAGCCAATCCTGTAAGCGCCTGACCCAAGCACTATCACGGAGCGCTTGTCATTTTCATACCATATGTCATGCTCCATCCCGCTGTAAGTGAGATAGAGATAATTGGTCATGGCGGGATACTCAGCCGCCAGTGTATCAATCTGTTTGACATAGGGTACAATTCCACGGCTTCTCCTGTGTCGCCTGACGCTGAGCATGGCTTCATTGATGGCCCTGTTTTCTGACTTCAGCACATGCCGTGCGATCTGGAAATCACTGAACCCGTTTATCTTGGCGTGAAGCAGCTCCCTGTCGGGCAGACTCTCCATGGAGTCATATTTCTCAAGCTCTTTCTTGATATGGCTGATATTCTGAAGCTTGTAAAGGAACCAGCGGTCAATTCTGGTGAGTTCCCAGATGCGGTCAACATCAAAACCCTTCTCCAGAGCCTCGGCAATAGAGAAGATGCGCATGTCTGTGGGTTGTGAAAGCTCCTTTTCGATGTCATTAAAGCTCAGGTTTCGGTTGCTGACGAAACCATGCATCCCCAGTCCGATCATGCGGAGGCCCTTTTGTATTGCCTCCTCGAAGGTGCGCCCGATGGCCATGATCTCACCAACGCTCTTCATGCTGCTTCCTATCTCATGGGCCACCCCCTGGAACTTGTTAAGGTCCCACCGCGGGATCTTGCAGACGATATAATCGAGCGCCGGCTCGAAGCATGCAGTTGTGGATCTGGTGACTGAATTCTTCAGCTGGTGCAGGCCGTAGCCCAGGGCCAGTTTGGCAGCCACAAATGCCAGCGGATAGCCAGTTGCCTTTGACGCCAGCGCGCTGGAGCGCGAAAGCCGGGCGTTGACCTCGATGACACGGTAGTCCTCCGAGCCGGGATCGAGGGCGTATTGCACATTGCACTCGCCGATAATACCGATATGGCGGATAATCTTTATCGACAGCTCCCTGAGCTTGTGGTACTCACTGTTGGTAAGCGTCTGCGAAGGAGCCACCACGATACTCTCACCGGTATGTATCCCGAGGGGATCGAAGTTCTCCATGTTGCACACCGTGATGCAGTTGTCGAACCGGTCGCGCACCACCTCATATTCCACCTCTTTCCAGCCTTTGAGCGATTCCTCCACCAGAATCTGGTCAGAGTAGGAGAAGGCGCGGGCGGCCATCGTCCTGAGCTCATCGGTATTTGAGCAGAATCCGCTTCCCTGCCCGCCGAGGGTATATGCAGCGCGGATGATGATAGGGAATCCCAGTTGTCCGGCCGCGGAGAGCGCATCCTCCACGCTGGTGACGGCCACGCTGCGGGGAGTCTTTACACTTATCTCGTCAAGTTTCTTTACGAAGAGTTCCCGGTCCTCGGTGTTCATTATAGCTTCCACCGGTGTTCCCAGCACTCTCACTGCGAACTTCTCAAATACCCCGGTGCGGAAGAGAGCCGTGCCGCAGTTGAGTGCCGTCTGCCCTCCGAATGAGAGGAGTATCCCGTCAGGCTTCTCGCGCTCAATGACCCGCTCCACAAACTTCGGGGTAACCGGAAGAAAGTAGATCTTGTCGGCGATCTTCTCCGAGGTCTGAACAGTTGCAATATTCGGATTGATAAGTACGGTGTAGATTCCCTCTTCGCGCAGGGCTTTCAGCGCTTGCGATCCGGAGTAGTCAAATTCACCTGCTTCACCGATTTTAAGGGCTCCCGAACCGAGCAGCAGCACCTTTTTAATATCATCCTTCATCGTTCCTGTTTGGATTGTAAAAATACAATTTTTGCGACCTGAATGCTTGCAATAATAAAAATTGTATAAATTTGCATCTGATATGTATATAAATACAATATGAACAGAACGTCACGACTGGCGCTGATAGAGAAGCTGGTCAGGGAGCATGTGATCGGCTCACAGGATGAATTGCTCAGGATGGTGGAGGGCACAGGGATGAAGTGTACGCAGGCGACACTCTCCCGCGATTTAAGGCAGCTGGGTATCAGCAGGGGATTTGACGGCAGCGGGGGTTACCGCTATATTCTACCCACAGGCAGGGAGGAGGCTGCTGAGACGGTTCCGGGCAGCACTGCGGCTGCAATTACCGGCATGACATGGGCAAGGGGACTTCTGCTTATCAGCACCCCGCCGGGATTTGCATCAGCAGTAGCCATCAGGATAGACCGAGCCGGCCGTTACGAAATCGCAGGAACAGTTGCCGGTGACGACACAATCCTGCTTATCCCGCGTGACAACATCAGCAACGAGGCAGTTGAAGGGTGCCTCCGCACAATTTTCCAGTCAGAAATTAAATAACAGAGAACAGAATGAAAAAAGTAATGCTTGCATATTCCGGGGGACTCGATACCTCCGTGATACTCAAATGGCTCATCAACAAAGGATACGAAGTAATTGCCTACGTGGCCGACGTAGGACAGAATGATGATTTCGAGGCAGTTCGCGAAAAGGCCCTTGCCATAGGGGCCTCCTCCGTGATTATTGAGGACCTGAAAAGGGAATTCGTCACTGATTATATTTTCCAGGCAGTGAAGGCAAACGCTGTTTACGAAGACCGCTATCTCCTCGGGACTGCGCTGGCACGTCCGCTGATCGCGAAGAAACAGATTGAGGCTGCCATAGAATACGAGGCTGATTATGTCGCCCACGGCGCAACCGGTAAGGGGAATGACCAGGTACGGTTCGAGCTTGCCTATTATGCCCTTAAACCTGATATCAAGGTTATATCACCCTGGAAGGATGCTGAATTCCTTTCGCAGTTCCAGGGCAGGTCAGACATGATCAGGTATGCTGCCGGTCACCGCATCCCGGTCAAGGCATCCATCTCCAAGCCCTACAGTGAGGACGACAACCTGATGCATATCAGCCATGAGGCAGGTATCCTTGAGGATCCGCTCTACTTCGCCGGGAAGGATATCCTTCAGAAGATGGTGATGCCAATGGATGCGCCTGATATGGAGACACATATTTCAATCACTTTTAAAGACGGGATACCGGTCAATGTGACCAACAAGGATGACGGTGCAAGCTACAGTGACCCGCTTGAGCTATTTACCTATCTCAACAGGCTTGGCGGTGCCAACGGAATAGGTCTCCTTGACATGGTGGAAAACAGGTTCGTCGGAATCAAATCAAGGGGAATATACGAGACTCCCGGGGCAACCATCCTCTATGCCGCTCACAAGGACATTGAAGGTATAGCCATGGACCGCGAGGTGATGCGCCTGCGCAACATGCTTGCCCCGGTGTTTGCCGAGCTGGTCTATAACGGGTTCTGGTTCTCGCCCGAGATGGAGTTCCTGAAGGCTGCCATGGACAAGAGCCAGGAGGTGATAGACGGCGTGGTGCATATGATTCTTTACAAGGGGAACATCATCATCGAGGGACGTGAGTCGCCTTCCTCATTATATAATAAGGAGTTGTCGAGCATGGATATTGAGGGAGGATTCAACCAGGCCGACAGCCTCGGATTCATACGTATAAATGCCATCCGCCTGATGGCTCACCACGCCATCATGGAGGCAAACAAAAAGAAAGTGACGGAAGATGCACTTGTGGGATAAGGGGGGCACCACGCGGGAATCGATCATCAGCTTCACATGTGGCAGTGACAGGCTGTATGATGCGAGGCTGGCTCCCTGGGACATTGTGGGGTCAATGGCTCATGCAGTCATGCTTGAGCGGTGCGGGCTGATAACGGCCGGTGAGAAGGAGAGTCTTCTTGCCGGCCTTGCCCGGCTCCTTGATGAGGTGACGCAGAGTGATTTCTCGATCGGAAAGGAGTATGAGGATATTCACTCATGGGTGGAAATCCGCCTCGGCGAAATGGAGGGGGAGGGCGGGAATCCGGGTGAAGGCCGCCCGGGCACGCAGATTGCCCGCAGTGCGGCAGGAAAGGTTCATACCGGCTGCCCGGCTTCCCAGATTGCCCGTAGTGCTTCAGGAAAGCTTCATACCGGCCGCTCCAGGAACGACCAGGTACTGACTGATCTTCACCTTTACATCAGGCATCAGTCGTTTCTGCTGGCACATGAGTTGAAGGATCTGGCAGTCGACTTTCTGGATCTGGGTGAGGAACATAAACACGACCTGATGCCCGGATTCACCCACATGCAGGCAGCCATGGTCACCTCCTTCGGGCTATGGTTTGCCTCATATGCCGAGAGTCTCTGTGACGACCTCCACGTTCTGGCCGGTGCGGCAGCCCTGGCTGATGCTTCACCGCTGGGGACCGCAGCCGGGTATGGCACCTCATTGCCGATCGACCGCGAGCTGACAGCCTCACTTCTCGGTTTTAAAAGGCTGATTGTTGCTTCACCCTATGCCCAGATGAGCCGCGGCCGCACTGAACGGCAGCTGACAGGCGCTATCGCCTCTGCCGCAAACACCATCGGGAGATTTGCCTCCGACGTGATCCTGTTCATGTCACCGGGTTACCGGTTTGTTTCACTGAAAGATGATCTTACCACCGGCTCATCAATTATGCCGCAGAAGAAGAATCCTGACCTGTTTGAGCTTATCAGGGCCCGTTGCAACAGGTTGCAGGCTGTCCCCGGCGAGGTGATGCTGATGACCGCCGGCCTGCCTCCCGGATATAACCGCGACTTCCAGGAGCTCAAGGCTGTTCTGTTTGATGCGTTTGACGGTATAACCGGACTGGTGCAGTCTGTGCACGGAGCGCTGGCAGGGCTGGTGATCAGGAAGGATATACTGAGTGACAACAGCTATAACGATATCTTCTCAGCAGAGGAGGCAAACCGTATGGTCCGCGAAGGTATTCCTTTCAGGGATGCGTATCGCGAGGTTGCAAAAAAGGCAGGGTCAGGGTCGTTTACCGTTCCGTCCACGTCACAGTACACCCATACAGGCAGTATCGGAAATCCGGGTACAGAGTTGGTCAGAGAGAGGCTGGAAGAGGTGACGGGCCGGTTTGTTGCAGGCAATTCACCCCAGGAGCTGGCTGACAGGATCAGGGAGGAGGGGGATCAGGTTCCCGGGTGATACAATTCTGTATAGCCAAAGTCGCACACATCGCAAATCGCACATCGCACATCGCACATCGCACATCTGCAATCCTTTATGGCCTACGGCCAAATTCGCACATCGCAAATCGCACATCTGCAATCCTTTATGGCCTATGCCCAATCCACTGCTCCCTAATGCCTGCTGCCTCCTGCCCTCTCAATATTCTCAATGAAGAGGTCAAACAGGAAGTCAGTGTCCGTCGGTCCGCCGGAGGCTTCAGGGTGGAACTGGGTGGAGAAGAAAGGCCTGGAGACATGCTTCATCCCCTCGTTGGTGTTGTCGTTCACGTTGACAAACAACGGCACCCAGCCGGCAGGCAGCGTGTTGTTGTTCACGGCAAAGCCATGGTTCTGTGAGGTGATGTACGCCCTGTCGGTACCAACCATCTGAACCGGCTGGTTGTGACTGCGATGGCCGTAACGTAATTTATAGGTATCGGCCCCGGCTGCAAGCGCCATAAGCTGATTGCCCAGGCAGATGCCAAAGATCGGACGGTCATCGTCAAGCGACTTCCTTATATTGTCTATTGCAGCCCGGCACATCTTCGGGTCGCCGGGACCGTTGGTCAGAAACAGACCGTCATATTCCTCAACGGAATAATCATAGTCCCATGGCACCCTGATGATCGTGGTGTCACGCTTCAGCAGGTTGCGGATGATGTTGAACTTCACCCCGCAGTCGACCAGCAGGATACGGTATTTCCCATTACCATACACCTTGCGGGCTGAGGTGCTCACCTCGGCCACAAGGTTAACCTTGTTTGGATCATAGAAATCTGTTGTCATTCCCTCAGGTTCTACTTTGCCAAGCATGGCTCCCTTTTCGCGGATCCTCTTTGTCAGCGCGCGGGTGTCAATGCCGAAGATGCCCGGCACATTGCTCCTTCGCAGCCACTCGTCGAGGCTCTCTATCGCATTCCAGTGGCTGAATTCAAATGAGTAGTCGGAGACTATCAGGGCGGATATATGGACGCCTGATGACTCATAAAACATGTACAGATCATCCTGTTCGCTTTTTCCCGGGGCACCGTAGTTACCCACCAGCGGGTATGTGAGGCACAGGATCTGGCCCCTGTATGAAGGGTCAGTCAGGCTTTCCGGGTATCCGGTCATGGCGGTGTTGAACACCACCTCGCCGGCCGCAGCCACCGGCGCTCCGAACGACCACCCGCGGTAGACGGTACCGTCCTCGAGGGTCAGCCGCACACTAAGTCTGTCATTGTTTCTCACCTTGCAGTCTTTAACGCTGTTTCTATCTGTTCAAGGGCGCGCAGAACCGTCACCCGCGGGCAGGCCAGGTTCATGCGCATGAATCCTTCGCCCCCCGGGCCGAAACGTGAACCTTCATTCATTCCCACGCCGGCGCTGTCAACGAAAAATCGGTTCAGCTCCTGCCCGTTCATGCCCATTGCACGGCAATCGAGCCATATCATATAGGTGGCTTCCGGCCGCACCGGCCTGATAACAGGCAGACGTTCATGGCAGAATGACATGACCAGGTCAACATTATCCTCAACATATCGCATCAGTTGCCCAAGCCACTCACGGCCATGTGTATAAGCCGCTTCAGACGCAACGTTGCCGAATATGTTTCCAAGGTGCATGTGAAGCCCGATCAGCGTCTTCCGGTATTTATCCATCAGTACCGGATCGGTAATGACCATCGAG
This sequence comes from Bacteroidota bacterium, assembly GCA_018262715.1. Lineage (GTDB taxonomy): Bacteria > Bacteroidota > Bacteroidia > Bacteroidales > VadinHA17 > SR-FBR-E99. The sequence continues at coordinate 52,963 of JADFDS010000042.1, forward strand.
GAGGTCGACAGTCCCGCCAGATTGAATGTCTTGCTCGGCGCCATGCAGGTCACTGTCACTGCTGCCGCCTTCTCTGAAACCGATGCCAGCGGGATATGCTTCATCCCCGGCAACAACAGGTCGGAATGAATCTCGTCTGAAAGGATGACAATTCCCTTTTCATGACATATCTCTGCCAGTGAGTTCAGTTCATCCCGGGTCCACACTCTTCCGACAGGGTTGTGCGGATTTGACAGGATAAGCATGCGGGTTGCCGGAGTGATTATCTTACGGAGGCCTTCTAAGTCCATCAAATATCCCTTCTCCGTTTCAAGAAGCGGGTTGAATACCAGCCGCCGCCCGTGATCATTCACCGCTCCGTAGAAGGGGGGATAGACAGGCGGCTGAATTATTATCTCATCGCCGGGGGAGGTGTATGCAAGCGTGCAGATGTTAAGAGCCGGCACAACACCCGGGCTGAACTCGATCCACTCCTGCCTGACATCCCATCCGTGCAGCCCTGAAACCCAGTTTATGAATGCGTTGAAATAACTGTCAGGCCTGTAGGAGTATCCCAGTATTTCGTGGTTCAGCCTTTCGCGGAGCGCCTCAATAATAAAAGGAGGCGTACTGAAGTCCATATCGGCAATCCACATCGGGATCACGTCGGCTCTGCCGAAGACCTCCTCACGCTTGTCCCATTTAAGGCAGTTGGTGTTTTCCCGGCATGGTGCCTCGTCGAAGTTGTATTTCATGAGACTGTAAATGCTACGGGATGCAAAGTTAACAGAAAATGATAATGAACAACCGGCCGGATACCTGTGTTTAGGATGCATGAACGCCGGGCCTGCAATGGCCTTGAATAATTCTGAAATATTATTCCGGCCATAAACTTAAAAAGTCTTATTTTTACGTAGCCAAAACACAAGTACCAAACATCAGTCATATGAAAAAGACTTTCACGAAATTACTGGTCGCTGTATTGATTCTGACAGTTGCCGGTGCATCCGCCTGCAAGAACAGGGGTGAATCAAGGAAACAGAAGGAGATCAACGCCGTTGAACTCGAAGCCCTGGAACAGAAGATTGAAGAAAATGTCTATCCGCTTCCCACATCAGCAGAGGTGATCAAGAAGCTCACCGACATGGACCTCGGTTACATCCTCGGCGCAACCAATCCTCCTGCAAATGCCCGCAACTATGTAGAGAGTTACAATCGCTCGGTTAACCTCGGTGTATACGGCGCTGACCTCAGCTATGCAACGCTTTATAACATGCAGCAGGACGTGATTGATTATCTGACGGCCATCCGCACACTGGCTCTCGAGCAGAACCTGTCCAAGATATATGACGAATCTCTTTATGACAGGATCAAGGCCAATTTTGACAACCGCGACACGCTTGTGACAATCCTTACCGATGCCTTTGACCGTACCTATTCATATATGGTTGAGGCCGGCCAGGCCAACCTCGCACTTCTCATGGTAGGAGGAGCATGGGTTGAGGGTATGTATCTCACCATGTCAGTCTCCGAATCAGGTGCCCACCTGTCAGGATTTGAATCAGCACTTCTCGACCAGAAAAAGTCGTTTGAAGAGTTTGAGGGACTGGCTGCTCCGCATAACAGCGACCCGCTTGTCTCGCGGATACTGACCTCCATGCAGCCCATACGTGACGTCTACACCAAACTGGGTACCAGCCTTACAATGGAAGACATCGAAAACCTGAAAAAGGCTGTCAACTCGGTCAGATCGGATTTGATTAAGTAATAATAAACAGATACCTGAAGACCGCAAGTAAAAACTGCGGTCTTTTTTTGAGGTTATGAGGGAATCAGTATTACATGCGCTGATACATATTTTTGCCATTATCTCTACCGTGAACCCTGCCGGGGTTACGACAAGGGGCAAGAAGATCCTTCGCAGTTACCTCAGGAGATATCTTAACCAGGAACTTGAGGAGGAGTATTTCAAGCTCTATGAAAACAACCTCCATTTCTATGAACGTGAGCTCAAGGCTGTGGAAGAGGGAGAACTGTCTGACGAGGACTCCCTGATCACTTTCCAGATAACCAATATCTGCAGGCAGATAAAGAAGGGACTCTTCATTGAGGAGAGGATGATAGTCTTCCTTCAGTTGCTGGAGTTCGTCTTTGAAGACGGGACTGTCTCAGAGCAGGAATATTCGATTATTGACATTGTTGCGCGAACCTTTAATATCTCGAAGGAAGAGAAGACCAATGCCCATGCCTTCATGCTCGGGATGAGGTTTGACAAAATAACCCCTGCCAGCTTCCTGGCAATCGAGGGAGAGAGCAACATCGGCGAACCCTCGTCAAGGTATGCCAACTATCATGAATGGCACCATATGGTCTCCCGCGGTATGCGCGGCACCATTTACGTTCTCTTCATCCGCAGCACAGGCCATCTCCTGTTCATGTACGATGGCAAGATGCAGCTGCATTTCAAGGGACGTAACGTTGTACCGCTGAGGCCATTCCTCCTGGAACCCGGGGTCAACATCCGCGGACACGGAATGGGACCACTATATTATACCGCCATTTTCAGGAAATTCATCAAGGCCAACTTCGTTGAGGATATCATCTTTGAAGGACAAAGCATCGAGTATCACTTCAAAGGCTCGGATAACGGCATTCAGCCCATGAGCTTCAGTGTGAAGTCGGGCAACCTGGTGGGCATAATGGGTGGCAGCGGCGTAGGTAAAAGCACCCTGCTGAACATCCTCAACGGCAAGCTGAAACCGGAGAACGGAGCTGTCTATATCAATGGCTATGATCTGCACAATGAGCCGGACGAGCTCAACGGCCTCATAGGCTATGTGCCGCAGGATGACCTCCTGATTGAGGAGCTGACAGTCTACCAGAACCTGTATTACAATGCGCGTCTCACCTTCGGCGACTATGACGAGGCAAAGCTCAACCAGGTTGTCGTTGACGTACTTAAGGAACTGGATCTATACGAATTCCGGGACATGCTGGTGGGTGATCCGCTGAACAAGAAGATCAGCGGAGGGCAGAGGAAGAGGCTTAACATAGGACTGGAACTCATGCGTGAGCCGGCAGTTCTTTTTGCCGACGAGCCTATCTCAGGCCTGGCATCGCATGACTCGGGGAATGTAATGGAACTGCTCAAGGACCAGGCCATAAACGGCAAGCTGGTCTTCGTGATCATTCATCAGCCGTCGTCTGACATTCTCAAGATGTTCGACCGGCTCTGGGTGCTCGACAGGGGAGGGTATATGATCTATGACGGCGATCCGGTCGATGCCATTGTCTACTTCAAAACGGAGACTTCCCAGGCCAACGCTGCAGAGAGCGAATGCCCCACCTGCGGCAACGTGGAGACAGATGAGATCCTCCAGATAGTTGAAGCCAAGGTTGTTGATCCTGACGGGAGGAAAGGGCAGGAGAGACAGGTGTCGCCGGTGGAGTGGTATCACCGGTACAGGCAGAAGATGGAGCCAACCCTCTCCGGCAGGCCGGAGATGAAGCCACTGCCCGCCAGCAATTTCAAGCTTCCTAAACGGAAGAAACAGGTTGCCACATTTGTCAGGAGAAACCTTGTGAGAAAGTATGCAGACAAACAGTACATGGTCATCAACCTTCTTGAGCCACCCCTGCTTGCCTTTATCCTTGCCTTCGTCTCAAAGTATCTCGCTGACAGTGTCTACCTCTTCTCAGACAACAAGAGTTACCCGGTGTTCCTGTTCATGAGTGTGGTGGTCGCCCTGTTCCTCGGCCTCACGGTCAGTGCGGAAGAAATCTTCAGGGACAACAAGATACTTGAGCGCGAAAAATACCTCAATATAAGCCGCTCAAGCTACCTCTTCTCTAAGATCACCTTCCTGTTCGGGCTGTCAGCAGTGCAGACACTGATGTATGTACTAATATCACAGCGCATCCTCCAGGTTGAAGGGATGATGTGGCGGCAATGGCTGATACTTTTTACCACTTCATGCTTCGGCAACATGGTGGGACTGAATATATCAGCCGGCATGAAGTCCGTGATAAGCATATACATACTCATCCCCCTTGTGCTGGTGCCCCAGCTTCTCCTCGGCGGTGCCATGATCAGGTTTGATGACCTGCACCATTCCCTGACAAGAAAAGTGTATGTCCCGGTGATAGGAGATGTCATGACAACGAGGTGGGCTTATGAAGCCATGGCAGTTGAGCAGTTCAGGTCAAACAGGTATATGAAGCCATTCTTTGAGACGGATATGATGATCAGCCGGTACGACTGGCAATCGGGTTACCTGGTCAACGAATTGAAGCGGAAGAGCAATGAGGCTGCCTATGCATCGGGCAAGCCGGAGTATGAAGATGTCTACAGGAACAGCCTTGAGAAACTCAAAACCCATATCGGTGAGCTCAGTACCGAGACCGGCCTTGACCCCGCTCAGGCCATGAGGGTGATAAACCGGGAACCGTTCACCCGTGATGCCTCTTATATTGTAAATGACTACCTCGATTCTCTTCAGAAGAGGATACGCAGGAAATTTTTGGAGCAGACAGCTGTAAAGGACAGTATAACAAATGCTCTCGTGACATCGATGGGGAAGGATGAGCTGGTTCGTCTGAAAACGGCTACCTACAACAATGACCTTGCTGATATCGTGCTGAACCGAACAGTACAGAGCAAGTTCTACGAGACTGAAGACCGGATTATCCAGAAGTCGGATCCGGTGCTTATGCTGCCCGATTCACGCATCGGCAGGGCCCATTTCTATGCACCATATAAAATAATCGGTAATATCAGGATAGGAACCCTTTGGTTCAATATGCTTGTAATATGGCTGTTGAACATAACCCTCTTTGTTACCCTTTATTTCAATCTCCTGAAGCTGCTGCTGAACCTGATGGAGAGAATTAAGATCCCGGGCTTCGGATCAGACCGCCTGGTGCCGCCATGGGAACTGGTCAAATAGGATTCGTCATGCCAGACCACCAGGTAAGACCCAAAAAGTATCTCGGACAGCATTTCCTTAAGGATAAGCAGATTGCGGCTGCCATTGTAGACGCCTTGCGTGCCGATGGCTGTGACTCAGTGGTGGAGGTCGGACCCGGGATGGGAGTGCTGACTCACCTGCTGGCAGAGAGAGAGCTTCCCGCCTTCAGGGTGGTTGAGATTGACCGGGAGTCGGTTGATTATCTGAGGCACAATGTGACAGGTCCGGTCGAGATCATTGAGGGTGATTTCCTGGAACTTGACCTGCACCCGATGGGAAACCGGATTGCTGTCATCGGGAATTTTCCGTACAACATATCAAGCCAGATATTCTTTAAAATCCTTGATTACCGTGATCATGTTTCCGAGACGGTGGGCATGGTTCAGAAGGAGGTTGCGGAGCGAATCTGCTCACAGCCGGGCAGTCGCGTTTACGGAATACTCAGTGTGCTTCTGCGTGCATGGTATGACATTGAATACCTTTTCACTGTCAGCGAACATGTTTTTTCCCCGCCTCCAAAGGTCAAATCAGCCGTGATACGCCTTACACGTAACAGCGTAGAACGTCTTGGGTGCGATGAGAAACTGTTCGTCAGCGTTGTAAAGCGTTGTTTTAACCAGAGGCGCAAGATGCTGCGCAACCCGGTGAAAGCGATGGTGAAGCCCGGCGCCGGAGATTTGCCGCTGCTCTCCAGGAGGGCAGAGCAATTATCTGTAAGCCAGTTTGTGGAGCTGACCAACTGGGTGGAAGAAAACAGGGTTTGACTGGCCCCTGATCAGAATGAGTACCCTATGGCCTCGACAGGGTTCATCCTCGAGGCGGATGAAGCAGGTGCAAAGCCCGCAACAATCCCTATGGTAGCCGAGATAACCACTGCAAGCAGTATGTTGCCTGCGGTGAGATGCATCCCCAGGGTAAAGAAATAATTCACAAAAAGGGTACCGATAAACACGAGTATCAGCCCCAGTATCCCGCCGGTGATTGAAAGCAGAACTGATTCGGTAAGGAATTGCTGAAGTATCCATCTCCTTTTTGCCCCGAGCGCCATCTGAATTCCTATGATGCTCGTACGCTCACGGACCGAAACAAACATGATGTTTGCAATGCCGAATCCGCCTACAAGTATCGAGAATCCCCCGATGATCCATCCCGCTATGTTGATGCCCCTGAATACCGGCTCAAGGGTGCTTGTTATCTGGCTTGCCCTGTTGATGGAGAAGGTGTTTTCCTTACCTGGTCCTATGCGCCTGGCGGCGCGAAGGATCATTATCACCTCATCTGACAGCTGCTGAACGGATACCCCTTCTTTCCCCCTTATCATGATATCAGAGTTGAGAAACGGATTGCGGAAGTTGATGAACTGACGGCTGAAGTTAAGCGGTACCAGTACCGCCTGATCCATCCCGTTGTCACTCATTCCGCCCTTGCCTTCCTTCTTAAAGACTCCGATGACCTGGGCTTTGTATTTGTTAATGGTTATCTCCCTGCCTACAGGCTGAACATTTCCGAAAAGCTTGTCAGCCACCTCATAACCGAGAATTGCAACCGGCTTGCCCGATGCTGACTCTGACAGGGTGAAATAGCGGCCCTTCTCTATCTCGAATGACCTTACATTCTCAAAGTCATGCGTGGCAGCAAAAATATATGTGTCACTGGCCAGGTTACCGCGGTATTTTATTGCTTCTGATGACCCGACAGTATAGCATACCGCCTCGGCAGAGGCAGATCGCTTCACTACGGCTTCATAATCCTCCACCGAAGGGGGCTGCCATTTCATCATATCCCACCACTTGATGTTTGCGTCAGAGGTCCATGGCCATTTCTCAACATAGATGGTGTTATCACCAAGAGTGGCTATGCTATCCTTTATGCTTTTCTCCATCCAGTCGAACACCGTGAATACTGAGATAATGGATAGAATCCCGATTGTAATGCCGAAAAGCGATAGAAAGGTGCGCAGCTTATTGGCCGCCACTGAACCGAAGGCGAACAAAAAGCTCTCCTTGAACATTTTTAACCACATGTCCCCGTCTTTAATTGCGATCAAAGATAATTAATTATGAAACATCAATACATCCGCAATAAATCATCAATTCAATTATTTGATAAACATTGCCAATCAAAAAAAATATCTATTTTTATCCGATTACTTCTGCCTTGGTTCAGTTAATCTAAGTCATTAATGATGAGCGACATAAAAATAAAGAGAGCCTTTATTTCGGTTTATTATAAGGATGGTCTCGAAGCCATTGTGAAAAAACTGAGTGAACTGGGTGTTGCCATCATTTCAACGGGAGGATCATGGGATTTCATCACTGCTTCGGGTGTGCCCGCAGGGAAGGTTGAGGAGATAACAACCTATCCTTCCATCCTCGGAGGACGGGTGAAAACCCTGCATCCCGGAGTATTCGGGGGTATCCTGGCAAGGAGGGAGAATGAGACTGACATGAAGCAGGTGACCGAATACAATATTCCGCTCTTTGACCTGGTGATTGTTGACCTGTATCCATTCGGGGAGACTGTTGCCTCGGGCGCCTCAGACCAGGAGATCATTGAGAAGATAGACATCGGTGGAATTTCCCTGATAAGGGCCGGAGCCAAAAACTGGGCTGACGTACTGATAATTTCCTCCAGAAACCAGTATGGCAGCCTGATGGAGATACTTGATAACGGAAAGGGCACTGTCACCTCTGAGGAGAGGTACCGGTTTGCCCTGGAGGCGTTTGCAATGACTTCACATTATGACTCTGCCATATTCAACTGGTTCAACAGGAACGGCGATGCCACGGTGTTCAGCAAAAGCATAACAGAATCACATACTCTGAGATACGGCGAGAATCCCCACCAGAAGGGAGTTTTCTTCGGTGATCCTGACAGGTCATTCGTCCGGCTTCACGGCAAGGAGATCTCATATAACAATCTGCTTGACATTGAATCAGCCATCAGTCTCATTGATGAGTTTGACGATGTCACCTGTGCCATCATCAAGCATAACAATGCATGCGGAGTGGCTTCGCGCCCGGCGCTGAAGGAGGCATGGGAGGATGCGCTGGCCTGTGACCCGGTATCGGCTTACGGGGGCGTGGTCATAGTGAACCGGGAAGTTGATGAGATTGCTGCCGCGGAGATGGACAAGGTTTTCCTCGAGGTGGTGATGGCCCCCTCCTTCACGCCGGGCGCGGTGAAGATCCTCAGCTCAAAAAAGAACAGGATCATTTTGCAGCGACGCTCCGCCGGGAATGGCAGGGAATCATTCAGGTCAATGCTGGGAGGAGTCCTATGGCAGGAGCGTGACAGCTCCACTGAACAGGCCTCAGGAATGAGACCCGTCACAGCAAGGCAGCCTTCTGAAGAGGAGTACCTTGACATGGTATTTGCAAACAAGATAGTGAAGCACAGCCGGTCAAATGCAATTGTGCTTGCAAAAAACCGGCAGCTGTGTGCCAGCGGCATAGGCCAGACATCCAGGATCGATGCCCTTCGCCAGGCTATCCAGAAGGCAAAGGCATTCGGCTTCTCACTCGAAGGAGCAGTGATGGCTTCCGATGCATACTTCCCCTTTGCTGACTCGGTTACCACCGCACATGAGGCAGGAATTGCAGCTGTTGTTCAGCCGGGAGGTTCCGTACGTGATCAGGAATCAATTGATTATTGCAATAAAACAGGTGTTGCAATGGTTTTTACAGGTGTAAGACATTTCAAACATTAAAATAGACTAACAAGAAACAGTTTCAAGGACCTATGGGATTATTTTCTTTTCTTTCACAGGAGGTTGCTATAGACCTGGGTACAGCCAATACAAATATAATTGCCAATGACAAGCTTGTGGTGGATGAGCCATCTATAGTGGCCATCGACAGGAATACGGGCAAGCTTATTGCCATAGGCGACAGGGCCAGGCAGATGCATGGCAGGACCCATGAGAACATACGGGTGATCAGGCCGCTGCGCGATGGTGTCATTGCCGACTTCCACGCTGCCGAGCTGATGATCAGAGGCATGATCAAGATGATCAACACGGGGCCCAAGTTCTTTTCACCGTCGCTGAAGATGGTTGTCGGTATCCCATGCGGAAGTACCGAGGTGGAGATAAGGGCTGTCCGTGACTCCTCGGAGCACGCCGGAGGAAGAGATGTCTACCTGATCTATGAGCCAATGGCTGCTGCAATAGGAATCGGACTTGACGTGGAAGCGCCCGAGGGATGCATGGTGGTGGATATCGGAGGCGGAACCACAGAGATAGCCGTCATCGCACTGGGCGGAATAGTATGCAACAGGTCGATAAGGGTGGCCGGCGACGGCTTCACCGCTGACATCCAGGCTTACATGCGTCACCAGCATAACATCAAGATCGGTGAGAAGACTGCTGAAGATATCAAGATTGCCGTCGGAGCAGCGCTTCCTGACATTGAAAATCCGCCCGCCGACTTCGTGGTACGAGGCCCCAACCTCATGACCTCGCTCCCAATAGAGATCCCCGTATCATACCAGGAGATCGCCTACTGCCTTGACAAGTCTCTTACAAAAATAGAGGCATCGGTCCTTCAGGTACTCGAGCAGACTCCTCCCGAACTGTACGCTGACATCGTCAACAAGGGCGTGTTCCTTGCAGGCGGCGGCGCTCTGCTGAGAGGCCTTGACAAGCGTCTCACTGACAAGATCAACATCCCCTTCAGGGTGTCGGAAGACCCGCTTCACGCTGTGGTCAGAGGCACCGGGGTGGCGCTGAAGAATGTAGAGAAGTACCCGTTCCTGATGAGATAAACCCTGTTCATGAATGAGAAGCCTTCTGAACTTCCTGCTCAGGTTTAAAACCCTGATCCTTTTCCTTGTGCTGGAAGCGGTGGCTCTCGTCATGATCTCAACATCGCATAATTACCATCAGACCGTGTTCTACGGCCTGTCCCGCAATATTTCCGGATTTGTTGCCAGGAGACTGGAAAGGGGCACTTACTATTTTCGCCTGCGAAGCGTAAACGAAGAGCTCGTTAAGGAAAACACCCTGCTGCGGAGACGCCTCGAGGGGCTGACCGCCATGCCTGCGGAAGGATTTTCCGGAGTACATGATACCATCAGTGGTGTCAATTACACATACCTGAATGCCAGGGTCATAAGTAATTCTGTCAACAAACAGAAGAACTTCATTACCCTAGACCGGGGATCAAAGCACGGAGTGCACGTTGGCATGGGGGTAGCTTCCCCTTCAGGAGTGGTCGGAGTAGTAGTGGGTGTCTCACCTAACTACTCGGTGGTGATGTCACTGCTGAACACCGATTTCCGCCTCAGTGCCAGTATTGCCCGCAATGACTATTTCGGATCCCTTGCATGGGACGGTATAAATTACCGGTATGCAAAGCTCTCGGAGATACCTCATCATGTGACGGTAAGTGAGGGTGATACAATCGTTACCAGCGGCTATTCAGCAATCTTCCCGGCCGGGTTGATGGCCGGAACCCTAACCGGCGATCAGAACCGGGGAGGCGACTTCATCTCCCTGGAGGTTATGCTCTCGGTAGATTTCAAAAAGCTTACCGATGTGTACGTAATAGGCAACCTGACCAGGGATGAGCGGGAAACCCTTGAGGAGGAGGTGGTGAAATGAACAGTATCCTCAGGTATACGGGCGCCTTCGTACTGCTGGTAGTGCTGCAGCTCCTCATATTCAATAACATTGAGTTCAGCGGGTATGTCAACCCTTATGTATATGTGATGTTTATCCTGATCCTCCCGGTGTCGATACCCTCATGGATACTTCTCCTGCTGGGCTTCCTGACCGGGTTTGTGATCGATATCTTCACCGGAACCATGGGTGTTCATACATTTGCAACCGTACTAGCCGGCTTCGTCCGTCCATGGGTGCTGTCTCTCAACGTCACCGCCGAGGCTGCTGAGGGGGACATGTCGCCCTCTTCTTCCCGCAGCGGACTGAGATGGTTCTTTATCTATACCGTTACAGTGGTGCTGGTGCATCACCTGGCCCTCTTCTTCGTGGAGCTGTTCAGCCTGAAGCATTTCTTCCACACTCTGCTGAGAGTGTTGCTGAGCACTGCGGTTACCACATTCTTCATCCTGCTTTTCGACTTCATCAGGCCACACAGATGAGGATGCGGATATGAAGGACCGGTTTGCAAACAGGAAATACTTTATCATGGCGCTGGTGCTTCTGGCGGCCGTGGTACTCATTGCCCGGCTTTTCTATATCCAGATAGTTGACAAGACCTATCGGGTATCTGCCGCCAACAACGCCCTCCGGCCGGTAACGCAATATCCGGCACGCGGACTAATCTATGACCGTAACGGCAAACTGATCGTTTACAACCAGGCAGCCTATGACCTGCTGGTGATACCAGTCCAGACAAGCGCCTTTGATACCACGAGGTTCAACGAGGTCCTTGGCATCACCATGGATGATTTCAAGTCCAGGATGAAGGCTGCCGTATCATATTCGCGCCGGGCGCCGTCAGTTTTCATGAAGATGATTTCTTCAGAGACATACGCAGTATTGCAGGAGGAGCTTTACCGCTTCCCCGGCTTCTACGTGCAGGCCAGAACCCTCAGAAAGTATACCCGGCCGGTTGCTGCTCACCTGATGGGCTACGTGGGCGAGGTTGACAACAAGCTTATTGCAAAGGACAGGTATTACAGGTCGGGCGACTATATAGGCGTCAGCGGCATTGAGAAATCTTACGAGGAGCATCTCAGGGGAAGGAAGGGGGTCAACATCTTCCTTGTTGATGTGCACAACAATATCAAAGGATCATATGCCGAGGGCAGGTATGATACGGTGGCCATCCCGGGAACCAACCTGTGGTCTACCATTGACCTTACCCTCCAGGAGTACGGTGAACGGCTGATGCAGAACAAGACAGGCTCAATCGTTGCAATCGAACCCTCGACGGGTGAAATTCTCACCCTCGTTTCATCTCCAACCTATGATCCTTCACTGCTGGTTGGAAGAGTCAGGTCTGAGAATTTTACTGCCTTGCAGGCTGATACGGTCAAGCCGCTCTTTGACAGGGCCCTGATGGCCTCATATCCGCCCGGTTCCACATTCAAGATAATGAATGGCCTCATAGGCTTACAGGAGAATGTCATTAAACCCACTTCCCTTTTCAGTTGCAGCAACGGTTACCATGCCGGTTCGCTGACGGTAGGATGTCACTCGCATGCCTCGCCCCTCAACCTCCCCCAGGCTGTGGCACAGTCGTGCAACGCCTGGTTCTGCAACGCCTTCCGCAATATACTGGAGAACCCTGCCTCCGGATCAATACAGGATTCATTTGACAAGTGGCGGGCGTACCTGGTGGCTTTCGGCTTCGGAAACAAGATGGGGATAGACCTGCCAAACGAGTTGTCTGGAAACATTCCAACAAGGTCATACTATGACCGTTATTACGGAAAGGACCGCTGGAAGGCCCTCACGGTGATCTCACTGGCTATCGGCCAGGGGGAGATTGGCGCCACCCCGCTGCAGATGGCCAATATGGCAGCTGTAATTGCCAACAGGGGTTCGTTTTATATTCCTCACGTGGTCAAAAAGATAGGTGATAATGGAACACCGTCTCCCCTCTATACCCAGAAATACATTACCGGTATCTCGCCGGAGAATTTTCTGCCTGTTATTGAAGGAATGGAAGGAGCCGTCAACGGAGGCCCCGGCTCAACGGCACGCGGTGCACGCCTTGACAGCATCATAATATGCGGAAAGACCGGAACGGCACAGAACCCGCACGGGAAAGACCACTCCATCTTCGTGGCCTTTGCCCCCAAGGACGATCCGAAGATCGCGATTGCAGTGTACGTGGAGAACGCAGGTTTCGGCTCCACATTCGCTGCCCCCATTGCCAGCCTGATGATAGAAAAATACCTTACTGACGACATAAAGAGAAAATACCTGGAGGATCACGTCCTGAATATGGTAATAAAACCAAGTGGAAAAGAGCAATAACATACTGGCAAGGCTTGACTGGGTTACGGTGATACTGTGGCTGGCAATGATGATCATGGGATGGCTGAACATCTATGCGGCTGTCTACAATGAGCAACATACCAGCATCTTTGACATGTCGCAGCGTTACGGGAAACAGCTGATCTTCATTATCGCGGCAATTATCCTGGCCGTTATGGTGATGGTTACTGACAACAAGCTATGGTTCTTTTTTGCATGGTTCATCTACGGCTTCTTCATCCTGCTGCTTATTCTTGTGCTGGTTATCGGGAAGGAAATCAACGGCGCGAGGGCCTGGTTCGGAGTTGGTGCATTCAGCATTCAGCCTTCTGAGTTTGCCAAGTTTGCCACCGGCCTGGCGCTTGCATCATATCTCAACTCCAAACGGCAGTTACTTGGCATCAGGGAGATGATAGCGGCTACAGCTATCATCATAGCCCCTGTACTGCTGATTGCAGTCCAGCCTGACATGGGATCGGTGGTGACTTATTTTGCATTTTTCGTTGTCCTTTACCGCGAAGGGATGAGCATATGGGTGTTTATCACGGCAATCCTTGCCGTGGCACTGTTCCTCCTGACCCTGATACTCGGAAACCTGCCGGTGGCCATCGGGCTGCTGGTGGTAGCAGCCATAGCTCTCCTGGTTACTTCCGGATACCTGCTGACCCTTAAAGCAGCCGCAGTTATGGCTGTCACCGGAGGTATGGCTTTCCTCATCGGGAATTACATTCTTGACCTTGACACAGTACTGATCATTGTTCTTGCAGTGTTCCTTGCAGGTGTGGTGTACGCCTGGTTCATTTACCGGCTGAGAATGGTAAACCAGGCAATCATATACGCTTTCCTGCTGGGTGGATTGCTGTACCTCTTTACCGTCGACTATGCATTTCATGAGGTACTCAAGCCCCACCAGCAGACCAGGATCAATATCATGCTGGGCATGGAAGATGATCCCTTCGGGGAAGGATACAATCTTAACCAGTCTCTGATCTCGATCGGCTCCGGCGGATTCGCCGGGAAGGGCTACCTGAACGGTACCCAGACGAAATTCAAGTTCGTCCCCGAACAGAGCACCGATTTCATCTTCTGCACTGTCGGAGAAGAGTGGGGATTTATCGGTTCCACAGTGGTAACAGGACTCTTCGTCTGGCTTCTCCTCAGGCTGATGATGATGGCTGAGCGACAGAGGACAACCTTCGTACGCGCTTACGGTTATGGAGTATTCGGGCTGTTCCTGGTCCACTTCTTTGTCAATATCGGGATGACCATCGGGGTAATGCCCGTAATAGGCATACCCCTGCCGTTCTTCAGTTACGGGGGAAGCTCTCTATGGGGATTCACCATGCTTCTGTTTATTTTCCTGAGGCTTGACGCAGGGCGAACCGAGTATCTTGGCTGATCAGAAAGGCACGCGGATTCCCGGTGAAAGCTCTATCCCGAATTCAGATTCAACGTAGCTTATCAGTTGCGGGAAAAACTCCATGAAGTCTTCCTCGATGGAGTAATACTGTTTCTTCCAGACCCTCATCGCCCACCGTGTCTCCTTTGGAAGGGAAGTAATGCCGCTGAGCGTTTTCAGCACCCTGCGTATTCCCCTGCGGGTCTGATATGTCTCAAGCCAGTTGTCAATGATGAAAAATGGCATCTTCTCACGTACTGACTCGGGCAGGATCTCAAAGTTGTTCACCATGGCCCTGTAAAAGTTATAGGTTACGCTCTCAAGAGGCCTCCTGGAAAAGAGATCCCATTCCCTTGTCAGATAATGATCATAAAGAATGTCAATGATCACACCTGCGTACTTGCGGTAGCGTCCTACGAAGTGCAGCTTGCTGCGGTGAACCACAGGATGCCTGTCAGTAAAGGCATCAATGTGGCGGTGAATGATGATTCCCTTGCGTATTCCCTCAGGGTACTGCAGGTAATCACGGCCCTTAACATAGTCGCCTATGTAATTGCCGATGATTATGTTATCAGAGTCGCCAGAGAGGTATATGTGCGCCAGAACATTCATCCGCCGAAAGTTAGTGCAAAGATTCTGCCAATATGCTGTGGTTTAAAATATTAAGAAGAGATTTAATCAACAAACCCGAGTGATTTATTAACTTCCATAATATCAAAATATTATAAGTCTCAGAAAGATTGAATGAAACTGACTATTATCACTTCCGATTTCAGTTACAAATTATAAATTTGCCGGATACGTCAACTGACTTATGCTGATATTATTTTAAAAAAATCAATAACTAACGAGGAGGTTATATGTTAAAAAGGAATGTTATTATCATTGGTGCCGCGGGCAGGGATTTTCACAATTTCAATACCTATTTCCGCGACAATGAGCTTTACAATGTCGTTGCCTTCACAGCTGCCCAGATACCCGATATTGACGGCAGAAAATATCCGGCCGGGCTGGCAGGAAAACTCTATCCTGACGGCATTCCAATTTATTCCGAAAGTGACCTTCCTCGCCTGATCAGTGAACTTAAGGTTACCGACTGTGTCTTTGCATACAGTGACGTTCCCTACCAGAGGGTAATGGCAGTGAGCGCCATAGTGAACGCGGCAGGAGCCAACTTCTCTCTTCTGGGATGGAAGGAGACGATGATTAAGAGCACAAAACCTGTTATTGCTGTCGGAGCTATCCGCACCGGTTGCGGCAAGAGCCAGACCTCACGCAGGGTTATCGAACTGCTCATGAAGAAAGGACTGAAGGTTGTGGCCGTGCGTCACCCGATGCCTTACGGCAACCTGATGGAGCAGAAGGTACAGCGTTTTGCAAAGGTTGAAGACCTGGAGAAACACAAGTGCACCGTTGAGGAGATGGAAGAATATGAACCCCACGTAATACGCGGGAACGTAATATATGCAGGCGTCGATTATGAGGCAATACTCCGTGCTGCCGAGAACGATCCTTCAGGATGTGATGTTGTGCTGTGGGACGGCGGAAACAACGACTTCCCCTTCTACAATCCTGACCTGATGATCACCGTCACCGATCCACACCGTGCAGGCCACGAGCTTTCATACTACCCGGGCGAGGTGACACTCCGCCTTGCCGATGTGGTTGTCATCAACAAGATGGACAGCTCGGCTCCGGGCGATATTCAGACTGTGCGCGAAAGCATCGAGAAAGTGGCTCCTAAAGCCATAGTGGTTGACGGCGCATCACCCATCAGCGTTGATGATCCTTCAATTATCAAGGGCAAGCGCGTTCTGGTGGTTGAGGATGGCCCGACACTCACCCACGGTGAGATGAAGATTGGTGCAGGTGTGGTTGCCGCCCGTAAGTTCGGTGCTGCCGAACTGGTTGATCCGCGACCCTTCACCGTAGGCAAGCTCACCGAGACCTTCGAAAAATACCCGAACATCGGCACCCTGCTTCCTGCAATGGGTTATGGCGATCAGCAGCTGAAGGACCTGGAGACCACCATCAATAACACCGAGTGTGACGCAGTGGTTATCGGCACTCCGATTGACCTGAACAGGATCATTAAAATCAAGAGGCCTTCAACAAGGGTATGGTATGATCTCCAGGAGATCGGCAGCCCGAACCTCGAAGAGGTCATCGATGAGTTTGTGAAGAAGCACAAGCTTTAGGCAGGATGCAATAGAGGGCCAAGCGTGTGAAAATGATCCGCCTGCCGGCGGATCATTTTAGCGAAGGAGCCAGATTGCAGGGTAGGCAATAGTTAAGTCTTCAGGCTGTATCCCGGTTATGGGCTTGGCAGGCTGAAGACTTTTTTACACAATGACTGCCATCCCGATCCGCCCCTGGTGGATACGGGATTGAGCCTCCTTCCCGACGCTCCCGATTTCATCGGGACACGTCCGCGTACGGGACTTCGCCGGGGTCGGAGTCTCAAACTGCTGACTGCCGACTGAAATTGACTATCTTTGCACCGATCTAAATAATCAACCGATGAAACAGAGGATCTCCGTCAACATAAAGGGAATCAATTCATTTGCAGACAGTTCTGTGCTGAATGCAATCCGTGACAAAGCCATTGCAAACCTTAAGGCGCTGCGTGACGGCACCGGCCGGGGAAGCGAGTTCACCGGCTGGCTCCGTTTGCCTGACAGTGTTGTCAATGAGACCGCGGCTGTTAAGGCGTGTGCAGCAAGGCTGCGTTCCCAGGCGCCTGTGACAGTGGTTGTCGGCATAGGTGGCTCATACCTTGGCGCCAGGGCTCTCACCGAGGCACTGAATGACCCCTTCGCTCCGAAGGAGCACACGCTCCTCTTTGCAGGCCATACCCTCAGCGAGGATTACCATGCGGCCCTGCTCAGATTCCTTGACGGCACTGCCTATAATATAGTCGTAATCTCAAAGAGCGGCACCACCACCGAGCCGGCAATAGCCTTCCGGGTCCTCCGTGACCACCTCAGGAACAAGATGGGGGTGGCTGCCATGAAGTCACATATTGTTGCTGTCACTGACGCCCGGCGAGGTGCATTGCATGACCTTGCCGTCACCGAGGGTTATGAGACTTTCGTTATCCCTGATGATGTTGGCGGCCGCTATTCGGTTCTGACACCGGTTGGATTACTGCCTCTTGCCCTCGCAGGGTATGACATTGACGCTTTTGCCCGTGGAATGCTTGACATGGCCCTCTCCGTAAGGGAGGGGAATGATACGCCTGCAAACATTGCCGTAACCTATGCGGCAGCACGTAACACCCTGTATTCAATTGGGTATTCGACAGAGATCCTTATAAGCTACGAACCATCGCTGGTTTTCCTTGCCGAGTGGTGGAAACAGCTCTACGGCGAGAGTGAGGGCAAGGAGAGCAAGGGCATCTTCCCGGCATCGGTGACATTTACAACAGACCTCCATTCCATGGGACAGTATATCCAGCAGGGCGAACGCAAGCTGTTCGAGACGGTGATCCACGTGGCGGACTCGCGTAATAAGCTTGTTGTGCCCGGCGCCACTGACAACTCTGACGGCATCGGCTTCATCGCCGGCAAAAGGATGACCGAGGTAAACCACAAGGCTGAGGACGGCACTCGCATTGCGCATACAGACGGAGGTGTACCTGTGATAATGGTCAGCATGGAGCGTATTGATGAATATAACCTGGGCCAGCTGATGTATTTCTTTGAACTGGCCTGCGCCATCAGTGGTTATGTTTTGGGCGTCAATCCCTTTGACCAGCCGGGGGTGGAGTCATACAAGAAGAATATGTTCGCCCTCCTGGGCAAGCCTGGTTTCGAAGCCGAACGCGAACGGCTCGAGCAACAGTTGAAGACTCAGGCTGGCTTATAGAGACCATCAATATCGGCACCGGCAAAGCCTGCATCATAGAGATATTTCGGGACATGATTGAGCCTCTTCGCCTGGGCCGGTGTTATGAGCGGGTAGTGTCTCATCGTGTACGTATGATCGCCAATGTATTCAAGGTCTTCTCCTGTTGTTTCCCAGTCGCGGTCATCAAATCGCGAAAGGTCAATAGCACGTGAATAGCTTCGCAGCGATTTCTGCCCGTTCAGGTTATAATAGAGATCGAAATAGGACATTGCCAGTTCGCGAAGTGTCCGGTAAACCGGTTCGCGGAAGCGCAATACGGTGGTATTTGATTTCGCGACGGCGCCCCAGCACCCTGCCTCACGGAATACGGCAATTATATGATCATCATCATTTTCTGCAGTCAGATCGACGATAAGCGGTAGGTATCCAAGCCTGCGGAGGGCAGCGGCAGCAAACATCCCGCCATCCATGCAGTGGGCCATCCGTTCCTTCATTACCAGCAGTGGCGAGAGTGTCCGTTTTGTTGAGTTGTACGGAATTGAATCCAGAAATTCCTGGATTTTCACCGGGGAATTGAGAGGTTTCAGCAGCTCACTCAGCTCCATGTGTCTCAGTTTATTCACGAATGTCGGATATACAATGCTGTATGGCCTACGGTCAAATTTATTTTATGTTGCTCTTCTACAATGCTTTATGGCCTACGGCTAATCTGTATAATATGCTACTGGTCTACAATGCTGCATGCTCTGCGGATAAAATCTCACATTGCAAATCGCACGTCTCAACTCCAAGTATTTTTTATTATCAGCCATCAACAGTCCTGCAAAGCTGTATTACAGGCCAAATTAATTCGCAACTCGCAATTCGCAACTCGCAAATCTAAGCCTCCGGCTTCATCTGCGGGAAGAACAGCACATCCTGTATCGAGGGCTGGTTGGTCATGAACATGGTGAGCCTGTCGATACCCATTCCCATTCCCGAGGTAGGAGGCATGGCATATTCCAAAGCCCTGACGAAGTCCATGTCGATAAACATTGCCTCGTCATCACCCTTTTCCGAGAGACGAAGCTGATCCTGGAACCTCTCGAGCTGGTCGATTGGGTCATTCAGCTCGGAGTAGGCGTTGGCCAGCTCCTTGCCGTTGACCATCAGCTCGAAACGCTCGGTCATACCATGCTTGCTGCGGTGTTTCTTTGTCAGCGGTGAGGTCTCCTGCGGGTAGTCAATGATGAATGTGGGCTGGATGAAGTGATGTTCGCACTTCTCTCCGAAAATCTGGTCAATCAGCTTGCCCTTTCCCATCGAGGGAGAGTGGCCTATCTCCATCCTGTCGCACTCCCGGCGCAGGTCATCCTCAGTCATGTCTGTTATGTCAATGCCGGCATATTCTTTTATGGCGTCGGTCATGGAGATACGCCTGTAGGGAGCCTTGTAGTCTATGACATGCTCACCGAGAGGCACCTTTGTGGTGCCGTGGAGGTCCATGGCCACCTTCTCAAGTATCTTTTCTGTGAACTCCATCATCCAGTTGTAGTCCTTATAGGCCACATAGATCTCCATCACTGTGAACTCGGGATTATGCGTGCGGTCCATCCCCTCGTTGCGGAAGTCCTTTGCAAACTCGTAGACTCCGTCATAACCGCCTACTATGAGACGCTTCAGGTAAAGCTCGTCCGCTATCCGGAGGTAGAGAGGTATGTCGAGGGCATTATGATGAGTTATGAATGGTCTTGCTGCGGCACCGCCGGGAATAGGCTGAAGCACGGGTGTCTCCACCTCGAGGTAGCCATAAGAGTCAAAGAGCTCACGCATCGACCTGATTATCTGCGTGCGCTTGCGGAAAACCTCACGGACTTCGGGATTGATGATCAGGTCGACATAACGCTGGCGGTATCGCATCTCAGGATCAGTCACCGCATCGTACAGAACCCCGTCCTTTTCCTTTACTATGGGAAGAGGGCGGAGCGACTTGCTGAGGAGGGTCAGCTCCTTCACATGAACGGTGATTTCGCCCATCTGGGTGCGGAATGCAAAACCCTTCACTCCGATGATGTCACCAATATCCAGAAGCTTTTTAAACAGGGTATTGTACAATGTTTTGTCCTCGCCCTGGCAGAGGTCATCACGACGTACATAGATTTGTATGCGGCCAGAAGAGTCCATCAGCTCGGCGAATGAGGCGTTGCCCATGATACGGCGGCTCATGATCCGGCCTGCCAGGCATACATCCGTGAATTTATTTTCAGTGTCACTGAATCCTGCCAGTATTTCTGCGGCCGAAATGTTAACCGGGTACATTGCAGCAGGATAAGGGTCTATGCCAAGTTTGCGTATTTCTTCAAGTGATTGCCTGCGAACCAGTTCCTGCTCGCTCAGTTGGGGTGTGCTCATGTTACGAAAAATTTTTGCAAAGGTAGCACTTGAGAGGCAATAGACAATAGCAGAAATTCACCGAAGGCGATTCATCCGGTCACAATTCTTATTGCCCTGCGGGCGAAGGTGCTGCGGGGTTCTGCCAGTTACCGGCAGTAACGAATCCCGATGCTGGCATTGACGGATGAAACTGCCTTGATTATGCCCGTGGTACTGATACCGAAGTTCACCCGCCAGTTCTCCCCGGTACGTACATTAACCCTGCAGCCTGCTATACCTCCGAAGAAGGTTCCTTCGAGCACCCTGTTGAGATACACAATATTTGTCATCCTTCCGATGTAATCAGGGCTTTCAGGCATCTCATAACGGTTCAGGTCAAACACATTTGACTGCCAGGTGATGACCGGGCCTGCATAAACATCCAGTGAAACCGCCCCGCCGTTGCCGGCTGTCACAACCGGTGCCGCATACAGACTGTAAGCCGCATGATGGTAATTGAGATCCAGCAGCTTCACGCCATTGACGGTTTCGTTTCTCCTGATTGTCCGTGACCCGAGAGTATAGCTTCCCCCGATCTCGAGTCTGAGCCAGGGCTTCAGACTGTGCTGCAGGGATATAGTGTAACCCGCACCGCTCATCCGGTACTGTGGCATATAAATATATGAGCCCGAAAAATTGAGGGATCCATTGGCCTGTGACCAGATTATACCGCCGCCGGCAAGCAGAATCATTGTTATAATCAGCTTTTTCATGGTTTCCGGGTTATCTGTAGTTTAAGAATTCAATCATCAGTCGCACCGAGGCCAGGCTTGATTTTTCAAGTATGACGAACTCTGCCTTATCGCTTTCAGCCGAGATCTTCAGTGCCCAGGCTGAGTCTCCGTCGGCCTCATCACCAGTCCAGTAATATCCTGCGGTATTCTTTTCCTGCAACTGGCCTTCAGTAACTATTCCCGGCAAAGTGAGCCGCAGTCCGTGCTCTGTCTCCACCTGCAGATTGAAACCTGCCAGGACAGCCCCGCCGCAGAAGTCAATCATCTTCTGCCAGTCGGCTTTTGAGGGAAGGTCATAATCTTTTTCAAGGGTGTCTGCCACAGTCCAGGGCATCAGGGTACCGTATGCGGCACGGTCCGCAGAAGCAGTGTAGTTGTACCAACTGTCAGAGTCGGGAAGCTGAATGTTGTCATAAGACCACATCCATGACCAGTGGTGATCAGGATAAGAGAACTGGTAGTTTATTGTACGGAATCCAATCTGAAGATCTGTAAAAGGCCTGATAATTCCGTAGTTCACATCGGTATAGAAGCCCTGATAAAGCTCTGTAATATTCCCATCGCTGTTTCTAACCTGCAAACCGATATAACCGCTGTTATCGTAAGGGAACTGCACGGTAACGACAGGACTGTTGCTCC
The DNA here is from genome assembly GCA_018262715.1 of Bacteroidota bacterium. Lineage (GTDB taxonomy): Bacteria > Bacteroidota > Bacteroidia > Bacteroidales > VadinHA17 > SR-FBR-E99. The sequence goes on from JADFDS010000042.1 coordinate 74,890, forward strand.
AGTCTGTTTCCCACCCGAGGTGATCACCGTTGAGATCCCACCGGTATTCCAGCCAGTCACCCTCCTCTGTTGAAAAGGAACCGGACGCATCAAGATTTACCTTGAACATATAAATGGGAGACGTCTGAGCGCTGAAAAGGGCCACAGGCGATGTCAGTTCTTCAGGGTCACAGGATGCAAGGATAACCGCCGATAGTAAAATTGATAGTATTATGGGTGTTTTCATGGCAGGTAGTCTATTTGGTATAACTGAAAAGAACGCCGAACAGAACCCTGATCTGGAATCCGAAATCGTCGTCAAGGATACTGTAGTTGCATGAGAGAGCCGAATCGAAATAGAGATGGTAGTCAAGCCTCTGCTGGAAGCCTATGCCTATTTCGGGAGTCAGTGAACCTTTTATGAATCTTTCCAGATGAGGATTATGAGATGACGGATCATAACCGCTGCTTTCTGAACGGGTTGTTACAAGTGAGAGAAGGTCGCTCATCTTAAAGAGTCCGTAAACTCCCTGCAGGTTGTTGCCGCTGCGCCCCTTTTCAATGTCACTCTTCTTGAGGAAATAGTAACGTCCTCCGAGTGACAGCCCCTGGAGATGGAATGCTTCGCCCTCAGACCATGTCATTATCGAGTTAATCTCTGTAACTGCCGAAAGGGAAGTGTTGATCTTCTGTTCAAATCCGCCATGCAGTGTAAAGACCAGGAAATTGAAGTTGTCACTGGGCTTGAAAGGCTGGATACCGATCTTGAGCAGCCTGTCTTCGTCTCCCAGCCGCACATCGAGGTAGCGGTACTTGTTCCGGTAGTAATACTCCTGGTCCTGCTGAAGCTCTGTCTCAATCTTCACCGTATCGGTCTGTGCAAGGCAGACTGTGCCCGTAAGTGAGGCCGCGCAAATTAGAAATATCAATGCTGACTTTTTCATTTCCTGTTACTTTTTAAATAGTTCGCGGGCATCAAAGCCGACACCAATAGTGATCATCGAGATTGCTGATCCGGTACTTAAATGTGACCGGAAATCAGCCCGTGCGTTAAGGTACAGGGAAGGAGAGACCTGCCGGTGGTAGTTGACTCCGAAAGTAATTCCGAAATCAGGCGTTCTGGCAAGTTTCTGCTCAAAATACTGCATGTAGCTGTAATCTCCGGTGGCAGGATTGTAGGTAAGCCATGTCCCGCCTCCGGTCGCATCAGTGTTTATAAAATACGCACCGCTGATGCCACCATGTACGCTGAAGAAACGCTGGCCCATCCTGAAGGGAGAGAAACCCAGTTCGGCACTCAGGTCAATGGCAGTCTGATTCTCGAAAGCCCCTTCAATCCAGCTCTCTCCGTTAATTATCCATGAGGTCAGGTTCTCCCGTATATAGAACCTCCTGCCTATAGTCTTCAGGTGAGAAACGCCGGTGCCGATTCCCCAGCAATCGCCGTCGCCTGAAAAGACAGCCCCGCTGTTAAAGCTGAAGATCCGCTTATTGTAAGGGCTCTCCCTGAAATCCTGTGCATTTGCTTCCCGGCTCATCAGCAGAACCAGGGCCAGGGCTGCCAGACAAAACATATGATGCCTTTTCTGCAAGACCCCTGAAATCGGTTTATCCTTCGTTTTCATAGACGGATTATTTCTTTGCTATTGTAATGTCACAGTATGAAGTGGTTACATCAATAAGTCCTGCAGGAACCTGTGGTATGACCTCCACCGGCTGGTTCCGGTATTGTTTCCCGTCGGACATGATTATCCTTCCCTGCGGTGCCTTGAGTGCGTACTGGAATTTGCCCGGCTCGTCAAGGGAGATGTTAACCGTGGTACGGTATCCCTTGACAATCAGTGGTCCTGATCCGGCCAGCTCAAGGTTTGCAGTGCCGTACGAGCAGTTTATGACTGTTGCAGCACCAAGGGCCGTCATCAGAATATCAGACTTTTCAGCTTTAATATCAGCCTTTCCACGGATGGATGTCAGTTCCATGTCCGAGTACCGGGCAGTTACAGTGGTCGCTGAGCCAATGTCAGTGAGCCGCAGCGAGCCGAAGGAAACATTGGCAGTCATTGAAGCGAGGTTACCGGCTTCCACCGGGCCATACAGATTGGTGATACTCACGGGCAGGGATGAAGGCATGATGATCTCGATCTCCATGCTAAGGTTGCTGGTAATCTGTTCCGGTTGTCCCCTGAATGAATTCCTGATCACCAGGATGTCACCCTCTTTCTCAGCTGAATAATGAATATATTTCAGATCAGCTACCGCCAGCTCCTTATTCCTGTTCCGGGAGACAGGCCTGAGCAGCACCTTCAACTCGCTGACGGCTGTGCCTCTGACAGTTACGGTGGCCTTCTCCCCATATACCGAGACTCCGCTGATCCCCTTTCCGAAGCTCCTTTCATCAGTCCTTGATGCCTTTTGCATTACCTCCTGAGCTGCGAGATCGCAGGTTCCGAGCAGGACGAGGCACATTACCATGTGTTGCAGGATTTTCATGAATGGATCAGTTGTATGAGTTCCTGCAGGGTGCCCGACTTAAGATTTTCGATCCGTATGACCGACTGTATGATTTCGGGAGAGTCGCCCACCTGGCCGATCACTGTTTCGAGCTGACGGAGCTCCTCGTTCAGTTCCTGGTAGAGCTGCATTTTTTCTCTGAATAGCTCTGACTGGCATACCGGTGCGCCGGTCTTGCAGAGGTCTTTGATGACTTCGATCGGGTCTTCATCTTCGCCGGCCGGAGTCACAGGAGTGCCATGCTCTTCACTCAGGACAATTTCACTCTCAACTGTAATGCCTTTTTCTGTGCGCACAAGGCGAGGGATCATAAATAAAATCAGGACAACGGCCGCAACTCCGGCTGTTGTCAGAAGGAGTACCCTTCGGCTAAGCCCGGCACGCTTTTCCCCGGCCAGAAGGAGTACCCTTCGGCGAAGTCCGGGACGCTTTTCCCCGGGCAAAAGGGTATCAGCCCTTTCAGAGGGTATCTGCAGAGTCCTTTTCACCGGCCCGCGCACATCTGCGCCTGAATATCCGTCCTGATGCCCGTCCTGCAACGCAGCCTCAATGGTTTCCCATATAGCAGCTGACGGCTGGTGCAAGGGCAGATCCCGGAGCTGGCTGGAGATGGTATCTTCCATATCAAGGGCAGCTTCTATCTCCCTCCAGAGGTTCGCGGAAGGTAAGCGGGAGGGCAGCTCCCTTATTCTTTCGGATAATATGTCATCAAACTCTTTGTTCATCTGACGGTTTTGTCAGTCGATTCCTTAACAGCTTCTTTGCATAATTCAACTGGGACTTTGAGGTCCCTTCATTTATATTCAGTATTTCGGCCACTTCCTGGTGCTTATATCCTTCTACCTCAATCAGGATAAACACGCTCCGTGCCTGTGCCGGCAGTGAGAGTATCGCCTTCTCGAGGTGTTCAGCGGTGAAATTGAACGAGCCCTCTGACGCCTGGTCGGGGATCTCGTCGGTTGCCACCTGCAGCCGGGCATTTTTCCTCAGGTAGTTCATCGTGTTTCTTATTACTATGGTGCGCATCCATGTAAAGAGCGACGATTCGAACCTGAAGGTTGCCATTGACCGGAATATCTCAATGAACGAATCCTGAAGAACATCATTACTGGCATCGCGATCGCTTATAAGCCTGTATACCAGGGTATAGAGGCGGGTGCTAAACCTTTCGTACAGGGCGCGCTGCACCAGCCTGTTGTTTTCCAGGCATCCCCGGACAAGCTCCCTGTCGTTCTGGTTCAGTTCACTCTGCTGCATCTTCGTCTTCTGTCTATATAGTGCGGATCAGGCCGGAAAAGGTTGGAAGAGAGAGAAAATAATTTATGTGTCCAGCTAATATCATGGATTCAGACAGCCTGACATTCAAGGGGCAAGCTATTCATACAAAATTACCGGGATTGTTTGTAATATACAATTGTTTATCCGCTACGCGGAAAGGAATGGTGCCCGCGGCTGGTCTACAATGCTTTATCCGCTACGCGGAAAGAGGGGGGATGCCGCTGTCTACCGCCGCGGATCACAGGATTGAATGAACTCCCTCAGCAGAACCTGCAGCTTCCGTGTCAGATGGCCCGGGGTACCCTCCCCGATGACCTGTTCACTGATCCGCGTCACAGGCACTATCTCTCCGGTAGTGTTGGAGATAAACGCTTCGTTCATGTACGGTATCATGTCAGCGGCGACAGCCTCCTCAACCACGCTGATATCATTTGTCCTCGCAACGGAGATAATGTTTTTCCGGGTGATCCCGGAGAGGATATCATTATTCCCCGGATGGGTGTAAAGTGTTTCGTCCCTCACAAAAAAGATATTTGAATGAGCTCCTTCGGTTACAAAGCCATTCCGTACGAAGCACACCTCTGCAAATCCCTGGTCATGTGCCTCCTGATAAGGCAGGATATTGGCTATCAGTGCAGTGGTCTTGATATCGCAGCGGTTCCACCGTGGATCCGGGGTGAGAAAGATAGCGACACCCCGCTCGGAAGCAAGTGTATTGATGCTCTGGCGGCGGGCAAATCCGTAGATGGTCGGTTTGACCGGAGGATCGGGAAAGGCGTGGTTGCGCGGCGCAACACCCCGGGTGGCCTGGAAATAAACTATTGCGCATTCGGCGCCAAGCTCATTTCGCTGTATAAGCTCTTCAAAGATTTCCTCGAGCTTTGCTTCATCTTCCCATACCATGTGTGTCTCCTTCATGCTGCGCCTGAACCTGCCGGTATGGCCCGTGAGATCAAAGAAGTACCCGCCGTACCATCTTGCAACCTCGTAAACACTGTCCCCGAAAATAAAACCCCGGTCATCAGGGCTGATCAATGCCTGATCCTTCGGGAGAAACTGACCGTTAAGATATACTACTTCCATATTTTAAGATTTACACTTTGCCGGTTGGGTCATGATGGCCTGCGACTCTGATTTTTTGCCCATACGGGAATCTGAAAATTAATCTTCAAAGATACATTTTCAATGGATTGGTCATACAAATTTCAACCCATCCTTTCTCTTTTATTATGTACCTTTGCATATTCACGAAATTCGGCAATCAGAATTTATGACAGGCAAGAGGCGACTGCCATCATGGCTCAGGATGGAGAGGGCAAGCGGGGAGAGCTACACCATGGTGAAGAACCTCGTGGAGAGTCATCGGCTGCATACCATCTGCACCTCGGGCAACTGCCCGAACATAGGGGAGTGCTGGAACGCCGGCACTGCCACCCTGATGATCCTCGGTGACATCTGTACAAGGTCATGCAAGTTCTGCGGCACGAAGAGCGGCCGTCCGCTTCCCCCTGATCCGGGGGAACCTGAGAGGGTGGCCGGTGCAGTGAAGACGATGCACCTTAAACATTGTGTCATCACCTCGGTTGACCGTGACGACCTGCCTGACGGCGGAGCTGCTCATTGGGCAGAAACGATACGTAAAATCAAGGAGGTGAATCCGGGAGTGACCATCGAAACACTGATTCCCGACTTCAGGGGTGAGACAGAACATATTGACATGGTTATTGATGCAGGGCCCGATGTCATCTCTCATAACATAGAGACAGTCAGGCGCCTGACTCCCCTGATCAGGTCAGTCGCAAAGTACGAGGTAAGCCTGGCGGTACTCAGGCACATCGCTTCGCGCGGTAGGCGCGCAAAATCCGGAATTATGCTTGGCCTGGGTGAGACCGAAGAGGAGGTGACCGAAGCGCTGACCGATCTTTATGCAACCGGTTGCAAAATTGTGACTATCGGGCAGTATCTTGCTCCAAGCCTTGAGCATATGCCAGTTGTTGAATATGTTACGCCCGAGAAGTTTGAAGAGTACAGGAAAAGGGGACTGGAGACCGGATTTGAATTCGTTGAGAGCAGTCCGCTTGTCAGAAGTTCCTTCCATGCTGAAAAGCATGTGGGTAAATAGTGGTTATCGGTTATCGGTTATGGTTATCGGTTATGGTTATCGGTTATGGTTATCGGTTAGGTGAATGAAAAGTTATAAGGATCTTGACATATATAATGAGGCTTACAGGTTGGCGCTGGCTGTTCATGTTATGACACAGAAACTGGCTAAAGCAGAGCATTATGAGCTTGGAAGCCAGGTGCGAAGAGCTGCACAGAGTGTGAGATCCAATATAGTGGAAGGGTATGGCAGGAGAGAGTATAAAAATGAGTTCATAAGATACCTGATTTTTGCCAGGGCCTCATTGCTTGAAACCGGGTCTCATCTTGAGATGAGCAGAAGTTTGTACGAAAATATTGAAATTGCCGGATTGATCGAAGATTATAATCTGCTGGGTAAAAAGCTCGCTGCATTCATTCACTATGTGGAATCCTCCTGGATGACCCCCCATGATAAATAACAGACAATAACCGATAACGGAAAACCGACAACATAAACATGCCCAACCTGGTTATATATGATGATCTTGGCCTCAGGGATTATAAGGAGACCTGGGATTACCAGGAGAGCCTCTTCAATGCCAAGGTAGAAGAGAAGAGATCGCCTGCTGCTGACGGGGCTAAGACACCTGACCATCTGATCTTTGTTGAACACAATCATGTGTATACCCTTGGCAAGAGCGGCTCGGAGCAGAACCTGTTGCTTGACTACATCCAGTTGCAGGCCCGCGATGCTTCGTTCTACAGGATTGACAGGGGAGGTGACATTACCTATCACGGTCCCGGCCAGCTCGTCGGTTACCCGATCTTTGACCTTGAAGAAATGAAGCTTGGGCTTCGCGATTATATTCATCTGCTTGAAGAAGCAATTATCATGTGCATCTCCCGTTTCGGTATAGAAGGTAGCCGCCTGGAGGGCGCCACGGGGGTATGGATTGACCCCGACAAGGGAGCCCGCGCAAGAAAGATGTGTGCAATTGGCGTAAGAGCATCGCGGTTCGTGACGATGCACGGCTTTGCCCTTAACGTCAGCACTGACCTCTCCTATTTTAACCATATCAACCCGTGCGGCTTCACCGACAAAGGTGTTACAAGCATTGAGAAAGAGACGGGGCGAAAGATTACAATGGAGGATGTGAAGCGAGTGATGTACAACACAATGCGGGAGGTCTTCGGATATGAATATTATTAAAAATAAATATAATGGAAAAAAGGTGGCTCTTGAAAGAGAGGGGCGACACACGTGTCGTCACGACCCTGGCGACAGAGATGGCGGTGCCTGCCGCTGTCGCCAGCCTGATGGCCCAGCGGGGCATAACGACAAAAAGCCAGGCTGAGGAGTTCTTCAACCCCACACTGGGATCCCTGCATGACCCCTTCCTGATGAAGGACATGAACAGGGCGGTTGACAGGATCAGCACGGCAATATCAAGGAACGAAAAGATACTTGTTTACGGCGACTATGATGTTGACGGCACCACCTCGGTGGCAATGCTCTATTCCTTCCTGAGGGAGAGACATTCTAGCCTTGATTACTACATCCCTGACCGTTACCATGAGGGGTACGGGCTTTCCCTCAAGGGTATTGACTATGCCGCTGAGGGTAACAGCAGGCTGATAATTGCGCTCGACTGCGGAATTAAGGCTGTTGACAAGGTGAAATACGCACGGTCAAAGGGTATAGATATCATTATTTGTGACCATCACCTCCCGGGCGACGGGATCCCTGATGCCACTGCTGTACTTGACCCCAAGCAGCCGGGGTGCGGTTATCCCTACAAGGAGCTGTCAGGGTGCGGTGTGGGATTCAAACTGATGCAGGCCATATGCAAGGTGCAGAACATCCCGTTTGAGAGGATCATTCCTTACCTGGATATGGTGGCGGTAAGTATCGGGTCAGACATTGTGCCTATGACCGGCGAAAACAGGGTGCTGGCTTACTATGGGCTGAGGCAGCTCAACGAATCGCCCCGCCTGGGATTTCAGAAAATAATTGAAAAGGCCAAGATCCGCAAACCGCTTGCCATTGAGGATGTGGTGTTTCGCATCGGGCCCCGCATAAACGCCGCCGGACGGATGGAGTCAGGCAGCAGGGCGGTCGATCTGCTGGTATCGCAGAATCCGCAGGAGGCACTGACAATCTGCGATGCAATTGACATCAATAACGACGACCGCAGGAAAAAAGACAGTGAGATCACATCCGAAGCGCGCCGTATGGTGAGCGAGGACAGCAGGTCAGGCAATACCCGCACTACGGTGCTGTTTCACCAGGGATGGCACAAGGGGGTGATCGGTATTGTGGCATCACGCCTTATTGAGACATATTACAGGCCTACGGTGATACTGACGGAGTCGAAGGATGGTTTTGCCACCGGCTCTGCACGCAGTGTGCCGGGGTATGACCTTTACCAGGCCATCGAGTCCTGCTCTGATCTGCTCGAGAGTTTTGGAGGGCATATGTTTGCGGCCGGACTGACCCTGAAGCAGGAGAACCTGCAGCAGTTTCGCGAGAGGTTTGAGAAATTTGTCAGCGAGACGATAAGGGATGAGCACCTGGTGCCGTCAGTCAATGTCGATGAGGAGATTCCTCTTGAAGAGGTCACCATGGAACTTTACCGGAATCTTGAGAAGTTTCAGCCGTTCGGTCCTGAGAACACAGCGCCGGTGTTTGTCTCGAGGAGGGTCAAGACCCTCTCATGCCAGCCTGTGGGCACAAACGGGATGCATCTCAAGCTCACCTTTGCAAGGCAGAATGGTGAGCCTGTGGGTGCCATTGCGTTTGGCCAGGCTGACATGATCGAGACCTTCCGTGAGTCAGGCGGTGTTGTTGACATAGCCTACTCAGTGGAGCTGAATGAGTTTCGCGGGAAGACGTCAGTACAGCTCAATATAAAGGATATTAAAGGGTAGAGGCGATAGGCATTAGGCAATAGTCATAAAATCAGCATGTTATTGCCAACGCTGTCACACTACTGCCTTCTGCCTACTGCCTGCTGCCTTTTTTTATCATCTTTCCCTTGACATTCTCGCTTTCCTGTCCTAAATTTGATGGAGTAATTATGTCTCACCATGATGCTGCGGTGGAATGCGGTATTATTGTTGCTGGTTTGCCATATATCCGGGCTGCGGGCCGGAGAACCTCTGTTTGTGCCACATGGCGCTGATGCCATGGGGATGGCCTTTGCAGTCACGACCACACCCTGGCACTGGAACTGCTTCCATAACCAGGCGTTGCTGACTGCGGTTCCCTCATCAGGCCTCTCATTTGCACTTGAGAACCGGTTCATGATGCCTGCCCTCTCATCTAAGGCAGTGAGTGCAGTTTTCGCAATGAAACCCGCTCCTCTGGGTCTGGTGGCAACTCATTACGGCAATGCCGATTACTACCGGATCTTTACAGGACTTGGCAGCGCCGTGAAGATCACTGAGGCCGTTGCGCTCGGGGTGCAGGTCGATTATATCTCGGAACACGGCATTGGCGAATACCGCGATGTGTCACATGTTACCTTCGAGGCAGGATTTACCTGTCTTCTTTCGCCTGCCCTGACCGCAGGGGTGCATCTCTTCAATCCATTGGCTCCCCTGAATTCTCTTCCTTCTTCAATTGATGCCGGCCTGAGCTGGAAGCAGTCTGAAGGGCTATTTCTCACCCTGACCGGCTCGAAGGTGAGCAATGAGCCGCTCTCCGTACAGTGCGGCATTTCATGGAATGTGATGCAAAGGCTGACATTGCGTACCGGGTATATGAGTTCCCCATCCGCCTTCGCGTTCGGTATCGGGTTCAGAACAGGCCGCCTTCAGGCTGATGCAGGGTTCCTCATTAACGGTGTCACCGGTGTCACCTCTTCTGTTTCAATTACATGGTTGCTCAGATGAACTGCCTCTGTTCCGTTGATAATATAATCATGCTGAATGAAATATCAGATGAGCTTCCTGAACATAACCTTGGCTCCGGGAAGAATCATCTGAGCTTCAGTATCGCCCTTGTAGTAATAATGGCACTTCTCCCGGGCCGCCTGTTGTGCCAGGAGGAGAACCTGGCAATAAAGGAATCAGTTGAGGAGATATTGGCATTGTCTGAGGATGCCGATCCGGCTGCCATGCTGGAGGAACTTGAGGAGTTGAAGGAGTCACCTGTGAAGATTAACAGCGGAGATGCAAAGGAAATTTCCCGGCTCTTTTTCCTGACAGAATTCCAGGTCATGGTCCTTGCCGACCATGTCAGGAAGAACGGCAGTGTGGTGACCCTGTATGAACTTGCCCTGCTGCCCGCCTTTGACCGCAATACAGTGTTGCTGATGGTTCCTTATATTTCACTTGAACCGGTGGCACCGAAAGGAGGAAAGAGCTACGGACGGACCCTGGTGACGCTGACGGTGTCAGCCCGGTTCAGCGGCAATGAAAGCGATACTGAAGGCATACGGTCATTGTTGAAAGTGAAGCATGAACAGGGCAGATTCAGTTTCGGCCTGACGGCAGAGAATGACCCGGGCGAACCGCTTACATTCAAAAACGCTCCCGGTACTGACTTCCTTTCAGGTTATATTCAGTATGAAGGCAAAGGTTTTATAAACAGGATTATAACGGGGGATTTCGCCGTCAGGGCGGGAGAGGGGCTGCTCTTTAACAGCAGCCGGTGGATGGGCTCATGGCTAAGCTCGCCGTCGTTCATGTCAGGCAGCAGCACGGCTGCACCATATACATCCACCGAAGAGAACAATTTCTTCAGGGGAATAAGCCTTACCCTCGGAAGCATGAATGCCGGTGCCGTGTTGTTTGCCTCTTCAAATGAAATCGATGCCCGAGTTCTGTTTGCCGAAGACAGCACTGCCACCGGGGTAAGCAATCTTGTCAGTGGAGGTATTCATACAATTGAATCCCAACTCGAAGCACGCAACAGTCTTACGGAAAGGGTTGCCGGCCTGCGTCTGACTGCCGGTGCTGAAAAGGTCAGGGGCGGGGTGACTGCAGCTGCAACCTGGTTCTCCCTGCCGTTTATCCCCGACCTGACTGAACCCGAGAACCTTCATGCCTTTGCAGGTGACAGGCTGCTCAACCTGGCTGCTGACATCAGGGCAGGGACAGGCTCCGTGCTATTTTTTGCCGAGGCGGGCCTGGGTCTTTCCGGACCTCTGACAGGTACTGCCGGAACAGACAATCCGGGTCCGCAGACAGACACAACCGGAACAGATCTTTCTGGCACAGTATCAGCCAGGGGCGGACTGAATCTTTCAGATTCCTGGGCAGCAACAGCAGGGTTGCGGGTAAAACCATCCGGTAGGATTACATTCAATATCCTCGCACGTCACTTCGCCCCGGGATACATTGCATTTCATTCCGGTGCCTTCAAAGCCGGTTCAGGATCAGGCAACGAGACCGGCCTTTCAGCCTCGGTGCACCTGGAAGCCGCCAGGCATCTTTTCATTACGGCAGCAGCGGACCACTACCGCATACCCTGGCCCAGGTACCGTTCCTCATCACCTTCATTTGGCAGCAGGATTGAGATCAAGGGAGAATACGTCCCCCGCGATAATACCTCTCTACGATTGTCATGGACATCCTCATCACGGGAGTATGATACCACCGCAGAGACAGGTACAGCCGTGTCAGTGACACATACCAGACAGCAGCTGGGGCTGGTGTTTGATATAAGCATGGCCGGGACTCTGCGTCTCACGACGCGGGCATCGGCATCCTTCATCACTCCTTCGCAGGAGAAAGGTTACATGCTCAGCCAGGACTTCTCTTATTCGTTCCGGAGTGTGCCTCTGAAGCTCTGGTTCAGGTATGCCCTGTGCTCCACAGGGGGCTGGGACAGCCGGCTCTATGCATGGGAGAACGACCTGCTTTCCTCTTTCAGTGTTCCTGCACTTTATGGTGAAATGACACGGTCATTCATAATGCTTTCATGGAAACCCACTGACCGCATCGAAGCACGGGTGAAGTACGGTTATACGTTGGCCGGAAACAACTCTGCGACAGGCATCAGACAGGAGGTGAAGGGGCAGGTCAGAATTGTGTTTTAATAGACAGTTAGCAGTCGGTAGTAAAAAATGGATCAAGTCATCCCGGAATGACATGCTTCCTAAATTTCTGATGCATACAGCAGTATATGAAATTTCCATCCGTTTGTTTCCACGTATTAGCATAAACAGAACCTATGCAGGTAGGGCCTCACTGCCATGTAACCATGAAAAATAGCATCGAATATATTTGGAAATGTAATCAGCCTGGCCTATCTTTTATGAGTGATTGTCAATTTAATCTTATTGTTTAAGCCTATGTGGATCTCCAAGTTATTATTAAAGCACAGAGTTATGTTTGGTGTCAGTTGTAGAAATGTCTATGAAATCCTGGGGTTGTTTATGGTCGTTGCTATTGTTCAATCATGTGAAGATAATAATATCGACCCTGCCAGCTATGAAAACTATATTTCGGTAAGCGCTGACCAATATCCTGCAGTATCTCCTGATGGTATGAGCATAGCTTATTATCACAAATGCCTGGAGTACCCTGAACCTGTTGAATATCCGACAGGTTTGTATGTAATGGATATTGATGGAACCAACAGAAAACTCATGGCCGCCGGTAATAATTTCACTCCAAGCTGGTCACCTGATGGGCAATGGTTAGCATTTACTGCTGAGGGAACAATAAAAATCATAAATCTTGAAGGTAGTGTTATAAGAACCTTTGAAGGAATTAATAATGTGCCTTTGTTTTTTCCTGATTGGTCTTCTGATGGCAAAATGATCTTAATGAGTTCACCTTATGTGGTTGGAGGAGGAGTCTTCATTTCAACGCCTATGCTTAGCAGTGCCCGGCAATTATTTGCGCAAGAAATACTTACCGGTTATGTGGCACGATGGACTCATGGTATGGATAGAATAATATACCAAAAATATTCCAGAGATTGGCATGGAGCTGAGGTTTTTATTATAGATACCTTGGGGATCAATGATTTAAGGATTATAAACGATAATATTGATGACAGATCTCCTGTATTATCAAATACTTCTGATATGATTGCCTGGAGCAGCATGGTCAGGATTACAGTAATGAAGATTAATGGCACAGGGCGAAAAACACTTGATTTTGGCCAGTATCCGTCATGGTCACCCGGATCCGATTTTTTAGTGTATAGTAATGCCAATAGTGATTTCACCAAGGAAGTTTTGTGGAAAATAAATATTAATGGTTCAGATAAAGCGCAGTTAACCTTTTAACCTGAAAAGCATGAAAAGAATTATTGTCTTTTCTGTCTTGATTTCATTATGCATTGCATTTACTGTGTTTTCAGTTCATGGAAAATCAACAGTGAACATTCTGAAATCAGCTGAAAATGTAAGGGTGATTGCTCATTTTGACAGTAGCATCATTTCCGGAACTACCATCACAGTCCCTACCGGCAGTGTGAAATCAAAAGAGGTAAGAGAATTGCTCGAGCATTATGATGTTCATAGGATGCAGGCGGTTTTCCGTAACAGGTATAATTCATTAGGCTTATTGCAAACCCCGGTTATCACAAATAATAATCGCTATTTTCTGGAAGGATGGCAATTAATCTTAGTCAAAGGAAAAGCGAGAGCCGATGAACTGGTATGCCTGTTAAAAGAGCAAACAGGGGTAAAAGAGGCATTTGTAGAACTGCCGTTACGTGTAAAGCCCTCAGTTTCCCCCAATGATCCGTATTTCGTTAATGGGTCGCAATGGCATCTTAAATCCATCTCGAATCCTTTGGCGGATATTGATGCTGAAGCAGCCTGGGATATTAACAGAGGAAGAAATGACGTAATAATTGCTGTCGCTGATGGAGGTGTTGATTACAATCACCCTGATCTTGATCCGGGTAATAGAAGCCGGGTTATAGCAGGTTACGATTTCGGAGATTTTGATTCTGACCCGATGGACGACCTGCCTGATAATAATCCTTTAAGTTATGCTGGCCACGGAACCAAAGTTGCCGGCGCTATCGGCGCTATTACGAATGATTCAACAGGCGTGGCAGGTATTATGTGGAACTGCAAGATTATGCCTCTTAAAATGGTTTCAAGCTTTACTATATCCTATCCTTTTTTCGGTACCATATTTGATTTTTCCACTACGGCATTACCATCTTCAACCGCGATGGCAATTGATTATGCAGTTAACCATGGGGCTCATGTTATAAATATGAGTTATGGAATTTCGGGGCTGGGATATACATTAGCTGTTGTTACTCAGCAATTATCGGTATTATATGATGCAATCGCCAATGCTTATTAGAATAATGTAGTACTGGTCGCAGCTATGGGAAATGAATATCAACAGGGCAATCCTGTCGAATATCCGGCCGGCTTCTATGAGGTCATTGGTGTCGGGCAGACTAATAGTTCATTACAGCGGGTAGGAACTTCCAACACCGGTCCGGACATCGATGTTTCCGCTCCTGGTTTTTATTATACAACATCAAGAAATAATGGCTATGCTTCTCTTGATGGTACTTCTTCCGCTACCCCGGTTGTTTCAGGAGTGGCAGGGTTGGTGATATCGCAGGGTTTGGACAAGGGATTTAATCTAACCAACGATGATGTCGAACACATATTAGAGATAACTGCTGATGATATGCTCCAGCCAGGATGGGATGAAGAAACAGGTTACGGGAAAGTAAATGCCTATAACGCATTGCAGTTGCTTGATGAACCTAATGAACTGTATCATTATACCTCTACGGGTGGAGCCTCCGTTAAAATACAAACCTTAGATCAATGGATATTGACAGACGGACGCTGGGGTCTTGCTCCCGGTACGTATTTCAGCGTCGATCAATACAAGGTCACCAAACATGTTACTTTTAATGTGCCGTTCTGTTCACTTCCAAAAGTATGGATGCGGGAAAGACAAAGTAAAAGCCTGAGCTATGGCAATCCAAATAACGGACGCCCTTTTTGTATAATTACTAATGTCTCTAATACCGGTTTTGATATTGAGTATGCAACCTATTATGTTCGTTATAATCTTTTGGGGCAAACCATTAACACATGGGTTCCCTTGGCGCCTGCATCAACTTATGTTGCTTATACAGCAGTCGGCGAACCAAATCTTGCAGCAATAGCAGGTCCCATCACCGGTCCCTCAGTTATTTGCTCGTCTGTGGCGACATTTGAGGTTAGTAACCTTCCGGACGGGGTTTCTGTCAGCTGGAGTGCCAGTCCGTCCTATTATTTCACAACCACCTCCGGAACTGATTCAACCTTTTCAACAGCCTGGACAGGCGGATTCAGAAAGGGAGTCGGAACAATTACTGCCACATTAGTGACTTCCTGTGGTACGTTCAATCTCACGAAGTCTGTATGGGCAGGTACACCTACAAGCCCGACCGCAATTGCATTGCTTCCTGATGATGGCGTATGCAGAGGTCCTGCCTATTACTACCAGGTAGGCCTGTTACATCCGTACCCGTCATACGTCAGCTCATGGTACTGGGATCTTCAGCCACCCGGGGTGATAATCGGGAGCAGGACAGGCTCCTCATTGAAATTCTATTACCCTGCAGGTACCACCCCGGGCAGGTATTCCGTCGGAGTAAAAGCTGTTAATCCATGCGGTGACAGTTCGTATCATATCGAGTATTTTGATGTCATTGACTGTGACCGGCAGGAGATTGTATCATTTAATATCTATCCCAATCCGGTAAGGGATGTGCTCAATATTGAAATTACCGCCAATGATGCTGTGGAGATCAATCCTGAAGCCATCACCGAATTAAGGATATATGATACATTCCTTTCGCTGAAGAAACAGCTGACCTTTAGCGGCAGCACAGTGTCAGTAAATACCGGGGATCTTCCGCAGGGGGTGTATCTTATACAGTTTGTAACGGAGGAAGACTTTCTCTGGCAAACTGACACAATGGATGCAAAACTGGCGGAAGCTTTAAAGCAAAGAGTATTCTGGAGTAAATTTGAAAAGATACCCTGACCCGGCCAGACAATTGACACTCCTCCGGTGCCGGAGACTCAGGCTGTCTGCTTAATTCGTCCTGTACCTGTACTTCACCGCCCCCAGCTCCTCATTGGCCTTGACTATCTTATCCTTAAGGCTCTCCTTGTAGGCGATCAGCTTCTCCATGACGGCCGGGTCACCGGTGGCGATTATCTGTGCTGCCAGGATGCCTGCATTCAGCGCTCCGTCAATTGCAACTGTGGCAACGGGTATCCCGGGTGGCATCTGCACGATGGCAAGCAGTGCATCCATCCCGTCAAGGGAGGCCTTCACAGGCACACCTATGACCGGCACCGGGGTCATCGCTGCTATCACTCCCGGCAGATGTGCTGCCATGCCGGCTCCGGCAATAATGACCTTTACTCCCCTGCCGGCGGCACCGCGGGCAAACTTCTCAACTGCCTCCGGCGTACGGTGTGCCGAGAGTGCATTGATCTCAAAGGGTATCCCCACACTGTCAAGAAACTCAGCCGCCTTCTCCATGACCTTCAGGTCGGAAACGCTGCCCATTATGATACTGACTGCCGGATTCATATGCTCTTTTTTAACGGTTAGCTCATTGTCAGGGCAAAAATAAGCTTTAAATTTATAATTTTGCGGCATCAACCACCTCAACCATGAATGAGATAACAGTCCTTGACAGAGAGTTCTCGGTGTACATCACCGAAGACGAGATACAGAGCCGTATCACGGCCCTGGCTGAAAAGATCAATGAAGACCTGAAGGGTCAGGATGTCCTCTTCTTCGGAGTCCTTAACGGAGTATTTCTGTTCGCTGCTGACATATTCAGACAGATAAACCTCGACTGCCAGGTCTCATTCATCAAACTGGCCTCATATGACGGTACATCCAGCACCGGCAAGATCAAGGAACTCATCGGCTGGAACGAGGACATAACCGGCAAGACAGTTGTTGTACTGGAGGATATCGTTGACACCGGAGCTACGCTCGAAAGGGTGATAGGCGAACTGAAGCTCAGGAAGGCAGCCGAGGTAAAGATATGCACCCTGCTCTTCAAGCCGGAAGCTTATACAAAGGATATCCCTATAGACTATATCGGATTTGAGATCCCGAACAACTTCGTAGTGGGATACGGGTTGGACTATGACGGTTATGGCCGCAATCTGAGAGCAATTTACAAACTAACAAAATAACATTCTGCAATGATAAATATTCTTATGTTCGGCCCTCCCGGATCAGGGAAGGGAACACAATCGGTCACGCTGGCTGAGAAGTATAATCTGCTTCATCTTTCAACAGGTGACATGCTCAGGGCTGAGCTGGCCGCAGGCACCCCCCTGGGAAAAAAGATGGAAGCAATCATGGCAGCGGGCGAACTTGTTCCGGATGATGTTGTTATAGCAATGATTGCCGGGAAGATAGACTCCACAACCGGAAAGGCAGGTTTCATATTTGACGGGTTCCCCCGCACGGTGGAACAGGCTGAAGCGCTCCAGAAAATGCTCGGAGGAAGAGGAATGAAGATCGACCTCATGCTGGTGCTTGAGGTAAACGACGCTGAGCTGATGGACCGCATGAAGAAGAGGGCAATGGTATCAGGCAGGGCAGATGATGCAGATGAAAATATCATCAATAACCGCATTGCCGTCTACCGCGCCAAGACAGAACCTGTCATTGACTTCGGAAGGAAGGCAGGAGTCTCGAGGAGCGTTGACGGAGTTGGTTCAATAGATGACATTTTCGGCAGGCTCTGCACAGAAATAGAAACAGTAATTTAGCTGATGGCTGAGACAAACTTCGTTGATTACGTAAAGATATTTTGCCGCTCAGGCAAGGGTGGCGCGGGATCAGCACACCTCAGGCACGAAAAATCGAAGCCCAAGGGCGGCCCTGACGGCGGCGACGGCGGCAGGGGCGGCGACGTAATCCTCAGGGGTAACTCTCAGCTGTGGACCCTGCTGCATCTTAAATATACCAAACACCTGTTCGCCGGACACGGCGGATCAGGCTCATCAAACCAGAAGAGCGGCGCCGCCGGTGAGGATGTCATCATCGAGGTCCCCCTCGGCACAGTGGCCCGGGAGGAAGAGTCGGAGAAGATACTCTTTGAGATTACCGGTGATGGAGAAGAGATGATACTCCTCAAGGGAGGGCGCGGCGGCCTGGGAAACACCCACTTCAAGTCGGCCACCTTCCAGACTCCCCGTTTCGCCCAGCCGGGAGAACCAAGCCTTGAAGGATACTTCATCCTTGAGCTGAAGGTGCTGGCTGACGTGGGATTGGTGGGATTCCCCAACGCGGGCAAATCAACTCTCCTTTCAGTGGTCAGCGCCGCGAAACCCAAGATCGACAACTACCCTTTCACAACTCTCACCCCGAACCTCGGAATAGTAAGCTACCGCGATGACAAATCGTTTGTGATGGCAGACATCCCCGGCATCATTGAAGGCGCTGCCGAGGGCAAGGGACTGGGCCACAGGTTTCTGAGGCACATCGAGCGCAACTCTGTGCTACTCTTCATGATAACGGCTGACACGGAGGATATTGCGAAGGAGTATGCCATCCTTGTTGAGGAGTTGCGCAAGTACAACCCGGAGCTTCTTGACAAGAAACGGGTGATGGCAATCTCAAAATGCGACCTGCTCGATGAGGAGCTCACTGACGCGATGAGGCCGTTACTTCCTGGCGATATGCCGGCAGTATTTATCTCTTCAGTGAAAGGTACTGGAATCACCCCGCTGAAGGACCTGCTCTGGAGGGCAATAAACAGCTGAAAATGGTTGAGCTGGACCGTACAATATTCCTGTTTCTCAATTCACTTCACACGCCATTCCTTGACAGTGTGATGTGGATCCTGAGCATGCGTGCGGTATGGATACCGCTGTATGTGCTGATTATCTGGCTTCTTGCGGAAAAATACGGGAAACGTGTCTGGATCCCGCTTGTTCTTGTGCCGTTACTGGTTCTGCTCACTGACCAGGGCTCCAACCTGCTCAAGAACCTCGTTGAACGCCCGCGGCCGTGTCATGAGCCCGCTCTGGCTGGCCTTGTACACACGGTGAAGGGATATTGTGGCGGGATGTACGGGTTTGTATCAGGGCATGCCGCGAACACCTTCGGTATAGCAGCATTCACAATCCCGCTGCTGCGGAGGAGTTGGTATACGTGGACGATTATTATATGGGCAACGGCTGTCTCCTATTCGAGGATATACCTCGGGGTGCATTATCCCGGCGATGTGCTCGGGGGAGCCCTGCTGGGCCTGGCTGTCGGCGCTGCACTGGCATGGACGGCACAAAAAATGAATAAAAGCATAAAACAATGAACCTGATAAAGTCACTGTGGGTTTGGTTTTCAAGCATCACCTTCGTGCTGCTTGCCCTTCCCGTCGCGGTCATACTCTGGCTGCTGGCGCTTGCCTTTGACCGCCGCCGGCTGATGAACAACAGGTGGATGGTCATCCAGGGTATAGTGCTCACAAAGATGAGTCCTTTCTGGAAAGTAATAGTTGACGGCCGGGAAAAGCTTGACCAGAAACAGGCTTACATAATCATCCCCAATCATCAGTCGCTTCTGGATATCGTCTTTTTCAACATGCTCCGGCATCGTCTGAGGTGGGTTTCCAAGGCTGAGATCTTCCGCGTACCGGTAGTAGGGTGGGAGATGAAGATGGTCAAGTACATCGAACTGATCAGGGGTAACAAATCCAGCGTTGTAAAAATGATGGAAAAGTGTGTGGAGTCACTGCATGACGGAATCTCTGTGGTGATATTCCCCGAAGGTACACGCTCATTGACGGGCGCTATCGGAAAGTTCAAGACGGGCGCGTTCCAGCTTGCAGTGAAGACAGACAAGCCGCTGCTGCCCGTGCTGATTGACGGCACAGGCGAGATCATGCCCAAAAAAGGTGGAATCATTTTCCGGAACCGCCGCATTGTAAGGATCAGGGTCCTGGATCCCATCTTCCCGGGGCAGTTCGGCACCGGCGACCCGGAGGAACTGGCCACAAGGGTACAGTCCATCATGGTTACCGCCATGGACCAGCTGCGAAGCGAGTAGCATGTGAGATTTGAGATTTGAGATTTGCGAGTTTTGGTTTATTTGTCGCACATCGCAAATCGGAATTCGCAAATCTGGGCACAATTCCCCCTGGTTGTTGATAAATCGGAAAGATTCGCCTTGCCTAATTCTTTATATTTGCCCCAAAATTTGGGATAATGGACGGCAATTATTCTGAGGAGAACATTAAAACCCTTGAGTGGAAGGAGCATATCAGGCTGCGTCCCGGTATGTACATCGGCAAGCTGGGTGACGGCTCCTCACTTGATGACGGTATATATGTCCTGCTCAAGGAGGTGATGGATAACGCGGTTGACGAGTATATGATGGGTTTCGGCCGCAGAATTGACGTCAGCATCGTTGGCTCGGAAGTGAGGGTCCGCGACTACGGCCGTGGCATTCCACTCGGAAAGGTACTCGATGTCTCCTCCAGGATGAATACCGGAGCCAAATATGACTCAAAGGCATTCAAGAAATCTGTGGGTCTCAACGGCGTGGGTATCAAAGCCGTCAATGCTCTCTCATCATCTTTTGTTATCAGATCTTTCCGTGACAGCCAGCTTAAGGAGATTGAATTCAGGTGCGGGGAGCTGGTAAGGGATGAGCCCCTGAGAAAAACTGAGGAAGAGAACGGCACAGAGGTGATCTTCGTGCCTGATGAAGCCATGTTCGGCAACTTTCATTACATAGCCGAGTACGTTGAGAGCATGATGAAAAACTACTCGTACCTCAATGCGGGTATGATCATCAACCTCAACGGCAACAAGATAGTCTCGCGCAACGGTCTCGTCGACCTCCTCAATGACAATATGAACTGCGAAGGCCTTTACCCCATCATCCACCTGAAGGGTGATGACATTGAGGTGGCCATGACGCACGGAACCCAGTACGGAGAAGACTACTACAGCTTTGTAAACGGCCAGCATACCTCACAGGGAGGAACACACCTCATTGCGTTCCGCGAAGCGATAACCCGCACTGTCAAGGAGTTCTTCAAAAAGGACTTTGACGTTTCCGATATAAGATCATCAATCATCGCGGCCGTCTCGGTCAAGATAGAGGAACCCATCTTCGAATCGCAGACCAAGACCAAACTGGGATCAAAGGATATGGGACCAAACGGCCCCTCGGTGCGTAACTATGTGGTTGACTTCATCCGCAAGCACCTCGACGATTACCTGCACAAGAACGGTGAGACTGCCCGTATCATGCTGAAAAAGATCCAGGAGTCGGAGAAGGAGCGGAAGGCCATCAGCTCAATACAGAAACTGGCGCGTGAACGCGCGAAAAAGGTGAGCCTGCATAACCGCAAGCTGCGCGACTGCCGCATCCATTACAACTCAAACGATGAGCGCCGGCTCGAATCAACCCTCTTCATCACCGAGGGCGACTCGGCAAGCGGCTCCATCACCAAATCGCGCAATGTGGAAACCCAGGCTGTCTTCAGCCTCCGGGGAAAACCACTGAACAGCTACGGCCTGACAAAAAAGATTGTTTACGAGAACGAGGAGTTCAATCTGCTTCAGGCCGCCCTCAATATTGAGGAGTCTCTCGATGACCTCCGTTACAACTATGTGGTGATAGCCACCGACGCAGACGTTGACGGGATGCATATCAGACTGCTGCTCCTGACCTTCTTCCTGCAGTTCTTCCCTGACCTCGTCCGCAAGGGCCATGTTTACATCCTGCAGACTCCCCTGTTCAGGGTACGCAACAAGAAACTGACACGTTACTGCTACTCCGATGAGGAGAGGCAAAAAGCAATAAAGGATCTCGGTCCTGACCCCGAGATCACCCGCTTCAAGGGGCTGGGCGAGATATCCCCGGATGAGTTTATTCACTTCATCGGGAAAGACATGCGCCTGGAACCTGTGATCATGAAGAAAGCAGATCCGTATACCCAGTTCCTCGAGTTTTATATGGGCAAGAATACTCCTGAACGTCAGGACTTTATCATTGACAACCTGCGGGTTGAGGAGGAAATTCCGGAAGCAGCCCAGGCGTGAGTGAAGGTTTCAGCAGATGATGAAAGAAAGTGATCCTTTTGAACTGATCCCCGAAGAAGAGGGAGGGGAGAAGGAAGTACCCAAAACCGGTTATATACCTGAGGCCCTGCATACTGTCACGGCTCTCTCAGGCATGTACCAGGACTGGTTCCTGGATTATGCGTCATATGTAATCCTTGAGCGAGCCGTGCCCCACATGTCTGACGGGCTTAAACCGGTACAGCGTCGTATACTGTACTCCATGAAGCGCATGGATGACGGGCGGTTCAACAAGGTTGCAAATATCATCGGGCATACGATGCAGTTTCATCCTCACGGTGACGCCTCCATAGGCGATGCCCTGGTACAGCTGGGACAGAAGGAACTTCTCGTGGAATCACAGGGAAACTGGGGAAACATTCTTACAGGTGACGGCGCCGCAGCACCCAGGTATATAGAAGCCAGGCTCTCAAAGTTCGCCCTGGAGGTGACCTTCAACAGCAAGACCACCGAGTGGATGAGCTCATATGACGGGCGTAACAGGGAACCCGTTACCCTCCCGGTGAAGTTCCCGCTGCTCCTTGCTATGGGCGTGGAAGGCATCGCCGTAGGCCTCTCTTCAAAGATTCTCCCTCACAACTTCAATGAACTGATTGACGCTTCCATTAATTACCTGCAGGGCAAACCCTTCGAGCTGTACCCTGATTTCCCGACAGCTGGCATGATTGATGTGTCAAAATACAATGACGGTGCCCGCGGAGGGGTAGTTAAGGTCAGGGCCAGGATCGAGAAGGTTGACAAAAAGGGACTGGTCATTTCCGAGATTCCTTTCGGACGCACCACGACCTCGCTCATCGAGACAATAGTCAAGGCCAATGACAGGGGCAAGATCAAGATCAAAAAGATCGATGACAACACCGCAGGGGGAGTGGAGATAGTCATTCAGCTGCAGAGCGGCATCTCGCCTGACAAGACCATTGACGCACTCTATGCCTTCACAGACTGTGAACTGTCAATCTCGCCAAACGCATGCGTCATCACTGACGAAAACAAGCCTGCGTTCGTTGGCGTGAGTGATATCCTCAGGCACAATACGGACCAGACGGTAAAGCTTCTCAAGCTGGAGCTTGAGATACGCAAGGCCGAGCTGGAGGAAGAGTGGCACTTCTCGTCTCTTGAAAAGATTTTCATCGAAAAGAGAATTTACCGTGACATCGAGGAGTGCGAGACCTGGGAGGCTGTGATCACCGCCATTGAGAAAGGGCTGAAGCCATATAAAAAGCTTTTCAGGCGCGAGATCACCCGCGATGACATCATAAAGCTCACAGAGATAAAGATCAAGCGGATCTCGAAATATGATTCCTCGCGTGCCGATGAACATATAAGAGGCCTCGAGACAGACCTGGAAGAAGTCGCCATCCATCTTGCCAACATCATTCCATATGCCATCAACTACTATCGTCAGATCAGGAAAAAGTACGGCAAGGGCAGGGAGCGCAGGACTGAGATACGTAGCTTCGAGACCATTGAGGCGACCAAGGTGGTGGCCGCCAATGCCAAGCTTTACGTGAACCGCCAGGAGGGATTCATCGGAACGGGGCTTAAAAAGGATGAGTACGTGTGCGATTGTTCTGACATTGATGATATCATAGTCATCAGGAAGGATGGCACCTATCTTATCACGAAGGTTGCAGAAAAGCAGTTTGTCGGAAAGGATGTCATTCACGCACAGGTATTTCTCAGGAATGATTCGCGCACCATTTACAATGTGGCATACCAGGATGGCCGGGAAGGGCCTTATTATGTCAAACGCTGTGCACTTACAGGGCTCACGCGCGACAAGGAATACAACCTCGGAAGAGGTACAGCCGGCACTAGGATCCTGTATCTCAGCGCCAATCCCAACGGTGAGGCTGAGGTGATAAGGGTGTACCATAAACCCAAGGCCAGGCTGAAGAAGCTGACCTTTGATTTTGACTTCGGGGAGCTGGCAATCAAGGGACGTGGTTCAATGGGAAATATCCTGACAAAGAACGCGGTTCATAAGATCACCCTTAAGGAAAAGGGCCTCTCGACCCTTGGCGGCCGCAAACTGTGGTTTGATGATGCGGTGATGAGGCTGAATGCCGATGGCAGGGGGAAATTCCTGGGTGAGTTCGCTTCCGAAGAGATGCTGCTCGTGGTCACCCGGGGCGGTTGGTACCGGACCTCCGGCACTGACCTCTCATCACATTTCGAGGATGACCTGTTGCTGCTTGAAAAATTCCGCGAGTCAAAGATCTTCTCCTCTGTATACTGGGATGAGGAGCAACAGTTTTACTATGTCAAACGGTTTGCCTTTGAGGAGGCAGATAGGCTTCAGTGTTTCATCTCTGACAGTGAGGGATCACGGCTGGTGAGCCTCACAGAGGTGGAGTACCCTAGGTTTGAGATAAAGTTTGGCGGCAAGAACGAAGGCCGCAAGCAGGAGATAATAGAGGTGGCGGAATTCATCGGTGTAAAGAGTTTCCGCGCCAAGGGAAGAAGGCTTTCCAACTACAGTGTTGCCGATATCAGGGAGATTGATCCCGTGGTCAGAAGCGAGGCAATGCCTGTGCCTCCGGAACCGGAGAACGGTACTGCGGATGAGTCCCCGCTACAGGATCACACGCCTGATGATCCGGCCCAGATGAAACTAGATCTTTAGGTATCCGTGAATATTTATCTGATAGGATTCATGGGCAGCGGAAAAAGCTCCGCGGGGAAGGGCATTGCTGCGCTTCTCCGATGGAGGTTCACTGACCTTGACAAACTTGTAGAGGAGAAAGAGGGGATGACGGTAGCCGGCATTTTTGCCACAAAGGGTGAAGAATATTTCAGGAAGGCTGAGGCAGAAGCGCTGCAAGATGTATCAGGACGGACCAGGACAGTTGTAGCCTGCGGAGGAGGCACCCCATGTTCTGATAAAAACATTTCCCTCATGAAGGCAACCGGAGTAACCATATACCTGAGACTGACCGTCGATGCCCTGGTGTCACGCCTGAGCCGGTCCAGGACCGACAGGCCGCTGCTGAAAGATGCCGGGCCTGATGAACTTCATTCAATCGTGCAGAAGCTCATGGGAAAAAGAAGCTCATGGTATGAGCAGGCTGACCTCATCCTGGATTCGGAGACCATGGGAGAGGAAGAGATGACTGCGATGATTGCTGGCACTGTAAGATCAAAGGGAGCCTACTTGTAGGTTTCATTTTTTCCCCGTATCTTTATTAAGAAAGTCTGTACTTAAACCCGGATATGTCAAAACCTCGGAGGGCTATGAAAACCGGTTTCAACTGGGTCTTCCTTACGGCATTAGTCCTGATGGCACTAACCGCTGCAGCTATGGTTGCAGTGCTGACTGACCTGTCCCTCTTCCGTGCTACACCGCTCCTCTACACTCTGACTCTCTCGGTAATAGTCATCAGCACAGGACTGGTAATCAGAAACCGTTACTACCTGCCCATACTTCGTAACCTTGTTCTTCGCGGCAAGCTGCTGCTGGCCCCGATGGTGCTGCTGGCACTGACCATTCCGGCCGCCCTGATATATATTTATTATGACCTCACCGGCAGGGAGTCTCTGCTGCTGCTGTCAGCACTGGTCACATCAGTTGCAGCCGCCTTCTTCCTTCCATCGATGGCAATGATCACTCTGCCAGCGCTGGCATCCGTGAGTCACCTGGCTGAAAAGGCAGGGCTGCCATCAGGCAGGATAAAGGCAGAGGACATTGCCAGGCAGACGGTCATTGCTGCCGCATTCATTGCCGTCATTTTAGTTGTGGTAACAATAACTGCAGATTTGAGAATTTCCGGCATTATCTTCCTTTTCCCGGTGGCTGCGATTGCGCTGATGCTTCTTGACATTGTCATCGTGGCTCACTTCCGGAACAGGCTTGCCATGATGCTGGATGCCCCGGTACCTGCGGAAACCTCCGGAGCAGGGCAGAATCAGGCGACGGAGAAGTCAGAGGGCTTCATGAGCGTGATGCTCGTTGCTGACCATTACCCTGACCTGATTGGCGGCAGGCTTGAGTACCTGTTAAACAATGCGGGTGATTTCTATGCCATGGAAGTCATTTCACTTGCTTCCAAAACTTATGACCCGGCACTTCTTCCGGCCATGAAGGCCATTGCCTCCGCCAGCCGTTTCAGCGACAAGTTGAGACATGAAGCTGCCAACGGGGTTTCAGTCATTGAAAAGTATTATTCTGACCCGGTCAGGAATGTTGATCTTTTACGCCTCCCGGGTATCCCGGAGAAAGCCGCCGCTGCCAGGGCAATATTTTTAAGTAAAAGCAAACCTTCGGAGCAGGAGATTATCAAGCTCCTCAGAGATGCCAGTGCTGAAGTAAGGAGAACGGGTTTGATGGCGGCAGGCCGTTACGGCATGACATCGCTTCGGGATGAGGTGATGAAGGGACTTGACAACCCGGATACTGCCCGCGAAGCCTATTATGTGCTCAGACAGTTCGGTCCGGAGGTATACGGTGACCTGATCGGAACAGTAATCAGGCCCGGCAACAGTGAACGGGAGAATTACATTATCCTCCGGCTTCTGGATGCCATGCCGGCCAGCGAGGCATTCCCGTGGCTCAGCGATTTTGTCGTTGCCGGTCATATGGGCGTCCGTCTTAAGGCAGCCTCTTCCCTGTGCAACAGAGGATGGTCACCGCAGGGAAGGCAAAGGCTTAAGATCGGGGAAACACTCAGCGAAACCATTCATGTCATGGCCAGGCTTATCGCCATGCAGACTGAGGTATCAAGATCCAGGCATTTCCTCCTGTCAGCAGCCCTTGAACAGGAGAGGGAAAATAACTATGAACTCATCAGGTGTCTTGTTCATCTCCTTGCAGGAGGAGTGGCTGCCGAATTGATACTGCCGCGCAAACGGGATGACAGGCCATGCCAGGCCGGTGTCGCCTCGGAGGCAATAGAAAGCGTGATAAGCGAACCAATGCGCAGACCGCTTAAGGCACTTCTGGGAAACAGTACTGACAATCGCAGGCTGGCTGAACTTTCCCTTTACTTTCCCGTCAGGAGCGTGAAAGGCCAGTCAATTTCATCATTCCTCCTGGCTTCGGAGCAGAATATCACCGGCACCTGGAGCAAGGCGTGCGCGCTCCACCTGGCAGCTGCGGAAGGCAGAGGCCTCGACAGGGAACATGCAATCTCATACCTGTTCAGTAACAGCCAGATACTGCAGGAGGAGAGCGCCCGCGTCATCAGGTCAATCAACCCTGACTGGTACAGGGATGCAGAGCTGCGTCTCCCTGACCCGGCGAGGGCAAGAATATCAGCAGTCACGGGTGGCACCCTTCCGCAGGCAGCAATGAGCTTCGAGAAAACAAGGTTTCTGAGCCTGTGCTTTTCTAAAATTCCTGAAGAAACCATGATCATGCTGGCCTCGCACCTCCGTTACTCAGGGTCATATGATGCAGGTTCCCTTCCAGGGGTGATTTCATGGGTGGTACCCTCCCGGGACGGGAAGACCGGCCTTTATTCAATACCGGTAAATGATATTGCCGCCTTTGTGTTTTACTATCCGGAATTCACTGATATCTTTGTAAATTATACAGACAGCCAGGAGGGGGTACCTGCAATCTAAAAATGTTTTCTATGCCAGAAAGGAATATAATTATCAGACCAAATCCATTTCCGGGACTGAGAGCATTCAGACCTGACGAAGGTCACTTGTTTTTCGGGCGAATGGAAAGCACTCTCAAGGTTGTTTCCAAGCTTAAGGAAAACAGGTTCGTTGCTGTATTGGGTGCATCAGGCAGCGGCAAATCATCCCTTGTTCTGTCAGGAGTCATTCCTGCTCTTCTGAAGGAAAATACAGAAGAAAAAAAATCCTGGTCATATCTTGTCTTCAGACCTGCACTCAATCCGGTTGACCACCTGGCAACAGAATTGTCAGTACTCTCTGCAGGAGCAGGGTTCAACCAGCTGTCAGATGTGAGCGTGGCGGCATCACTGCATAACAGAACCGAAGGACTGAATGACGTGATCAACCGTATCAGGAAGAACCTCCGTCAGCAGGTGGTGATAGTCATCGACCAGTTTGAAGAGATCTTCCGGTTCAGCCCGGCAACTTCCAGAGGCCTTCCCGGCGATGATGCCACAGATTTCATTGACCTGATAGTCAATGCGATGCAGAAACCCGACCATGGGCTGTACATCATTTTGACACTCAGATCTGAATATGTCTCTGACTGCGGGCGGTTTCATTCTCTTACAGACCTGATGAACAGCAGCAGTTACCTTCTGCCACAGATTCCCGTCGACCAGATGGTTACTGTTATTGAAGAGCCTGTGAAGCTTTCAGGAGGTTCAATTGACAGGTCGCTGGTGAAGCTTATACTGAGTGATCTTGAAGAGAGACCCGGACAGCTGCCGGTATTGCAGCACCTGATGATGCGTACCTGGAACCAGTGGAGCAGGCTTGGTGACCTGAGCCGCCCCATCGGTATCGCTGACTATGAAGCTGTCGGGATGCTTAAGGGAGCCATCTCTCAGCATGCCGGGCAGGCCTTTGATTCACTGGATGAGAGGCACCGTTATGTCTGTTCCCGGCTCTTCCGCACAATCACCACACGCTCGGATGACGGCAGGGAACTTAGGAAACCTGAGCGTATTTCAACAATTGCGGTTCTTACAGGGTGCGCTGAGCATGAAATCATTGGTGTGGCTGAGGTGTTCAGATCACCGGAATATTCATTCCTGACCCCGTCAAAGGAGGTGCCGCTAAACGGCGAAAGCATCCTTGACCTGACCCATGAAAGCATCATAAGGCTATGGGGGAATCTGCGAAAATGGATGGATGAAGAGGAAGCATCAGTGAAGCTTTACAGGCAGCTGGCCTCCGCAGCTGCACAATACCAGGAGGGTACAGGCCGTCTTTGGACAGCTCCTGACCTGCTGATGGCCCTCAGGTGGAGAGATGAAAACAATCCCACCCTCGCCTGGGCCGAAAAGATTGATCCTGCCTTCGAAAGAGCCCTCATCTTCCTGAAAAATTCTGAGGAAGAATATCTGATACGGGAAGAATACGGGCGGAAAAGCAGTAATGAAACGGTCAGGCGTTCACGCCTGATAGCAGGATTGCTCGGTTTATTGGCCATTCTTACCCTGGTTGCCCTGGGGGCTGTTTATTCGCTCAGGAACAGGGCTGAAAGGCAGAAATCGGTTGCCATCCAGATGAAAGACGAGGCTGTTACCCTGAACGACAGGCTCAGTGACAGCCTGGAGGTACTGTCGTCAGCCCTGGGATTAGCTCCCGCTGCGACAGAAGGCAACCTGATCATGCCTGAGGAGAGGGTGAAACAGGCTGAAGCACGGGCAAGATCAGCCGAGGAGGCGGTAAGGGAGATGGCTTCCGGCAAGGCCGAAGACATGGAGAGATTTTCGAAGGCTAACAGCAACCGGATGCTCTCTCTGGCCAGGTCGCTGGCTGTGAGGTCACTGAACCATGCCGGGAACAAGGACCTTCAGATATTGCTGGCATGGCAGGCTTATCTCTTTAACCGGAAGTATGATGGCATAGCTGAGGATGCAGATGTCTTTGCCGGTCTCTACGATGTTTCAAAACGTTATGGAAACAGGTTCTGTGCCAGGTATACCCCTGACGGAGCTGAGTATACCGCTATGGCCGAAGGCTTTGACGGCATATTCTTTACCGCTGATTCCAAAGGCAGGGTGCTTAGCTGGAAAGCAGGGCAACCATCTGCAGGATATGACCTGGTATGGTCCGGAAACAAAACCATCAGCGCCATGACTCTCAGCCCTGACAGATCATGGCTCGCCTGCGGAACGGATGATTCGGAAATCCTTATGATACCATTTGACGATGATTCGATAGGTTACCAGTTGCATGACTCCACCGGCACCATAACAGCCCTGTCATATACAGACACTGACCATCTTTACTCTTCCACCTCAGGGGGCAGTGTGAACGAATGGGATCTCAGAAACCGCAGTGTGAGAAAGGTTGCCAGTGATGGTTCAGGAATAGTCGCTCTGGAAATTTCGGATGACAATAACATGCTGGCAGCCCTGACGGGCAACGGCAGGCTGATTTGCTGGCAAACAGGGTCGCCTGCGAAGCATATCACCATCAATACGGGAGATAAAATCATAACCGCTCATAAATTCATACCGGGAGGAAACAGGCTGGCAACGGGGGACGATACCGGCACTATTGATATCTGGAGCACCTCTACCGGTCTTGCTGACGGAAATGCGTCAGGACATATGTCAGCAGTAAGGGGCATTGCCTTCGACGTGGCTGACGGGCAGATGCTTACAGCTGATGAGGCAGGAGAAGTCAGGCTATGGACGATGGCCAACCTGGAGCAGCCTCCCGTAGTTTTTACCGACGGAGGGCAGGAAGTTCTGCGCCTTGCCTTCAGTGACGGCGGAGAGTCATTCCTTGCTGCCACACAGACAGATGTCATCAGGCGCCCCGCACACATCAGGCTCATGACTGACGGCCTCTGTGACAAGGTCACGAGAAATCTCACCATGCAGGAATGGTCAGCTTATGTGGGAAGGGATATAGAGTACGAGACCACCTGCCCCGATAAAGAATACCGCATCAGGGTCAGGGAGATCAGGGGAGCCCGCTGATTCAAACTTTAAAGCCTCTGCCGTGTTATAGTACCGCGATGGCAATCTTGCCGGAAATGGCTATTTTTGCTGCCAGCATATGAAATAATTATTGATTTGATGAAAGAAAACAAAATACTACTGATGATCCTCGACGGCTGGGGGATTGGTGACGGCTCCAGAAGCGACGTGATCAGCACAACCGGCGCACCACACATTGAAGCCCTGAAGAAGGCCTTCCCCTCGTCTCAACTGCTCACCTCCGGCGAAGACGTGGGTCTCCCCGAAGGACAGATGGGCAACTCGGAGGTCGGTCACCTGAATATAGGAGCCGGACGGATTGTCTACCAGGACCTGGTTAAGATAAACAAAGCATGCCGCACAGGCGAGATACGCACGAACGGGACTCTCCGCGAGGCATTCACCTATGCCCGCGAAAAAGGGGTCAAGGTTCACTTCATGGGACTGCTCTCTGACGGCGGGGTTCATTCGCTCGACAGTCATCTCTATGCACTTTGTGACATGACCATGGATTATGGCCTGAAGGAGGTTTATATCCATGGCTTCGGCGACGGCCGTGACACTGACCCGAAGAGCGGAAAGGGTTACATGGCAAACCTGCTTAAGCATCTGGAAAAAAGCAACGGCAGGGTGGCATCTTTTGTAGGCCGTTACTATGCCATGGACCGTGACAAGCGATGGGAACGGATCAGGGAGGCATATGAGATGCTTGTCCACGGCAGGGGAACACAGACCAGGGATATACTCCAGGCAATGCAGGAGTCATATGATGCCGGAGTCACAGATGAATTCATGAAACCTGTCGTGGTAACCGGCGCTGACGGACATCCCCTGGCAACTATCGCAGAAGGCGATGTGGTTGTCTTCATCAATTTCAGGAATGACAGGGCCCGAGAGCTGACAATAGTGCTTACGCAGCAAGACATGCCGGAGGCCGGGATGAAGACCATTCCCCTGCACTATCTCACCATGACCCCGTATGACGATAAGTTCCGCGGACTTCACGTCATCTTCCCCAAGGAGAATGTCGACAGAACCCTCGGAGAAATCATTGCTGATGCAGGTAAGAAACAGCTTCGCATTGCCGAGACGGAGAAATATGCCCATGTGACCTTCTTCTTTTCCGGCGGAAGGGAGAAGGAGTTCCAGGGTGAGGAACGGATCCTCATCCCTTCACCGAAAGTGGCCACCTATGACCTGCAGCCCGAGATGAGCGCTTACGGGGTAAGGGATGCAATTATTGCAGAACTCCGCAAAAAGAAATTTGACTTCATCTGCCTGAATTTTGCAAATGGTGATATGGTCGGTCATACCGGGATATACGAAGCCATTCAGAAAGCCGTAAGAACTGTTGACGAATGTGCCGGTGATGTCGCAGAGGCTGCAACAGCGAACGGCTATGAGGTGATCATAATTGCTGATCACGGCAATGCTGATTATGCGGTCAATCCTGACGGATCACCCAATACCGCCCATTCACTCAATCCGGTCCCCCTTTACCTTATAAGCAAAAGGTACAAAAGCGTCAGGGCAGGCATCCTCGCTGACGTGGCGCCCACCATTCTGACAATGATGGGCATACCCGTTCCCCCGGAGATGACAGGCAAATCACTTGTGTGAGGGAAACGATGCTGCAGATTGATGACACCATAGTCTCCCTGGCTCTCATAGAGAAGAAGTTTGTGTGTGACCTGGCGGCCTGCAAGGGAAGCTGTTGCAGGTACGGTGACACCGGTGCTCCGCTGACGGCAGAGGAAGCATCAGCGCTGGAGCGGATATGGCCTGACCTGTGGCCATGGCTCCGCCCTGAAGGCATCAGGGCAATAGAAAAGCAGGGCACAAGCATCACCGACATCGAAGGTGAACTGGTCACACCGCTGATCACCAACGAGGAATGCGCATACACCATCATGGATGATGATGTTTACAAGTGCGGCATCGAAACGGCTTTTAACGCAGGAGCCGTGGACTTCCGCAAACCCCTGTCATGTCACCTCTTCCCCGTGAGGGTTAAGCAGTACAGCACTTTCAGGGCAGTGAACTACGAGGAGTGGTTTATCTGCAAATCCGGTGTCGCCTGCGGAGCGAAACAGAATACTGAACTTTACCTCTTCCTTCGCGAACCCCTGATAAGGGCTTTTGGCGAAGAGTGGTACAACAGGCTGCACTGGGCGGCCGGCGAATATCATAAATACAACGATAATGGAAAGCATTAAGAACTACATCGAAACAAACAGGGACAGATTCATCGAGGAACTATTCGGACTGATCAGGATACCTTCGGTCAGCGCTTCTGAATCCAGCAAGGCCGATATGGTAAGAGCTGCTGAATACATACGTGACCTGATGGCTGCCAACGGAGCGGACCAGGCAACAGTCTATGCCACCCCCGGCAATCCCATCGTATACGGTGAGAAGATGGTTGATCCGTCCCTGCCAACGATACTTGTCTACGGCCATTATGACGTAATGCCTGCTGAACCTCTTGAGAAGTGGACCTCGAAACCCTTCGAGCCGGAGATTCGTGACGGAAAGATATGGGCACGCGGCGCCGATGACGACAAAGGACAGCTCTTCATGCACCTGAAGGCATTCGAGATGATGAACGCCACAGGCACCCTTGCATGCAACGTCAAGTTCATGATTGAGGGTGAGGAGGAAGCCGGTTCGGCGAGCATCGCCGGATTCTGTGCTGAATACAGCGAGACGCTCCGCTCTGATGTGATCCTGGTTTCAGATACCACAATGATCTCACCTGAGATACCGTCAATCACATCAGGATTGCGCGGATTGTCTTATATCCAGGTAGAGGTTGAGGGTCCGGATCATGATCTCCATTCAGGGATCTATGGAGGAGCAGTGGTAAACCCGTGCAATGCTCTGTGTGATATCATCGCCAGGCTGAAAGACAGCGACGGCAGGGTGACAATCCCGGGCTTCTATGACAACGTGCATGTTCCCTCTGATGCCGAGAGAGCCAAGATGGCTGAGAGACCGTTTGATCCTGAAAAATACAGGAAATCCGTAGGCGTTGATGCCCTGGCTGTGGAGAAGGGATTCTCAACACTGGAGAGTACAGGTATCAGGCCCACCCTTGACGTCAACGGCATCTGGGGCGGTTATACCGGCGAGGGGGCCAAGACCATCCTGCCCGCCAAAGCCTCGGCAAAGATCTCGATGAGACTCGTGCCATACCAGAAAGCCGGTGATATAGCTGAACTGGCTATCAACCACATTAAGTCGCTGGCGCCTGCCGGAGTAAAAGTCAGCGCCGAATACCTCCACGGAGGTGAGGCGTATGTGAGCCCACTCGATACCCCGGAATACCTTGCAGCCGAGAAGGCCTATACTGAAATTTTCGGCAGGAAGCCAATACCCATAAGGAGCGGCGGCAGCATTCCGATCATTTCTACCTTCGAAAAGATACTCGGGGTAAAATCGATTCTGATGGGATTCGGGCTGGAGTCAGATGCAATACACTCACCCAATGAGAATTACCCGCTTGAGAACCTGTTTGCAGGGATGAGGGCAATTCCTCTTTATTTCAAGTATTACGCTGAACTGAAAAAGAAAGGTTGATAATCTGACCGGTATTACCGGTCATCACTTTCTGCGTGACCGTCTGCGTGGCTGCCATTATGCCCGCCTGTTCGCGCGCCCGCCCGCTTGTTCGCCCGCCTGCCTGCGTGTCTGGCCGGGCCGTGTGCCCGTTTGCACAGACCTCTCAGTCAATCTGGAGCTTCAGCAGTTCCACCTTTGTTGAGGAACTCCTGAGCACCGTGAAAAGATTACGCCCTACCCTGATTTTTTCCTGCTGGCGCGGGATGTTGCCGTGAGCAAACAGTATCAGGCCTGCCAGCGTGGTGTACTCATCGCTCTCCGGCAGGCCGAGGTCGTACTCCTCGTTGAGGTAGTCTATGTCAAGGCGTCCTGACAGGACATACTCTTTCTCATTTATCTTCTTCTCCACGAGGTCACTGATGTCATGCTCATCTTCAATGTCACCAACTATCTCTTCTAGAACATCCTCGATGGTGATCACTCCTGCGGTGCCGCCGAACTCGTCAACAACAAGTGCAATGCTCTTCTTGGCATCAGAGAGCAACCTCAGCACCCTGTTGGCGGTCATGGTCTCAGGGACAACAGGCAGCTTACGCATGCCGGTGGCAATGTCAGCCGGCCCGTGCAGTATGTCCTTCAGCTCGTAATACCCTACCATGTTGTCAATGTTGTCACGGTAGAGTAGGATCTTGGAGTGGCCTGATTCGATGAACTGGTGCCTTAATTCGTCAGGTGAGGAGTGCACCGGCAGGGCCACTATCTCTGTCCTTGGCACCATGCACTCGCGTGCCTTTACCGATGAAAAATCAAGTGCGTTCTGAAAAATCCTGAGGCTGCTGTTTTCCTCCTCCTTCTCCTCATCCGTCTCAACCATGTCATTGACGAAATGGTCAAGGTCAATCCGGGTGAAGATCCTGTTTTCCTGCTCTTTCCTCTCTGTCTTTATACCGAAGAAAATCCTCATGATCATGTTTGCCAGCCAGAGCGTGAACTTGCTGACCGGGTAGAAGAGGTAATAGAATATGGCTGTGGGGACAGCAAAGATGCGAAGGAAGAAATTCGGGCTGATCCGCACCACTGACTTGGGGAGGAAGTCGGCGAACACAAGAATAACCATTGTTGTGATTACTGTCTGGATGATGAAGATCAGCACCTCTGAGGGGATCAGGTTTTTAAACCATGATTCCATCAGGTCAGCGGCAAGCATACTGAATATGACCGTGGCAATGTTGACCCCGATCAGCATGGTTGATATATACAGGCCCGGGTTGCGTGAGAAGAGGGCGATTATGCCCGATCCGAAATTCCCCTGCTTGCGGTCAAGCTCAATACGAAGCTTGTTGGAGGCAATGAATGCAAGCTCCATTGCCGAAAAGAATGCGGCAAGAAGAATTGCAAAGGGGATTATGACCCATGGGTTCATGCCCCAAATTTACAGCTTTTTTCGCTGAGAGTCACGTATCCACGCCAGAACAAATGCTGCGATGGCCATCACATAAAACAGCCATGCCCGGCCTATGCCGGCGTTGACTGTCTCACGGATGGCTATTCCAAGGCACATCAGTCCCAGAATGATCCAGATGATCTCAATCAGCAGGAGTGACTTCTTGTTCATCCCTGATATAAATTGTTCCTGTTACGTTCTTGATTGTCCAGTTGGAAAAGCGTGAGTCTGAATCAAATCCTGTACCCATCACAATCTGGTCATTATGTGTGAACCTGACAAACCTGTCAGACCAGATCCTGTCCCTGGGCTGACTCCAGAAAAGCAGTTCCGTCTCCAGCACTTCTCCCTTGTTGCTCACAGCCACCACACTGTCACGGAGTTCCCATACATCATCCTTCTCCGTGTAGCGGGCATAGTGAGAGGTGATGCTTGCCTGAGGTACGTCAGTCCGGTCATAGAACAACACTGTCAGCCCTTCGGGGAAGAGGGTATACGGGTTTTCTTCTGAGGTGAACTGCTGTATCAGGGGTGTGCGTACCACCATGGTGACTTTACCGGAGTCAGAATACATGGTTTCAACATTCCTTGACGAAAGCGTCGGCAACCCCTTTATCATCAGATCCTTTACCGTTGTTTCCTTCTTGTCACACGATGAAAGCAAAGCAGTCCCGGCAACCAGGACTGCTATCATGATATTGTATGTTGTGAAGGACTTCACTGCTGTTATTCCTTCCTGAACCTGATGGTTGTGGATTCATTGATCCAGCCGCCCACCTGGTAGGAAGCGCCCTCCTCGACGAGGCTTCTGAAGAAGGCTTCCTCCTTTGTGGGGAATAGCCTTGAATATATTCCAATCCGCTCGTCAACCTGTTCCTTAAGGGTGGGATCAGTGTTTCTTGCCCTGATGAGGTAGTCAACCACCACCCAGTAAACGGTCTGGTTCTCGAATGTTTCGCCAATCCGTGACCCGGCATATGCTTCAGCGATGATGAAAAGGGCATTGCCGTTGGTGGGATCGAGCGAGAATGCAGCTCTTGCAAAGTCACGCGCAGCCTGCTTGCTGTCTGACGTCAGCTCAAGGGTGGCCAGTTTGGTAAGCAGTCCTGATTTGACTTTGCTGTCAGTCTCCAGGTCAATGGCTTCAGTGTAGTATTTTTCGGCCTCGTTGTATTTCTTGCGGGCCAGGTTCATTTCAGCCAGCTGAGCCGCTGATGATGCACTCGGATCAGAGCGGTAAAGATTGGTGGCTGCCTTGTAGTAAAGCTCCGAGTCCTTGCATCCGGTTTCACCGAGCAGGGTGAGCACCTTCCTGAGCATGGCGGTGTCACCGGGGTTGTTATCAACACCGGCGGTGAAGAGATGCTCAAGGTTCTCACATGAGGCGGCGCCGCTGGACCGGAAGACTGCGTCAATGTTCTTCCTGGCTTCAGTAAAGCGTGCGTCACCGGGTTTGCGTGAAAGCTGGTTGTCAACCACCTTCATTGACTGTGAGTACGCAGTGATAACCTCAGGCGCCTCAATAAGCTTGAGGGCATAGCATTTTGCCGTGATGGCCATATAGAGACTTGAGTAGGTATGGTCAAAGCTCTGGGGCGATGTCTCCATCACACCCTTGATGATATCATAGCACCTCCTGGCGTAGTCGGCATCATTCCCCCCGAACTCGTAAAGGGCAAATGCCTTTCGGAGGTTGTTTGCGGGCTCTTCGTTGAAATATTTGGTCCGCTGGTCAAGGATCATCATTACAGTGTCAATGTAAGCCTTGTTTCCCGTCTTGCGGAAGAACTCCTTGAACATTGTCTCACCCTTAATGTAAGTGTTCTTTGATGATCCGGGACACTCATAGAAAACCGGTCTCCAGAACTGAACAGCCATGTTGTAGTCCTTGTTCTCATAGTAGGTTGAATAGAGGGATGTATTGCGCAGGCACCTCGTGCTGTCCTCGCCTCTTCCGAACGGTGTGCCCGTTTCAACACCCTTCTGGGCCTGGAGGGCCAATGAAAACACTGACAGAAGCAATCCGGTGAAAATCGTGCTGGTTGTTCTTTTCATCTCTTTCTTATTCATTTTTTAATCATACTGCCTTTTAACGAACCAGTAATCATACAGATTCAGGCTGGCTCCGACCGATACCCTTGTTTCCTGCGGTATACTCCCGTTCCCTCCCCTGGTTGACAGGTCTACCGTCAGTGAGATTCGTGATCTCGATCTTTTCATTGGTATACCTGTTCCAAAAGTTATGCCGTACTCTTTCAGCTCATCTCCGCCAAACAGGGTGTAACTCTCACCATAGCGGCATCCTATGCGGTATTCAACACGGTCAAAAAAACTGTAATTTGAATATCTCTCAGGTATGTATTCTGCCCCGGCATGGAGTGCAAGTGCATCAGTATAGGTTCCATAGGTCCCCGGCAGTGATGCTTTGGTCCAGCGTGTATATACAATGTCTGCCCCGGCCGTCAGCTTGTCAACCTTGCCGAGTGAGAAGCCTGCCCTGAGTGACTGTGGCATCCGGCTGGTGGTTGAGAGTTTGCCGTAGGTAAGGGTGTCAAATGAATATATGGAGTTGGAGACCGTCGAGTATCTCATTATAATATCCTCGTTGTTTGTCTTCAGGTCATATGCAGGCGTGTAGGTCAGCCCGGCATTGATGAACCTGCCCCCTGAAAGATTGAGCATGAACTGTACCGATGCATCGTAACCGAATCCCCTCATTCCTGATGTACCCTGCTTCCTGGTATTATAATAATTGTTGTCACCTGTGAACACAAAGTCATTGATCCTGGTCTCCTCCCCGAACATGTAGAAGACATTAGCGCCGACCGAGACGAAGGGAAGGACCCGGACTCCTGTGCCAAGAAGAGCCTTCTGGAATCCGCCGCTGCCGTTATGCAGTTCGTAAATGGAGCCGGTCACTCCGGTGCCTTCTGACTTGTATCCGATATCATATGATCCGTTGGCATAAGGCAATACCGCAGCAGCAACGCCCCAGCCCTTCATTATCGGAAATCCCATCATAAGATGAGAGAAGGTCATGTCCTGGGAATTGTATCTGAGGTCATCTCCTTTCAGCTTTGCCACGGCGTAATCAATGCCGAAGTCGAAAAGGAAGGAGGTTGTGTCAGTGCTGCTGTACGACGCAGGCGTAAGGTAGTTCAGCGTGAGGTTGTCCCTGATGCCGCTGCTGATGCCCCCCATGGCCCGCGTTCTGAAAGCTCCCTGAAGCTCCAGGGTGCCGATTCCGTACCTCGCGAAAGGTGTATTGACTGTTTTCTGACCTGCAGCTCCTGTAGCCAGGAGAGCAAGGAGACTTATCATAATTGCTCTTATGCCCTTATACATTTGTTTCCAGTAAAAAGTTCAATCCCTCCGTTACCAGGTCAGGGTAGTGAAGCAATCTGCCTCCTGCCAGCGGCGTGACCAGACCGCTGTCTCCGCCCGTGATGACCGCAACGGAATTATGGTGTTTTTCCTCGAATGTGCGAATATACTCAATTATTTCATACACCAGGCCTGTTATAACACCGCCAGCAATAGCATCTTCCGTCGTTTTGCCCGGGAAGGTGAACCCGGTTCTCTTTGTCACCAGGGGCAGTCTCCCCGTGAATTCATGAAGCGCCCGGAACCGCATTGCCAATCCCGGTGAGATGCTTCCTCCCCTGTAAACTCCGCCGGTCACCTGGTCAACTGTCAGGGCGCTGCCGGCATCAATCACCAGCAGGTCAGCTCCCGGATGATGATCAACAGCCCCTGCTGCGGCGGCGAGACGGTCAGTGCCGAGAGTCTCCGGTGTCGCGTAGTCTATTGCGAACGGGTATTGTGACTGTGAGGTGAGGTGATGTACCCTCCCGGCCCTGGTGCGAAGCCAGTCAAGCAGCCCCAACGGATCACCGCCAACACTCGAGACAATTGCACCGGAAAGCCTGCGACGCCCCGTGAACATGCCAATCATCTCCGGATCAGTACTGCCAAACCGTTCCTGGCTTATTATCACACCCTTGCTGACAAGCGCTGCCTTGACTGAAGTGTTTCCGATGTCAATTATCAGGTTCATCAGTTAATTTGCCTTTGAAGCCTGAGCCGACTCATGCCATGCGAGTATCGCTGTGAAAAGGTCAATGGCCTGCACCACGGTGGTGACACTCCTGACCGTCAGGCTCAGCTTGTTGTTGTTCTGTTTCACTGACATGTTGCCCTGTCTCCTGTTGACATAGTTCATCACCGACACGAACAGTGGCGAACGATAGAACTGCGACGACTGGTCCGTCACAAAGTTAGCAATCAGTGTGTTATTTTTAAGAATTACTTTTTCAATTCCTGTCCGGGCTGCTGCCCATTTGAGCCTGACCAGCTGCAGCAGCGCCAGCGCAGGTGGCGGAGGCGGCCCGAACCTGTCCGTAAGGTGTGACTCATAGGCTTTAAGCCCTGCCTCATCCCTGATATCATTGAGCTCCTTGTAGAGCCTGATTCGCTCAGGTATGTTGGAGACGTAATCATCGGGGAACATTATCTCGAGGTCAGTCTCTACCGTCACATCCTCAACAAATTGTTTCGGTTTTTCCTCGGCAGCGTGCTCCTTCTTCTCCGCCGGCCCGGGGAAGAGGCCGCCGAACTCCTCATCCTTCAGCTCCCTGACAGCCTCGTCAAGAATCTTCTGGTAGGTTTCATAACCCACGTCGGCTATAAAGCCGCTCTGTTCACCTCCGAGGAGGTTCCCTGCACCGCGTATGTCAAGGTCCTGCAGTGCGATATTGAATCCGCTGCCAAGCTCATAGTTCTCCTCTATGGCCTTGAGCCTGCGCCTTGCGTCACCGGTCAGGACCGAGAGCGGGGGAGTGAGCAGGTAACAGAAGGCCTTCCTGTTGGAACGGCCCACCCTGCCACGAAGCTGATGAAGCTCGGAAAGGCCGAAATTATGAGCATCATTGATGAAAATGGTATTGGCATTGGGGATATCCAGGCCCGATTCAATGATTGTTGTTGCCAGAAGCACATCATAATCGCCGCGTATGAAATCAGACATGACGTTCTCTATCTCATCACCCTCCATGCGGCCATGTACAACGGCAATCTTTATCTCCGGACAGAAGTGGAGCAGGGAGGCTTTCACCTCCATAATGTTTTCTATCCTGTTGTTGATGAAGAAAACCTGCCCGTTACGGCTAACCTCGTAAACTATTCCCTCGCGGATAATATCCTCATTGAAGCCGTGAAGCTCGGTGATGATGGGCATCCTGTTGGGGGGAGGAGTGCTGATCACTGACAGGTCACGGGCTCCCATCAGCGAAAACTGCAGTGTCCGGGGTATGGGTGTGGCGGTAAGCGTGAGGGTGTCAACACCGGCTCTGAGCGTCTTGAGCCTCTCTTTCGCGGCTA
The DNA here is from genome assembly GCA_018262715.1 of Bacteroidota bacterium. Classification (GTDB taxonomy): domain Bacteria; phylum Bacteroidota; class Bacteroidia; order Bacteroidales; family VadinHA17; genus SR-FBR-E99. The sequence goes on from JADFDS010000042.1 coordinate 115,773, forward strand.
CGCCGAAGCGCTGTTCCTCATCGATGACGAGCAGACCCAGGTCCTTGAACATCACCTCTTTGCCGGTGAGTTTGTGGGTTCCCACGATAATGTCAATTTCGCCGTCGGAGAGTTGTTTGAGGATTTTCTTCTGTTCCGCGGGCTTGCGGTGCCTGCTGATGTAATCAACCTTGCAGGGGAAGTTCTCAAGCCGGGACGAAAAGGTTCTGAAATGTTGCAGCGCCAGAATGGTCGTAGGTACCAGCACCGCGGTCTGTTTACCGTCAGTGGCTGCCTTAAATGCCGCCCTGATTGCTATCTCGGTCTTGCCGAATCCCACATCACCGCATATGAGGCGGTCCATCGGCACCGGGGCCTCCATATCCTCCTTCACAGCCACGGTGCTGGCTAGCTGGTCAGGCGTATCCTCCCAGATGAATGAGGCTTCCAGCTCGCGCTGAAGGTATGAGTCGGGCGAGTAGGCGAAACCGCCGGAGGCTTTTCGCTTTGCGTAAAGAAGAATCAGGTCGCGGGCAATGTCCTTTACCTTCTTCTTCGTCGCCTGTTTTACCTTTTGCCAGGCCCCTGTGCCCAGCTTGTTGATGCGCGGCGGGGTGTCATCCTTGCCCTTGTACTTGGAGATGCGGTGCAGGGCGTGGATACCAACGTACAATATGTCATTATCCTTGAATACCAGCTTGATGGCTTCCTGCATCCTGCCGTTGACCTCAATCTTCTCCAGCCCGCCAAACCGGCCGATGCCATGGTCTGTATGTACAACATAATCACCAGGGTTGAGATCAGTCAGCTCTCTTACGGTCATGCTGTCACGACGAGTGAAGAAGCCCCTGATACGGAACTTGTGATAACGGTCAAAGATCTGATGATCAGTGTAAACGGCTATCTTAAGGTCATGGTCTGTAAAGCCCTGATGCAGGTTGAGCAGGAGGGGAGTGAACTGAACTGCCGGATCGGTCTCTTCGAAGATCTCCTTCAGGCGCTGTTCCTGGACCTCGCTCTCTGAGATGATGAAGTTGCTGTAGCCCTCCTGAACGTTTGAGGCAAGCTTTGATGTCAGCAGGCCGAAGTTCTTGTTGAATGCCGGCTGTGGCTCGGTGCGGAACCCGATGTTGACTGTATCAGGGTCCTGCCTTCCCCTGCCGAAGAAGATACGGCGGTGACGCGAGCAGAGTTCTTCGAGGTGACGGCCTGTGATGATAATGTCACGCCGGTCGGATATCTCTCCCTTCGAGCTTCGGCTCCGGGCCTGCGCCCATATGTTGTCAGTCTTCTCAACGATGTAGTCAAAATTGTCGCTCCAGATGATTGATGACGGGGGAATGAAATCGATGAAGCTGTCAGCGCTCTCCTGGAAGGCAAGCAACTGGATGTCAGGAATGACCTGTATCTCATCATGAAGCTGCAGGGAAAGCTGGTCATCCGGACTGAACGAACGAATTGAATCAACTTCCTCGCCGAAGAAGTCTATCCTGTAAGGTTTGTCCGCTGAATAGGAAAAAAGGTCGGTGATGCTTCCCCTGACTGAATACTGGCCAGGCTCATAGACAAAATCAGTACGCCGGAAGTTATATTCACGGAGGACCTCCTCAAGGAACTCGATGGAGAGTTTCGCTCCTTTTTTTATGAAGAAGGTGTTTTTCTTAAGGCTTGATTTGCTGATGACCTTCTCCATGACCGATTCGGGGTAGGTGACGATGATGCATTTTCTTCGCCCCGAGCTGAGGAAATTGAGTACCTCAGCCCTGAGAATGATGTTGGCGGGCTCAGTCTGGTCATACATCACTGACCTTTTGTAAGTTCCCGGGAAGAAGAAGATGTTGTCATCACCCATGAGTGATGTGAGGTCATTGTAGAAGTAGGCAGCGTCTTCCTTTTCGGGAAGCAACACCACGTGTGTCGTGGGCTGCTGTGACAGTGCCCCGGCCATCACAATTGAACGTGACGAGCCTGTCAGCCCGTGTATCGTCACCGGTTCTGCGCTGTCACCAGCCAGCAATTCCTCAAGCCTGCGGAATGATGGATGCTGCCTGTAAATGTCCCTGAAAACGGTGCTGGCCATTGATTTTGTCTGAGGGTGCAAAATTAACAAAGCCGAAGCTCACCGCAAAAAGAAAGCGATGAACTTTCAGCAGCACATTCCCACAAGCTTCCTGATCATATCAGGTGATCCGCAGTAGAATGGAGTCCGCTGATGAAGGCTTTCGGGTTTCAGCGAAAGGATTCTCCTCGTGCCGTCGGTGGCAACGCCGCCGGCCTGTTCGATAATGAACGAGATCGGATTGCATTCGTAAACCAGCCTCAGCTTCCCGGAAGGGTAACTGATTGAAGGCGGATAAAGAAAGATGCCCCCGGTCAGCATGTTGCGATGCACATCGGAGACCAGGGAGCCGATATACCTTGAGATGTAAGGCCGTTTGGTGGCAGGATCATTCTCCTGACAGTATTTGATATATTTCTTTACCCCTTCAGGGAACTTGATATAGTTACCTTCATTGATTGAATAAATCCTTCCTGTTTCCGGCGTCTTCATGTTCGGGTGCGAAAGACAGAACTCCCCGATGGTAGGGTCAAGGGTAAAGCCATTAACCCCGTTGCCGGTGGTGTAGACCAGCATGGTGGATGACCCGTAGATAACATAGCCGGCAGCAACCTGCCTGCTTCCCTCCTGGAGGAAATCTGCGATTGAGACCTCCTCATCACGTTCAGTGACGCGGCGGTAAATGGAAAAGATTGATCCGACCGATACGTTTACGTCAATGTTGGATGAACCGTCGAGCGGGTCGATACAGACCACATACTTGCCCCGGGAAGCAAACTCCCCGGTGAAGACGACCTCGTTCTGGTTCTCCTCGGAGGCGATACCCGCACACTGGCCTGACGATTTAAGGGCATCGATGAATACCTCATCAGCATAACGGTCAAGCTTCTGCTGTTCCTCGCCCTGCGGGTTTTCAGCTCCGGCCCTGCCCAGTATCTCTACCAGTCCGGCTTTGCGGATCTTGGCGTTGACCATCTTGGCAGCTGTGCCGATGTGATGAAGAAGGCTTGACAACTCCCCCTGTGCGAAGGGAAAGTCTTTCTGTTTGCTGATGATAAAGTCATTCAGACTGGTGATATCATAACTTGGCATACTGAAGATGTTTTGGTTTGTCGTTTGTCAGTTCAGGTCAGCCCGGAAAGCAGCCCTGTATGCATAAACCTTCCCCGTGTTGTTGTATAGCTCATAACCGAAAGTGACAGACTTTGCCCTTTTTTCAACCCTGTTGTCCTCCGGGAAATAGTACCAGTCTTCTGTAAATGAGATCTTCCCGATCTTCGTTCTGTCATTTTTAAACTCACTCTCAATCTTTTTTACATCGGCAGGGCTGAGTGGTGCGCCGCTGTGATAATCATAAACAGTCATGCTTCCGTCATAGATACGGCTGAATACAGCGTCAACGAGGACCTGGCCGTTATATCCGGCCACCTTTTCCACCTCCCATGGATCACCTTCTGGATCCGGCTTTATGATTACCTCGGTGACTATGTCGCTGGCAATGAGCACTGCGCCGGCATGGAGCTCAGTGCCGGCACTGCGGTTCAGTGCGGTGCTGCTGTCCGCCCCGGCCCGGTTCATCGCTGAGGTTCCTCCCTGACTTTTCGTGTTGGCGCTATCTCCGGCCTCAGTTCCGCCAGCACCGGCAGTGGAGGCCCCTCCTTTTTCCCTGCCTCCCTCCCCGCACGAGGTGAAAAGTGCAATGAGTATGATAAACAAAGCAATTCTGTTCATAATGCTTCTCTTTTATCTTTTGAAACGGAGCATCTCCGGTGCCCTGCGGCCTGTCAGCCCGCCTTCCTCAAATACCGGCACCCCGTTAGCAAATACTGTTATGACGCTGCTTCGGAAAGTGGTTCCTTCCAGTGGCGACCATCCGCACTTGTAAAGGATGTTACCTTTATTGACCGTCCATGGTGCCGCAGGATCGACAAGGACCAGATCAGCCTTGTATCCTTCCCTTACAAAGCCCCGGTCCGTGATGCCGAAGAGCAATGCCGGGTTATGGCACATCTTCCTCACCACCAGCTCCGGATTGAGCTCGCCCCGGTGGCACAGCTCCAGCATCATCACCAGTGAGTGCTGTACAGTGGGACCGCCCGAAGGTGCCTTGAAATAAGGGGCACTCTTCTCCTCAAGAGTGTGGGGAGCATGATCTGTGGCTATAACGTCAATGAGCCCCTTCCTTACGGCACTTAACAGCGCTTCCCTGTCGGCTGCGCTGCGCACCGGGGGATTCCATTTGACCAGGTTTCCTTTGGAAGCATATGAGCTGTCATCAAACCAGAGGTGATGGACGCATGCTTCGCCTGTGATCTGCTTCGCGGAAGGATCGGCTCCGGGTGTCAGCAGTTGTGTCTCCTCCGCAGTCGACAGGTGGAGCAGGTGCAGCCTCGCACCGCCATGGCGGGCAAGACCAACTGCAGTTTCCGATGAGGCTATGGCGGCCTCGCGGCTTCTGATCAGCGGATGAAATGCCGGATCTATAGTTACACCGTACTCTTCGCGGTATGCGGCGATATTGGCCTTGATGATCTTCTCATCCTCACAATGGCAGGCCACCGGGATCTTCCTGAGTCTGAATATGGCTTCCAGCGTTGAGCTGTCACTTACCAGCATGTTGCCGGTGGAAGCACCCATGAAGAGCTTGAAGGCAGGCACCAGTGATGGATCTGCCATGCGGAGCTCATCTATGTTGCTGTCAGTGGCCCCGATGTAAAATGAATAGTTGATCACAGATTTTTCTGCTGCCAGCCTGTTTTTCCCTTCCCACTCACTGATGGAAATTGTCTGCGGCAGGGTGTTTGGCATTTCCATGAACGATGTCACCCCTCCGGCTGCAGCGGCAGCGCTCTCGCTGGCAATGTCCGCCTTATGCGTCAGCCCCGGCTCCCGGAAATGGACATGATCGTCGATGATGCCGGGCATGAGCCATAACCCTGACGATTCAATCATCTTTGTCCCGGCGCCTGAAGGAGCCTTCCCGGGTGGAAAAATTCCGGCTATGCGGTCACCCGCAATCATGACATCCGCCTTCCGCATGCTCTCTTCATTGATGAGCAGTGCGTTGCGGATAACTGTTTTGTTCTCTGCTTTTTCCTGCATGATAAGACGGTCAGGCGACTGTCCTGGCCGGCTTCCGGAAGATACTGACAATTTTCATACGGAGAACACCCCACATGGCTTCGCCGAAGATGCCTCCCGACATTTTTGAGGTTCCCGCTTTCCGGTCAGTGAAGATTATCGGCACTTCAACTATTTTATATCCCAGTTGCCATGCTGTGAACTTCATCTCAATCTGGAAACCGTACCCGACAAGCCTTATATGTCCCGGATTGATATTCAGCAATACCTCGCGGCGGTAGCATTTGAAGCCTGCCGTTGTGTCCATGATCTTCATGCCGGTCACCAGTCTCACATACATCGAGGCGATGTATGACATCAGCACCCTTCCCATAGGCCAGTTCACGACGTTAACGCCGGAGATGTACCTTGAGCCGATTGCCAGGTCAGCACCGCCGTTCTCACAAGCATCCCAGAGCCTGACAAGGTCATCAGGATTATGGGAGAAGTCTGCGTCCATCTCGAATATGTAACTGTAGTCTCTCTGCAGTGCCCATTCGAAACCTGCGATATATGCCCTGCCGAGCCCCATCTTGCCGGGTCTTTCGAGAAGGTGGAGGTTGGGAAATGAGACCATCATTTCCTTGACTATTGAGGCTGTACCGTCAGGAGAGTTGTCATCAATGACCAGTATGTCAAATGGTACGGATAGACCGGTTATTGCTCTGACGAGGCCGGGGATGTTCTCCCGCTCGTTGTAGGTGGGTACTATGACAAGATTTGGCATATTGATCCGCTATGAATGCGAAGTTAATTATTTTTATTACTCTGTCCCGCAATACCATGCTGAACCTGGGTCCAGGGCTTTGGTTTTGGCAGGGCTGAAAAAATATTTTTGAAAAAATTTTGGATGTTTACAAGGAAGCGTTACTTTTGTCACCCCAAATGATTCAAAAACGGGGTGTTCTTTATAGTGTGCGCTTATCAGTCCCATAGCTCAGTTGGTTAGAGCGCTACACTGATAATGTAGAGGTCCCCAGTTCAACTCTGGGTGGGACTACAGGATTTGAGATTTGCGAATTGCGATTTGAGATTGTTGCTTAACTCGAAAATCGGGAATCGAAAGTCGAAAATAAAATTGGGGATTTAGCTCAGTTGGCCAGAGCATCCCGTATCCGCCGGTTGGCGGATCGGGAGGGTCAAGGGTACTGAATCCGGTTCTTTACAAAATTGGGGATTTAGCTCAGTTGGCCAGAGCACCTGCCTTGCACGCAGGGGGTCAAGGGTTCGACTCCCTTAATCTCCACGGAAGAGTCTTCAGCAATGAAGGCTCTTTTTTTGTAATGATTCCGGAGCATCCAGACGCGCACAGTATAGAGCTGGCCTGGGTACCCCGGCAGTGAATCAAGATAAAGAGGAGTTCCGGTTGCTGATGCTTGTCAGAATTTCAGCGCCACGCCGATGTTAAGATATGCGATTCCGTAGCCCAGTTCCAGCATTGCAGCAAAAGCATCTGTGAAGTAGTACCGTCCTCCGATATAACCTGACCAGGCCAATCCTCCGGAGCCATAGTTGTCCAGACCAGTAGGATCACCTATCTCTTTTGACGTGACTATGTTGTATCCCAGGAGAATGCCTGCATATGTATCCAGTTTGTCTACCAGCGGATAATGAAAGCTGCCCCTTGCACCCACAATTATATTCGAGTATTTCCAACCCCATCCCATAGATTCATACTTGAAGGATGAATATCCCAGGTAGGGGCCGATTCCTATCACCCCTTTTTCAATGAGTCCGTCCACAATGCCAATCTCAAGGGAAGCGGATACCGGAGGTATCTGGCTCGAATAGTATGTGCCGGAATAGAGGGTTGACCCAAGGCCCAGGCCCAGGTTCAGCACTTTGTCGCCTTTAAGGAATGTTGATTCCTGGGCATGGAGATTAGCAGATGCAATTATCAGTGCACCGGCGAAGAGTAGAACTTTTTTCATGATGGTGTATTTTAATGGTTAACACAAATTAAATAACAAGCCGTTCCGGCAGTTGTTCAACCAATGTGTGGGTCAGGCCGTTACATTCATCGGTGAATGAAGATTGTCCGGAGACAATTCTATATGTAATGGTCAAGCTATAAGGAAGATAGGTATGTCCGGGCCTTCCGGTCCGGTCTGCAGGGGCAAATAAAATCTCTCAGGAGAGATGTAAAAAATGCAACAAAATTCGCGGATTGCAGTTATAATAGGTACCTGTAAAACAAAAAGGCGGTCCCCATTCATATGTTAGTCAAATATACATTCGTCAAAATATGGACCCAGAAAGGGTCGGCGAGGTAGGGGACCGCCCATTTCAAAATTAAGAAATATTTCAATCCAAACTGTTTTTTCGCCAACTGTTATCCAATTTTTTGGATTTACTGTCGTTTCCGGTGGTTTTTCCGAGCCTTTCTGACATTGAGGGAGCGATCAGTCACCTGCGTGGGACCGGTCAGAGAAGACCAGGAGGGTGAGGTTTTCCGGGAAATGGATAGCATTCGGGGAGCGGATCCGTCACCAGAAATTTGCCGGTTAAAGTATGCCGGGAGGATTTTGGACTTTAGCCGGCCGAAGGATAAAACAGAGCTTTTCAGAGAGAAGACGACGCAGGTCAGTCGGTTTTCAGGATGTTAATAACCCTGCCGGAAGGAACCGGTAGATGAATTCCGGGCACTTGCAGACCGGGCAGGGTAAAATGGGCGATGACAGAGGCCGGGGATATTTTTTTTCATTGTGTCTTATATAATATATGGTATACGGTAATAGAGGAGGCTTTTTCCCGTTACTTTTCAGAAAAAATATGCAAAAAAAAGCATGAAAGATTTGTTTTATTGAAAAAGCTCCATATCTTTGCACCCGCTTTTGAAGAAAAGCACGTTCCCTGAAAGAGTGATTTGACAAGACTGGCTTAAGAGGAAAGACCTGAGAGGGTCAAAAAAAGTTGGAAAAAACTTTGAAAAAAGTTTGGTGAAGAAAAGTGAGTACAGTATCTTTGTCGTCCCTTGCCTTCAAAAAAAAGGGTGGGAAAAAGTTCTTTGAATTAATGATGAAGTAGTAGCACACAGGCGGGAGAGATCTCGCCAAAAACCTAGCGATTTCGATTGAGTTTTTGAAGAGACCGGATTGATCTTCAAAGGATATTTAAGAAATAAATATTACAATGAAGAGTTTGATCCTGGCTCAGGATGAACGCTAGCGGGAGGCTTAACACATGCAAGTCGAGGGGCAGCATAGGGTAGCAATACTCTGATGGCGACCGGCAAACGGGTGAGTAACGCGTATGTAACCTACCCTGTACAGGGGGATAACCCGGAGAAATTCGGACTAATATCCCATAACAATATCCGGGGGCATCTTTGGATATTTAAAGTTCCGGCGGTACGGGATGGGCATGCGTAACATTAGCTAGTTGGTAAGGTAACGGCTTACCAAGGCTTTGATGTTTAGGGGTCCTGAGAGGGTGGTCCCCCACACTGGTACTGAGACACGGACCAGACTCCTACGGGAGGCAGCAGTGAGGAATATTGGTCAATGGGCGCAAGCCTGAACCAGCCATCCCGCGTGCAGGAAGACGGCGCTATGCGTTGTAAACTGCTTTTCCAGGGAGAGAAACTTGCGCACGTGTTGCGCAATTGACGGTACCCTGGGAATAAGCATCGGCTAACTCCGTGCCAGCAGCCGCGGTAATACGGAGGATGCGAGCGTTATCCGGATTCATTGGGTTTAAAGGGTGCGTAGGCGGACTATTAAGTCAGTGGTGAAATCCTGCAGCTTAACTGCAGAACTGCCATTGATACTGATAGCCTTGAGTTTGGTTAAGGTAGGCGGAATGTGTAATGTAGCGGTGAAATGCTTAGATATTACACAGAACACCAATTGCGTAGGCAGCTTACTGAGCCGACACTGACGCTGAGGCACGAAAGCGTGGGGATCGAACAGGATTAGATACCCTGGTAGTCCACGCCGTAAACGATGATTACTCGCTGTTGGCGATACACTGTCAGCGGCTAAGCAAAAGCAATAAGTAATCCACCTGGGGAGTACGGCCGCAAGGTTGAAACTCAAAGGAATTGACGGGGGCCCGCACAAGCGGAGGAACATGTGGTTTAATTCGATGATACGCGAGGAACCTTACCTGGGCTTAAATGTAGAGTGCATTTTCTAGAGATAGGAATTCCCTTCGGGGCTTTCTGCAAGGTGCTGCATGGTTGTCGTCAGCTCGTGCCGTGAGGTGTCGGGTTAAGTCCCATAACGAGCGCAACCCTTATCGTTAGTTGCCATCTGGTAAAGCAGGGGACTCTAGCGAAACTGCCACCGTAAGGTGAGAGGAAGGTGGGGATGACGTCAAATCAGCACGGCCCTTATGTCCAGGGCTACACACGTGTTACAATGGTCGGTACAGAGGGCAGCTACCTGGTGACAGGATGCTAATCTCGAAAACCGGTCTCAGTTCGGATCGAAGTCTGCAACTCGACTTCGTGAAGCTGGATTCGCTAGTAATCGCGCATCAGCCATGGCGCGGTGAATACGTTCCCGGGCCTTGTACACACCGCCCGTCAAGCCATGGAAGCTGGGGGTGCCTGAAGTCCGTAACCGAAAGGAGCGGCCTAGGGTAAAACTAGTGACTGGGGCTAAGTCGTAACAAGGTAGCCGTACCGGAAGGTGCGGCTGGAACACCTCCTTTCTGGAGATGATCAAATCGGTAAAATCAATTCCGTCTGTGACTACTTCATTATAAGATATTGGTCCAAAAGTCCAAAAGTCTAAAGTCCAAAGGTCAGTTAAATGACCTTCAGACCTTCAGACCTTCAGACCTTCAGACCTTTTCGCCGCAAGGCGAAAATAAGTTCTTTGACATGCTGGTTTTTGAGAAGATATCAAATCTGATATATTTTTAAATTGTAAGATTAATAAGAGATTACTCAAGAAAGTAATTAAGAGCAAATGGCGGATGCCTTGGCTCTCAGAGGCGATGAAGGACGTGACAAGCTGCGAAAAGCTGCGGGGAGGAGCAAATATCCGTTATATCCGCAGGTATCCGAATGGGGCAACCCTCCAGGTTGAAGACCTGGAATCCCGATGCAAGTCGGGAAGCGAACCCGGAGAACTGAAACATCTAAGTACCCGGAGGAAGAGAAAACAAAAGTGATTCCCAGAGTAGTGGCGATCGAAATGGGAATAGCCCAAACCGACAATGTTTAGGCATAGTCGGGGTTGTAGGACCGGCAATATTATTATAAATATCAACGGAAACTACCTGGAAAGGTAGGGCACAGAAGGTGATACCCCTGTACCGGAAAGTATTTGTAATATAGCTGGTATCCTGAGTAGGGCGGGACACGTGAAATCCTGTCTGAACCCGCGGGGACCATCCCGCAAGGCTAAATACTCCTGAGAGACCGATAGTGGACTAGTACCGTGAGGGAAAGGTGAAAAGCACCCCGAACAGGGGAGTGAAATAGTACCTGAAACCATTTGCTTACAAATCGGTCGGAGCTCTGTCGCAAGACGGGGTGACGGCGTGCCTTTTGCATAATGAGCCTACGAGTTATCCTTACTAGCAAGGTTAAAACTTTAAGAGTTGGAGCCGAAGCGAAAGCGAGTCTGAACAGGGCGTATAGTTAGTAGGGGTAGACGCGAAACTTTGTGATCTATCCTTGGTCAGGCTGAAGTTCCGGTAACACGGGATGGAGGGCCGAACCAGTAAACGTTGAAAAGTTTTTGGATGAACTGAGGATAGGGGTGAAAGGCCAATCAAACTGAGAAATAGCTCGTACTCCCCGAAATGCATTTAGGTGCAGCCTTGAGTCGAGTTTTACAGAGGTAGAGCTACTGATAAGGCTAGAGGGCTTCATCGCCTATCAAACCTTGACAAACTCCGAATGCTGTAAAATAATGACCAGGAGTGAGGCTATGGGTGCTAAGATCCGTGGCCAAAAGGGAAATAACCCAGACCATCAGCTAAGGTCCCCAAGTATATGTTAAGTTGGAAAAACGAAGTGCGACTGCCCAGACAGCTAGGATGTTGGCTTGGAAGCAGCCATTCATTTAAAGAGTGCGTAACAGCTCACTAGTCGAGCGGTTGTGCGTGGATAATAATCGGGCATAAACATATCACCGAAGCTGTGGTCCCGACTCGCAAGAGTCGGGAGGTAGGGGAGCATTCCAGTCCTGCGTTGAAGGCGTACTGTAAGGTATGCTGGAGCGTCTGGAAAAGAAAATGTAGGCATAAGTAACGATAAGGCAGGTGAGAAACCTGCCCACCGAAAGACTAAGGTTTCCTGATCAACGTTAATCGGATCAGGGTTAGTCGGGACCTAAGGGTAAGCCGAAAGGCGATCTCGATGGACAATTGGTTAATATTCCAATACCACCGCATGTTGCGATGGGGAGACGAAGTAGTGAAAGAACCGCCTGGTGACGGACATCCAGGTTAAAGGGTGTAGTTATATACATGGGTTAATAGCTTGTGTATGATGAACCTGATAGTACCGCGAGGCTTCGGCTGAACGGATAGCGTTCCTAATCAGACTTCCAAGAAAATCCTCTAAGCTTCAGACATGTGGTGCCCGTACCACAAACCGACACAGGTAGTCGAGGAGAGAATCCTAAGGTGCTCGAGTGATCCGTGGCTAAGGAACTAGGCAAATTAAACCT
>JADFDS010000043.1 GCA_018262715.1 Bacteroidota bacterium
CTTCGCGCGTAAGCGCACAGGCCACAGCATGGCCGACAAGCTTGCAGCAGAGGTGATGGCAGCCTACAACAACGAAGGCGGCGCATACAAGAAAAAAGAGGATACCCACCGCATGGCAGAGGCCAACAAGGCATTCGCCCATTTCAGGTTCTGATAACCTGTAAGTGTGGTTAGCCGGGAGCACAGAATGAACAGCGATCTCAAAAATACCAGGAACATTGGCATAATGGCCCATATTGATGCCGGGAAGACTACAACTTCCGAGCGCATTCTCTATTTCACGGGCCGTACTCATCGCATCGGCGAAGTCGATGACGGCAATGCCACCATGGACTGGATGGTGCAGGAACAGGAGAGAGGGATCACTATCACGTCAGCTGCCACTACCACATTCTGGAAATACCGGGATCAGCTCTTCAAGATCAACCTCATTGACACTCCGGGGCACGTAGACTTCACCATGGAGGTGGAACGGTCTCTGCGCGTACTCGACGGTGCGGTGGCGGTCTTCTGCGCCGTGGGCGGCGTGGAACCCCAGAGCGAGACTGTCTGGAGGCAGGCTAACAAATATAATGTGCCGCGCATAGCGTTTGTCAACAAGATGGACCGTTCCGGCGCCGATTTCCTCGGAGTGGTTCAGCAGATGAAGGATAAGCTCGGGGCTCACCCGGTGCCTGTACAGATACCAGTCGGTTCTGAGGATCATTTCGACGGCATCATTGACCTTGTCGAGATGAAAGCAATCATCTTTGAGGAGAGCGATGACCCGCTCATGAACTTCACTGTCAAGCCTATCCCCGATTTCATGATGGAAGAGGCAACCGAGTGGAGAATGAAGCTGGTTGAGGCATGCGCCGAGATGGATGATTCAATCCTCCAACGTTACCTCGAAGACCATGAGAGCATCACTGCTGATGAGCTTATGGCAGTGCTCCGCCGCGAGACAGTAGAAGGGGTGATTGTACCCGTCTTCTGCGGAGCTGCTTTCAAGAACAAGGGGATACAGCGCCTCCTGAACGGAGTGGTGGCATACCTGCCCTCCCCGGTTGACGTGGGTGCCGTAAATGGCAAAGACCCGCGTGATGATAAGGAGGTCACGCGCAAACCTGAGGCTGACGAGCCTTTTGCTGCTCTCGCCTTTAAAATAGCTACCGACCCGTACATGGGACGGCTGGTCTTCATGAGGGTCTATTCCGGTACCCTCAATGCAGGAGACACCGTTCTCAATGTCAGGACCGGCAAGAGGGAGAGGATCAACCGCCTCTTCCAAATGCATGCAAACAAACAGAATCCCGTTGAAACCGTCTATGCAGGTGACATCTGCGCAGGCGTGGGATTCAAGGACCTCAAGACTGGAGATACACTCTGTGCCATTAACAAGCCGGTGGTGCTTGAATCAATGGAATTCCCGGAACCGGTTATCGGGATTGCCATTGAGCCAAAAACACAGGCTGATATTGACCGTCTGGGCGTTGCACTCGGCAAACTTGCCGAAGAGGATCCCACCTTCAGGGTGAAGACAGATCCTGACAGCGGACAGACAGTCATCAGTGGCATGGGTGAGCTGCATCTTGAAATTCTTATTGACCGTCTTAAGAGAGAGTTCAATGTTGAATGCAACCAGGGCAGACCACAGGTGGCATACAAGGAGGCCGTCACAACCTCCTACACACACAGGGAACTCTTCAGGAAACAGACAGGCGGCAGGGGCAAATTCGCAGATATCACTGTGGAGATTATGCCTGCCGACGACGGTGTTCCCGGACTGACCTTCGTGAACGAGATCAGGGGAGGCAATGTGCCAAAGGAATATATCCCTTCAGTGGAAAAGGGATTCCGCGAGGCCATGACAAACGGCCCGCTGGCCGGCTTCCCCCTCGACAGCCTAAAGGTTATCCTCAAAGACGGTTCGTACCATCCGGTTGACTCAGATTCGCTTTCGTTCGAGATTGCGGCCAGGCAGGCCTTCCGCCATGCGGCGGCCAAATGCCGCCCGGTGCTGCTCGAACCGGTGATGAACGCCGAGGTTGTCACCCCGGAAGAATACGTGGGTGATGTCGTGGGCGACTTCAACAAGCGAAGAGGCAAGGTGGAAGGTATGGAATCGAAAGCAGGTGCAAGGGTAATTAAAGCAAAAGTACCTCTGGCAGAAAACTTCGGATACGTTACAGTACTGCGTACCCTTACCTCGGGCAGGGCTACATCTACGATGGAGTTCTCGCATTTTGAAGAGGTGCCTGCAGAATTAGCGAAGAAAATTATTGAAGTAACAACAGGAAAAATTCTTTAACAAAGATGAGTCAGAAAATCCGCATCAAACTGAAGTCTTACGATCATAACCTGGTCGACAAGTCGGCTGAGAAGATTGTCAAGACGGTCAAATCGACGGGTGCAGTTGTCAGCGGTCCCATACCGTTGCCCACCCACAAGAAGATCTATACGGTGCTCCGTTCACCGTTCGTGAATAAAAAATCAAGAGAGCAGTTCGAACTGTCTTCGTACAAGCGCCTGCTTGACATATACAGCTCAACACCCAAAACCATCGATGCTCTGATGAAGCTTGAGCTGCCCAGCGGAGTGGAAGTGGAAATTAAAGTGTGAAACCGGAAAAATACTGAATTATGCAGGGATTAATAGGAAAAAAGGTTGGAATGACCTCCGTCTTCAATGAAGACGGGAAGAGCATTCCATGCACAGTCCTGGAAGTGGGCCCGTGTGTCGTGTCTCAGGTAAAGACTGTGGAGAAAGACGGTTATTCGGCTTTGCAGCTCAGTTTCGACGACAAGAAGGAAAAGGCAAGCAACAAGGCTGAGATAGGTCATTTCAAGCAGGCCGGCACAGGCCCGAAGAGGAAAATTGCCGAGTTCGTCGGATTCGAGGAAGGCAAATACAAGAGAGGCGATGTCATTACAGTCGATCTCTTCAATGATGATACATATCTTGATGTCAGGGGCTGGACCAAGGGCAAAGGCTTCCAGGGCGTCATCAAGCGTCACGGCTTCGGCGGCGTCGGCGGTACAACCCACGGCCAGCACAACAGGCTCAGGGCTCCCGGTTCAATGGGCGCATCTTCATGGCCGTCAAGGGTTATGCCCGGAATGCGCATGGCAGGACAAAAAGGCGGAAAACAGCAGGAAACAGAACTGATGATCGTTAAGATCTTCCCCGAATCAAACCTGCTTCTCGTCAAGGGTGCCGTACCCGGCCCCAAAGGTGGTTACGTAATAATAACAAAGTGATGGAAGTAGCAGTAATTAACATAGACGGCAAAGAGACCGGAAGAAAGGTCAACCTGAATGAGGCCATCTTCGGCATTGAACCCAATGACCACGCTATTTACCTTGATACCAAACAGTATATGGCCGGCCAGAGACAGGGCACACACAAGGCCAAGGAACGCGCAGAGGTCATGGGCAGCACACGCAAGCTCAAGAGACAGAAAGGCACCGGAACAGCACGTTTCGGCAGCATCAAGAACCCTCAGTTCCGTGGCGGCGGCCGCATCTTCGGCCCCAGACCCAGATTCTACGGCTTCAAACTCAACAAAAAGGTAAAGGAACTGGCCAGGAAATCAGCCCTCTCATACAAGGCAAGAGAAAACAAAATCATCGTCCTTGAAGACTTCTCACTCGATGTTCCGAAGACTTCAAAAATGGCCGGGATGAGCGCAAACCTCAACCTCCCGAATAAAAAATCAGTCATTGTTTTACCGGAACAAAATAAAAATATATATTTGTCATCTCGAAATTTGCAGGGAGTTGAAGTTGTAACTATCAGTGATTTAAACACTTATACAATTATGAAAGCTTCAACTCTAGTGCTGACAGAGAGCGCAGTTGATGTTTTGCAGTCAACATTATAAACCAGGAGCAGAGATATGGAAATACTTATCAAACCCATAGTGACCGAGAAAATGACCGCCCAGGGCGAGAAGTTCAACCGGTATGGCTTCCTGGTTGACCGTAAGGCCAACAAGCTTCAGATCAAGAAAGCTGTTGAGGAGCTTTACGGGGTCAATGTTGAGAGCGTCAACACCATCAACTACGGTGGCAAGAGCAAGACCCGCTACACCAAGTCCGGTGTAATGGCAGGCCGGACGGCAGCAACGAAAAAGGCTGTTGTCACTCTCGCCAAGGGAGAGACCATAGATTTTTACAGCAACATTTAATATAATATGGCAGTCAGAAAGATCAAGCCTGTAACACCAGGCCAGAGACATAAGATCACGAGTACCTTTGACGAGGTAACCCGTGAGATGCCGGAGAAATCCTTGCTCGCACCGCTGAAGAAAACAGGAGGAAGGAACGTTAACGGCAGACGGACCATGAGGTACATCGGCGGCGGCCACAAAAAAATGTACCGTGTGATCGATTTCCAGAGGACCAAGGACGGCGTTGCCGCGAAGGTCACATCGATCGAATACGACCCGAACCGTTCGGCACGTATTGCCCTCCTCACCTATGAAGACGGAGAGAAGAGGTATATCATTGCCCCCAACGGCCTGAAGGTCGGCCAGGAGCTGATGTCAGGAAAGACGGCAACCCCTGAGGTTGGAAACACCCTCTTCCTTGAAGACATTCCTCTCGGTACCATAGTTCACAACATTGAGCTGAAGCCCGGAAGGGGTGCAGCAATGGCCCGCAGTGCAGGCACTTTTGCACAGCTGGCTGCCCGTGACGGCAAGTATGCAATCATCAAGCTCCCCTCGGGTGAGACCAGGATGGTGCTTACCGCATGCCGCGCAACGATAGGAACTGTTTCTAACACTGACCACAACCAGGAGAGATCCGGAAAGGCAGGCCGCAAACGCTGGCTCGGCCGCAGGCCAAGAACCAGGGGCGTTGCCATGAACCCGGTTGACCATCCAATGGGCGGCGGTGAAGGAAGAGCCTCCGGCGGACACCCGCGCTCACGCAGCGGTATGCCCGCAAAGGGTTTCAAAACCAGGAGCCGGACCAAGTATTCTAACAGGCATATTATTGAAAGAAGGAAAAAATAATTGATACGATGAGCAGATCTATTAAAAAAGGCCCATTCATCGATATTCACCTGGGCAAAAAGGTGGACACAATGAATGACAGCGGAAAGAAAACTGTGATCAAGACCTGGTCGAGAAGATCAGTTATTTCACCCGACTTTGTGGGTCACACCCTGGCAGTGCATAACGGAAACAAATTCATACCTGTTTACATTACCGAGAACATGGTTGGTCATAAGCTGGGTGAGTTTGCCCCTACCCGCACCTTCCGCGGTCATGGTGGAAAACAGAAGTAGGTAATGTGGCATAAAAACTGAAAAAGAATCAGAAATGGGTGCAAGAAAAAGAATAAGCGCAGTCGCAAGGAAGGAAGCCGCTAAAGAGAAGGCTCAGGCACTTCTTCGCAATGTCCCGACCTCACCGCGCAAAATGAGGCTGGTTACCGATCTTATCCGTGGCCAGGAAGTGAACAGGGCTCTTGATATCCTGAAGTTCAGCAAGCAGGAAGCTTCACGCAGACTGGAAAAACTTCTCCTCTCGGCCATCGCCAACTGGCAGGCCAAGAATGAAGGAGTCCGCCTCGAAGACAGCAACCTTTACGTTAAAGAGGTTCAGGTTGACGGCGGCCGCATTCTGCGCCGTATCCAGCCTGCCCCCCAGGGAAGGGCTTACCGCATACGCAAGAGATCAAACCATGTAACCCTTGTGCTGGGTAGCAGGAAACAGGAAGTTGAAAATATTTCAGAGTAAACAATGGGACAGAAAGTAAATCCGATAGGCAACAGAGTAGGAATCATCAAGGGATGGGACTCCAACTGGTATGGTGGCAATGACTTCTCAGGGAAGCTCGTTGAAGACACCAAAATCAGGGAATACCTGAATGCCAGGCTTGCCAAGGCAAGTCTTTCGAAGATCGTCATTGAACGTACCCTCAAGCTCATCACCGTCACTGTCAATACGGCCCGCCCCGGTATCATCATCGGCAAGGGCGGACAGGAGGTTGACAAGCTCAAGGAAGAGCTCAAGAAGATCACCAAAAAGGAAGTCCAGATAAACATCTTCGAGGTAAAACGCCCGGAGCTTGATGCTGCAATAGTTGCCGGCAACATTGCGCGCCAGGTTGAAGGAAAGATCTCATACCGCCGCGCCATAAAGATGGCCATCGCCTCTACGATGCGCATGGGCGCCGAAGGTATCAAGGTTGTTATCTCAGGCAGGCTCGGCGGCGCAGAAATGGCCCGTAACGAGACTTACAAGGATGGCAGGATTCCTCTCCATACTTTCCGTGCAGACATTGACTACGCCCTTGGCGAAGCCCTCACAAAAGTGGGCCTCATAGGCATCAAGGTCTGGATATGCAACGGTGAAGTGTACGGCAAGCGTGACCTCAGCCCCAACATCGGCGCGAAGAACGTCAAGGGAGGCAAGGCACCCTCAGGCGGCTTCAGGAAGAAGAGCGACCGCGGCGACCGTGACCGCGGCGACCGTGGTGACCGTGATCGTGGTGACCGTGGTGACCGTGGCGACCGTGGAGGCGATCGCGGAAACAAGAGGTAATCGAGATAAGTAAATAACAGTTAATATTATATAGCGATGTTACAACCGAAGAAGACCAAGTTCAGGAGGAGCCAGAAGGGCAAGATGAAAGGCAATGCCCAGAGAGGCAATCAGCTGGCATTCGGATCATTTGGCATCAAAACCCTCGAGGAGGCATGGATTACCGGCCGTCAGCTTGAGGCTGCACGCCAGGCTGTGACCCGTCACATGAAACGTGAAGGCCAGATATGGATCCGTGTCTTCCCTGACAAACCGATAACCAAGAAACCTGCAGAGGTCCGTATGGGTAAAGGTAAGGGTGCACCTGAAGGATTCGTGGTTCCCGTTACCCCAGGCCGCATCATCATTGAAGCCGAAGGCGTTCCCTTTGACGTGGCCAAGGAAGCACTCCGCCTCGCAGCTGCAAAACTGCCCGTGGCAACAAAATTCGTGGTGCGTCATGATTACGCAGAGGAATAAAAAAACAGAGCAATGAAAAGTTCAGAGATAAGAGAATTAAGCAACCAGGAGCTTCTTGAACGTATTGACAACGAGAAGACCGCACTCGTGCGCATGAAACTCAACCACGCAATCTCTCCCCTTGAAAATCCCCAGAAGATCAAGGAGAGCAGGAAAACAGTTGCCAGGCTCATGACAGAGATGCGCAAGAGAGAGATCAATGAGAAATCAAAATAGCCGTATCAGCATGGAAGAAAGGAACCTTAGAAAAGAACGTACAGGTGTTGTCGTCAGCAACAAGATGGACAAATCTATCGTCGTTGCCATTCACAGAAAGGTTAAACACCCGATCTATGGCAAATTCGTCAGCAAGACAAAGAAGCTCATGGCTCACGATGAGGAGAACAGCTGCAACATCGGTGATACGGTGCGCATAATGGAAACCAGGCCCCTCAGCAAAAACAAGTCCTGGAGATTGGTTGAAATAATTGAAAGAGCTAAGTAATCATGATACAGCAGGAAAGCAGGTTGAATGTAGCCGATAATACCGGTGCGAAGGAGGTACTTTGCATCAGGGTGCTCGGCGGAAGCAAGAAGAGGTATGCAAGCGTGGGTGACAAGATTGTCGTCTCCGTCAAGAGCGCTCTCCCCTCAGGTGAAGCAAAGAAAGGCTCTGTCAGCAGGGCAGTGGTAGTAAGAACCACCAAGGAAATAGGCCGCGCTGACGGTTCCTATATCCGCTTTGATGACAACGCCGTGGTGCTGCTCACCAACCAGGATGAAGTCCGCGGAACCCGCATCTTCGGCCCTGTCGCCAGGGAACTGCGCGACAAGTATATGAAGATCGTTTCACTTGCACCTGAAGTGTTATAACTGTTAATCTGACACCCGATGCAGAAAAAATTACACATTAAGAAGGGAGACACAGTGGCTGTCATTGCCGGTGAATCCAAAGGACAGAAAGGACGCGTCCTCGAGGTCGACAGGGCCAAAAACAAAGCCCTGGTGGAAGGGATCAACATGGTATCAAAACATACCAAACCCAACGCAAAGGCTCCCCAGGGAGGTATTCTCAAAAAGGAGGGCCCCATCCACATCTCGAACCTCATGGTCATTGACCCGGCAACCGGTAAACCTACCCGCGTCGGCCGCAAGCTGAATGACAAGAACAAACTGGTACGTTATGCCAAAAAATCAGGAGAGGAGATCAAGTAATGTATACGCCTGCTTTAAGAACCAAATATAAGAATGAGATCACACCTGCCCTTGTGAAGCAGTTTAATTATACAACTGTGATGCAGGTGCCGCGTCTTGAAAAAATAGTCATCAACCAGGGACTTGGCCAGGCCATTGCCGACAAGAAACTGCTTGAAATGGGACAGAAGGAGGTATCAGATATCGCCGGACAGAAGGCGGTGCAGACCATCTCCAGGAAGGACATATCAAACTTCAAGCTCAGGAAAGCCATGCCTATCGGCGTGATGGTTACCCTGCGCCAGGACCGCATGTACGAATTCCTCGAGAGGCTCATCTCTGTAGCCCTGCCGCGCATACGTGACTTCAAGGGTGTCAGTGCAAAACTCGACGGCCGCGGTAACTATACCCTCGGCATCACCGAGCAGATCATCTTCCCCGAGATAGACCTCGACAAGATCGCCAAGATCATGGGACTGCAGATCACATTCGTTACAACAGCAAAGAGTGACGAGGAGGCTTATGCCCTGCTTAAAGAATTCGGAATTCCCTTTAAAAACAAATAACAGATCGGAATATGGCTAAGGAATCAATGAAAGCCCGCGAAGTCAAACGCGCGAAACTTGCCAAAAGGTATGCCGCCAAAAGGGCCGCTCTCAAAGCAGAAGGCAATTACGTTGCCCTGAGCACCCTCCCGCGCAACTCAAACCCAATCAGGCAGCGCAACAGGTGTAAACTCACCGGCAGACCGAGAGGCTACATGAGACAGTTTGGCATCAGCAGGATTACATTCAGGGAGATGGCTTCAAAAGGACTCATCCCGGGCGTAAGAAAGGCAAGCTGGTAACAACCGAGATATAAACAAATTAATCATACGATAAGATGACAGATCCAATAGCAGATTTTCTTACCAGGGTAAGGAATGCCATCAGAGCCGGCCATAAAGTGGTTGAGACACCGGCTGCCGGTCTGACGAAGGATATCACACGGATACTTTACGACAAGGGATATATCCTCAGCTATAAATTCACTGATGATGACCTGCAGGGCAAGATAAAGATCGCCCTCAAGTATCATCCCAAGACCAAGCTCCCCGCAATCAAACAGATACAGCGGGTCAGCCGTCCGGGCCTCAGGAGATATGCCGGTGTTGATGAACTCCCGCGTGTCCTCAACGGGCTGGGAATAGCCATTCTCTCAACCTCCCGCGGTGTAATGACTGAAAAGGAGGCAGCGAAGGAGAATGTCGGAGGTGAAGTAATATGTTATGTTTACTAAACAGGAGGAAATCAAATGTCACGAATAGGAAAATTACCTGTAAACCTGCCATCTGGCGTCACCCTTTCAGTGAGTGACGACAATGTGGTAAGCGTTAAAGGCCCCCTGGGAACCCTGTCACAGAAGGTTGACAGTGATATCAAAGTGGAGGTGGAAAACAATACAATAATACTGGCAAGACCCAACGACGAAAAGCGCCTTAAATCGCTTCACGGACTCTACCGTGCTCTCATCGCCAACATGGTGACGGGCGTTTCAAAAGGCTACCGCAAGGATCTTGAGCTGGTAGGTGTCGGTTACCGTGCAGAAGCCAATGGCCAACGTCTCGAAATGAGCCTCGGTTATTCACATGATATTGTGATGGAACTGCCGCAGGAGATCAAGGTTGAAACCAAGACTGAAAAAAGGAGCAACCCGGTCATCACCCTCTCAAGCATTGACAAGCAGCTCATAGGCCATGTCGCAGCAAAGATCAGGTCACTGCGTCCGCCTGAGCCGTATAAGGGCAAGGGTATCAAATTCGTGGGCGAACAGCTCAGGAGAAAGGCCGGTAAATCGGCTGGTGTGTAACATGATTAAATATTGAAGTCATGGCTTTAGCAAAGACAGAAAAGAGAGAAAAAATTAAACTGAGAATCCGCAAGCGGATCAGGGGAACGGCCGAAAAACCAAGGGTGGCGGTCTTCCGCAGCAACAAACAGATATATGCCCAGGCCGTTGACGACGTCAATGGCGTGACACTGGCTGCAGCTTCCTCAAGGGAGAAGGAGATTGCCTCTGTAACCGGGAAGAAAAAGAGTGAGGTGGCTGTCCTGGTAGGAAAGCGTCTTGCCGCTGCATGCAGGGAGAAGGGCATTGAGACCGTTGTCTTTGACAGAAGCGGATACCAGTATCATGGCAGGGTTAAATCATTAGCTGACGGAGCACGCGAAGGCGGCTTAAAATTCTAATCAGTATGGCATACGGAATAAAGAGAGTAAAGAACAGCGATCTTGAACTTACCGACAGGCTGGTAAGCATCCAGAGAGTAACCAAAGTAACCAAGGGAGGACGCACCTTCAGCTTCTCAGCCATCGTCGTTGTGGGTGATGAGAAAGGTATCGTGGGTCACGGTCTCGGTAAGGCAAGTGAAGTAACCACCGCCATCGCAAAGGGCATTGAGGACGCCAAGAAAAACCTCATAAAGGTACCGGTGCACAAAGGCACCATTCCCCATGAGCAGTACGGTAAGTTCGGCGGAGCCTATGTCTTTATCAAGCCTGCCACCGAAGGTACAGGTATCAAGGCCGGTGGTGCAATGCGCGCCGTGCTTGAGAGCGTGGGAGTGAAGAACGTGCTCGCCAAGTCAAAGGGCTCATCAAACCCGCACAACCTTGTGAAGGCTACCATTGCCGCCCTGCTCGAACTTCGCGATGCCAGCACAGTGGCAGACCACAGGGGCGTTACCCTCGAAAAAGTGTTTAACGGTTAGTAATATTGAAGTATCATGGCAAAAATCAAGGTAACCCAGATTAAAAGCAAGATAGGCCAGCCCGAGTCACAGAAGAAGATCCTCACGGCACTGGGTATCAGAAAGATGCACCAGACTGTTGAGCACGAAGACACACCCCAGATCATGGGTATGGTAAACAAACTGAAACACCTGGTGAAGGTGGAGAAACTCTAAGATATTAACAGCATTATATATTTCGCTATGGATTTAAGCAATTTGAAACCGGCCCCCGGATCAGTCAAGAGAGAGAAGCGCATCGGACGAGGTGAGGGATCAGGTCACGGAGGAACATCAACCCGCGGACACAAAGGGGCCAAGTCACGCTCCGGCTACAGCAGGAAGATTGGCTTCGAAGGAGGCCAGATGCCACTCCAGAGAAGAGTGCCGAAATCAGGGTTTAAAAACCTCAACCGCGTTGACTACAAAGCAATCAACCTCAGCACACTTGAGGCTCTGGCAACAAAGCTTGACACGGACCGCATTGATTTTGAGACTCTGCTGACAGCAGGGCTGGTCAACAAAAATGCACTTGTGAAGATACTGGGCAAGGGTACCCTTACCAGGAAGCTTGAGGTTCATGCCCACGCTTTCAGCAAATCGGCACAGGCAGCAATCGAAGCAATTCAGGGAACCGCAGTTAAACTGTAAGGCATGAAATTCATTCAGACCATTAAGAACATTTTCAAGATCGAGGATCTGAGAGCCAGGATAATCTTTACCCTTGGCATCGTTGCACTCTACCGTCTGGGCAAATATATCACCCTCCCGGGAGTCGATCCATCCATGCTTGATAACCTGAGAAGCCAGACCTCCTCGGGTATTATGGGGCTGCTTGACATGTTCTCGGGCGGAGCCTTCTCACAGGCCTCCATCTTTGCCCTGGGGATCATGCCCTACATCTCCGCCTCAATCGTTATCCAGCTGCTCGGCATAGTCTTCCCCTACTTCCAGAAACTTCAGAAGGAGGGTGAGAGCGGCAGGCGTAAGATGAACCAGTATACACGGTACCTTACCGTATTTATCCTGATACTTCAGGCTCCGACTTACCTGGCAAACCTTCATGCAATATTGCCCCCGGAAGCATTTGTCCTGCAGGGCTGGTTCTTCAGGGTCTCATCGGTGATCATATTGACCGCCGGAACAATATTTGTCATGTGGCTCGGTGAGAAAATCACCGACAAGGGTATCGGAAACGGTATCTCGCTGATTATCATGGTTGGTATTATAGCCCGTTTCCCGGTGGCAATCATCTTTGAGACAGGATCACGCATGAACGGCTCGGGCGGACTTGTAGCCCTGCTCATTGAGATTGTATTCCTCTTTGTAGTGATACTTGGTTCAGTGCTCCTGGTACAGGGCACCCGCCGCATACCCGTCCAGTATGCAAGACGCATCGTGGGCAACAAACAGTATGGCGGCGTAAGACAATATATTCCCCTTAAGGTGAACGCAGCCGGCGTTATGCCTATCATCTTCGCCCAGGCGATCATGATGCTGCCGGTGATATTCGCCGGTTTCAGGGAATCAGGCTCGGGATTCGTCGTTGCATTTACAAATATGTACGGATTCTGGTATAACCTGGTGACAGCAATTCTCATCATCCTCTTCACCTACTTCTACACCGCCGTTACCATTAACCCGGTGCAGATGGCTGAAGACATGAAGAAGAACGGTGGTTTCATTCCCGGCATCAAACCGGGACGCAAGACGGTTGAGTTCCTTGATACCATCATGTCACGAATCACCCTTCCGGGTTCAATATTCCTCGCAATAATAGCCATCCTCCCTGCCTTTGCCGTGAACTTCGGCATCAGTGGTGAGTTTGCACAGTTCTTCGGCGGCACCTCGCTCCTCATTCTCGTGGGCGTTGTGCTTGATACTCTCCAGCAGATCGAAAGTCATCTGCTCATGCGCCACTATGACGGCCTTATGAAATCAGGCCGCGTTAAGGGCAGGACCGGAGCCGTGACGGCTATTTAATGCGATTTCGTTCTTTGATGATCTATATTAAGACGGATGCAGAAGTAGAGTTACTGAGAGAAGCCAACCAGCTGGTCTCAAAAACTCTTGCGGAAGTAGCCGTGCATATCAGGCCGGGGGTGACAACCCTCCGTCTTGACGCGATAGCTGAGGAGTTCATCCGTTCACACGGTGCACTCCCTGCCTTCAAGGGATATGCCGGATTTCCGAACACCCTCTGCACATCTGTAAATGATGAGGTGGTACACGGGATACCGTCAGACTATGCACTCAGGGAGGGCGACATAATATCAGTCGACTGCGGGGTGATACTGAACGGCTGGTATGGAGACAGCGCCTTCACCTTCCCGGTGGGAGAGGTGAGGCCTGAAATACTGCGTCTTCTCGATTTCACCAGGGCCTCTCTTGAGGAGGGCGTGAAGCAGGCTGTCGCCGGCAACCGCGTGGGAGACATTTCGCACGCAGTGCAGACAAAGGCTGAAGGCGGAGGTTACTCCGTGGTGCGCACGCTGGTGGGACACGGAATCGGGAAGCACCTTCATGAGGGCCCCGAGGTGCCTAACTTCGGGAGACGCGGCTCTGGCACGAGACTTGAAAGGAATGTGGTCATATGCATAGAACCGATGATCAATATGGGTACCAAAAACACACGCACTGACAGTGACGGGTGGACAGTCAGAACAGGTGACGGCAAACCGTCGGCACATTTTGAATATGCTGTTGCGGTCAGGGAGGGAAAACCCGACCTGCTCACAACATTTGAATATATAGAGGAAGTATTAACAAAGAGGTAAGTATATGGCCAAACAACCATCAATAGAGATTGACGGAACGATCATCGAGGCGCTCTCAAACGCGATGTTCAGGGTCAGGCTCGAAAACGGACATATCATCACCGCCCATATCTCCGGGAAGATGAGGATGCACTATATTAAAATCCTCCCCGGTGACAAGGTGAAGGTTGAAATGTCGCCCTATGACCTTACCAAAGGAAGAATAACGTTCAGATTTAAATAGAAAATAAAACTGCGATGAAAGTAAGAGCATCAGTGAAAAAGCGCTCAGCCGACTGCAAGATTGTAAGGCGTAACGGGCGTCTGTATGTGATAAATAAGAAAAATCCCAAGTTCAAGCAGAGACAGGGATAAATTTGATTAACTTTGCACTTCAAATTTAAAGAGGTATATGGCACGTATTAATGGGGTAGACCTACCAAGGAACAAGCAGGGCGAAGTAGCTCTCACCTACATCTATGGCGTCGGACGCAGCACTGCTCAGAAGGTGCTTGACAAAGCCGGCGTTGACCGTCAAATGAAGGTAGAGGAATGGAATGACGATAACATCAATGCTATCCGTCAGATCCTCTCTGAGAATTACAAGCTGGAGGGTGAGCTTCGTTCCGAAACGCAGCTTAACATCAAGCGACTGATGGATATCGGTTGCTATCGCGGCATTCGTCACCGCATCGGGCTGCCGGTAAGGGGCCAGAGCACGAAGAACAATGCCCGCACCCGCAAAGGACGCAAGAAGACCGTGGCAAACAAGAAAAAAGCTACTAAATAAGTAATATATGGCAAAGAAGACTGGGACATTAAAGAAGAAGGTCGTTAAGGTTGAACCCGTGGGACAGGCTCACGTTCATTCGTCATTCAACAATATCATCATAAGCCTTACAAACAGCACCGGCCAGGTTATATCCTGGGCCTCGGCAGGCAAGATGGGATTCAAGGGTTCAAAGAAGAACACCCCCTATGCCGCGCAGATGGCAGCTGAAGAGTGCACCAAGGTCGCTTTTGAACTTGGCCTCCGCAAGGTGAAGGTTTACGTCAAGGGACCCGGCTCAGGCCGTGAGTCAGCCATCCGTGCCATATCAAACAGCGGCGTGGAAGTGACTGAAATCGTCGACGTTACACCAATGCCTCACAACGGATGCCGTCCGCCTTCACGCAGAAGGGTTTAAAAGGCTCATATTAACATTTTTCAAAACGATAAACATTTCATTCAATGGCAAGATATACAGGACCCAGATCAAGAATCGCCAGGAAATTCGGAGAGCCTATTTTCGGCCCTGACAAATACCTCGACAGGAAGAATTTCCCTCCCGGCCAGCACGGTCTGACCAAAAAAAGAAAAAAGACATCGGAATACGGTGTACAGCTGCGCGAAAAACAGAAGGTGAAATATACCTACGGCCTGCTTGAACGCCAGTTCCGCAATACCTTCGAGAAAGCTGTGGCTGCCTCCGGAGTGACCGGTTTGGTTCTCCTCCAGTTGTTGGAATCACGTCTTGACAACGTGGTTTACCGCCTCGGCATTGCTCCCTCAAGACCGGCAGCACGCCAGCTGGTGTCTCACCGTCATATCACAATCAACGGCAACGTCGTTAATATACCATCAATGATGCTTCGCCCCGGCGATATCATCGGCGTCAGGGAAAAATCAAAATCACTCGAAATCATTACCGAATGCCTCGGCGCAAACCGCCGCTCCAAACTGGCCTGGCTCGAGTGGGATGACACACAGATGGCCGGAAAATACATGAGCGTCCCTGAACGTACCGAAATACCGGAAGATATCAAGGAACAGCTTATAGTTGAACTCTATTCCAAGTAATAAAGTAATAATATTCATATGGCCATATTAGCATTCCAGAAACCTGACAAAGTAATATTACTGGAAGCGGACGACCAGTACGGAAAGTTTGAATTCCGCCCGCTTGAACCCGGCTATGGCATCACCGTGGGTAATGCCCTCAGAAGAATACTCCTCTCCTCACTGGAAGGATTCGCCATCACTACTGTCAAGATAGAGGGCGTAGACCATGAGTTCTCAACCATCACCGGCGTGATGGAAGATGTCACAGAAATCATTCTGAACCTGAAACAGATTCGCTTCAGGAGAATGGTCGAGGATATCGATACCGAGAAGATCGTGGTTAAGGTCTCAGGACAGGAAGCATTCAAAGCCGGTGACCTTAATAATTCACTCAGCAGTTTCGAGGTGCTCAACCCTGACCTGGTAATCTGCCGTATGGAACCCGATGTCAAACTGCAGTTCGAGATCAATATCTCCAAGGGCAGAGGCTATGTGCCTGCTGAGGAAAACCAGCCCACAGAAGCCGAATTCGGACTTATTGCCATCGATTCAATCTTCACCCCTGTTCGTAATGTCAAGTATTCAATCGAAAACTACAGGGTTGAACAGAAAACCGACTACGAAAAACTGATCATCGAAATAACCACTGACGGCTCAATTCACCCGAAGGACGCCCTCAAGGAAGCAGCAAAAATCCTCATATACCATTTCATGCTCTTCTCCGAAGAGAAGATCACCATCGACTACGAAGACAAGATGGCAAATGAGGAATTCGACGAGGAAATACTCCACATGCGCCAGCTGCTCAAAACCAAACTCGTTGACCTTGACCTCTCCGTCAGAGCTCTCAACTGCCTCAAGGCAGCTGAGGTTGAAACACTCGGAGACCTGGTTAAATTCAACAAGAATGACCTCCTCAAGTTCCGTAACTTCGGCAAGAAGTCACTCACCGAGCTTGACGAGCTCCTTGAGACAATGAGCCTCTCATTCGGGATGGATGTGGCAAAATACAAACTCGACAAAGATTAATAACAGGTAAGGATAGAGAGAAATGCGACATTTAAATGCTATAAACCACCTTGGAAGGAAAAGCGCCGACAGGAAGGCAATGATGGCCAATCTGGCATCATCACTGATCCTTCACAAGCGTATCAGCACAACAACAGCCAAAGCACGCGCACTGAGAACATACGTTGAGCCACTCATCACCAAGTCAAAGGATGACTCAACCCACTCGCGCAGGGTTGTATTCAGTTATCTTGAGAATAAAAGCGCCGTTGCTGAACTCTTCAGGGAAGTAGCCCCGAAGATCGCCAGCCGCCCGGGCGGATACACCCGCATCCTCAAAACAGGATCACGAATAGGTGACGCTGCTGAGATGTGCATAATCGAACTGGTCGACTTCAATGAGAACATGCTTGCAGGCGAGGGTGCAAAAGCCAAGGCCTCACGCCGCCGCCGCAGCCTGAAGAAAAAGACCGCCGAAACTGCTGCCGTAACCGAAACAAACGCAAAGGCTGAAACTCCCGCCGAAGAAAAGGCACCGGAAGCCGAAGAATCAAAAGAATAGCGGCAGATGCTCATATACGGAAGGGATATTGTCTGAATGGCCGTATCCCTTTTTTTCATATATTGCATATTATTATAACAAAACATAAATTACAATGAGTCAGATAGTTAGTGTTCACGCGAGAGAAATCCTTGATTCAAGGGGAAATCCGACCATTGAGGTCGAAGTCATAACATCCAGCGGCGCATCAGGCAGGGCGGCAGTACCCTCCGGAGCATCAACCGGTGAAAACGAGGCACTGGAGCTGAGAGACGGCGATAAGTCGCGTTACCTTGGCAAGGGCGTCCTCAAAGCAGTCCATAATGTCAATAATGTCATAGCTGAGGATTTAATGGGAATGGATGTCACCAACCAGATAGCCATTGACCAGAAGATGATTGACCTTGACGGTACCCCGACCAAGAGCACCCTCGGAGCCAACGCTATCCTCGGCGTCTCACTGGCATGCGCAAAGGCTGCAGCAGCGTACCACGGACTGCCTCTTTACAGGTATATCGGCGGTACCAACGCCCGCGTACTGCCCATCCCGATGATGAACATCATCAACGGCGGTGCCCATTCTGACGCTCCGATAGCATTCCAGGAATTCATGATCCGTCCAAAAGGGGCCGGCACATTCGCCGAAGGCCTCAGGATGGGAGCCGAAGTGTTCCATTCATTGAAGAAAGTGCTCAAGGAGCGCGGACTCAGCACCGCAGTGGGTGATGAGGGTGGCTTTGCACCTGTGCTCAAAGGAACCGAAGATGCACTTGAAAGCATCATTAAGGCAATCACCGCTGCAGGATACAAGCCGGGCGTCGATGTGATGATAGCACTCGACTGTGCCGCAAGCTCATTCTTCAAGGACGGAGTTTATGACTACACAATTTTCGAAGGCAAGGATGCCAAGAAGCTCACCCCTGCACAGCAGGCTGATTATCTCACCGCGCTGGTTGAGAAGTATCCTATCATTGATTCCATCGAGGACGGAATGAGTGAGGGAGACTGGGAAGGATGGAAACTGCATACCCAACAGCTTGGCTCAAAGATCCAGATCGTTGGCGATGACCTCTTCGTGACCAACGTTGAGTATCTTGAGAAAGGTATCAGCCTTGGCTGCGCAAACAGTATCCTCATCAAGCTGAATCAGATCGGAACCCTTACCGAGACTCTCAACTGCATTGAGATGGCTCACAGGGCTGGCTACACCACCGTTACCTCGCACCGTTCGGGCGAGACAGAAGACTCTACCATCGCCGATGTTGCTGTTGCTACAAACTCGGGTCAGATCAAGACCGGATCGCTCAGCCGTACCGACCGTATTGCCAAGTACAACCAGTTGCTCCGCATTGAGGAGGAACTGGGTGCAAACGCAGTTTACGGCTGCGAGTAGGCGCCTGGTACAGATACCACAATGAAAACTCCGCCTCCGCGGAGTTTTTATTTTTATATTTGTAGAAATCTCTTGTTCAATGTCATTCAACGGTCTGTCTCAGTTTGTATCATTTCTGGAGTCACGTGGTGAGCTGGTGCGTGTCACCTCCCCTGTTAACCCTGTGCTTGAGATTACCGAGATAGCTGACCGGCTGGTAAAAAGCGGTGGAAAGGCCGTTCTGTTTGAGAACACCGGCACAGCCTTCCCTGTGCTGATAAATGCATTTGCCTCTGACACGCGCATGGCAGCAGCCATGGGACGTAATTCCCTTGATGATGCAGGTGATGAGCTGTTTACCCTGGTCGAGTCGCTGACCCAGGCGCGCGGCCTGGCGGGTAAGCTGGCGCGCCTGCCTGGTATGCTCCGCCTTCTCACCCTTTCGCCCAAAAGAAGGTCAGGCAGGGGTGAGTGCCAGGAGGTGGTGGAGCAGGTGCCTGACATTGGCAGGCTGCCCATCCTGAAATGCTGGCCCCATGACGGAGAAAGGTTTGTTACACTCCCCCTGGTGCATACCAGGCACCCTGAGACCGGAAAACCCAACCTCGGCATGTACCGCATGCAGGTCATGGGCCGAGATATGACAGGAATGCACTGGCACAGGCACAAAACCGGCGCCAGACACTTTGAGGCCTGGAAAAAGAGGGGAGAGAGGATGCCCGTCACCGTAACCCTCGGAGGAGACCCGGTTTATACCTATGCCGCCACGGCTCCGCTGCCTGAAGATATCAGTGAGTACCTCCTTGCAGCATTCCTGCGCCGTAAAAGAGTGTCCCTGGTCAAATGCCTTACCAACGACCTGTGGGTACCGGCTGACTCAGATTTCGTCATCGAAGGTTATGTTGACACTGCCGAAGCGCCTGTCACCGAGGGACCGTTTGGTGACCACACAGGCTTTTACTCTCTTGCCGACCTGTATCCTGTATTTCATGTCACCTGCATAACCCACAGGAAAAACGCTGTCTATCCCGCCACAATAGTGGGAGTGCCTCCGATGGAGGATGCATGGATGGGAAAGGCTACCGAGAAGATATTCTTTGCACCCATAAAACTTGCAATAGCCCCGGAAATTCGCGAGCTCCACATGCCTGTTTCGGGCGTGGCCCACAACCTGGTGATAGTGAGCATTGAGAAGACCTATCCGGGTCAGGGAATGAAGGTGCTGAGTGCACTCTTCGGCGCAGGGCAGATGATGCTCAGCAAGTATATAATAGTAGTCAGCGGCAACGTTCATGTGACCGATTACCGCGCCGTGGCTGAGGAGGTTTTTGCCAATGTAAGGTTTGATTCTGACCTTCTGCTTACCAGGGGCCCTCTTGACGTACTTGATCACTCCTCAGACAGGTTCAGCATGGGAGGCAAGCTCGGCATAGACGCAACCGTGAAGCTCTCGGAGGAACGAACCGATGAATATCATTCGGTTCCGCTGCTCCTTCTCACCGGCGAGCAGTTCAATGAAAAGGTCATCAGCGGGATGAAGACACTGGCTGATTATGCCCTGCCGGTGGCAATACTTACTATAACCAAACCGGAGGAGGGGCTTGACATGCATCGCCTGGCAGCCTCTCTTCCCGCATCACTTACCACACCGGGTACCGTCATCATTGCAGTGGATGAGGGAGCTGATGCTGATGACCCCGCCATGCTTACATGGCTGGTTACCGGCAACAGCGATCCGGCCCGTGATCTCTACCATCTCGAGGGCGGCGCCATCTTTATTGATGCCACCTCAAAAACCCGGTCCCTGCCTGCTTTCCCCAGGGATTGGCCAAACGTGGTCTGTTCAGACCCGGAGACAATTGAACTTGTAAACACCAGGTGGCCTGAATACGGACTCGGTCCTTTCATAGAATCACCGTCCCTCAGACTCCTTCCCCTGTTAAAGCCTGGCGAAGCTTCCGTGGAGACGGTTAATTCAACTGCCGGGTGACAGGCTTACCGTCAGCGGCCCTGTTGACTGCCTTTGTGCAGGGACTGAGAGACAGCCCGGCTCTCAATTACCTCATTGTGATCTTCATCATCGCGGCACTGGTCTACCTGATCGTACTCCAGTTCTGGGTGCTGCTCCGTACCAAAAAACACCTGCGTGAAATACAGGGCGCATACAGCGAGATAGAGGTGCAGAGATCGGAACTGCAACTGAGAAACAAGGACCTGACTGACAGCCTGAACTATGCCCGCAGGATTCAGGCTGCGCTTCTTCCTGCCGAACATCACATACGGAGGATTTTTCCCGATCATTTCATCTACTACCGCCCGAAGCATATCGTCAGCGGCGACTTCTACTGGTTCAGTGAGCGTGACGAAAAGTACTTCATTGCGGCGGCTGACTGCACCGGACACGGGGTGCCGGGAGCCCTTATGTCAATGATCGGGCTGGAACTCATTCAGAAGATCATCAATGAGATGAAGGTCGATGACACTGACCAGGTGCTGATCACCATGAACCGCGAGCTCGAATCAGCCTTCTTCAAGGAGGAAAGCGGCAAAGCCCTGATTAAGGACGGAATTGAGATGGGTATCTGCGTTATTGACAGAAACACGAAAGTGATGGAGTTCTCGGGCGCATTTCTGCCGGTGTATATAGTCCGTGATGACAAGCTGATAGAGATCAAGGGCGACAAGAAGAATGTAGTGCAGTCATTTGCCATGGTATCATTCAACCGGAGTACTTTCACGCTGCAGGAGGGAGATATCCTCTATCTCTTCTCCGACGGGTATGCTGATCAGTTCGGAGGACCGGAAAACAAAAAGTTTATGTATCGCCGCCTGAGGCATATCCTGCTGACCATAAGCAAATATCCGCTGGCCGACCAGCAGCGGATTCTGGATGAAACTATCGGGTCATGGATGGAAGGGCATGACCAGATAGATGACATGATGATCCTGGGGGTTAAACCTTTCTGAGGTCAGATAAGAGCTGTAATCTTCTCTATGAGCACCTCGGGCTCTATAGGTTTGCTTATGTAATCGTCCATACCTACAGCCAGGCACTGTTCCCTGTCGCCCAGCATCGCGTTGGCGGTGATGGCAATGATAGGTACGTGTCCGCTGGAGCTCATCTCCAGCCCGCGGATCTTCTCCGCCGCCACCAGTCCGTTCATAACCGGCATCTGCACATCCATAAGTATCAGGTCATAGCGAGATGTGCCAAACATGTCAAGAGCCTCCTTGCCGTTACGGGCAACCTCGAGCCTCTTTACAAGCGGTTCAAGCATCAGCTGGGTGATTCGCTGGTTGATGGGATTATCTTCCACCAGCAGTATGTTAAGCTCTTTCAGTTCCTTATGACTCTTCTCCGTCTCCATCTCCCTGACCAGGGTGCTTGCTGCTGCCGGGCGGATCACTTTGTCTGCCCTCCTGAGGAAGATATAGAAGACGAAGTATGAACCGGTTCCGGAAGTGGACTCCTGCCAGTTGCCCCCGCAATCGCGTATCAGTCTTCCTGCCAGAGGGTAAGGCTGGCGTCCTTCACCGATGAAGACTGCCTGGTTGTTCGATGACAGGGTGAATTCAACCTTGTGTGCTCCCTCCCTTTCACCGGCTTCCCTGGCCTGTATCTTGATGGTCACCTTTCCTGCCGGCCCTGAGATGGCAGCGCTGAGAAGATCGATGAGTATCTGCTTGATGATGATCGGGTCACCCCTGTATTCCCTTTCCCCCTCGCCGTGGTCATCATAGACCACCACGCTCTGGTCATGTCTCCTGCTGAGCTTCATCAGACCGATGGTATCACGGATGATGGGCCCCAGCCTGAAACGGATCTCACCCCGCCTCTCAAAGGTGATATTGCCGGCTGTTTCCATGGTAAGTTCATTGACCACCTCAACCATTGATCCGGTGGAAGCAATGAAGGTCTCCACAAGCTCCTGCTGCTTGGGTGATGAGGTGGTCTCACTCAGCATGTTGCCCAGCAGGACGAGGTTGTTGAGGGGCTCCCTTATCTTGTGCGAAAAGGAGTTGATCACCTCCTCGTTCTTTTCGGCAATTGAAGCCAGCTCCCTGAGAATTTCCCTGTTGTCTGCAATGAGCTTGCGAAGTTCTGCTATCGCCAGTATCAGCGGGACCAGGGCAAGCACACCTGCCGCTATCGGCATGTACACCAGCCCGGCAAGGGCGGTGACAAGGGCTATGACCACCAGGAGAAGCGCTACGGCAACCGGCAGCAGTATGCGGTCCCTCGTCCACCGGGTCATCAGGTCTGAGTGCGGTATGGCAGATGGTCTTGATCTGTTCGGCATATCGTGAACGCAGTAGATTAACGTCACTCAAAGATACATCAATTTCAATAAAGATAAAGAGAGCCATGTTCTCAGTGCAGAGAAAAGATTATTTTTGCCTTACGGTATAATTTTTGAGGTGAAATCTGAAAAAGAGTGTGATGAAAAAGTGCTTATTGACACTGATCGCAGTCCTGGTCGCCACCGGCTTCACCAGGGCACAGCAGGGGGATACTCTTGTTCAGTATACTCCTGACTTCAAGTTCAGGGACGGTATCTACCTGAACTTTGACATGGTTAAGACAAACAGCCCCATCCCAAAGGCTAAGCTCTTCACATCGGTTGATTACAACGACAAGGATTTCTTTGACCAGGTGATCTCCTCCGAAAAGATCTATTTCTATGATAACATGGGCGTCAGGCAGGAGATAGAGAAGGATGCAATATGGGGATTCGCCCGGAACGGCGTTCTATATGCAAAGGTGCAGAACAACTTCAACCGCATCACATTCTTCGGGTCAATAATCCATTTCGTGGCCGATGTCACAACCCAGACAGGTTACAACCCCTACGGGTACTATGATCCCTATTACTCACCCTACAGGTCATTCTACTCGCCATATTATTACAGCCCATACTCCTCGCGCTACTATGACCCGTACTACTACGGCGGATCACCCTACAGCCGAAACACATCACGTACTGACCTTGAAATGTTCATGATCGATTTCGAGACAGGAAAGACATACGAGTATGACCTCGAGAACCTGGAAGCACTCCTTATGCGGGACCCGGAGCTGTACGAGGAGTTTGTATCAATGCGCAACAAAAACCAGAAAAAAATGATGTTTGTATACCTGAGGAAGTATAACGAAAGACACCCGATTCTCCTTCCTTCAGGCAAATAAAGGTTTAATGAAAAAATTTCCGCTCCTCGCCCTGGCTCTCCTGCTGGCCTCAGCCATATCCGCGCAACAGAGACCATACCCTACATTTGATGACGCTGCAAAATTCAAGAAATCAGTAACATGCGTTGTCAGGGAAGATGATCCCTTCTCATTTTACAATGCAGAGATAAAGGCTGCAGTTGACAAATACTGGAAGGTAACCCCTGTGAAATATATTACCACGGAGGAGTTCAACGTCATGCGCAATGACCCTGCTTACTCTTTCCTGGTTCTTACTATCACCAACTTCAGCAATGACAAGTCAGGCTCAACCTATGACTTCCTTAACCTGCTGCTGGGCGCCGACGTTGACGAGCTTGACCAGCTGCCGGAATTCTGCGCCATTCCGCTCTGCTTCTCGGGAGCCCCGGAGGAGGAATACAGTTACAAGCTCGGCCTTATCATCCGGTTCATGGAATACCACGCCGAACTGGTTATGAAAAACCCCACGCTCTCAGCATTGCGGTACCTCAAATATTACAACAAAAACGTCCCTGAAATAAAGGACAAGACCATCCTGGTGCGGCAGGCCGACCTGGCCCCGGAGGTGGACTCTCCGGAAAGGATTGCTGCATATTATCCCTACAAGGTCAGGATAGTGGATGAAGAGGAAATCATTCGCGCCATTGATGAAAAGCAGAAGGATGTCCTGATTGTCCACAAGGTGGGCCCCGAAGGCGTCAAGAGGACAGGTACCTGCATGAAAACCCTCATCGGGACAGATGATGCGATAATGTATTACTATGACAGTCATATGGTTGACAGTAAAAATGCCAGCGGCCTGCTGATTGCCGACCTGAAGAGGCTCGCCCGCTTCTGAGGATGCAGCATTTTTAACCGGAAACCGTCTTTAAGAAAAAAGCAATGGAAGAGACCAAAACCTACACACAGTCAGAGCGCGACTGGGCGATGTTCTGTCACCTGTCAACCTTTGCCGGTTACTTCTTCCCCTTCGGGGGGATTATCGGGCCGCTCATCTGCTGGGTATCAAGGAAGGACCAGTCCGAATGGGTTGACACGAACGGGAAGTCAGCACTTAACTTCCAGATTTCCATGTTGCTTTATACCATTTTACTTATTCCGCTCTGCTTTATAATCGTCGGGATTCCGTTGTTGGTTGCCCTCGGCATCCTTGAGGTTGTTTGCGTCATCGTGGCAAGCATCAGGGCCGCAAAGGGCGAGGCATTCAAATATCCTATATCAATCCCCTTCATCCAATAGACAAATTATCATCAATATACGGTAACGACAGGTCTGAGACCTGTCGCTACGTGATAATGATACACGATTTGTATACGGGGGAATATGATCCCTGCCATGATGATGATGATGCACAATCCGTATATGGGGTAACA
The DNA here is from genome assembly GCA_018262715.1 of Bacteroidota bacterium. Taxonomy (GTDB): domain Bacteria; phylum Bacteroidota; class Bacteroidia; order Bacteroidales; family VadinHA17; genus SR-FBR-E99. Next base: position 25,016 of record JADFDS010000043.1, read on the forward strand.
TGGGCCTATCCCCCTTTTTTTTCCTATTTTTGCCGGGAAACTATTTCCCGTCATGGCTCAGAAAACTTCCATCCCCAAGGGCACACGCGACTTCTCTCCGGCAGAGATGCTGCGCCGCAACCATATCTTCGGAATAATCAGGAAGATCTTTTCGCTCTACGGCTACCTGCCGATAGAAACCCCTGCGATGGAAAACCTCTCAACCCTTCTGGGCAAATACGGGGAGGAGGGCGACAGGCTCATCTTCAGGATACTCAATTCGGGAAACTTCCTGGCTGGCGTGTCGCCATCGGTGCTCTCGTCTGCAGACACATCCTCTGTGATCCGCCAGATCAGTGAAAAGGGACTGAGGTATGACCTCACTGTTCCATTCGCCCGCTTTGTGGTGCAGCATCGTGACGAGATCACATTCCCTTTCCGCAGGTACCAGATTCAGCCCGTCTGGAGGGCAGACAAGCCACAGAAGGGGAGGTACAGGGAGTTCTTCCAGTGCGATGTGGATGTGATCGGCAGCGACTCACTGCTCAATGAGGCTGAGCTCGTACGGATAATTGACCGCATCTTCAGTGAGCTCGGCATAAACATCATTATCAAGATAAACAACCGCAAGATCCTGGCAGGTATTGCCGAAATTGCCGGGGCAGGGGAGAGGATCACCGATATCACTGTGGCTATTGACAAGATTGAAAAAATAGGCAGGGAAGGAGTAAGGCAGGAACTGGCCCAGAGAGGCATCGCACCCGGGGTGATTGCAAGGCTCGAACCGGTCATCGACCTGAGCGGCTCAACGGAACAGAAACTCACCGAGCTGAGGAATGTAATGGCCGGATCAGTTTCAGGAGTGAAAGGGATCGGGGAGATGGAGGAGCTTACAGGGTATCTTGCCATTGAACCGGTGAAGGCACCTGTGGAGCTTGATCTCTCGCTCGCACGCGGACTTAACTATTATACCGGCACAATAATTGAGGTCAAGGCGGCAGACCTTCCCTTCGGCAGTATCTGCGGCGGGGGCCGGTACGATGACCTCACAGGCATCTTCGGCATGCCTGGCGTATCAGGTGTCGGTGTCTCATTCGGGGCTGACAGGATTTATGACGTGATGATGCAGCTCAGCCTGTTCCCTGAGCAGACCGGCTCATCCACAGAGGTGCTCGTAATCAATTTCGGCAGCGGGGAACTGCCTGCACTGATGAAAGTGGCCGGTGAACTGAGGGAGGCAGGCATCGCCACAGAGCTGTACCCTGACCCGGCGAAGCTTAAGAAGCAGTTTGCATATGCTGATTCAAGCATGATTCCGCTGGTGGTGATAGCCGGCAGCAATGAGATAGCCGCCGGGCAGGCCACTGTCAAAAACATGAAAACAGGAGAACAGACAGCTGTCCCGCTCCCTGAACTCCCGTTATTCATACGCCGGGTAATGACCTCCTGAACAATCACTCGGTCAACGGGGCAGGTCCTGACTGACCGCTGCTCCTCCTCATACCCTGTCCCTGCTGTGCCGGACCCTGCCTTCTCTGATTCAGCTCACGCAGCAACTGCTGCTTGTACTGGTTCTCAACCTGGTACAGCCTGATAACCTTGGCTGGAGGAAGTACCTTCTTCAGGTTCTCATTGAATGATACCACCATTGCCGCCTCATCGGCAAATGACCGGGTCAGATTATCCGCTGTGGATGCAACCTCGTCTTCAGTCATGTTGGCCTGGTTCTGAGCCGCATAGCGCATAAGCAACAGACGGTCGGCCTGCAGCTTGCTCTTCCTTGCCGAATAATCATTGTAAACCGGCCAGAATTTTTCCGCCTCGGCAGGAGTAAGGTCCAGGTTCTTTGTGAAGAAGGCAATCTTATAGGCGGTGAGCTTCTCACCGTCACCCTGCATTGCACCCTGGCCCATACCCTGGCCCTGTGCCCTGAGGGTCATGGCTGTGACTCCCGTCAGCAACACTGCAGCAATGGTTGTAATGATTCTCTTCATAGCATTATAATAATAGTTCATATATGTCATCAAGGTTGATATCTTCAGTCATCAGGTAATCAATGATAGTCTCTGACGAGATTGTCTCCCCGGTTATCTCCGGGATGACCGGGTCAGTCATGTTCAACTCATCTTCAAGCATGTATGTGCCTATCTCTTCAACGGCGAGGTCAGCATAGAGGCTGTTGCCGGAATCAGACACCCTGTCCGGCCGGTCAACATTGATCAGCCTGACCAGTGCGGATGCAAGAATGGCGAAACCCAGTATGGCAGCAGCCAGGGCCAGGAAGGGTTTCAGTCTTACAATCATGCCAGGCTTGCGGAGCTTTTCCTCCCTTATCGCGGCTTTCCCGTCCCCCTCCGTTATCGTGGCCCAGTCCTCACCTTTCCCTGCCACCACCTTAATCACGGCCCAGTCCTTACCTTTCCCTGCCTGCTCATTTATTGCGGCCATGGTGCGGTCAGCCAGTGTGTCGAAGTAATCTTCCGGCACACTGAATGGATTTTCTTTTCCTTTTTCTTCGCTGAGTTTCATGATATCTCTTTGACACCCTGACCGGGAATAGGTTTAATCCCGGTCAAGAAATTGTTCAATCTTTTTTACTGCGTGGTGATATGAAGCCTTAAGGGCCCCCACCGAGGTTCCGGTTACTGCGCTCATATCCTCATAGGTCATCTCTTCGAAGTACCTCATGTTGAATACTGCGCGCTGCTTCTCCGGGAGTTTCAGGATGGCATTCTGCAGTCTGACCGTCGCGGCATCGCCGTCAAACCACGTACTTCCTTCAGCCGAGGAAGCAAGGATCTCCTCTACATCATCAAGTGCCACGCTGTTCTCACGTCCCCTCCGCCTTATGATATTAAGAGCCTCATTGGTGGCAATTGCCCATAGCCATGTGAGCAGCGAGCTCTCAGACCTGAATGATCCGATGTTTTTCCATGCATTCAGGAAAGTATTCTGCAGCGCGTCATCAGCGTCATCATGCGTGATCACAAGCCGGCGGATGTGCCAGTAGAGCTTCCGCCCGTAAAGATCAATGATCATCCGGAATGCCTTTTCGGTATCCGCTGCCAGAGCTTTCCTGATATCATCTTCAGTACTTTGCGACATTAACCTTCCTTGGCGGTTTTAGTCAGTCAGACGCCCGGAGGCGCCAATGGTTTAATCTACACTTCAAACTTAGCCTCTTTTTGGTAACTTTGCAGCAACAGAATCATGAGACATGGCATTGAAATGCGGAATTATCGGAATCACCAGCGTAGGGAAGACCACTATCTTCAACTGTATATCCAACACCCGCGGTGAGACTAACACATACGGCACCGGAGTGAAGGCCAACCTCGGTGTAATCCAGGTGCCCGACAAAAGGCTTTATGAGCTTGAAAAGTTCCAGCCGACCGAACGGATAGTGCATACAACGGTTGATATCGTTGACATCCCGGGGTTGGTCAGGGGGCAGGGCGACAGCTCAGGGGCACGCCTGCTCGGCGAGATACGGAACACCGATGCCCTGATTCATGTTCTCCGATGCTTTGATGATGACAATCTCCCGCATATAGACGGATCTGTCAACCCGGTCCGTGACCTCGAAAACGTTGAGTTCGAATTGCAGGTCAAGGATGTGGAGTCAGTGGTGAAAAAGATTCAGCGGCTGGAACGGGCTGCAAAAACAGGCGACAAGGAGGCAAAACACGGTGTTGAGATTCTAAATCTTTACAGGGAACATCTCGAGGGTTTTCAGAACGCTTCTTCCCTTGAGCTGAAACCTGAAGAAAAAAAGGTTGTGGATGATATTTTCCTGCTGACCATGAAGCCGGTACTCTATGTATGCAATGTTGACGAGGCTTCGGCAGTTGACGGAAACAGGTACGTTGAGGATGTAAGAAGCTTCCTTGCCCCGAGGAGCACTGAGCCGCTGGTGATTGCCGGGGCGCTTGAGGCGGAGATAGCCAACCTCACCGAAGAGGCAGACCGCCTGGAGTTTCTGGGAGCCTCGGGACTGACGGAGCCGGGTGTGAACAAACTCGTCAGGGCAGCCTACAGGATGCTTAACCTGCAAACCTTCTTTACCGTGGGGCCAAAGGAGATAAGGGCGTGGACCATCACCGCCGGCATGACCGCACCCCTGGCTGCCGGCGTCATCCACTCCGACCTCGAGAGAGGATTCATCAGGGCGGAGGTGATGAAGTATGATGATTTCATCAGGCTCGGCTCCGAGCACGCGTGCCGCGAAGCCGGAAAACTGATGGTGGAGGGCAAGGCCTACGTGGTGGGCGATGGTGACATACTCCACATCCGGTTTAACGTATAACAATTAAATTGAAGCTCCGAAGTGTCATACCGGTACTCCTGCTGCTGGTTTCAATGCAGGCGGTCTGCGGGCAGGAGAGCCCGGCCGGGGATGATATCCGGAATGCCGTCAGCAGGTACGGTCAGGCTGAAGTGATGATCAGCTATCCCGGTTATGATGCAATGACCAGGCTGGCTGCACGTTTCTCAGTCTCATCCTGCGACGGTCTGACTGCCCTGCTCAGCCTCTCTTCGCGTGACGTCGCGGAGTTCATCGCGGAGGCCATACCCTACAGGCTGATTGTGCCGGAGGAGCGGAAGGGTTTCTATACCGCCTCATCGGTAGCCGAGGCAATGCTCTGGCAGTCATATCCCACCTGGAAGCATTATGACACAATAATGCATAAGATTGCCGGCCACTGGCCTGACCTCTGCCGCCTTGACACCATAGGCTTCAGTGTCCAGGGGAGGGCTGTGCTGGCATTAAAGATCTCTGATAACCCGGAGGAAGATGAGCCCGAGCCGGAGGTGATGATCAGCTCCTCAATCCATGGTGATGAGACGGCAGGTTTTGTCCTTCTGATGCGCCTCGCCGAATACCTTGCTTCCGGCGGCGGCGGCGCGCCCGGATCAGGGTTGGCTTCGGAACTGGTGTCAGAACTTGAAATCTGGATCAACCCCCTTGCCAACCCTGACGGCATGTACCGCAATGGCGACACCCTGACCTACCCCGTACGCGCCAACAGCAACGGCTATGACCTCAACCGCAACTTCCCCGACCCAGAGGTGGGCACGCCGCCGCCGCTGCAGAAAGAGACACTTGACATGATCAGGTTCATGGAAGAGAGAAGGTTCACTCTCTCCGCAAACCTGCACAGCGGTGCCGAGGTCGTGAACTACCCGTGGGACAAATGGACGAGAGACCATGCTGACGATGACTGGTTCAATGCAATCAGCCGGCGTTACGCTGATACCGTTCACCTCCATTCTGAATCCGGATATATGACCTTCCTCGATAACGGCGTTACCAAAGGTTGGAAGTGGTACCTGGTTAGGGGTGGAAGACAGGATTATGTCACTTGGGGCCTTGGCGGACGGGAGGTGACCATAGAACTCGATGATACCAAGATGACCCCCGGCTCAAACCTGGAACTGATGTGGGAATGGAACCACCGTTCACTGCTTCGCTATATCGCCGGGGCGATGACAGGAGTAAGAGGAACGGTCACCGACGCCGAAACAGGCGATCCGCTCAGTGCGAAGATTTTCATTGCCGGACATGATCGCGATTCATCACATGTCTGGTCAGACACCACCACCGGATTTTATACCCGCCTCCTTCCGCCCGGCACCTGGAACCTCACCTTCTCATGCCCTGGATATAAACCATACACGCTCACCGCAGACCTCACCTCCTCCGTTCCCCTTCAGGTCAGCAATATCCAACTTGAAAAGGGCAACCATGACTACCCTGATCCGCCGGAATCAGGACTGCTGGTGTTCCCCAACCCGTCAGACGGAAACTTCAGCATCATGCCTCCCGTGGCCGTTACAGGCGAGGTGACCATTACAGTCACATCAACTTCCGGCGCCCTTATGAAACACTACACGACAACCGCCCAGCCAGGCATCCCGGTTGAATGCAAATTCACCGGCCTGCCGGCGGGAATCTTCATTATTTCTGTAAGCAGGGAGCCCAATGGTCCCATGGTAAGGGGCAAAGCAGTCATCACACGGTTGATAAACCGGTGACCGATGGTGATATCTTTTCCGGACCGCGTTGCAGATAAAACCAAAACTGATATTTTTGGAACTTATTTCCAAGGAGGGCTTTTGAAGATGAAACGGGTAATTACAGTATTATATCTGCTTATATTAACTTTCAGTGTTACAGCGCAGTCGGCTTACATTCCACCTGACAAACCGAAGCTTGTAATAGGCATAATTGTGGAACAGCTCCGTTATGACCAGCTTGAACGCATATGGGAGATTCTTCCTGACAACGGTCTGAAGAGGATGGTCAGTGAAGGCACCTATTACCGCAACGCATCAATTGACTACCTCTCCACCCAGGCGGCTCCCGGGTTTGCAACCATATCCACGGGGGCATCTCCTTCAGCTCACGGCATCACCTCTGATTCATGGTTTCATCCGTTCAATGATGAGATGATATACTGTGTTCAGGATGCAACTGCCAGTCCTGTCGGAGGCAGTTTCGAGACAGGCCTCTTCTCACCAGTTAACCTGCTCTCGTCGACATTTGCAGATGAGCTGCAGATGGCTTCATGCGGAGGATCAAAGGTTTACGGGATAGGCATGAAGGAGATGGCTGCCATCATCACAGCCGGCCACGCCGCTGACGGCGCCTTCTGGTTCGATGACCGTACCGGCACCTGGATGTCAAGTACCTATTTTATCAAATCCCTCCCCCCATGGCTCATGGATCTCAACGCCATGATGATGCCGCAACAGCTCCTCAACCAGCAATGGATGCCCCTGCATGATCCGGCAACTTACCCGGGATGCCAGCCTGACTCAAGCAGCCTCGAGAGGGGATTCAACGGCCAGACATGGTTCCCGTATGACCTGAAGGCTCTCTCAACCAAAGGCAAACTGCTCAATGTCACAAGGGATTTCTCCGTTCTCCGCGATACTCCGTTTGCTGACGAGTTTACTACCGAACTGGCTCTCAGATTGATTGACAATGAGCAGTTGGGCCAGGATGATATCACTGATTATCTTGCAATTACATATTCCTCCACCGACTATGTCGGGCATCGTTTCGGACCTTCCTCCGTTGAGGCATCGGATGCACTTGTGAGACTTGACAGGAACATAGCCAGGCTTGTTGAGAAGATTGACAAGTCGCTCGGCAAGAAGAATGTCCTTGTTTACCTGGTGTCGGCTCACGGAGTCTCAGAGATTCCGGCGGTGCTGGAACAGAGCAGGGTGCCTGCTGGTTATTTCAGGCTGAACCAGTCACTTCAGCTGCTCCGCAGTTATCTGAATGCCGTTTACGGCCAGGGCGACTGGGTGCGGGGCTTCTTCGACAGCCAGATATATCTTAACCGCGGTCTCATTGAGGGTGCTAAGATCAACCTTGAAGAGATGCAGAAGAGGGTGGCACGGTTCATGGTGCAGTTCTCCGGGATATCAGCCGCAGTGCCCACATCAGCCTTTGAGATGAGTGATTTTTCGGGAGGGCTGTTGCGCAAGATGAGCAACAACTACAGCCAGCAACGTTCCGGTGATGTGATGATCGCCCTTAACCCGGGCTGGGTTGAGAAGACTGACAATGTTACAGGCCATAATTCGCCATGGGAGTATGACAGTCACGTGCCGATGATCTGGTTTGGCTGGACAGCCAGCAGGGTATCAGTCACCCGCAGTGTCAGCACCCGGGATATTGCAACCACCCTCTCCGTACTGTGCAAGGTGCCGCTACCCAACGCGTCGAGCGGTGATCCGTTGCACGAACTGTTCAGGTAAATTCTGTCCGGGCTGCGGCCCGGACAACGTCAGATGATGACAGCACCACGGTTGAAGCTGTCCCTGACGAGGCAGGCACCTTTTATCAGCGCCGGGTTCTGCTCGCAGCCGTTACCGATGACAACCATGTCAGCTCCGGCATCAAAAGCCATCTCCACCTTTACAGCGGAGTCAATCCCTCCGCCGGTAATAAGGGGTATCGTCAGTTCATCACGGACAGCCTTTATCATTGATGGATCAACAGGCCTGGCAGCGCCGCTGCCCCCCTCCAGGTAAATGGCCTTCATGCCAAGCATCTCTCCTGCGAGTGCCGTGGCCACGGCAATATCATTCTTTCCTGACGGGATGGGTGATGTCTGGCTCATGTACTCCACTGAGGTGCCTCCCCCGCAGTCAATGAGCATGTAACCCACCGGGATTACTCTCTCCCTCATGTTTTTAAGAACAGGCGCTGCGATTACATGGCTGCCAATAAGCAGTTCGGGGTTGCGCCCGCTGATGAGTGACAGCATGAAAACTGCATCAGCCCCGGCAGTGAGCTGTGTGAGATTTCCCGGAAAGAGCACCACAGGGATGGATGAGAGCTGTTTCAGCCTCTTTATTACATCAGCCACGGGCACACTTGTCAGACTGCCGCCTGCCAGGAAGATATCCACACCTGCCTCATCAGCTAACCGTGCAGCATTGACAAGCGTCTCTTCACCGGCGCGGTCAGGATCAATCAGCTGGGCAACAAGCTTTCTTTTCTTCCAGGGTATCTCAACTATCATGTTTCTTCTTCGTCCAGACAATAGTGTAATTGTCGTATTTTGAGTAATATAGCGTGAACCGGTCACTGATTCTCTCGTTCTCCACACTGCCCCTGATCTCTCCGGACTCCTTGACCACAAAAGGTTCAATGGTGATATCATTGACGATGTTTATCCCCTCCTTGTCACAGATCTTGTAGATGGCTTCCTTGGCACACCAGTGAATATACAGGTGATAGGTACGGTCAGCCCACCTGCGGGTGACTTTCTCCCTTTTGTTCATAAACTTCGAGGCAAAAGCATTGATGTTCACCCGCATGTACTCAAGGTCAATGCCGACTCTCTCGGTCTTGCTTAACAGTATTGCTGTAAGCTTGTTGGAATGGGTGATGCTGATGAAGTGCGAGCCGTCTTTTATGAATGGCTTATTGTTCTTGTTATAGACTATCCTGGCCTCACTGCCGAGCATCTCCGCCAGCAGGGCCCTTACACTCAGGAACTCTATCTTCCTCGAGTTGCTCCGGAAGAACTCATATCTCTTCCGGTCCTCGGGGCTGAACTCCACCATCGAAAGGAGAGTATCGATATCCTCTTCGATCTTCCAGACGCCGATAACCGTCTCCTTATTCAGATAGTGCTTGGTGATGCAGCCCATGTTCTACCGCCAGTTCAGTGTCTCGATAAGGTGAATAATGTCTTCCCTGATGAATGAAATCACCGGCATGAGTGAGTCTTCATTGGGCTGGGCTGTGAAATAAAGTGATCCCCTCAGGTAATGGCGGGTGCTGTCAGTGACGAAGAACTGCACCGCCGAGGCGGTGTTCCCCTTCAGGTCATAGAGCATCCCGTAAACCCCTGTCGACTCATCTGCCCAGAGCTTCTCGTCGATAGCCTCAGCCCTGATGGTGTGTTTGTATGCCATTTCCCTCGACATCTCGGTCAGCGATGCGAGGTTATCATGTATATCGAAATATGTGAGGTGTATCTTCGCCTTCAGCGAAGGGAATTCGATGTCCATCCAGCAGGTGTCAGTGGCTGCTGCCGGATGCAGGTTGACAACGGCGTAGTGAGGGTACTCGATGGAGTAGGAGCAGGGCGAGTCAAAATGAATATAGCTTTTCTGCGGCAGGTCAATCCTGAAGTATCCTTTCGGTTTTGGCACCGTCGGATGGTCACAGCCAGCAAGTATCAGTGCAGAGGCCACCAGTGCGGCAGCTATAGTTTTTCTCATATGCCTTCCCCTTTCTTTTCAGCGGAGATCTCCCTGATCCGCCGCTTCTCAATGCTTTCAATTGTGAACCTGAAGCCTCCCGCAGTTATCTCCCTTCCCTTGACCGGGATTTCCCCGAGCAGCTCCAGCAGCAATCCGGCAAGGGTTTCAGAGTCTCCCCTCACTTCCCCGAACGGGTCATCTTCCAGCCCTGTAATGCGGTAAAAATCATTCAGCAGTATCTTACCGTCGAATACCCATTTGCCTTCACCTGTCTGCTTGTAAAGCGGCACCTCTTCGTCTGTTTCATCGGTGATCTCACCCACTATCTCCTCCAGCACGTCCTCAAGGGTCACCAGCCCGCTTGTTCCTCCGTATTCGTCTACCACTATGGCCATGTGTATCTTCTTTGCCTGGAATTCCTTGAGCAGCTCGCTTATCTTTTTCGTTTCCGGTACCACGTAGGCAGGGCGGATGAGCGACTGCCACCTGAAGTTGTCAGGTTTGCCGAGATGTGGCAGCAGGTCCTTGACAAACAGGATACCCCTGACGTGGTCAAAGGTTTCCGAATAGACCGGGATGCGGGAGAAGCCTGATTCGATCACTTCGTGTATGATGGCATGGAATCCCTTGCTTATGTCGAGGGCGGTGACGTCCATCCGGGGACACATGATGGCGCTTGCGCTGGTGTTGCCGAAGCGCACAACCCCCTTGAGCAGGTCCTTGTCGTCCTTGATCTCGGATGATGTCAGGTCAAGAGCCACTGACAGGTCGTCAATGCTGAGGCCGGCATCCCTTGACTTCTGCCTGCGCCCGACAAAAAACGACGAGTAAGCGAGGAGGGAGGCCAGAGGCCTGAACAGCTTTGCGGTGAAGGTGAGCGCCGGCGCCATCATCAGTGCGAATTTCAGCTGGCTACGCGAGGCAATAACCTTGGGAATTATTTCGCAGAAGAGAAGCAGGATAAAGGTGATGACCACCACCTCAATGATGAAGGAAAGGACCGGATTATTGCTCAGATCAAACAGCCTCGAGCTGATGAATGCCGCCAGGATTATGATTGCAATGTTGATGACATTGTTGGTCACAAGGATGGTGCTCAGCAGCCTGTCAGGCTTTGCAAGGAGCTTCATGGCAGCTGATTGTCTCCTGCCCCTGCGGTGCTGGAGCTCTTCCATGTCACCGGGGGTAAGAGAGAAGTATGCCACCTCAGAACCGGAGATGAAGGCAGATGCTATAATCAGAAGAATCAGGACGATAATTTCCGTGCCCAGGGCCACGGGTGATCCTGTAACTGCGGCCAGAGCCATTATTCCGGTTAATGAACCTGCGGGTAGCGTCTCCAAAATCATCCGGGTTGGTTACCTAGAAGGGCAGGTCATCTGCAGTGTCATGGGAGGAGAGGTCTTCAACCGGTCCTTCTCCTGCTGAAGGAGATGATGGCTGAGAAGGGGCAGAATACCCGTGGTTGCTGCCCTGGTTGTTGTTCTGGTATCCCTGGTTGCCCTGGTAACCCTGGCCCGGCTGGCCTGCGTTGTCAGGCTTACGGCCCAGAAGCTGTATCACGTCGGCTTCAACCTCCACGATGTATCTCTTGTTACCGTCACGGTCATCGTATGACCTGTAGCGAAGCTTTCCCTCCACGAGTATCTGTGATCCCTTGCGTATGTAGTTTTCAGACAGTTCGGCAAGCCTTCTCCATGCCACGATGTTGTGCCATTCGGTCTGTGTCACCTTTTCACCTCCCCTGGGTGTGTAGGTTTCGCTTGTTGCGAGTGAAAATGATGCTTTAATGTTGTTCTCGAAACGCCGGATCTCAGGATCCTTGCCGACGTTACCCACCAGTATTACCTTATTGAATGACATAGCTTTAGTATTATTTTACTTATCTGAAAGGATGTAAAGTTACGAAAAATATTGCTGTGAAGTGATCGGGGCGTTATCTCCCTTGAGGGAGCCGCCTTCCGGGCCTGCCCGAAGGGTCTGTTTTTACTCCGTATATTTTATAGGTATCAAAAAATCAGCAATTTCGGACTGAAAAAAAAGCTATGTCAACTGTTATTGATAAATAATATTTTATATTTGCACATTGAAAAAACAGAACATCAAAATAATTTGTTGAATTAAAAATTCTTGCAACATGACAAAAGCAGACATTGTTAACGAAATTGCCAAGAACACTGGAATTGAGAAAGTGACCGTTCAGAAAACCGTTGAGGCTTTCATGGAATCAGTAAAAGACTCGATGGTTGCCGGCAATAATGTTTATCTCAGGGGATTTGGCAGCTTCATCGTGAAGAAGCGCGCAAAGAAAACAGCCAGGAACATATCAAAGAACACAACCATTATCATTCCTGCTCACAATATCCCGGCATTCAAACCTGCCAAGACTTTCATCAACAAGGTAAAATCACACGTTAAGAAATAACAATATGCCAAGCGGTAAAAAGAGAAAAAGGCATAAGATGGCAACCCACAAGCGTAAGAAGCGCTTGCGGAAAGACAGGCATAAGAAGAAGAAGTAGCATAAATGCATAGTCTGTAGCTCTTATATCTAACCTAAAGATCCTCTGATCTTTAGGTTAGTTGCATTATAAAAAGGTTATAGGCTGGCAACAAATTCCGGAATGTGAATAAGGATTTAATTATCAGCGTAAATGATGCTGAGATATCCATTGCACTACTGGAGGATAAGCAGCTTGTCGAGTTAAACAAGGAAAAGCGGAATGTAAAATTCTCAGTCGGCGACATTTACCTGGGTAAGGTAAAGAAGATTATGCCGGGGCTTAATGCAGCGTTCATTAACGTTGGGTTCGAAAAAGATGCTTTCCTGCATTATCTTGACCTGGGAGCCCAGTTCAGGACCCTCCACCGTTACTATCAGCTGGCCACACAGAACAAGGCCAGAATGACAACAGTGTCAAAGTTCAAGCCTGAGGCTGACATTGACAAGGACGGGAAGATAGCTGATGTACTGACATCAGGACAGACAGTTATCGTGCAGATAACCAAGGAACCCATCTCCACAAAGGGGCCCAGGCTGGCCTCAGAGGTGAGCATAGCAGGGCGAAACCTGGTCCTCATGCCATTCTCAGACAAGGTCTCAGTCTCTTCGAAGATAGAGAACGCAGATGAACGTAATCGTCTCAAGCTCCTGATACAGAGCATTAAACCAAAAAATTACGGCGTCATTGTGCGCACTGTCGCAGAAGGAAAAAAGGTGGCAGCCCTCGACGCTGAACTGAAGGAACTTATCAACCGATGGGAAACAGCTCTCTCCGGAGTGCACCGCGACGTCAAGTCGCCGCGACTGCTCCTGGGCGAGATGAACCGCACGACAACAATCCTCCGGGATATTCTCAGTACCGACTTCAACAGCATCATCGTTGATGATGAGGTGATAGCCGGCGAAGTGAAATCTTACATCAGGGAAATAGCCCCTGAGAAGGAAAAGATAGTTAAGGTATACAAGGAGCAATTCCCCATCTTTGACCATTATGGCGTCAGCCGTCAGATCAAGGGGCTCTTCGGACGAACCATCTCTTTCAAGGGCGGTTCATACCTTATCATCGAGCATACTGAAGCACTGCACGTCGTTGACGTCAACAGCGGCAACAGATCAAAATCAGGCTCCGACCAGGAGTCAAATGCCCTTTCTGTCAATCTTGAGGCTGCAAGGGAAATAGCCCGTCAGCTTCGCCTGAGGGACATGGGTGGAATAATCGTGATCGACTTCATCGACATGCAGGCCAACGATAACCGCCAGACCCTCCATGACAGGATGAAGGAACTGATGAGCGCTGACAGGGCAAAACATAATATTCTGCCCCTCAGTAAATTCGGACTGATGCAGATAACAAGGCAAAGGGTGCGCCCCGAAATGACCATCGTCACTGACGAGAAATGCCCTGTCTGCAGGGGAGAGGGGAAAACAGCACCGGCTATACTCCTTACCGATGAGATGGAACGGACACTCTCTTCTATCATCGAGAAGGTGAAGACCACAAAATTCATCCTCAGGACTCATCCTTTCGTGGCTGCCTACCTGCGTGAAGGGCTCTTCTCCAGGATCAGCAGGACAAACAAGAAGTACGGTGTGAGCATTAAGGTTCAGGGAATCGAATCATTCCATTTCCTGCAGTATCAATTCTGTGACAGGCAGGGTAACGAAATCGACCTTACCTGATTTTCCTGTTATACATCAAATTATGAATACATATTAGTAACGGCAGGTCTCAGACCTGCCGTTACGATATGGTTGCCATGCATTTCCGTACGGGAGATGGAGCGGCAGGTCTGAGACCTGCCGTTACGTGCTTGTATGCACATATTGTTTATAAATGGATGACCCGGCCCGAACCCGTGCGGGTGAGGTTGATATCCGGGTCACCTGCGAGATAGATGTTGCCGCTGCCGCTGATAACCGCATCAAGCTGATCATTGACCGTGGCATAGACTGATCCTGATCCTGACAATGTGGCTGTGGCTGTGCTGCTGGAGCAATAGCGTGAGAAAACAGTGCCTGACCCTGTGACAACAAAGCGGCTCGTTACCGTTTCACCTGACATTGTCAGGTCACCTGACCCTGACAGGGTGGCCTTCAGTGAGGTGGCATCGATCTCATCCGTCATAACGTTTCCTGATCCTGATATGATTACTGTGATCACGTTGCCTGCAAGGGTTTCGGCAGTGATATCACCCGAACCGCTGTTGACAATCCTTATATCATTGCCTGACAGCGGCCCCGAAACAAAGTCGCCTGATCCTGAGTTGACGATCTCGCTTAACACCGGAGCAGTGACCGTGATGACCGGGTGCCTTGTGTAGTTAAGGCAGTGGGTGCCCCTGATGGTACCTATCTCCAGCGCACCACCCCTTACTTCTGTCTCTATATAAGGCAGAATATTGCTTTCGGCCTCAACTGTGACAGAGTATTCATCACCCTGGATGTAATTCACGTGAAATGATGCCTCGTTGGCTATTGCCGTAAATGGTACTGCATCCCTCACTTCGGTTTCCACATCCCCGTTGCCGTCAATGCAGTCGACAAAGAAACTGCAGGCGGCCAGTGTTGTCATGGCCATTATTAAGGCCGGAATTAGTGTTCTCATATTCATTTTCCTTTTTACTGTTCCCCCTTAAGGACATAAAAAAATCGGGTCAGTTGCATTTCTGCCACAAAAACTACTTCTGCAGCAGCCTTATTTCGCCCCTGGTGGCATCAATCCTGATCTTTGACCGGCCGGCACCGCTGCCAGCCGAGGCCTTTGTCAGAAAAATCTTGTCTTCAGCATTTATCTCCGTCTTCTCCGGTTCCGGGTTGAATCCCGGAAGGGAGACGAATGCATTGGTATGCCTTATCTCCAGGTCATAGGCTGAACCTTCTTCCAGGGCCATGTCAATGTCAGCATAGGTCGAGCGGATGTCTGTCAGCCTGAATCCACGGTCAACATTCTCAAACGAGAGGTTCCCGTATTTCACTGTCATATTTATCTCCCCGGTAATCCTGTCAGTTATGATGTCGCTGAAGTAGCTGGCCCCCGTCATTAACTCCACGGAGCCGAAATGAAGGTCATCACGCTTGGAGTCGAGGTCAACCGCACGGCAGCCGTCAATCCATGCCTTGGATGATGTGGAGGCGAGCTTGATCGTCCCTGCCTCCCGGGTGCGCAGTTCGCTGAATGAGAGGGTCAGCTTCCCCTCGCTGATGCTTCTTACGTTGGCTTTGCTGAAGGTGAGTTCCATCATCTGTGCATTACCCACGGCGGCAGCATCCAGGTTGCCGTTTGAAAGCTTAAGTGCCAGAACCGGTGTCTCATCCCCGATGTATACATCACCGTAACTGTTGGTGATCCTCAGCACAGTTTCCGGCGGACACTCTATGCGATAGTCTATCTTGAGACGTGAGTTGAAGTTTACAAGGTTCTTTGTAAGTCCCTTGAGACTCTCAAAGAGGGGTGTGATCCCCTTGCGGAATGTAGTTTCCGCCCGTACAACCGAACCTGATTGCGAAATACTCACATCCACGTCTGACATAAGTGCATCAATCTTGTCACCGGTGTTTGACGAGGCGGTGATCTCAACCATGACAGTGACAGAGTCATTGCCAGTATGGGTGACATGTATGTCGCCATACTTGTTGGTCACCTCGAGGATAGCCTCGCTGCCTGCCCTGAAGGATTTCCTCAGGGTCTTGCTGTCAGAAAACTGCTGGCCCGCGAGTGTAAGTCCGGCCGGCAGCAGTATGACCGTTATTAACAGAGTTTTATAGTTCATTGCCTGTGTTTTTTTCAGCTTCAATGCCTTCCTCCTTAATGAGGCTGAGCATGTCTTCAAGGAGCTCTATCCGGAGCCTGTAGTTGCCTATCAGGGCTTCAATCACCTCGCTGCTGGCAATATTGTCATCCAGGTCACGGATGATCTGTGCCGAGAGGCTGTCAAGCTCATTCATTCCCAGGGTCAGTTCGGTGCTGATATCCGGGTTGGCTGTCAGCAGAGGTTCTGCTTCCTCGTAAAGTGTTCTTATCCTTTCGTCATAATACCTGGAGGTCTCTCTTACGGCTGCCACCTGCGGATCATTCAGCCTCTGGGACCTGAGCAGCATGCCTGCAATGATGGCGATGGCCACTCCGGCAACTATCACTGCCACTGCGGCAAGCCAGACCGCACTGCGCATCTGCACCCGCCTGCCACGAATCCCTGCCTTGGCGCTTCGGCCTCTGCCTCCGGCCTCCTGTATGCCAATGAAGGTCTCAGGCGCCTCCTCGTTACCGGGAATGTCACGCCTGATCCTGCCCCAAATGTCAGGGCCGGGCTCATGTATGTCAAGCTCATCCCTGACGCTCCTTATATGTTTCTCAAGTTCATCCATCTTTTCGCATTTCTGAGAGTATCTTTTTAAGTTTTTCCTTTGCCCTCGAATACTGTGTTTTTGAGGTTGATTCCGAGATCCCCAGTATCTGTGAAATCTCAGTGTGATCATATCCTTCAAGCAGGTAGAGACTGAAAACCACCCTGTACCCGTCAGGCAGCCGTTCAACAGCCCTGGCAATCACTGGCGGATCAGGCCATATCATCTCCTGTGGCTCATCCTGCTGCATTTCATGCCGGCTGTAGTCCTCAATGAGCACCAGCTCAGCCTCCCTCTTCCGGAGCCTGCTGATACACCGGTTTATGACTATTGTCTTCAGCCATGCCCCGAAGGTGGAATCAGTGCGGTATGTCCCTATCTTCCTGAAACAGTCCGTAAACGCTTCCTGCAGCATATCCTCGGCATCCTCCCTGTTGCCCATTATCCTGTGGGCGGTGTTGAACATCGCCTTCGAGTAAAGCTCATACAGCCTGAACTGTGCTCTCCGGTTTCCCCCGCGGCACTCATCAATGAGCCTGTCATGTATGTGTATATCCGGTGTGGCCAAGTTCCAGGTTGTTCCTGATCAATGACGCATCAAATTTACACTAGTTGCATCAACAGTGCAGAATCCATTTTCCGGTCTTCTTTTTTTTTCAAATATTAGGAACACCAACACATTTTAATTATATTTGCCTTTAGTAAATAACCTGATCAGACAAGTACAAAATACAGCGGAAGAAATTTAAGATGCTTTTTACTGTCCAAAAGCAATTTTTCCATTCTTTTCATGGCTGCCCCGACACTTAGTCGGGGCTTTTTTTGTGGCTCCGGTGGTCCGTGGGCTCCAGCTCCAGGGTTCCGGTTGTCCGCTGACTCATAAATGCCTGCCCCCGGATTCATTGGCATGATTTGCGTAAAAAACCTGTGATTCACCCCTTTTAGTTCAGAAAAGCCCTTCGGCTGACTGCCTGCAGACACCCCCGCTCTCATTCATACTCATACATTTAACCTTTTTTATGACTTTAGCAGCCGGCCGGCAGTCATAATCAGCCTTTGATATTTATATCTTAGCACTGACATCTTAAATTAATACCATGCGTACTAAATTCCTTTTAATGACACTATGTCTTTTCGCGGTGTCATGCAAGCCCAACGAAGAGCAGATCAGCCGCAAGGCTGAAAGGATTCATGATGACATCCTTTCCGTTGACACACACTGTGATACACCCATGCGGTTCTTCAGGGGCGGTTTTGACCCCGGAGTGCGCAATGACAGGGGTTGTGTCGATTTTCCAAGGATGAAGGAGGGAAGGCTTGATGCTGAATTCTTTGCCATTTTCATCGGTCAGGGGCCGCGTACCCCCGAGGCTTTCGAGAGGGAGCACGGAAGGACCCTTGCGATATTCGACTCAATCAAGGCAAGCGTAGCCCGCCACCAGGAAATAGCCGGAATAGCACTTAACCCTGATGATGCCCTGCGGCTTAAGACTGAAGGCAAGGTGGCGATATTCATGGGAATAGAAAATGGCTATCCGATAGGTACAGACATCACAAAGATCAGGCAGTACTATGACCTCGGTGCACGCTATATCACCCTGTGCCATTCTTCCAACAACGATATCTGCGACTCATCAAGTGACAAGGGCGGTCCTGAACATAATGGCCTTTCCGCCTTCGGCGAAGAGGTGGTCAGGGAAATGAACCGCGTCGGGATGATGGTTGACGTGTCACACATCTCTGACGAATCGTTTTATGATGTACTGGCCATAACGAGGGCGCCGGTGATAGCCTCTCACTCATCGTGCCGCGCACTGTGCGAGAGTCCGCGAAACCTGAATGATGACATGCTTCAGGCCCTGAAGAAAAACGGAGGCGTTATTCAGATCTGCATACTGAGCGATTATCTCAGGCAGCCGGCACCAAACCCGGAGTATGATGCAAAGGTCAAGGAACTGCGCGACAGGTGGAGGAACGAGGGTCAGGAGCTGACAGAGGAGCAGCAGGAAAAGCGCTGGGAGGAGTTCTCAAAGCTGAAGGAACAGTATGTCAAACTGGCTACCATTGAAGATGCCGTGAACCATATCCAGCATGTGATTGACGTCATCGGTATCGACTATGTGGGCATAGGATCTGATTTCGACGGCGGAGGCAGCATAGAGGGGTGCACTGATGTCTCCATGATGAAGAACATCACGAAGGAAATGATCCGCCGCGGCTACAGCCGTGATGATATTGCCAAGATCTGGGGCGGGAACTTCATGAGGGTCATGAAGGAAGTGCAGGCAGCCAGGAGTATTTAGCAGGCAATAGGCAATAGGCAATAGTGTTGACATCATCGTTACCGAAACTGCCTGGTATCCAGTATTTTCACTACTGCCTATTGCCTGCTGCCTACTGCCTTGTTTTTGCCTTTGACCCGTGAGAACCTCAATGATTTGATCATCCATGACGGCAGTGGCTTGTTGGGGTCACGGCGCCGCATGTCAAGATACCATCCAAACTTTTTGAGGATGGGCACCTTGTGCGTCTCCACGAATTCGATAAGGGTGCCGTCAGGATCTTCGATATAGGCGAAGAAGCCTGCTGCCTCGCCCATGTCAAAGCTGTTCCCCTCATGACTCGCCTTGCTGTCGACTGTAAACGGGAAGCCCGCCTCGCTGCAGTATTTGCGCAGGTTATCCATCCCGCTGATGTCATAGCAGAGGTGAATGAACCCGGGGTCACCCCAGAGTCTCCCCTCGAATATCCTCGTCGGTTCGCGGTCAAGCGCCTGTACAAGCTCAATGACACTCTGGCCGAAGATGGGATTGAATCCGCCATGGAATGGTCTTGAGGGTGCGAGGAGCATGCGCCTGAAGCGACCGCTGCCACCGGGTACCGGAGCCAGGTCGTCGAAGGTGCCTGTGGTGTCGGACACCACCCTGTCATATCCGAGTATGTCAGAATAAAGCCCCATAGCGCGGTCAATGTCCGATACGCCGATAATGGCGCCGTATGATCCGCCGGATATCTTTTTCAGGTTCATGAACCAGTCGGTGGCTCCCACAATGTGGAACAGGTTGCCGAACGGGTCTTTGACGAAGAAGCTCTTCCTGCCTGAAGGGTCAGTCAGCGGTTGGCCAATCACCTCCACATTGTTGGCTTTCCAGTATCTCCAGGCGCTGTCGACATCCTTCACCTTCATCTTGCAGGCGAAGATTCCCAGGTCGCCCAGTTTGGTCTCGCGGTCACGGTATTCCGGTTCTCTTCCCTTGTGCTGCCACACCTCGAATCCGCCGCCACTCTGCAGGTTCATCGCCAGCACGGCATGCCTGCTTCGCGGCTCGCCGCCGGTATATGGCAGCATAAGCCTCGCCTCCGCCTCATCCTCGAAGATGCGGCAATCCATCCCGAACGCCCTGATGTACCACTCCCATGCTTCTCTGAGGTCATAAACCCCTACACCCATCTGCTGTATTCCACTGATAATGTAACCTTTGCCTTTCATGACTCCTTCCTTACATTGGTTTGATCCGCCCCGCTATCCTGAAGAAAAGCGATGGTAAATATTTCCTTATTTTAAGCATCAGCAGCTCCCTGCTGCCGACAAGTATCTCCCTTTTGTTTCGCTGAAGCCCTCTGATGATCTGCTCTGCGGCCCTTTCTGGGGTGACGCCGCCTTTCTGCCCGTCGTCCATTCTGCCGTGTTCCTTTCCGGCGGCTGTGAGCGCATGAAGCGAGATGGCAGTCTGTACCCTTCCGGGTATGAGCACGGAGACCCGGATGTTGTCCTTGCCGTGTTCAATGAGAAGAGTCTCGAAGAAGCCGTGCAGCGCCTGCTTGGAGGCTGAGTATGCTGAGCGCAGCGGGAAACCGAACCGGCCTGTGATGGAGCTGGTGGCAGCAATATGCCCGCCTCCGCCCGCGATCATGTGAGGCAGCACTGCCTTGGTGAGAGCGATGGTGCCGAAATAGTTGATCTCCATGATTTTACGGTCAAGCCAGATCGGTGTCTCTATCAGCAGGGCCCTCTGGCTTATCCCCCCGATGTTGAGAAGCATGTCAATCCGGCCCTCACCCTGAGCCACCCTTTTAACCAGGCTTTCGATGCCGGAGGTATCTGAAAGGTCAAAAGGGACGCAGGTGATACTCCCCTTCATTCCGGAGCACTCTCCGGCTACCCTTTCCAGCCCTGCCGTATCATTAGATGATGCTATCACCCTGCTTCCGCCCCGGGCGAAGGCCTTTGCCAATGCCTCCCCAATTCCTGAGGAGGCCCCGGTGATCCAGACCACCTTTCCGGTAAAAATATCTTTCATTTTCAGAGAGAAGAGACGCGTTTAACGAGTTTGTTGTATGTGTCGAGCAATGTGCTGAAGACCGGGTTTCCGGTGCGACGGAGGTTCCAAATCCTGAAACCGCCTATGGTGCGAAGCAGCAGCAGAAACCAGTTCCATGCCAATATGCCCAGCAACGGGATGATCATGAACGCCATTATTGCCAGCCACCACGGCTTGATGAGAATAAGGGCCAGTACCAGGTAGAGCGGTCCGAAAATGAAGCTCAGCCCCAGGAAGAATCCATACCTTGCGGTGCTGATGAATGCGGGATCCTTTGACTTGATGGCCTGCTGGTATGCCACCTGGTAAGTCAGTAAATTGAACAGGGCGCCGGCGACAAATACTGGGATGGTGACCAGCAGCAGCAGTGATGACAGTGTCAGCCATAATAGCCGGTGACTTTTCTTCCTCAGGTGACGGTACGTGACATTCAGCGCCGTGGCGTTGTCACGCACCGAAAGAGATCCCTCACATATCTCCCTGTAGCTCTCCTGGTCAGACAGTCTCAGCTCGTTGAGCTTGCTGACCAACCGCTGGTCACGGAAAAGCTTCGGGTACTTTATCTTGTCACTGTACTTTTCGTTAATGATGCTTCGAAGTTCATTGACAGCCTCATAGTTCTCCACATCCTCAATATGGACCATCACCTTCTTCATCTCATCCGAGAGCCTGTCACGAAGTTCAGCTATAGCCCTGTTGGGATTCTCACGGTACGAGTCATAGTACTCCGATACATGGATCGGATGCCCGTACACAACAGTAAGCACCTGCCTGAAACGCCAGTAATGTGAGTATTCAAGTCCGACCGGAACCAGGTTGATCTCTCCCTTGAACTCCCTCGCCTCAGCGGTCTGGAAGGCGATCCGGCAGATACCCTTCTTCAGCTGTCTCAGTTTCCTGAAGGTGGCATGATTGCCTTCGGGCAGGATAACCACTCCGTTGCGGTTTTCCATCACTCTCAGTGTGTCACGGAAGGTGTCATCATTCTGCTTCACGGCATCGAAACCGTCCCTGAGGCGGTAGACGGGAAGCATCTTGAGGAAATACAGGATTTTTGCCACGAACTTCTTCCTGAATATATCAGCCCTCGCCAGGAACACCAGCTGACGGTCAAGGGTGCATAGCACAGCCATGGCATCCATCAGTGCATTCTGGTGATTGGGCGCCAGAATAGTGGGCACGGAGAAATCGACAGTATCCTTGCCCAGGACAATTACCCTGCGATAGAAAATATAATTGTGCCAGAAATCGACATACTTCTTTAAAAGCTGATAAAAAATATCATACTTCTCAATGTTCTTCTTACCCATTCCGCAACAAGGTTTTTACCTTCTGTTAAGAGTCGTGAAGCCCGCGGGCCTCACAATTTACGAAGTTATGAAAAGTTTATCCGCAGACTGAATAAAATGGCAGGAGTAAGGGTGCATCACCTCTTTTTTAGGTATTTATACCACCATGACCGGGGCTGCGCGGTTCAACCCATGGATTAATTCGGGAGGACTTTGATTCTATTCCAGGAAGTCGTCAAGTTCCCTGCGTTCCCTCTTGGTCGGACGGCCGCTGCCGCGAGGCCGGTAACCGCTGACCATTCTTCCCGGGATAAGCTTTGTCTTCTCTTCTTCCGGGGTGATGTCAGTGATGTAGCTGCTTACAAGCGGCGCACCGATCCTTCCCCCTGGGATGCCGATAACGGTGTAAGTGTAAGTGACAGGCGGTTTCCTGACTATGATGGTTGCGCCCGGGGCGATGAGCGATGCCGGTTTGGCAGGATGACCGCTGACGATGACCCTTCCCTTCCTGCATTCCTCGGTGGCTATGCTGCGCGATTTGTACAGCCTCACGAACCAGAGGAACTTATCGATCCTTTCTCCCTTCTCCGCTGTCATAGGTCACTGCTCAGCAGTTGGTAATGCGTTGTCACAGGTCACTGTTTTGCAGGGGGTAATACGCTGTAATGGTTCACTGTCTGGCAGCGGGCGGGGCGCTGTCATCCCCGGGATTTTTACCCTTACGGTTATAGGCGGTCATGGTGAGCTCGCATCCAGCCACGGCAAAAGAGAGCATCATCTCCACGGCGAGCGGTATCCTTTTCTCCATTATGATAAGCTCTTCAGGGCTCCACTCGCCAAGCACATAGTCAACCTGCCTGCCCCTGGGGAAGTCACTCCCAATGCCTATCCTCAGGCGTGCATACTGATCCGTCCCAAGCACTTCACTGATGCTTGTCAGTCCGTTGTGCCCGCCGGCGCTTCCCGCTGACCTTAGTCTGATGCTGCCGGTGGGTATGGCCAGATCATCTGTTATGACCAGGAGGTTTTCAGGCTCAATCTTTTCCTTCTGCATCCAGTACCGCACTGCATTACCGCTGCGGTTCATGAAGGTGGAGGGCTTGAGCAACACCAGTTCAGCGTTTTTGTGCCTCATCCTGGCAACATACCCGTAACGGCTGTCCTTAAAAACGATACCGGATGCTGCGACTGCAGCATCCAGTACCATAAATCCTACGTTATGACGCGTGTTCCTGTACTCGTCGCCAATGTTGCCAAGACCGGCGATAAGATGTTTCATTATGCACCCTTACCAGGTTGTTCCTTGGCCGGAGCCGGAGCCTCGGCAGCCGGCGCCTCAGCTCCCGGAGCAGCAGCTTCTTCCTCCTTGAGAGAAACCCTGGAGACTTCAACCGCTACAATCATTGCGCGCTTGTTGTCAATGATATCCAGGTTCTCATAATTGAGATCACCTATCTTGACCGACTGCCCGATACCGAGGCCGGTGATGTCAATGGTCATATGATCAGGAATATACTTCGTGAGCCCCTTGACCTTCAGTGTTCTGCGCTTAACGCGAAGCTTACCCCCGGCCTTCACACCTGATGACTCACCGGTGATCTTGAGCGGAATGTCGATTGTAACAGGCTTGTCTTCACTTACCTGCATGAAATCGATATGCTGCAACCTGTCAGAAACAGGGTGGAACTGGATTTCCTTCATCACTGCCTTATAGCTCTTTCCTGCAACTTCAAGGTTCACAAGAAACACATCGGGAGTATAGACCAGTCCGCGGAAAGCGTTCTCGTGTGCATAAAAATGAAGATTTTCCTTCGCCATGTACATCACACATGGTACATTATCCTCTGCCCGCAGGCTGTTTGTACTCTTCTTGCCGAAATGTTCACGGGGGAAGGCTTTGATCTCAATAGTTTTCATCAGTCTTTAATTTGTTGTGCTACTCAAGGTTAATGCCATATAACCTCCCATTACACGTTTGACGTTTTGTTGGAAAAAATTGGCGTGCAAATATAGCTAAAAAGCTTAGAAAACAAAACCCGAACTGATAGAGGTATTTGTATAAACCGCTTTTATTGCTTCGGCGAAGATCTCGCCAATGGAAAGCACCTTTATTTTCGGCGACTGGCAGATGAGGGGAATGCTGTCTGTGACAACGAGTTCCTCCAGCGGAGACTTGTCAATCTTCTCAACTGCATTTCCGGAAAGGACGGGGTGGGTGGCCACGGCTCTCACACTGAGCGCACCGCGGTCCCTCATTACCGTGGCGGCAAAAGTAAGCGTCCCGGCCGTGTCTACCATATCATCAATGATCACCACATGCCTCCCCTCAACTTCCCCGATGATCGAAATCTCCTCAACCACGTTAGGCTTCTTCCTCAGCTTGTAGCACAGCACCATCTCGCACTGCAGGTAGCGTGCATATGCATTAGCCCTCTTTGAACCGCCCATGTCAGGGGCGGAGACAGTCAGGCTGGGGAGATTAAGGTTCCTGATATACGGAGCGAAGAGGGCTGAACCGAAGAGGTGATCGACGGGTACGTCGAAGAATCCCTGAATCTGGTCAGCATGAAGATCCATCGTAATAATCCTGTCAACACCGGCCTTGGTCAGCAGGTCAGCGGTGAGCTTGGCTCCCAGTGACACCCTCGGCCGGTCCTTGCGGTCCTGCCGTGCATAACCGTAATACGGTATTACCGCATTCACCTTGTAGGCCGATGCCCTCTTGGCAGCGTCAATCATCAGGAGCAGCTCCATCAGGTTCTCTGCGGGAGGATTGGTAGACTGGATGATGAACACGTGACAACCCCTGACCGATTCGTCAAAACAGGGCTGAAATTCGCCGTCACTGAAGCTCAGCAAGGAGCTCTTACCAAGCTCGATGCCGAGGTGGTCGGCAATCTTTTCTGCAATTGTCAATGAAGATGTGCAGGAGAATATCTTAAAGGGAGCCCGGCCGATCATATCAGAAAGTTGGTTTTGGTTTCACTCAATGATGCCCCAAAAATAATATTTATGGGCTAATCATTTCATCCCGGTGAAAAATATCATACTGCTTTCGATATAGCTGAGTACCTCCTCCCTGCCCGTACCCCTGGAAGCAGATGTTACGAAGGTAGGAGGGAGGCTCTCCCATGATCGGAGCATGACTCTGTCATGGACGTCCCTGATCTTCGCTGCTTCAGCAGCTGACAGCTTGTCGGTCTTTGTGAAGACCCTGGCAAAGGGTACTCCGTTCAGGGCCAGTCTCTCCATGAATGCCAGGTCAGATGCCATCGGCTCATGCCTTCCATCAATCAGCGCGAAAAGCAGGATGAGGTTCTGCCTCATAGTGACATATGATGTGAAGAGCCTGTCCCACTGATCACGCATCTTCTGTGATACGCGTGCATATCCATATCCGGGCAGGTCAACCAGGTACCAGCTCTCATTGATCACGAAATGATTGATGGTCTGTGTCTTGCCCGGACTTCCCGATGTCTTTGCCAGCCCTTTTTTTGAGACAAGCATGTTGATCAGGGATGACTTGCCAACGTTAGATCTGCCAATGAATGCATATTCCGGACGGTCAGGCGGCGGAAGTTGACTGATCCTGGCGCTACTGGTGACAAAGGAGGCTGACCTGATGATCATTACCCGTTCAGTTTTTCCTTGAATCTCCGGTTGTCAATAATAAACCTCTCATGTTTGCCTTCGCCAATCTTACCGGTTTCGTCATCTGCCTCAACATGAAAAAGGAGCCTGTTTCCGTTTACCTCCTGCAGGGTGGCGGTACAGGTGATGGTCTTGCCCACCGGGGTAGCCTTAAGGTGCCTGATGTTAACTTCCGTCCCGACGGTGCCCTCTCCCTCGTCGAGGCAGGCTTCGACAGCCTTCATCGCTGTCTGTTCCATAAAAGCAATCATGGCCGGTGTGGACAGCACATCATGCAGTCCTGATCCGTAAACCGCTGCCGTGTCATTCGTGCTGACCGTTCTTGTTGTGGTGAGCCTGATGCCAGGTACTAGAATCTGTGACATATCATTTAGTTTAAGTCTTTATATGGTAAGCGAATTGCCTGCCGGTAATAGAGCCTGTTGCCAAACTGCGTCAGGTATGATCCTATAACCACCACCGAATCGGCATGGTGGCCTGGTTTCTTCTGCAGATCGAGATACCCCGTGGTGGCGGTCTGCAGAAGGGGGCTAAGTGAGTCGAGGTCAACCAGGCCGTTGACGTAGTCGCCCCTGTAAAACTTCACATTCTCGGCCATGTCATCGAACTCGATGAATATTTTGTAGAGTCCTCTCTCCGCGTAACGGTCATTGACCCTGTAGCGTATTGCGGGATAACCGGTCACCTTCTCTCCGCTCATCAGGAACTCTTCCAGCCCGGGGTGGCGTCTGCCGTCAGTATAGCGGAGCCGTGCCTTTACCCCCCCGTTCTTGTAGTACTGAACCTGGTCACCATGAATTGTATCATTGACATAGGGCGTGACCCTGAAGACCTTCCCGTCAGGATAGAACCATTTGGCTTCGCCGTTTTTGCTGTCACCGGAGTAAGGTATCTCCTGCTCCAGCTGTCCTCCCTTGTAAAAGGTACGGGTCATCCCTTCACGAATACCGTTTTTATACGTGACTTCCCTGAGCTTTACATTATCCCTGACGTAGTTCTTTATGCCTGTATAACCCGTGTCAGCCACCTGCACATCCTTCTTCCTTCCGCTTCCTTCCTGGCCGGCGCCTCCTCCGCAGGCGGAGGCAAGAATCATGATAATTGCTGCTGTAAGCAGTGTAAACTGTTTCATTTTGATGTGGTTTTTTGTGGTACGAATACTTCAAGCAGAGTGGCTGTGCCCCTGGGGATTATGGCAACGCTGTCAGCCGAGGCAGGAATGAGAATGGTCTCGCCGGCCTTTATCTCCTCACTGTGGCCGTTGCACTCCACCACTGCCATGCTCTGTGTGCAGATGTATATGATGAAGGAGTCAGTCAGGCTGTAATCCTTTATTATCGGCCTGTCGAAGGTTATCAGGCTGGTATGGAAATATTGACTTTCAGCCAGCAGCACTGTCCGGTTGAGTTCGTGGACGGTTCTGATGAGGTTAGTGCTGTCAAAGCTGAAGTTTATCGCATCGAGGGCCAGGGAGGTATGCATCTCGCGCGGCCTGCCTGATCCGTCAACACGGTCCCAGTCGTAGATGCGATAGGTGACGTCAGATGTCTGCTGTATCTCCGTAAGAAGTACCCCGCCGCCGATTGCGTGCACCAGTCCGGCAGGAATAAAGAATACATCACCGGTTCTGACAGGAGTAACATTTATCAGGTCAATAAGCTTCTTTGATCCCAGGTAATCAAGATACTCTTCCCTTGTGGTCTTTTTCCTGAAGCCGGTGTAGATTACTGCTCCCGGTTTCGTATCAATTACATACCACATCTCGGTTTTTCCCCAGGCATGGTGCCTCTCAGAGGCAAGCCTGTCATCAGGATGGACCTGAATTGAGAGTTTGTCGGCAGCATCAATGAACTTCACAAGCAGCGGGAACTCCGTTCCGAATTTTGCATAGACAGCTTCACCCAGCAGCTCGTCCATGTAGATCTCCGCAATCTCCTCGAGACTGTTTCCTTTCAGGAATCCGTTGGCCACCAACGAGCTCTTTCCCGGCATGCCGCATATTTCCCAGCTCTCGCCGATCCTGGCGCCCGGCTTTGCTTTCTTGCCGAACCGCTCCCTGAGGGTGTCCCCTCCCCAGAGCATCTCCCTGAGCATGGGTTTGAACCGGATGGGATAAAGTGAACTCATCAGCTTCAGAAGGTATAGTCAACCACCAGTTTGGCCTTTTTGATAATGGAAGCTGCCGCCACAGCCTCACGGTGAGGCTCACTCGACTGGTACCGCCTCAGATCATCAAGAGTGGCAAATGTTGCGTCAATTACAAAATCCCCGGCATGGTCAACATCAGTGATATTTACCCCTGTCCGGTACTCAATGACGTACTTCAGCCTGTTACCCAGCGGCCCGAAGATCTCCTTCAGCTTCATCACAGACTGGTTCCTCTCTTCGGGAGTGACCGGCGAGGTAAGCTTAAAGATCACGATGTGCTTTACCATACAGTTGTTTTTGTTACTTTTGGTACAAAAATAATCATTTTATGCTTATTGTCGGGATCGCCGGAGGCACAGGATCAGGAAAGACAACGGTAGTAAGAAAGCTGATTGAGATGCTCCCGCCGGGGGAAGTGGTGATATTGCCCCAGGACAGCTACTATCGTGATAACAGCCACATACCTGTTGAGCAGAGGCAGAACATCAATTTTGACCATCCTGACTCGGTGGAGTGGCCGCTGCTGATAGCCCACCTTGCTGAGCTGAAAGCCGGCAGGCCGATCAGGATGCCTGTCTACTCATACCTTACCTGTGTCAGGTCAGAGGAGACCGTCCCCATCAGGCCGGCCGAGGTGGTTGTTGTGGAGGGGATACTTGTTCTCGCCGATCCGGGCCTGCGCCAGATGCTTGACATAAAGGTATTCGTGGATGCTGATGCAGATGACCGGCTGGGCAGGGTGATACAGCGTGACATAATTGAACGCGGCCGCTCGGTGCTGATGGTCCTCGAGCGGTATAATAAAACGGTGAAACCATCACACCTACAGTTTATTGAGCCATCAAAGAGATATGCAGACATAATAATCCCCGGAGGAGGCGAGAACCTTGTCGGGATAGAAGTGCTGAAGACCATAGTTGAGAAGCACCTCAGGTAATGGGCCCCGGGATTCCGGCAGGGGCGGAGTTCCGGTAATGTTTTGTCAGCTTTTGCGCAGTTCGCGCAGGTACATCTGAATGGTATTTTCGAGCCCGTAGTAGAGGGCGTCAGAGATGAGCGCGTGCCCTATGGAGACCTCCATAAGCCACGGAATATGACTGTGCAGCCATGCAAGATTGTGAAGGTCAAGGTCATGACCTGCGTTTATGCCCAGTCCGGCATCGCGTGCCGCGATGGCTGCCGTCACGAAAGGCGCAACGGCTGCTTCCCTGTCAGCATGATACCCTGATGCGTAGGGTTCGGTATAGAGCTCGATCCGGTCAGTACCGGTGCGTGCCGCATATTCTATTATCTCCGGATCAGTACCTGTGAATATGGAAGTGCGTATCCCCTTCCCGTGAAACCGGGCAATCACGTCGGTAAGAAAGGAAAGGTTCTTCCTGGTATCCCAGCCTGCATTCGAGGTTATTGCATCGTGTGCATCAGGCACCAGGGTCACCTGGTCAGGCACCACGTCAAGCACCAGCCTGATGAATTGTTCCTCAGGATTACCCTCGATGTTGAACTCGGTGGTGACGATATCCCTTATATCATAAACGTCGCTGTAACGGATATGCCTCTCATCAGGCCTCGGGTGAACAGTGATCCCCTCGGCACCGAAAGCCTGACACTTCACGGCAGCCAGCTTAACATCCGGAACGTTGCCGCCACGGGCATTGCGCAGGGTGGCAACCTTGTTGATATTTACACTCAGTCTTGTCATGCCTCTATTCAGCTGATTCCGCGGGCAAAGTTATAAAGATCCGCAGTTTTTTGTACTTTTATTCGCCAAAGAGCCGCTGAATGCTTGCCAAAGACATGATATCTGACGTGGTCCCTGCACTGAAAACATCTGACACAGCGCAGACTGCACTTAACTGGATGGAGATTTTCAGGGTGTCACACCTTCCCATCGTGAACGAGAGCGACTACCTCGGCCTCATCTCTGACAGTGACATCTATGACCTCAACCAGCCGGAAGAGCCGATAGGAAACCACCCGCTCTCATTACCCAGACCCTCGGTGAAAATACACCAGCATATCTATGAGGTGCTTGCCCTCGCAGCACGGCACAAACTTACAGTTGTGCCGGTCATTGACGACGACAATCATTACCGCGGCGTCATCACCTGTAATGAGATCATAAGCGGTATCGCTTCAATCTCAGCCATTGATCAGCCGGGCGGGATACTGATACTGAAGGTGCTTCAGCGCGACTACTCCATGAGCCGGATATCGCAGATAGTTGAGAGCAATGACGCAAGGATACTCAGCATGCACATCACTTCTGACCCTGACTCCACCAGCCTTGAGATAACACTGAAGGTAAACACCACCGACCTTGTTTCCATCATAAAAACATTTGAGAGATACTCCTACGAGGTCACTACCTGGGTGACCGACAATGATGAGCTGGACCGTTTCTATACAGACAGGTACAACCTGCTGATGAAGTACCTGAACATGTAACCTCTGATCACGATGGACAAAACCATTGCACTGTACAGCAAGAGCCTTACCGAAAAAACCACTGCAGGCCTGATGAGGGTCATTGATGCACTCTATGACAGGGGTGTGACCATATACCTGAACATCATGGACCCTGAAGGGCACCATTTCAACCATGACCACAGGGTGATACTATTCAGCGAGTTGTCTGATCTCCCGGCATACGTATCTATGATACTGAGCGTTGGTGGTGACGGTACCTTCCTTGAGACAGCCATGAGGGTACGTACTGCCGGCATTCCGGTTGCTGGCATAAACACCGGGCGTCTTGGCTTCCTGGCAAATATTCCCGACAATGAAATCGGAAAATCAGTTGATCTGATCATATCAGGCGATTATGAGGTGATCAGCCGCTCGATGCTGGAAATAACCTCCCCGCCGGAACTGGCAGCGGATGGTAACGCCATGGCACTGAATGAGATAACCGTACAGAAGGATGACCAGAGCATGATCACGATTACGGTCGAGGTTGACGGCACCTTCCTGAATACTTACAGGGCTGACGGATTGATCATCTCAACGGCCACAGGATCAACGGCATACAATCTGAGTGTGGGTGGCCCCATTCTTTATCCCACGGATGACAGCATAATAATTGTTCCCATGTCACCGCATAACCTCACCGTCAGGCCAATAATTGTCTCCGGGAGCAGTGTCATCACCCTCGGCACGGGAGGCCGGAGCAGTCATTGCCTGGTTACCATTGATTCAAAGGCCACAAGAGTACCGTCAGGCACCGTTCTTGAGGTGCGGCAGTCCGCTTCCAGGCTCAGCACCGTGACCATCGCCGGAAATGATTTTTTCAGTACCCTGAGGAACAAGCTCATGTGGGGCGCCGATCCCCGTAACTGACAATAATTAAGGAATATTTAAGTTTTAAATATTGTACATTCCTTATATTTGTAGCCGCAATTACAATGTGACTGATGGTTAAGCGTCTGATAGTGATGTGTATGGTGGTGTCTTTCACTGCACCATTCGTATCAGGTCAGCTGTGGAAGATGAAAAGATATGAAGCCACGGCAGCTATCGGCACATCACAGTTTTACGGAGACATAGGAGGCTATACCATTGGTGAAAATGCCCTGGGATTCAAAGATATAACCTTCATCCAGACGCGTTACAGTGTCAATGGTTCATTCAGGTACTTTATCACGGACAATTTCTCTGCGAGGCTTTCATTAACGTGGGCTGCGCTTCATGCTGATGACAGGAGAGGTTCAAATAACGATGGCAGGCTCTATGAGACAAGCTCATTCCTGTATGAACCGGCTCTGCTCGGTGAATACTACTTCGTCAGGAACCGTGAACGCAACAGTTTCCTCTTCCAGACCTACAGTTACAGGAGGGCAAACAGGCTGCGCGACTTTTTCCGGAGCGTGGATGTCTATGCACTGACCGGTATCGGCGGAGCCGGTTACAACGTTTTCTACGGTAACGATAAGATACAGGAGGAGAAGTGGGATCTGGATCCCACCCTCAGAAGGAGCGGGTTTACCGCTGTGATTCCGCTGGGCGTGGGTGCCAAGCTGGCCATTGATCCCAACCTCCTGGTAGGGGTGGAACTGGCAGGCAGGTATGCGCTCTCTGATTATCTTGACGGGTATACCTCCGTGTACTCGAAGAGAAATGACGCCTACCATACCTTCAGCGTAACAGTGAGCTACAGGATTAAAACCGCACGCAACGGCCTTCCCGATTTCAGAACGTTGCGCCAATGACCACGGTAATGAAAAGATCAATCATAATAACCATACTGATAATTCTGGCTCTTCCGGCTTTGCCCCAGCGCACCGCTGATTACGGCGTCTCAGCCGGGGTGGTGAACTACCTCGGAGAGCAGAACCCTCTCAGCGCTTTTTTCAAGCCCGGTCCTGCAGTGCAGCTGTTTTACCGTTACAACTTAAACCCCAGGCAGGCCGTAAGGGCAAACCTCCTTGGCGGTTACATGACCCCGCTGGGTTCATTCCTGGGAGAGCTGGGCGCAACTTATGAATTCAACTTCTTCCCATACTCCACATTCAGGAGCAGGCATATTGACTATTCACCATATATCGCCGGAGGCGCGGCCCTCTCAATGATGAGCCAGGCCGGCCCATTCCTCTCTGTTCCATTCTCTGCCGGTTTTAAGGTCAACGTGGCTAACCAGGTTGGCGTTGAAATCGAATATGGATTCCGCAAGACTTTTACCGATAAACTGGATGGCCAATTCGAGATAACAGATTCCGGTGGCGAACCGGTTGACAGAACATGGACCCACAATAATGACTGGTACAGTTTCCTGGGGGTCTCAGTCACATGGAAGATCTACAACAAGCTTGCAGGCTGTCCAGCCTTTGCAGAGATGGGAAAAGATAAAAACAGAAAGAGGAGATAGCGTTGACTTATAAGGATCAGATAGACATGAGCAGGTTGCCGGGGCATGTGGCTGTCATTATGGACGGCAACGGCCGCTGGGCACACAGAAGGGGCCGCGAAAGGGTCTTCGGCCATCATGAGGGAGTCAAGGCAGTCCGTAAAACAGTGGAGGCATCCGCTGAACTGGGAGTCAGGTATCTTACCCTTTATGCCTTCTCTACCGAGAACTGGAACAGGCCTGACGATGAGGTCTCTGCCCTGATGGACCTGATGATCGAGTCAATAAACAATGAGACCGGAACCCTTGTGGAGAAGAGTATTTCCCTCAGGGTCATCGGTGACCTTTCACGCCTCTCGGAAAAAGTCAGGAACAGGCTGTTCGAGACGATGAAGATCACTTCACAGGGTTCGCGGATGACCCTCGTGGTAGCCCTCAGCTACTCGTCGCGATGGGAGATCTCGGAGGCATGCCGGAGGATAGCAGTTGAAGTCAGGGAGGGAAGAATGCGCCCTGACCAGATAGACGAGCATACCGTCAGCACATTCCTGACCACATCAGATATTCCCGATCCCGAACTGATGATACGTACCAGCGGAGAAAAGCGCATCAGCAATTTCCTCCTCTGGCAGCTTGCATATACTGAACTTTATTTCACCAAAAAACTTTGGCCCGATTTTGGTAAGGAGGACTTTTACAAAGCAGTGGCAGACTTCCAGAAAAGGGAAAGGAGATATGGTAAGACCAGTGAGCAGATCGCTGAAAACAGTTGAGATGAAAAAAATGAAACCTATGCGGATACTCTCCCTTTTTGCCTTGCTTCTGACAGGAGTGATTGCCACAGCCCAGACAGAGGAAAAATACGTCAGCTATACATACCCCGAAGAGTACACTCTTGCCGGCATAACCGTTTCAGGGGTGAAATTCCTTGAGCCCAATGCCCTGATAGGCATCTCCGGACTGAGGATTGGCCAGAAGATTGATATACCCGGTGAGGTGATTACAGCAGCAGCAAAGAAGCTGATGGACCAGGGGCTGTTCTCTGACGTAAGGATAACCGTTACCGGGAAAGAGGGCGAGAACATCTGGCTCGACATATATCTCCAGGAGCGCCCGAGACTCTCCTCGCTCAGGTTCGAAGGGATCAGGAAATCAGAAGAGACCGACCTGACAGAAAAACTAAGCCTCCCCGCAGGTTCACAGGTAACGGCACACCTGCTCAACAGGGCCGAACGCACAATCAGGGATCATTATATTGAGAAGGGATTCCTCAACACCGCAGTGAACATCATCCAGAAGGATGATCCCGATATGCCCAATAATGTTATCCTCAACTTCGTCATTGACAAGAAAGCCAAGGTTAAGATCGAGCAGATTGTTTTTGAAGGCAATGAATACTTCATGGACAAGCGCCTGCGCCGTGTGATGAAGAACACCAAGCAGAAGGACCTCAATATCTTCAAGGGCTCCAAGTTCATCGAGGACAAGTTTGAGGAGGACCGGGCCAAGCTTGTTGAATTCTATAATGAAAACGGCTTTCGTGACTTCCGCATACTGGGAGACTCCACCTATGCGCTGGAAGACGGCAAAATGGCACTGGTGCTGAAGGTCAATGAGGGCAACCAGTACTACCTGAGAAATGTCGACTGGGTTGGCAACAGCATCTATACACAGGATCAGCTGTCGCGTGTCTTCAACTTCCCCTCCGGCGAGATATACAACCAGACCCTGATAGACAAGCGGCTTAACGTGGATGATGATGCCGTAAGTGCCCTCTACCTCAATTACGGTTACCTCTTCTCAAGGCTCACTCCCGTCGAAAAGAAGGTGGAGGGTGACTCTATTGACCTCGAAGTGCGAATCTACGAAGGTGATCCGGCAACTCTCAATAACATCATTATTACGGGTAACACCCGCACCAATGAACATGTGGCCAGGCGTGAACTGTTCACATATCCGGGTGACCTCTTCAGCAAAGATAAACTCATACGTTCAGCAAGGCAGGTGGCCGTGCTCGGACATTTCGACCCCGAAAAGATCAACCCCCAGCCTCTCCTCAACCAGGTGGATGGAAACGTTGACCTGCTCTACGCACTCGAGGAAAAAGCCAATGACCAGTTCGAGATATCAGGCGGATGGGGCGCTGGCATGCTCGTGGGAACTGTAGGAGTGAGATTCAACAATTTCGCCATCCGTAACTTCTTTAAATGGAACGAGTGGAGACCGTACCCATCCGGCGACGGACAGAGTCTCCAGATCAGGGCACAGTCGAACGGCAGTTATTATCAGTCTTATAATGTCTCATTCATCGAACCATGGCTG
Source organism: Bacteroidota bacterium (assembly GCA_018262715.1). Classification (GTDB taxonomy): domain Bacteria; phylum Bacteroidota; class Bacteroidia; order Bacteroidales; family VadinHA17; genus SR-FBR-E99. Next base: position 60,152 of record JADFDS010000043.1, read on the forward strand.
GGTGGCAAGAAGCCTAACACCCTCTCCATTTCTGCCTTCCGGAACAAGATGGGTGACAGCAAGAAAACACCTAAGGAAGACAGGCAGTCAATGATCATTGACGGTGGTTCGGTGGGCTTCGGTAAGAGGCTGGAATGGCCTGATGACTATTTCTCGGTATTTTATGAGGCCAGCTATCAGAGGTACAGCCTCAACAAATACGAAATGTACAGTTTCCTCTTCAAGAACGGCACGTCCAATCTTGCAACACTGAGCGCCAAATTAACCAGGTTCTCGGCAGGGCCCAACCCGATTTACCCGACCGGTGGTTCCACCTTCTCACTTTCATTGCAGGCCACCCCTCCATATTCAGCCATCAGCGGCAAGAATTTTGCCGGTGCCAGTGATGAAGAGAAATATAAATTGATAGAGTTCTACAAGGCTGTTTTCAAGGCAGATTATTACCTGCCCCTCGATGGTGCAGGAAAGCTTATACTCAACGCCAAAGCAGCTTTCGGATACCTGGGATTTTACAATAAGGACATCGGGCCTTCGCCCTTTGAAAACTTCTACCTCGGCGGCGACGGCATGACCGGATACAGCTTCTACGGCCGCGAGGTAATAGCCCTCAGGGGTTACACCAACGGATCACTGACTCCCAGGGTTGATAAGATGGAGACCGATGGAACCCTGAGACGGGTGGAGTCAGGTAACGTTTACTCAAAGCTCACCATGGAACTGCGCTATCCCATCTCACTGAACCCGCAGGCAACCATTTTCGCACTGGCCTTCGTCGAGGCAGGCAAGGCCTGGTATGATATCAGGGACTACAATCCATTCCGTATGAACCGCTCGGCAGGGGTAGGCCTGAGAGCAAACCTGCCGATGTTTGGCCTCCTCGGCATTGACTGGGGTTACGGATTCGATTCACCTGTTTACGGGTCATCCGAAGATTCCGGAAGCCAGTTTCATTTCGTAATAGGTCAGCAATTCTGATGAAAACAAGATCAAATACAACAGCAATGAGAAAGATCATTATCATGACAGTCATTGTGTTTGCCGCCACTTTAAGCGGTATGGCACAGAAATTTGCATTCGTTGACAGCGAGTACATACGCAATAACATACCTGCTTTTACAGCAGCACAGCAGCAGCTTGACAAACTTTCCCAGGGATGGGAGAAGGAGGTGGCTGACGGTTATGCGGCAGTGGAGCAGATGTACAAGGACTACCAGGCTGAGGTGGTGCTGCTCTCACAGGATCAGAAGAAGAAGAGGGAAGAGACCATCATTGCCAGGGAGAAGGAGGTGAAAGACCTTCAGAACAGGTATTTCGGCATGGAGGGAGAGCTCTACAAGAAACGCGAGGAGCTGGTGAAACCTATCCAGGATGAGATACTGAAGGCAATCAAGGAAATATCTGTCGAGGGGAGCTATGCAGTGATTTTTGACACATCCGCAGGTTCGAACATCCTCTTCGCCAACCCGAGATATGACCTCTCAGACCAGGTTCTCCAGAAAATGGGTTATAAGAATTAAATAATTACATTTGCACGTTAAAATTTGAAAATTAAGACAATGAAGAAAGTATTTGGGATACTCCTGTTTGCTGCACTGTTTCTCACGGCACAGGATGGATTTGCACAGTCGTTCAAGACAGGTCACATCAATCGCGATGACATCATTATGGCTATGCCTGACTATGACACGGCAATGAAGAGTTACAATGCATTCGGGCAGGAGCTGACAAATGCTTTGGAGCTGATGCAGGTTGAACTGAACAACAAGTATGATCAGTTTACCAAGGAGGAGAAGAATCTTACTGATCTTGTAAAGGCAAACAGGGCGCAGGAGATAACAGACATGCAGACACGAATAAGCAATTTCCAGCAGCAGGCCCAGGTTCAGCTGCAGGAGAAGCAGGCTGAGCTTCTGAATCCCATCATCGAGAAGGCCAACAACGCTATCAATGCCGTTGCAAAGGAGGGCGGTTATATATATATATATGATGTCCGCACTCTCGTTTACGTGGATACGGTAAAGAGCACCGACATCGGTCCGCTGGTAAAGACGAAGCTGGGAATCAAATAATTAAAATGAAATCAAAGTGCTGCCCGCCCCCGGCGGGCAGTCTTACATTATAAAGTTATGGAAGCAAGCAACCGTCCGATCGGGGTATTTGACTCAGGTGTGGGAGGGTTGACGGTGGCACAGGCCATCCGCCAGATCCTGCCCGGGGAACAGATAGTCTATTTTGGTGATACGGCACACCTGCCTTACGGCGACAAGTCAGAAGAAGCCATCAGGGGCTATTCAAGGAAGATTACCGAGTTCCTCCTCGGCTATGACGCCAAGGTGGTGCTCATTGCCTGCAACTCGGCATCAGCCTCAGCGTACGAAGCTCTGCTTGCAGAATACGGCAACAGGGTCATAATCCTCGATGTGATCAACCCGGTGGTTGAGTATTGCGCTTCACGCAACTTTCAGAAACTCGGAGTTATAGGCACCAAACTGACTGTTAACTCAGGCACTTACACCAGGAAACTGAAGGAGGCATCTCCCGCCACCAGCGTGGTCTCGCTTGCAACACCGCTGCTTGTACCCATGATCGAGGAAGGCTTTATCTTTGATGACATCAGCAATGCCATCATCCGCACTTATCTCTCCGACCAGAGGCTGAACGACATAAACGGCCTGATACTCGGATGCACACACTATCCCATCATACGTAACCAGATAAGCAAATTTTTCAACTTCAGCGTGGAGGTGGTTGATTCCGCCCGTATCGTTGCAGTCAGGCTCCGGGAAATCCTCGGGGAACATAACCTGGTCAACAGGGGCAAACCGGGTGAAGACCTGTTCTTTGTATCAGACTTTACAGATTACTTTGAGAAGATTGCCAGGATGTTCTTTGAGAGCTCCATCAACCTCCGCAGGGCAGACATCTGGTCATGATACTTAACTAATTACCCTCCACAGATATACCGGCATATTTTTTCTGCAGGATTCCGCTGTCCGGATGAGGTTATTTGGAAGGTCATGACAAACATGACCAAAATCATACAGTTGTATCAGGTTAATGGTGAACTTAGCTTCACCTTTTCAGGTTACTGTTTTATACAGGTTCTTATTTAAAATCAAATACATCACAATCATCATGGGAAAAAGATCAAAGGTCATTGAGAAGGATGCGGTGGTGATCAGGTTCTCAGGCGACTCGGGAGACGGGATGCAGCTTACAGGCACCCTTTTCTCCAACACGTCGGCCCTGTTCGGACATGACATCTCCACCTTTCCTGACTATCCTGCAGAGATAAGGGCCCCGCAGGGTACCGTCGGAGGCGTCTCCGGGTTCCAGGTACACATCGGGCACAAACTGATTAACACTCCGGGTGATTTCACCGACATTCTTGTGGCGATGAATCCCGCAGCCATCCGCGCCAATGCCAGGTGGCTGAGGAAAGGGTCCACAATCATTTATGACTCAGATAATTTCACTGAAAAGTCGATACAGAGGGCAGGCTACAAGGCTGATCCGTTTGCAGAAGACAAGCTTGACTCTATGAACCTCATTGCGGCGCCTATCTCCACCCTGGTGAAGGAAGCCCTCAAGGATATGGAAATTGATCCCAAAACCGTACTCAGGACGAAGAACATGTTTGCACTGGGGATGGTTTACTGGCTCTTTGACAGCAAGCTTAAGTACACAGAGGACTTCATTGAGGAGAAATTCGGAAAGAAGCCGCTTGTGGCCGAGGCCAACAGCAAGGTGCTCAGGGCAGGCTACTACTACGGAGAGACCATTGAGGCGCTGACACCTTCATACAGGGTTGATCCCGCACCAATCAGGAAAGGCACTTACCGCAACATCAACGGCAACCAGGCCACCGCATGGGGCGTGCTTGCCGCTGCCGAGAAAGCCGGACTGAAGCTCTTCATCGGTTCATACCCCATTACCCCGGCTACCGGTGTCCTTGAGGAACTTGCTCTAAGGAAGGATATGGGCGTCAAGAGCCTCCAGGCTGAGGACGAGATCGCAGGCATATGCACCTCCATCGGAGCAAGCTTCGCAGGGCGCATGGCCGTCACATCCACATCCGGTCCCGGACTCGCACTGAAGTCTGAAGCCCTTAACCTGGCCGTGATGACTGAGCTGCCACTGGTAGTGATTGACGTTCAGCGTGGCGGACCCTCCACGGGACTGCCGACCAAAACAGAACAATCTGACCTGTGGCAGGCACTCTACGGCCGTAACGGCGAAAGCCCGGTACCGGTCATTGCAGCCGGAACACCTTCAGACTGCTTCTGGTTCGGGTTCGAGGCTGCAAAAATTGCCGTCGAACACATGACACCGGTGATCCTCCTTACTGACAGCTATCTGGCCAACGGCTCGGAACCTTGGAGGATACCATCAACCAAAGACCTTCCTCCCATCACTGTACCTTACGCAGTTAAAACTGACAAGGAGTTCCTCGCATACGAGAGAGACCCGGTGACACTGGCACGCAAATGGGCCATCCCCGGCACACCGGGACTGGAGCACCGTGTGGGCGGACTCGAGAAGACAGTTAAGGGGAGCGTATCATATACCCCGGAGAACCATGAATACATGGTGAAAATCCGCGACGAAAAGGTGGAACGGATTGTGAAGGAGGTGCCTGACCTGAAGGTCCTCGGAAAGAAAACAGGCGATCTGCTTGTAATCGGATGGGGCAGCAGCTACGGGCATATTACCACCGCTGTGACTGAATTGCAGCAGGAGGGATACGCAGTGTCGGCAGCCGTCTTCAACTACATCAGGCCCCTGCCTAAAAACACCGCAAAGGTGTTCGCCGGATTTGACAAACTGGTGGTTTGCGAACTGAATACAGGCCAGTTTGCCAACTACCTGAGAATGAAGCACCAGAAGTACACGTACAACCAGTACAACAAGATTCAGGGGCTCCCGTTCACTGTCAAGGAGATTAAAGATTATTGTGTTAAACTGCTTAAGGGTAAGAAAAATGGCTGAAACAAATATTAACCACTACGCAGCGAAAGACTTCAAAAGTGATCAGGAAGTAAGATGGTGCCCGGGATGCGGTGACCACGGCATTCTGGCCTCACTTCAGAAGACTCTTGCTGAACTTGATATACCGAAGGAAAAATATGTCTTCGTATCAGGTATCGGTTGCTCTTCAAGGCTCCCGTACTACATGAATACCTACGGGTTTCACGGTATCCACGGCAGGGCAGCAGCAATAGCCACCGGCATAAAGATTGCAAACCCTGACCTTATGGTATGGGAGATGACCGGTGACGGCGACGCACTCGCAATCGGCGGAAACCACTATATCCACGCTATAAGGCGTAACATAGACATCAAGATCATCCTCTTCAACAACGAGATTTATGGCCTTACCAAAGGGCAGTATTCTCCCACCTCGAAAAAGGGCCTCACAACCAAAACTTCGCCATATGGCACAATAGAAGAGCCCTTCAAGATCGGGGAACTGACAATAGGCGCCAACGGACGCTTCTTCGCCCGCACGGTCGACTATAACCTGCAGCTCTCAAACGAGGTTTACAAGGAGGCGGCAAAGTTCCACGGCACGGCCGTTGTGGAGGTCATCCAGAACTGCGTCATCTTCAATGACGGAACTCATGACGCTTTCACCAGCAAGGAGAACCGCGACGACAATACCATCACTCTCCGCCATGGCGAAAAGATGATCTTTGGCAAGAACCGCGACAAGGGTATCATCCTGAAGGACCTCAAGCTGAGAGTGGTAAAGATTGGCGAGAATGGTATTACCGAGAAGGATATCCTTACCCACGATGCCCATGAGCCCAACCCGGGCATTCACTACAGGCTCGCAGGCATGTCGCTTCCTGAATACCCTGTGGCGCTTGGCGTGATAAGGGCTATCAGTGCACAGACCTATGACGCAGCCATGATGGAGCAGCATGAGCGGGTACAGGCCAGATCAAAGATCAGAACCGTGGATGAACTGCTCAGAAGCGGATCAACCTGGGAGGTGAAGTAATCACCACTGAAACGGCACCGTTGCCAGGCTCTCCCCGGTGATAAAAAACAGCCGGTTCCTTAATGCAGGGGACCGGCTGTAATATTCTATTCTCTTTTTGTTTATTTTGGTATCCGACTTTACCTGGTGCCCAGATGAATGATTGCCCCGAACACAGCCCCGGCTTCACCCGTGACGTGCATGACCAGCAGGAACGCCTGAAGGAGCTGGCTTGTGTTAACCGTGCCACACAGATTATCAAGGAGAGAAAGCCTGTTGATGAGACACTCACGAACCTGGTACTCGGGCTGCCCGATGCTCTTCAGTATCCCGGTTACACGGTGGCAAGCATAAAATTCCAGGGCCGCGCATTTGAGACACCCGGCTTCACCGAAACGGAATGGAAACTTGAGCATGACTTTGAGACTATTGCGGGCAAAGGAACTGTGACAGTATGTTATACGCGGCAGTTTCTCCCTGAGGATGAAGGTCCGTTCCTGAAGGAAGAAGATGAGCTTCTGGGCAGGTTTGCCTGCCTGATCACCGGTTATGTCAACAGCATGCTGGCTGAAAACGCCCTGTCACAGGAGAGCAGGACTGAACCGAAGATGCCTCATGATCATGAAGGCAGGTCGATCAGGAAACTGTTGCAGCAATTCCTTGACAGGCACAATGCCGAAAGGGATGTTTTTCATGATCTTATGCCCTTCATGGTCAGAGAGATACTACTGGTTGCCAGCCTTTATGATGCATACTCCATAGAGGGCGAAGGGCGGTTCTCTGACTACATGCTCGGTGAATACTACCAGATGAGCCTCACAACCATCCCGCGCATCACCGGCGTATCAGGAGAGGATGAAGCCTTTTCGCGGCTTGAGGCGCGCCATTATGACATGATCATTATTATGGTAGGGGTAGACAAGAGCAACCCGATGAGCCTCTGCCGCAAGATCAAGCAGAAATACCCGTATATCCCCACTTACCTGCTTCTCAATAACCCCGGTGACATCCCCTTCGTCCAGGAACAGAAGAGTCACGGAGTGCCGTTTGACAACCTCTTCGTCTGGACAGGCGAGTCACGTGTCTTCTTCGCCATGGCGAAACTACTCGAAGACAAGGTCAATGTTGGAAATGACACCCGGAAGGGACTTACAGGGGTGATACTGATAATCGAGGACGCCCCTGACTACTATTCCACCTACGTGCCGATGCTCTATTCCCTTGTCCTTGAGCAGACACGGATCCTCATCGAGGATGTCTCCTCCGATGAGCTTTACAAGGTGCTTAAGCTCAGGGCCAGACCCAAGATACTGCTGGCCACCACATGGGAGGAAGCCATGGCAGTATATGCCAGGTACAAGGATAGCCTCCTCGGCGTCATCTCTGACATGCGGTTCCCGCGAAACGGTGAGCTTTACAAGATGGCCGGGCTCGAAATGCTCCGGATGATCAGGGCGGAACAGCCTAACCTGCCCACCGTGCTGCAGTCGTCAGACCCCGAAAACGCCCGCTTTGCAGCAGAACTGAAAGCCAACTTCATCAACAAGAACTCCGAAACACTGCTTCAGGATATCAAATCATTTATTACCTATTACCTCGGCTTTGGCCACTTCGTCTACCGTGACACAAAAGGCAGGCAGATTGCAATAGCCAAGTCGATGAAGGAGTTTGAGGCATTCCTCAAGACCGTTCCTGAGGATTCGCTGGTTTACCATGCAATGAAAAACCACTTCTCCCTCTGGCTGATGGCAAGAGGAGAGGTGAAGATTGCCAAGCTCATAAACCCGGTCAAGATATCTGACTTCCAGAGCCTCAGGGAGATGAGGGAGTTCCTCCTTGACATCATCAGGAAGAGACGCCGGGAGATGAATAAGGGCAAGGTGGTAAACTTCGACGAGTCAGTGATGGTTGACGAGTCAAACGTTGTGAGCTTTGCCGGTGGATCACTTGGAGGAAAGGGACGTGGCCTTGCATTCATCAACACCCTGATTTACAGTTTTGAGCTCGGGCGCCTGCTGCCTGGAATTAACATCAGGACGCCCTTCACGACAATTATCGGCACGGATGAGTTCGACCAGTTCATGGATACCAACCAGCTATGGGAAACGGCAAACCGCGAAAAGGATTTCAGCGCCCTGCAGAAACAGTTCCTGGCGGGCACTCTCAGTGATGATCTCGAAAATAAACTGAGGGTATTCATCAGGCTCAATACCAAACCACTGGCGGTGAGATCGTCAAGCCTGTTCGAGGACTCGCTGAGCCAGCCCTTTTCAGGAATCTTTGGTACTTACCTCCTGCCCAATAACCACCCTGATCCGGAGGTGAGGCTGATGCAGCTCATCGGGGCCATCAAACTCGTTTTCTCCTCGATCTATTCGGACAATTCACGTATCTATTTCGAGGCCGTAAACTACAAGATAGAGCAGGAAAAGATGGCTGTGGTCATTCAGGCTGTTGTGGGAAACAGGTACGGAGATATCTTTTATCCCCATATCAGCGGCACGGCACAATCATTCAACTTCTATCCTGTAGCCAGCATGACCCCGCATGACGGCTTCGCCGTGGCGGCAGTGGGTCTGGGGCAGTATGTGCTTGACGGTGAGAGGGCTTTCAGGTTCTCTCCCGCATACCCTGCTCTTGACATTGTCTCCATCAGGGACATTACCAGGTACTCGCAGACGGAGTTTTATGCGGTCAACCTGGCCCGCAGCGAGGTTGACCTTCTCAAAGGCGAAAATGCCGGACTGGTCAAGCTTGATATCTCGAGGGCAGAAAGCGATGGCACCCTGAATCATGCTGCATCTGTATACAGTATTGATAATGAAACGCTTGCGCCGGGGCTTTCCATGCCCGGACCGCGTGTCGTCAATTTTGCAAATATCCTCAAGTATGATTATGTACCGCTGGCGAATGCACTGAAAACGGTCCTTGAGGTGGTGAGGGAAGCTTTTGGTGCACCGGTGGAGATAGAGTATGCCGTTGACCTGAACAAGGATGAGGAGGGGAGGGCCACCTTCTACCTCCTGCAGATAAAGCCCATGGTTGGAAGCGGTGCAGGCTACAGCATCGATCCTGAAAGTGTATACACCGATGATATGCTGCTGGTATCCAGAAAGAGCATGGGCAACGGGCTGGTGGAGGGAATCACGGATATCATCTATGTGGAACCGGAAAGATTTGATAACCTGAAAACCAATGAGATGGCTGCCGAGATCGACGCCATCAACCGGCAGATGCTGGCGCAGGGAAGGAAATATGTGCTCATCGGTCCGGGCCGGTGGGGCACCAAGGACCGGTTCCTCGGGATACCTGTTGAGTGGCCGCAGATCTCAAACGCAAAGATCATAGTGGAGGTAAGCCTGCCTAATTTCCATATAGATGCATCGCAGGGATCACACTTCTTCCATAATGTCACCTCCATGAACATCGGTTACCTGGCTGTGAACGAAGCCACGGCAGAGGGGGTCATAATGTGGGACAGGCTGAGTAAGGAGAAGGAAGTTGGTAAAGGCACCTGGTTCAGGCACATCAGGTTTCCCAAACCCCTGGTCATACGAATGGACGGCAGGCTGGGGATGGCGGTGATATCATTGGGTGTATGATAATTGCCTGTTATCCGGGTAATTACATTATATGCAGGTAACGGCGGGTCTCAGACCCGCCGCTACAGAATAAGATTCGCATACCTGCCATGCATGTAACATCATATCACGTCAATCGATGATGCGGCAACGTTCGGATTTATCTTCCTGATCAATCCCTGCAACACGTTGCCCGGTCCCGCTTCAATGAATTCAGTCGCACCGTCGGCAACCATCTTCTGTACGGTCTGTGTCCACCTTACCGGTGAGGTCAGTTGTGCAATCAGGTTCGCCATAATCATATCAGGTTCCGTCACCGGCATGCCTGTCACATTCTGGTAGACGGGGCAAAGCGGGCGGTTGAAGCGTGCCTTTCGTATGGCCTCTTCCAGCTCCTTGCGGGCAGGTTCCATGCATGGCGAATGGAATCCGCCGCTCACTGACAGCGGCACGATCCGTTTTGCTCCCCTCTTCTTCAGTTCCTCCGTAGCTGCTGACACTCCTTCCATGGTGCCGGAGATCACTATCTGGCCGGGACTGTTGTAGTTGGCCGGCACCACGGTCTCGTTCAGCGCGGCACATACCTCTTCCACCACCGCATCATCCATGCCCAGCACTGCGGCCATGGTCGACGGGTTAATGCCGCATGCCTTCTGCATCGCGGAGGCCCTTCCGGCAACAAGCGCCAGTCCCTCCTCAAAGGACAGAGCTCCGGCAGCAACCAGTGCTGAAAACTCACCCAGCGAGTGGCCGGCAACCATCGCCGGTTTAAAGGCACTTCCGGCTACAGCCGTCAGTACCACCGAGTGAAGAAAAATCGCAGGCTGCGTCACACGGGTCTGCCTCAGCTCCTCGTCGGTGCCTGAAAACATGATGTCAGTTATGCGGAAGCCAAGCAGTGCGTTGGCCTTTTCAAACATATCATGCGCCACGGGAAATTTCTCATAGAGATCCTTTCCCATGCCGGGGAACTGCGCGCCCTGCCCGGGGAATACATAAGCCTTCATAATTGATTCAGGTATTGTGTGAATAAATAATTTCAATGCAGCCTGCTGGCTATCAGGTGCATGAACTCCTCGCGCGTGTTCAGGTTCGAGAGGAAACAACCCGTGAAAGCCGAGGTTGTAGTGACCGAGTTCTGCTTCTGCACACCTCGTATCTGCATGCACATATGCTGTGCCTCAATGACTACAGCCACACCAAGAGGTTTCAGGTTATCCTGGATGCAGTTTCGTATCTGTGTTGTCAGCCTCTCCTGCACCTGGAGCCTGGCAGCGTAGGTCTCAACCACCCTGGCTACCTTGCTCAGCCCGGTGATATAACCGTCGGGAATGTACGCCACGTGAGCCTTGCCGTGAAACGGCAGCATATGATGCTCGCACATTGAGTAAATGTCTATGTCTTTCACAATCACCATCTGCCGGTACTCCTCTTTGAAGATGGCGCTTCGCAGTATCTCTTCGGGGTCAGACTGGTACCCGCGCGTCAGGAAGCTGAGCGCCTTGGCAACGCGCTCGGGCGTCTTGAGCAACCCTTCCCTGTCAGGATCTTCTCCAAGGAGCTTGAGTATCTTGTAGTAATATCCTGCGATCTCCTCTATGACCTCAGAGTTCCATTTCTCTATCTTGTTGTAGCCGTCAGACAGCTTTCCGCTGCCGTCATTTAGTTTTTCCATGGTTATCCGTAGTATTCAACATAATTATTTTCTGTCTCTTCCACCCTCACGCAATGCAGCGTAGCCCCCTCCTCTGCCAGCGGAAACTCAAGCTCATCCCATATCGCCATGGCAAGGTTCTCGGTGGTGGCTACCTTACCTGCCATGAAGTCTGTCTCCAGGTTCATATTCTTATGGTCGAGCTTTTCGATGACCCTGTCCGTCATTATCTCCTTCAGCCTGGTGGCATTCATGAAATAACCTGTTTCATTATCGGGTTCGCCCTTCACAGTTACCTTCAGGACGTAGTTATGCCCGTGCCACAGGGGATTGGAACACTTGCCGTAGATAATCATGTTCTCCTCGTCGGTGAGGTCAGGGCGGAACATTCTGTGTGCGGCGCTGAACCGCTCTCTTCTCGTCAGGTAGATCATATCCGCTAAATTAATTGGTTGACCGGATCAGGGACTATTTTGTTCAAAAATAATATATTTATCACTCCAACTAATGCTGCCTATGAACAATGCATCAAGGGATATATTTATAGCTGTGGCGCACCCCTCCGAGGAGGAGGCGGTGAGGATCGCAGCATCGAACGCCGGCTTGAGCTGTGAGATAATTGTTACCGGGGTGGGAGGGGCGGCTATGTCATGGGCGCTGCAGAAGAGGTTTGCCTCCGGCGATGCCCCATCACTGGTGATCGGAGCCGGTATTGCAGGCAGCTACGTAGAGTCAATCCGGCCGGGAACTGTTGTCACCACCTCTTCTGACTGCTTTGCCGACATGGGTGTGGATGATAACGGCAGGTTCGTTCCCCTGTTTGGTGCAGGCCTTGCCGATCCTGACAAACCACCCTTCAGCGGCGGACGGATACCCTGCAGCGGCAGGTGGTTTGATCTGGCCGTCGGGCTGATGCCTGCCGTCAGGGGCGCAACTGTCAACATGGCCTCGGGCTCACAGTCAGTCATAGATCGGATCCGCAGGGCATGGGACCCGGAGATAGAGACAATGGAGGGCGCCTGGCTGGCTTATACCTGTGCAATGTCAGGGATACCATGGATATCTGTAAGGGCAATATCAAACATGGTGGAGCCCCGGAACATGAAGAACTGGAAGATTACAATGGCCCTTGGCAGGCTGCAGGAAAAAATGACCCTGCTCCTTGAGCTAATTGCAAAATTATGAAACTGACACTTGGTTTTTCCCCGTGCCCCAATGACACCTTCATCTTCGAGGCAATGGTGCATGGGAGAGTAGATACGGAGGGACTGGAATTCGACTGGTTTCTGGCTGATGTTGAGGAACTTAATCGGAGGGCTGTGGAGGGCAGTGTTGACATCACCAAAATGAGCTTCCACGCATACGCCCGCACGGCGCAAAAATACCTGATACTCGATTCCGGCAGCGCCCTGGGACGCAGCAACGGCCCGCTGGTGGTGAGCCGCAGGCCTGTCATGCCTGACGAGCTTGACGATGCCCTCATTGCCATTCCCGGAAAATACACCACCGCTAACCTCCTCTTCAGCATCTTCTGGCCCGGGGCCACGCGCAAACGCGAATACCTCTTTTCGGATATCCCCGGGGCGGTGCTCTCCGGAGAAGCCGATGCAGGGCTGATCATTCACGAGACACGCTTCACCTTCAGGTCCATGGGCCTGACAATGGTAGCTGACACCGGCGCCATGTGGGAGAAAATGACCGGGCTGCCGGTCCCGCTGGGCGGAATAGTGATCAGTCGCAACATTGATCCTTTTGTTGCATCAAAAGTGGAGAGGGCCATACGGCGAAGCATCGAATATGCCCGGTCCAGCCCGCGGGAATCGGTTGACTTTATCAGGCAGCACGCCCGCGAGACTGACGCTGAGGTGACCCGCGAACACATAAAGTTATATGTCAACGATTTCAGCCTGTCACTGGGAGAGGAGGGACGCCGGGCCATTGAAAAGCTGTTCTCCGTGGCCCTGGAAAAAGGCGTTGCAAACCCGCTCCCGGCAAGCATATTTCTGAAATGACAGGTTAAAAATCAACCTATTTTAGTATATTTACAGGTAATTCTAAAAATCTGTCCGGATTATGAAATTTGAACTACCCCCGTTGAAGTATGAAGCAGGTGACCTCGCACCGCAGTTGAGTGCAGAGACGCTTGAGTATCATCATGGCAAGCATCATCTGGCCTATGTCAATAACCTGAATAACCTTCTCCCCGGTTCCCCCTTCGAGGAGGCTACACTTGAGACTATGATCCGAAAGGCTGAAGGCGGTATTTTCAATAACGCCGCACAGGTATGGAATCATACTTTTTATTTTGCATCACTGTCGCCCACAGGCAAACGAACACCATCGGGAACCGTGGCGAAAGCCATCGATGCCGAATATGGCTCTTTCGAAGGTTTCAGGGAGGCATTCACCAAAGCCGCCACAACGCTCTTCGGTTCAGGGTGGGCATGGCTGTGCATGAAGCCTGACGGCCGCCTGTTGATAACTCAGGAATCAAATGCCGGAAACCCGATCAGATCAGGACTAATGCCGCTTATGACGTGCGATGTGTGGGAACATGCCTATTATATTGACTACAGAAACAGACGTCCTGACTACATCAAGGCATTCTGGGAGCTGCTCGACTGGAAGGTGATAGGAGAGCGGTACGACGAAGCACTGAAGAAATAGACACCCGTCAGGCTGCCGCCATTCATTATCCGGCAGCCTGTTGAAAGTGATATCTGGCAGCCCCGGCACGGGGCTGCTTCGTTTTGAAATCAGCGCTTTCTTTTTTCCCTATCTTTACGCAAAATTCCGACTATGAACTTCCATGACCTGATTGAAAAGACACGCACCTACAGACGGTTTGACGGTAAACATGAGATCACTGCCGATACCCTGGCTTCTCTTGTAGACCTGGCCCGCCTGTCGGCATCCGGCGCCAATCGTCAGCCACTTAAGTATATTCTTGTCACTGATCCTGTGCAACGCGAAACCCTTTACCCATGTCTCGCATGGGCCGGATATCTGACCACCTGGGAAGGGCCCGGCAACGGAGAAAGGCCAACAGCATACATTGTGATTCTGGGTGACAAGGAGATATCAGAATCCTTTGGCGTTGACCATGGCATTGCCGCACAGAGCATTATGCTCGGAGCCACCGAAGCAGGCCTGGGAGGTTGCATCATTGCATCCGTAAAGAAGGAGAGACTGAGAGCTGCCTTCGACATCCCGAAGCAGTATGAGGTTCTGCTTGTACTGGCCCTCGGCAAACCGGTAGAAGAGGTGGTCATAGAGACCATACGCAATAACGATGTCAAATACTGGAGAGATGATAACAGCGTTCACCATGTTCCGAAGAGGACGCTTGACGAGATCATTCTGCGCAGGTAAATCCGAACGGTCACTCCTGCTGCTCCTCGTTCTCCTCACCCTGGTTCTGCAGAGCGTATCCGCCCAGCAGCACGGATCAATACTCTTCCATGGCGTCATCTTTGACGCCTCCACACGCCAGCCCCTGCCTGACGCACACTGGATCATCCGAAGCCGTTCCGCCGGCGCCACCGACAGCAGGGGCATGTTCTCATTCTATGCACATTATAATGATACCATAACTTTTACCTGTATCGGCTACAGGCACTACACATTGGTGGTGACTGACACCCTGCGGGCAAGAGAATATACTGCCGGGATTTACCTTCCGGGTGACACCACCATGATCCCCGCTGTGGTCGTCATCCCACGGTTAGGCAACATCCGGGCTGAGATTATGGCTGAACGAGCATCCCCGAACCAGGATGTGATCAATGCCACCAACAATCTCAGAATGGCCGTCTACCAGGGCCTGGCCAATCCCCCTGAACTGGGAGACCCTGCAACAAATTACGAGGTGCTCAGGCAGAAACAAAGGATGGATGCCTATAACAAGGGTCAGATCGCTTCTGACCGGATGATCGGGCTTAGCCCGCTAACACTGATACCTTTAATATATCTGGCTGCCAAAGGCCTGCCGGAAGATCCCGAACCTCCTGCTCCGCACATCTCCGCCAGGGAGATGGATTACCTGAAGCAGGTGCATGACTCGCTGCTTATCAGGCAATAACCATCAGGCAGTAAGCAATAGTTTGACAATCAACCTTTTACAAAAATCGCCTTGATAATGTGGCTTGCTATCTTCGGATTTTCCTTCAGCCTCCTGGTTGAATATCCGAACCATTTTTCCCCGAACGGGACGTAGACCCTCATGAGGTGACCGCCGTCAACGATGCTCTGGCGCAGCTTCGGGGTGACCCCGTAAAGCATCTGGAACTCGTACATATTTTTGGGAACATTGTATTTCCTTATCAGCTCATATGCTCCCTCAATCAGCGGCTTGTCGTGAGTGGCAATGCCGACATATATCTTATTCCGGAACATGAATTCGAGATCCTCAAGATAGTGTTTGTTGATCTCCTCGTACTTCTTGTAGGCTATCTCAGCCGGCTCGATGTAGATGCCCTTGCAGAGACGGTAGTTGGTGGGTATCTCCGGTGTGTTCATGTCAAGCATCTTCTCCAGGTCACTGCAGGTCCGCTTCAGGTATGCCTGCACCACCAGTCCCACATTGCGCGGGAACTCTGCATGAAGACGCCTGTAAAGCTCAATCTCCAGGTCAGTGCAGGGAGAGTCTTCCATGTCAATCCTGCAGAAGTTGTTGTATGATGCTGCCTTTGCCACTATCTCGCGCATCAGCCGGTAGCATGCCTCCTTGTCAAGAAGCAGCCCGAAGCTTGTCGGCTTGAGCGAGTAATTGCCGTTTATCCCGTTTTTCTGGGTCTCCTCTATCAGGTCAAGATACTCCTGCTTGTTGGCTTCGGCCTCATCAAGCGACTTGATGAATTCTCCCAGTACGTCGAGGGTCACCCTGACACCCTGCGCGTTCAACTCACGTGAGACCCGCATGGCATCAGCCATGGTCACTCCTGAGATATAGGCGCGTGAAAAGATCCAGATGAATTTCTTCGGGAACCAGGGCAGGATAGAGGCAATAAACTTGTTGAACATCTTTAAGTGCTTTTATTTTTTTTGGCGCTCAAAGATATGAAAAAGGTTAATACCTGATAACCTGTCTGATTACTCCGGATCGCGGCTGGAGAAAAGGAATCCCCGGAGACTATTTCCGCCGCTCGCCGGCGCTTATGGTGCCTTTTACTTGAAAGCCTTTTCCGGCAGCCCGTCGCCCTTGAGTGACAGCCTGCTGAAGTATGCAGGCACCTCACGCCCCGTCAGCTTATCTACATACAGTTTCGCCAGGTACTGTCCCAGCATGAATCCCTGCCCGCGCAGCCCGAGGAAGAGACCGTGTTCAGGATCGATGTACATGCGCGGCTCAGTGTAGTAACCGCTCCAGAGCGACTGGAATCCTGCTGTTGAGAGCTCGGGAAGCCATGAGGTGAATACCTCTGACACGATCTCCATGAACTCTTTGCTGTTTATCTTCAGGTTTCTTCCCGCTTCGGCAGGATCGGCTGCAGGCGATGCACATCCAATAATCTGTCCGGTTTCACCCAGCTGTTGTCCGTATACTGCTATGAATCCTTTGTAGTTACGACGGTCTATGAGCATCGGAAGCGGGGTATTGCCCGGTCCCATCATCGGCAGTCGCCTGGTGATGAAAGCCTGGTGCCGGACGCCGTAGGTACCGGTATATAGCCCCAGGCTGCGGGCAAACTCCTCACCATGAGCGCCCATGGCATTGATGAAGACGGGAGTCTCATACTCCACGTATTCGCCGCGGTGGTTCTGCACGGTTACGGTGTATTCGCGGCCGTTCCGGCTCACTGCCGTGACTGTGCTGTCCTCTTCTACAGCGCCTCCTGCCTTGATTCCCAGGTGTCTTATCAGGTCAATGACCCTGCCGGGCGTTGCCTGCCAGCAATCGTTGGTCAGCAGCGCCGCCCTGTAAGTCTTCTTCATCTCCGGGTTGATTCCCGGTGCAATCTTCGCCGCATAGTCGGCCGGCATCACCATTTCGCCGTCTGACCAGGCCAGAGAGGCCTCGAGCTGGCTCATCATGGTCTCGTCATGTGCGAAGGTCACGTATTTGATTTCCCTGTAGTTTATCTCGCCGGTCTTCTGAAGCTCCCTGAACAGCTCATGGTTATGCCTTGCCAGGTCAGACAGTTCGGGTACGCTGAAGTTGGGTCTTCCCCCGGCAATGTTGCGCCATGATGATCCGCGGTCATGGTTGATGAGAACGGGTTTCATTCCGGCCTCGGCCAGGTAACGCATAAGGGCGCTGCCGGTTATTCCTCCGCCGGCAACCAGCGCTCCCACCTTCACCTTCCTGCTGTCACCCTGGGTGACAATTATCTCAGGTGTATCCTGTGGGAAGAGTTCCCCCATGGTGATCTGGTTTGAGAGAGGGGCCCTGGGAGTGGCATCACCTACAATCTCTATGCCCGCCGGTCTGAGAAGCATCGAGAGCCTCTTTATGCACCGTTTGCCGCGGCAGGGACCCATCCCGAGACGCGTTGTATGCTTGATCTCGTCAACAGATATGTATTTCCTGTCGCCGATGACCGCCATTATCTCTTCCAGCTTTACATCCTCACAGTGGCAAACATACTCCTTTGCTTCCATGCTGGCAGCAGGGGTGAAGGTCACAGGCACAGGATAGTTCTCCTTCGCGATAAAGCCCCTGGCGCTGACAATGTCCGTGCCTGCCGGTGTAATGGCTCTTACCCTTGCAACATTTGTCCTGTTGGGTTTCATCATCACCTTCTCGATGACACCCTCGCCGACTTTCTTACCGTCATTGTCAACGAGCCAGACCTCACTGCCCTCCTCCACGAAATACTCCACGGGCAGGAACAGCTGGTTCTTCGCGGTATTGTATCCGAAGATAGCCAGCCCGGGGCACTGGTAAACGCATGCCAGGCACCCCGTGCACTTGTCATAGTCTATTGCCGGCACCGTGTCAGGCGACGCCTTGGTTATCGCCCCGTGGGGGCAGGCGAACTGGCACGGGTTACAGGCGAAACTGTATAGGCAGTCAATTATCACGAACGGCCTCGCTTTCATCCTTGCTTCGTCAGGCATCCACGGGTTCTCAATGATCCTTGTCGGGTGCTGCTGTGAATCAATGTATTCCTTTGATAATGAGAGATATTCGTTGTAGTTACTGCGCACGCCCATCTCCTGGATGATCTCCATGGCGGCCTGCTTACCGCGAAGCACTGCCGTGGTACCCTCACCGATCCGCATGGCGTCGCCTGCGGCGAACACCTTCGTGCCGAACACCTCGCGACCCTTGATCAGGAGCTGGTTGTCGGGGATAAGGCCTGTACATATGTTGATGGCATCAATGCCTTCGATGATCTTCTCCGTTCCCGGGACGGGGGTGAAGTTGCGGCTTTCGGCTATCACTGCCCCGCATATGCCGTCATTGGTGCTGTTGGGAATAGCCCTGACCAGGGTGTGCGACAGGATGACCGGAATACCCAGCCTCCTCACCCTGTTGGCCTGCACCGGGAAGCCCCCCTCGTATGGCATTGCCTCTATGATGGCTTTGACCTTCGCACCGGCCTGCATCAGCTGGTAGGAGGTGAGGTACCCGATGTTGCCGGCACCCACGGTAAGTATGTTCCTGCCCAGCAGGGTGAACTCCTGGTTCATCATTTTCTGGATCACCGCGGCGGTATAGACCCCCGGCAGGTCATCGTTGCCGAAGGCCGGCATGAAGGGGACTGCGCCGGTGGCGACGATCATATATTGTGCGTCAACGTAAAATATCTCCCCGGTACGCATGTTCTTCGCGGCTATCCTTTTCCCCTCAAGTATATCCCATATTGTCGAGTTGAGCATGATGCCCGCGTGTGATTCCCCCGCCAGGTTCTTTGCAATGTCAAATCCCCTCATCCCGCCAAATTGCTTCTCCTTCTCGAAGAAGAAGAACTGGTGTGTCTGCATCAGGAATTGGCCGCCGATATGATCGTTGCTGTCGATCACCAGGTTAGGCACGCCATGTTTGTTAAGCATTTCCCTGGCTGCCAGCCCTGCCGGGCCGGCTCCGGCAATTGCCACGGTGGTACGGTATACCCTGCGCGTTTCGCCGTTGGCCTTCACCGCTGTTGCTGAATGGTATCCTGCAGGTATCTCGGCCACTTCCCTTACGCCGTCAACCGGGGTGATGCATATGCGCCTGACCACGCCGTCAACAAGCATCTCGCATGCTCCGCACTTGCCTATGCCACACTCCAGGCTCCTGTTGCGGTTGTCAAGGCTGTGCGTATGAACAGGATAACCCGACTGGTGCAATGCGGCAGCTATCGTAAAACCCTTCATCCCCTTCACAAAAGTTCCGTTATATTTAAAGGCGGTCTCCTCGTTGCGGGGAATCTCAAGTATCGGGTGCTGTAATATTCTTGTCATAGGATTTGCTTTCACATTAAAATTCAACTCCCAAAAATAGTTCTGACACTGCCCTTATTTCAATGACGGATATCAGAAGCATTCCATGATTTAATACATTTTTTTTCCTTATTTTGAAAAAAAATATCACCGCTTGCAACCATTTTTCAGTCTCCCTTGTCTTCTCAGAGTGCTCAGCTGATGATGAGTGAACAACATATCATTGATGGCTGTATCAGGCACAACAGAAATGCACAGCAGGCCCTGTGGAAACAGTACTCAGGATACCTGCTGGGCGTCTGCATGAGATACGCCACTGACCGGCCCGAGGCCGAGGATATGTTGCAGGAAGCGTTCCTGAAGATATATTTCAACGTCAGTGAGTATTCGGGCACTGGTTCTTTCAGGGGATGGCTCAGAAAGGTGACGGTAAACACGGCAATCACGTACTACCACAGGAACCTGAGGCACAAGCACCAGGTCGACATCGATGAGTACGTCAGCACCGAGACGGGAACAGCCGGTTTCGAGGAGGATTTTTATAACGCCGAGGATCTGTGCAGGGTCCTCGCTGAACTGTCACCGGGATACAGGATGGTCTTTAACCTCTACACAATAGAGGGCTATAAGCACCATGAGATTGCAGAGATGCTTGGAATAGACGTCAATACGTCAAAATCCCAGTATAGCAGGGCCAGGGCAATTCTGAGGAAGAAGCTCGAAGACCTGGCACGGATGAAAGGGAAATTTTCATGAACAGGAGATGACAGAGGAACAGAAAGATAACGGTCTTGAGGATCTCTTCCGCAGCAAGCTGGAAGAGAATGAGATGGTTGCCGGCAGTGACCTGGAGGGCCGTGTTATGCGCCGCCTCGAACGGCGCGAGTTCTTCCGTTTCAATATCTCACGATTCAATTTCTATTATCTCACCGCAGCCGTGACGGCACTGACAGTTGCGGGAGTGATGATCTTTTCCGACCCTGGCGACGAGAAGGGGCCATCCGCAACGGGTGTACAGCAGGAGACTGTGACCGGGGTGACCGGTGAGGCAGTTATTGCCGGGGAAGGGGAGATTGCGATAGATGACTCTGTTCAGGCATCAGTTGCCCCGCTGACTGAAACGGCTGCAGCAACGACATCAGCCGGTGTATCCTTCGACAGGCAGCCCGACCGCGAACCGGCACTGACCTTCGGACCTCCGGCAGCGGAGACTGTAAAAGTAAGCACTATCGCCAGCAGCGGCATCACTGCAGCCTCGCCGGCAGCGTTGCCGGAAATTGAATCATCGGTTGTCTCCGGGTGCGTCCCGCTACATGTCAGCTTCGCGTGCAACGCGGAAGAAGGACATAAAATCTTATGGAACTTTGGCGACGGGGGAACCTCATCACTCAGGAATCCTGACTACATCTATGACATACCCGGCGCTTACACTGTGACACTGACCGTCACCGACCGGAAGGGACTCTCATCCTCGGCCGGCATTGTAATAGAGGTGCATGGCCGTCCTGAAGCCGCCTTCGAGGTACGAAAAAATGACCCGTGGAATGAGGGTGACAGGGTGGAGTTCGTGAATCTGTCCACAGAGGCGGTCGATTATCTTTGGGACTTCGGTGACGGGATTTTCTCAACACTCAAAGATCCTTCACACAGGTACGCCGATATGGGCACATACAATGTCCGTCTGGTTGCCTGGTCAGCTGAAGGATGCGCCGATTCTGTCACGGTAAGCGACCTCTTCACCGACAGGGGAATGTACATAAGGTTTCCCAACGCATTCGTTCCCAATGAGGGAGGCCCGACAGGCGGTTACTACAACACACGTACTGACGAGGAGAGTTCCGTGTTTCACCCTGTCGCCGCAGGCATCGAAGATTACAATCTAAAAATATACAGCAAGGCCGGAATGCTGGTCTTCGAAAGCACCGAGACTGAGCTGGGATGGGATGGCTACCACAAGGGCGATCTATGCGCTCCCGGAGTCTATGTGTGGAAGGTCCGTGGCACTTACCGGAACGGACAGAAATTTATTATGGCAGGTGATGTGACGCTTTTAAAATATTGACTATTAGTTGGTTGTGGAAGACCTGTTAATATCTTGCCCATTATATGGGCAGATTGTTGATATAAATTGATGTAACCTTCCTGAGGTTTGGCCGTATAATTAGCTACTTTGTGTAACTAAAATCGGATCCGGTTTGCCATTACGAGCTAAATATCTGACAGGTCTGCTTCTAACCTTCTCGCTTTTCGCGAATAGTCAGGACCCACAGTTCTCGCAGTTCTATGCCAACCAGCTATACCTGGCGCCGTCTTTTGCAGGAGCAACGGAAGACTACCGTCTGGCACTCAACTGGCGCAACCAGTGGCCTTCCATCCCAGGAGTATTCCACACATACAGCTTTTCATTCGACAAGGCGGTACCGAATTTCAACTCGGGAATCGGATTCCTCGCAACTTACGACGTTGCCGGCTCCGGCGACCTGAGCACCACAAACCTGGGACTGCTCTATTCCTATGACATCCAGGTGAATGATGAATGGCATATCAGGCCCGGAGTAAATTTCAAGTTCACCTATCTTGGCCTCGACCTCACCAAGCTGGTGTGGAACAGCCAGATAACCACCGGAGGAACGCTGCCCCCCATCACACCGCCTCCCTTTGACAATGTTGCCGACATCGACTTCGCCGTGTCAGGACTTGCCTATAACCAGAAAACATGGGGCGGATTCAATATTGACCACCTGCTCAGACCAAAAACATCTTTCTGGGGTGAGAACACATCGGTCCCGATAAAGGTCGATCTCTTTGGCGGATTCCAGATCATAAGCCGCGGGCGCCTGAAGAAGAAACTTGAGGAAGTTTTGTCCGTTGCGGCCAATGTGATGTTCCAGGCTGACTTCTTCCAGTCGGACATCGGTGTTTACTATTACAAGAATCCTTTGGTGTTTGGCGTTTGGTACAGGGGTATTCCCTTTGCCACCTCGAAGGATGTGTCGGCCCAGGCGGGCGATGCAATCATCGGCATGCTGGGCATCAAGACCGATCAGCTGAACATAGGGCTGAGCTATGACTTTACAATCTCGAACCTAATCACATCTTCCGGTGGCGCATATGAAATCTCGCTGATATATTCGTTCACCTCATCGCAGGTTAAGCGCGGCGGAAGGATCCATGCCATCCCCTGCCCGGAATTCTGATTCCGGCCCACGCACACCGACAGTCACCGGTCAGCATCATCCACATCCTTTCCCGGTTTTCATGATTCCGGGCTCCAGCTCATCAACGACTGCACTTTCTGACACTCTTTGTCGTATTTAAAATTTATGTATGTTTGTGCAACAAATTGTTGAACCATAACCTAATTTCTGAAATGAATAGAATAACTGTTGCAAGGAACACCCTGATATTGACAGTGATGGTGGCCGCGGTGATGCTCATGTCTTCCGGATGCGGCAAGAACAAGCCGGCCGGCACCGATGAGTCCGCAGTGAAGAAACAACACGGCGGAATAGCATATGTTGAACTTGATTCGGTGATTGCCAACTTTGATATGGCAAAGGACAAATCAACTGAACTTGAGGAGAAGACGAAGAGCTCCGAGGCTGAACTCGCCTCCAAGTCGCAGGCTTTTGACCGCGATGTGAGAGACTTCCAGAACAAGGTGCAGAAGGGACTGGTTACCAGGGCCACTGCTGCCGAGATGGAGCAGACACTGCAGCAGCAGCAGCAGACACTGCTGGCAAGGCGTGACGAGATGGCTTATAACCTCAATGAGGAATCGCTTGTCGCACAGAGGCAGGTGCTCGAGTATATCAACTCTTACCTTGTTGAGTTCAATGCTGACCGCGGATACCAGTATATCCTGGCCAAGCAGTTCCCCGGCCCGGTGCTCTACAGCGACACCACACTTGATGTCACATCTGATGTCATCGCCGGCCTGAACGCCAAATACAGCGCCGAAAAGGCGAAGAAAT
Organism: Bacteroidota bacterium; assembly: GCA_018262715.1. Lineage (GTDB taxonomy): Bacteria > Bacteroidota > Bacteroidia > Bacteroidales > VadinHA17 > SR-FBR-E99. The sequence continues at coordinate 83,714 of JADFDS010000043.1, forward strand.
AATTACTTTTTCTGTGATTTTTCCGAAGCCTGCCTGCGAGCAGGCTTCGGTGTTTTTGACACCTTCCGTTCACGCCTGATCTTCCTTTCCTGCTCGGGTGTGACGATGATGAAGAGATCCTCGTCAGGCCTTTTCATGCGGTACTGTTCACGCGCGTATTTCTCAAGGTTCTCGTTGCTGGTCCGTAGCTCATTGAGCTTGCTGCGGTCTTCCTCGATGCGGCTCATGTAGTACTCCTTCTCCTGCTGAAGCCTGCTGCGGTTTTTTATCTCGCGTACCCGCGAAATCAGGTTGTTGGGGTCAAGCAGGATGATCCAGACGATGAAGATGAGCAGGGTAAGGATATACTTGTTCTTCATCCATGGCGGCATCCTTTCGATCAGGGCTGCCAGTGTGAACCGCTGCCAGAAATCGCCTTTCCGGCTTTTGCCGTTATCATTATTCTCCTGTGCCGTCATCCTCCGCTCATAAGATAGATCACCTGCACAGTATCACCGTCATGGATCATCTCCCGGGCATAGCTGTCGCGGTCAATAATCCGCCCGTTGATCTTAACTATCCTGAGCCGGAATGTATATTTCCTGAGCTCAAGCAGTCTCTCGACGGTAACGGTGTCGCCGTCAATGGTCATCGGTTCATTGTTAAGGGTGATCTTCATGCGTGCAAAGGTATCATGCATATCGCAAATCGCAAATCCCAAATCGCAATTTTAGTGCGTCTGGCAATCGGCTGCATATTGACTATTATCATTAGATTACGGATATTTATACCAGATATTTGTAATTATCATCGGAAACAATAGAAAAACATAATATGGACATCAGCGAACTCAAGGCAAGACACAGGCTAATAAACAGGTGGAACTACAAATGGACTCCGCTTGATAAAGGCTATACCGACAAAACCCTGTACATCAACGTCGGTACCGGCGAGATGAAGGAAAAACCTGTTCCGCAGGTGATGAAGGAAAAATTCATCGGTGGAAAAGGATATGGTCTCAGGCTCCTGTGGGACGCCACCAAGCCGGATACCAGATGGGATGACCCCGAAAATGAAATTATCATATCGTCAGGCCCTGTTGGCGGCATCACCCAGTATTCAGGCTCCGGTAAATCGCTGGTGGTTACCATCTCACCGCAGACTGACTCGGTGATGGACAGCAACGTGGGTGGCTTCTTCGGACCTTTCCTGAAGTTCTCGGGTTTCGATGCCATCGAACTGCAGGGCAAGGCCGCCAATGATGTCATTGTTTTCATCAATGGTGTGGAGCATTACATCGAGGTCTTCGAGGCGCCGGCCGAAGCCATTGACAGTCACGTGCTTACCGAGCAGCTCACCGATATGTTCGCCAATGATGAGTCTGACAGGAAGAACATAGGTATTGTTTCCACCGGCTCTGCAGCTGACAACTCGCTCATCGGCATGCTCAACTTCACTTTCTATGACAACAAGCGCAAGAAGATCAGGATGAAGCAGGCCGGCCGCGGCGGCATCGGCACCGTTTTCCGCAACAAAAAGATCAAGGCAGTCGTCTGCAAGATTCCCGGCGTAAAGGGTAATCTCAACAATGTGGTTGACCTTGAAGCCATCCAGGAGCGCGGGCGTCGCTTCAACCGCGAGATGCGCGAGCTTGACGACAAGCAGTGCCGCATGCGCCAGGTGGGTACGGCACACCTGATGGAGATCATGGACGACCATGATCTGCTGCCCACACACAACTACAAGTTCGGATCACATAAGGATGCCCCGAAGATCGACTCCGCAGTATGGACCTCCTTCTTCACCCAGGGCATTCCCGACGGCTGCTGGATCGGATGCAACATGGCATGTGCGAAGGCTATTGACGACTACGAGATAACCACCGGACCCTATGCAGGGCAGAAGGTGATTGTTGACGGCCCGGAATATGAAACAGCTGCCGGCCTGGGTTCCAACGGAGGATTCTTTGATCCGCGCTATATCATTGAAACAAACTTTTACTGCGATACCTACGGTATCTGCACCATCACCTGGGGCACAAGCCTGGCATTCATCCAGGAGTGCTATGAGAACGGCATCCTGAACAAGGAGCGCACCGGCGGCCTCGAGCTGAAATTCGGGAACATTCCTGATGCACTGGAACTTCTTCACAGGGTGTCACGCGGCGAGGGATTCGGCCTGATAGCCGGACAGGGTATCCGCCGGATGAAAAAGATTTTTACCGAAAAGGGATGGGGCGACCCGCAGTTCATGCAGGATATCGGAATGGAAAACAAAGGCCTCGAATATTCACAGTACATGTCGAAGGAGTCGCTTGCCCAGCAGGGAGGATACGCAATGACAAACAAGGGGCCCCAGCATGACGAGGCATGGCTCATCTTCATGGATATGGTCAACAACCAGATCCCGACATTCGAGAACAAGGCCGAAGCGCTTCACTACTTCCCGATGTTCCGTACCTGGTTCGGCCTGGTGGGCCTCTGCAAACTGCCATGGAACGATGTGGAGCCGGAAACCAATGCCCAGACCGATGAACCGGCAAAGGTGCCCGAGCACGTAGACAACTACGTCACCATCTACAAGTCGGTGACAGGCAGGGAGTTCGACAAGCACAGGCTGATAGAGGATTCGGAGAGGGTATATAACTTCCAGAGAGTGTTTAACATACGTCGTGGTTACGGGAGGCGCAAGGATGATGATCAGCCTTATCGCGCATGCGGGCCCGTCACAGTGGAGGAGTATCTCTCACGGCAGGAGCGTTATGACAAGCAGATGAAGGAGAAGATTGGTGTTGACCCCGCGGGCATGAGCACTGAAGAAAAGATAAAGGTGACGAGACAGTTCCGCGAGAAGCAGTATGACCTCCTTCGCGATGCGGTCTACAAGCGCCGCGGATGGAACAACAACGGTATACCGACCATTGAGCACCTGAAGAAAATCGGAATGGATTTTCCGGAGGTGATAGAGGTGGTTGCCCCGTTGCAATAATCGAATTTCATCTGCCAACCGTGTATTCTGCATACGATGACGTAGCGGCGGGTCTGAGACCCGCCGCTACCTGCAAATGATGCAGATCATCACGTTATGAAGCGTAACCTGACCGCAGGAAGGCAGCCTCAATCTCATCATATGCATCCACCGGATTGGTCAGGGGCATATCCCCGTTGTTCAGCTCATAATCGAGCAACGCCGCCTTTTTTGTTTTCTCAAAGGTTGGCAACTTTGTCCGGTTGGTTGTCTCGAGGTGGTTCCCCTTTTCATCCACTATTATAATCCTCGGTACGAACACCCCCTTGCGCCCAATGAACCGGTCCATTATGCCGACAGCCATCTCATACTCCTCCCTTGTTGCCCTGCCAAGAGCCTCGTATTTCACGATCTTCTTGTGATCCCAGGTGAGCACATTGGCAAAACTCTCGGAGATCTTGTCATCGATGTTCGTATCGAGGTTCAGGGTGTCATGCCCTGATGGCATCAGAAGCACCTTGCCGCCACCGCCCTCGATGTTGGCTGCATAACGCGGTACCGTGATACCGCTTATCCATCCCTGCAGGTGCTTCATGTAGATCTTTCCCACCTGAATGGGGGTGATAAAGTGGACTATCCCCTTTTCCTTGTGGCACTGTAGGAGGTAGTAGGGGTGGACTCCGATCCAGAACATCCGCCTGAATGTCTCTGCCAGGGTCCGGTAGTGGTCATTGACATGATTAAGCAGCACCGTCTGGTTGCGGATAGTAAAACCATGGCCGGTGATCTTCTTCACGGCGGCGGCCAGGTCTGCCGTTACCTCCTGGTAATGGTTGATGTGGGTCATGAAGTAGACATTCTTTTCCGGCCCCTTACTGTACCTGTTCGATGCGGTCCGGATCATCTCCAGGAGCTCGTCAGTTATGAGCATCGGCAGCACCACCGGCACCCTGGTGGCTATCCTAATGACCCGCAGGTGGGGTATGCGGCTCAGTTCTCCAAGAATGTACTTCAGCCGCCTGAAGCTGATCATCAGCGCATCACCTCCGGTGACAAGCACCTCGTTGATGTTCCGGTTGTAACCTATGTAAAACAATCCCCTGTCAACTTCCCTGCTGTTCACGTCGGCTGTGGTGTCGAGCGATTTTGCCCGCTGGCAATGAACACAATAAGATGCGCAACTGGTGTTCTCTGCAACAAAGAGCGCCACCCTGTTCGGGTAGCGCTGATAGGCAGCACCGTAGCTGCGTGATCCTTCGCTCATGGCTCCCTCGACACCGGCGTCGGGGAACATCAGGTTGGCAGGAGTGGGGACGCTCTGCCAGAATATGGGATCGAGCCTTTTCTGCGATTTCTCTCCGAAGAATACAGGATTAAAGGGATCTTCCTGCATCAGCGAAGCGTAGTAAGGAGTGATCCTGAGCGGTTCCTTGCCTTCCTGCCGCAGCGTTCCGATAGTTCTTCTTATTTCTGATTCCTGGTGATCAGTCAGCCTGACCACCCTTTTCAACTGGTCAACAGACCTGATTGAATTCTTTCTCTGCCATCCAGCGTCATTCCACTGTTCTGGCGTTACATTTTTCCATAATTCAATAGTATTGTACTTCCGGGGACGGTAAAAGAAATCCTCGTTAAAAGTCATCAGCACCTCCTTTTTTTATGTTATTACCAATGGTATTCCACACCCTGAATAACAAATATAGGATTTTTCTCCTCTTTTTAAAGAGGAATTGTGCATAATACCACGTAACGACGGGTCTGAGACCCGTCGTTACATGCATGAAGGGCAGAAATTTCTATTTAATTTCGGTCCAGAGCCGTTCCCGCAATTCACGGAACTCATCCCACCGGCCCTCATCAAGGAGGCGGGCCTGGTGGGGCCAGCTCTCAGGGTTGTGGATACGGTAACGCTCACCGCCGTCTTTGTCGAGTATCTCCTGGATGTAAGGAACAGAGGTTTCTGCCAGTGCTTTCCAGGTTGTTATCCCGCGGTTGATGAGCAGCCTTGCAATCTTTGGCCCGATTCCTATCACTACCTCAAGGTCGTCAGGTCTGAACACCTCAGGTGCCACCGGCTCCTCGTGAGCCATGGCGGCCAGGGGCGTATCCGGGACAATACGGGCTTCTGCTGCCTTCAGTGCTTCGTCGTGAGCTGCCCTGAGCGCCACGGTTTCCTTCTCAAGCCTGTCTATTGTCAGTTTGAGGCTGGCGATCTCGTCGTCCATTCTGCGAGTATCCTCCCGCAGTTTTGTTTTGTCTCCCTCCAGACCGTCAATCTTTGCAGTGAGGGTGATTTTTTCATCCACTGCCAGTCTCAGCTTCGCGTCAAGCGCTGTCTTCTCCTCCTCCAGCCTGCGTATCTTCGCCTTCAGCCCTTCTATTTCCTCATCCAGTACGGCTATCCGTCTCCTGCAGCGGCCCCTTTCAAGGAGGTAACCGATGAGGAAACCAAGCAATGCTGCCACCAGCAGCACAAATAAAATGAACAGCAGATCTGCTGTAAAACGTTCTGCCATGATGTTTAAATTATTACTTTGATTTCACTTCTTCTGTTAGCGGCTCTCCCTTCGGGCGTGCTGTTTGACGCTGCAGGTTCTGATGAACCCTTCGATGATGTCACAATCTGTTCCGCTTTTATGCCTGCGTTGACCAGGTAAGATTTTACGAATTCAGCCCTTCTGAGGCCGAGCTCTTTGTTGAATGGAGCCGTGCCCGTGATGTCAGTATGACCGGTCACCTCCACACGGGCGGCCGGGTTATTGTCAAGCACGAGTTTCAGCTTCTTCAGATATTCATCGCTTATGCCGCTCATGTCTCCGTCGGCGGATGAGGTGGGGAAGAATCCTTTCCCGGCTCCTGATGCAGAGAGATACTGTTTTGCCTCATTTACGGAGGCGAGGAGAAGCTGTTCAGGGGTCGGAGCCGTGGTATCCGGGGTAGCCTGGATTTCAACGGAAGGTGCGACTGCCTTCTTGCAGTCGCACCTTATCTTGCATACATACCAGTATGATGCACCGGTTATCCAGAGTACCAGGAGAACAGACAGGAAAAGTACCGGCTGTTTCATGGTGACGCGGTTTACCTGCGGCGGGTGATCCCCCCGAGGATTGAACCGAGGAGGCCGCCACCCCTTGACTGGGTTGAGCTGCCGCCCTTGAGCAGGAATCCTGCCACGTCGTCAAGGATACTGCCGTCACCGTCAGCATCCAGGAGTGCACCTACACCTGAGATTCCCTTGCCACTGGTGTCACGTTTTTTAGTAAGCGCTCCCAGTACCAGGGGTGCCAGCGCCGGGATCATCTTCATGATCGTCGAAGAATCAATGTTCATCTTCCTGGCCAGAGCCTGGGCAGCCTGCAGTCCTCCTGCATCACCCAGAAGCCCGCCCAGGTTCGGATCAACATCCTGTGCCTGTGCCTTGTTGGAAATCAGATCTTTAATGTTGTTGAGCACGGAGGAGTCCCCATATTTGTTGAGGATGTGATCTACCCTCTCATCCCCGCCACGCGTGTCCTTTTGCTTCTTGAGACCCGCAAGAATCAGCGGCGCCAGTTGAGGGATAAGCTTCTGAACCGTGCCCTGGTCAACATTGAAGTTGCTTGACATCTGTTTTGTCACCTCAGGGCCATAGCTCTTAAGGAATTCATCAATAAATCCTGGCATAATTTTCGTTGTTGTTTAAGAAAGTGTTAAATATTTGCGTTAAGAAAATCCGATCAGTTAATCACTAAAGATAAAAACTCGGCGACTAAAATCAAAATCTTTTTTTTGCAAAACACGTGCCATTATTTGCCCTGCTAAACCTCTCGGCAAGCCCGACCTTCAGATTGATGAGCCATTCGGCGAACCGTACAGAGCCAGACCCTTGTGACAAAGAGCCGGGGCTTTCCGACCTTACCAGCCGAGCCTGACCACCACCCCGTCCATGGAATTGACAATCAGGCCATTGCCTTTCAACGGTACGATGTTGTTGATGAGGCATGATGAGATCCTGTGGCTCCACAGCAGCGTCCCGTTATCCCGCGAGGCACCATGTACAATACCTTTGTCAGAGGGAATGAAAATGATTCTGTCACGCCCTGTGATCACTCCCGGGGCAATGTCATATCCTATGTTGAAATCAGATTTCCATAATATCTCCGGGCTGTCGCCCGAAGCACTGACACCGATGACTTTGCCGTCCATCGTTTTGGCCAGCACCAGTCTCCTGTCCTCAGAGAGCCCCATCGATTCCCTGACGGTTGCTCCGCCGAGGTCGGATTGCCACAGGAGTTTCCCGGTATTGACGTCGAGACAGGCCATTTTCCTGTCTGGCGCCACCACGAACAGACGGTCTCCGGCAGCCACAGGTACGCATGCCGCAGGAGAGAGCATCCTGTTTGAATACCCGTTGTTCCATACCCACCTGGTGACTCCTGTTGCAATCTCAAGGGCATAAAGCCGGTTGTTCCATGTGCCGAAGATCAACATGTCCTTGTATATCAGCGGTATGGTCTCAACGAACCCGTTAATGTCACCGTTGGTCCAGAGCACGGAACCGCTGTTAATGTCAAGCGCATGACAGCGGCCAGACGAGCCCGCAATGAAAACACGGTCCCCGCTGATGACCGGGGAGGCCACCACCGGTTGCTGCGTGTCAAAACTCCACAGCAGCCTGCCTCTCTTAAGGGTGAAGGCCCTTACCATGCCGTCGGCTGATACTGCAATGACTCTTTTCCCGTCGGAAGCAGGAGTGCCGTAAATCTTTGCCCCGGTGGGGAAGGACCATTTCAAACGCCCGTTCCTGAGGGAAAGTGCCTTCACCTCACCGGCGGTGCTGGTGATGATTGCCAGCTTCCCTGTAACCAGGGTTCCGGCCCCGATGTCAGCTTTTTCCTGGAAACGCCATACTTCGCGCACCTGGCTGTACCGTTTATTCATTGAATAGTCAGGCCTCGGCCATCTGGTGGTGTCAGCGCTGAAATCTTGCCTCTCAAGCCTTACCGAGGCCCAGGCAGGCATCGTGGCTGCACCGTGGCCGGTTGCAGCCTCCGTTCCTTCACCTGTTCCCGGTTGCCTGACCGAAGCCATAAGCAGAGTGTCGCCCGTGATGGTCATGATATTGTATCCTCCCTGCGGATGGTTCCCGCGCAGGTTGGAACGGCCCATGAGAGCCGGAATACCTTCGAAATTCAGAACACTGTTCGAATGACCGTGACCGCACAGGGCCAGCCTCGTATCAAGCTGCTTCAGCCTTCCGGTCAGCTCGTACCAGTTGTTCAGCCCTTCGTCAAGAGGATAGTGATTGACTGATATAATCTTCATCGCCCTGTTGGCCGGAATGCTGAGAACAGAATCAAGCCATACAATGTTTTCCCTCGGTATCTGCCCCGGACCCATCCTCATGTTCGGTCCGGAGTTGGTACCGAGAAAAAGCCAGCCGCCATGGCTGAAGGCAAAGGCCTCGCCTCCAAAGACGACGCGGAAACTGTTGGCACCGCTCTCAGACCATTTGGTGTCATGGTTGCCGGGGATGATGTACCAGGGCTTTTCAAGCCTGTCGAGGATTTCCTTTGCGAGACGCAGCTCAGCATCCGAACCGAATTCCGTCACGTCACCTGATACTATTACAAAGACAATGGAGTCAATGTCATTGATGTCTTCAACTGTCCGCCGCAGGTCTTCATCTGCGGTGTTTCCCCCTATATGGGTGTCAGTGACCAGGGCGAAGCTGAACCTGCCTGCCTGCCCGCTGAGAAACAGGGTGCTGATAAAGAGACAAAGTGAAAACAGGTATGCAAGCTTGTTCATCGACGTTCTTCTTTTGAAAGCAATATACCACGAAATCATTGAAATTCTTAATTTGGTGCTGAATTCCAAAGAAGTACCTTTATGTGTTTTTCAGCAGGTGCAAGCTTCGCCGGCAGCGCTTACCTCCTTGTAACACTTGTACCGCTATTCATCTCCGGCATAAAGAGGATGTGGATGTTCGGGACCCTGATGGCTGCCTCATGCCTTGTGACCGGGATATTATAAAAGGAGTACCTCACCTCGATATGGTGCTTCTTTGCAGCCCTTATAAGCATCGTGATTTACTGCATTATTTCAGCAAACCCGGACAGGAAAAATTCAGACTGACAATATTATTTCATAGTTTTAGGGTTCATTGTATCCAATAAATCCACCGTGAAGAGATTCTCAATACAGGTCAAGATCGGCTTGCTGATGGTTCTGGCGGTTGCATTGCTGGCCGCCACTGGCTACCTGGCCTACAAGAACCTCTCTTCTATTGTCAGCTCAATTAACGTTGATGTTGATCCGGGCAGAAAGCTCCTGACCATACGCGAGATATCCATGGATCTCCAGAAGGCGGAAAACAGTTTCAGGATGTACTCTGTCACCAATGATGAAAAAGACCTTCAGCCCTATTATTCAGTTATTTCCGGGATTGATGAAAAAGTCAGCAGGCTCCGGGAGGAATGCAGTGACTCCCCGCTCCTCATTACTCAGACAGACACCATTACAAAACTCATCGAAGAAAATATCTATATCTGGAATGAGCTTCTTTTCCTGAACCAGGACCACCGCGTGATTGAATACCTCATTCAACTGCCTGACAGACTGAATATCAGGACGGAGGGAGAACAGGAGGCTGAAAGGGGGATTCTAAGACGAGTCTTCAGCCGCTCCGAAAAGAACCGCATCGATGAGCAGGCTCTCCTCACTGACCTTGACAGGATTGAAAAGGAGGATCAGGCTGTCAGGGAGAAATTGAAACAGCAGGAACTCCAGTTGGCGGGCACCAGCACCAGGATCAGGGAGCAGTTTTATGACCTCACCGCCAAGATGGAATATGAGGTATCGGAAATACTCAGTGCCAAGGCATACGAGGCAGACCTTCTTTCCGGAAGGACCTACCGCTGGCTTGCCATGTTCCTGATCTCGGGCATACTCCTGGCCACCCTGGTGGTCTTTACAGTCACCAGGTATGCCAACAGGTCCGAAGCCTTTCGTGTCGCCCTGCAACGTTCCAGGGACGAAGCCGAAAACCTGGCAAGAACCAAGGAACAGTTCATGGCCAACATGAGTCATGAGATACGCACTCCGGTGACCTCCATAACAGGGTTTACCGAACAACTGCTTCATGAACCGCTGGATGATAACTCCCTTGGAAAACTGAAGATAATCAGATCGTCATCCCTCCACCTTGAAAAGATAATCAATGACATACTGGATTTCTCAAAACTGCAGGAAGGGAAGATGGTGCTGGAGGAGATTCCCTTCAGCATCGGAAGGATAACAGAGGAGGTGCATGCCATGTTCCTTGACCAGGCCAGGAAAAACAACACTGTCCTGTCGTTTTTCATTGATCAGGATACCCCCCCGGTTTTAATTGGTGATCCCTACCGGCTGAAGCAGGTTATGATCAACCTGGTCAGCAACTCTGTAAAGTTTACGGCTGGCGGCACGGTCAGGATTTCAGTTGCCGGTATTGCGAAACAACCCGGAGAAATATTGGCAGTGATGGAGTTTGCCGATACCGGGATTGGGATAGATGAGGATAAGATCAGCATCATCTTTGAGGATTTTGCCCAGGAAGAGATGAGTACCGCGCGGAGATACGGCGGGACAGGACTTGGCCTCTCAATCGTCAGGAAGCTCGTTGACCTGATGAACGGAAAAATTGAGTTCCACAGCAGGAAGAATGAAGGAACAACGGTGAGGTGCGAGATTCCGCTCAGGGTTGGCGAACCGGAGCAATTGACCGGGGAGACTGAGCCGGTTGCAGATGTACCCTCTGAGCTTGGCAAGCTCAGGGTGCTTATTGTTGATGACGAGGAGTACAACCGGATGCTTTTCAAAACCATTTTCAGGCGATGGGGTGTTGAATGCTCCGAAGCTCCGGATGGGAGGGCGGCCCTCGGGGTACTCGGAAGGGAAAGGTTTGACCTGGCTCTGATGGATATGCGCATGCCGGGCCTCGACGGGGCGGAAACTACAGGGTATATACGCAATGAGCTGAAGATAAGTGAATCAGAAATGCCTGTGATCTGCGTGAGTGCCGGTTTTTCCGAAGAGGATATAAGTCGTTACCGCAAATCGGGAATAAACGGTTTTCTCCGGAAACCATTCTCGGAGAAAAGCCTGGCAGAGACTATTATGAGTGTTGCCGGCCATGGCGGCGATGAGGCAAATTCCATTACGCCGGGGATTGATCTCGGTGACCTCCGCCATATTGCCGGCGGAGATGAAAAGTTTGTAAGGGAAATGCTCGCTGCGTTCCTTGCAGATGCTGACAAAGGCATCGCTGAGATGGCCGGACTTTTACAAACAGGTGAGACCGGAAGGATAGCGGAAATATCTCATAAACTTATCCCTAAATTCCGCCATACCGGCGCCGAAAATATGGCTTCCCTTCTGACCCGTATTGAGCAAGCTGCGAGGGATGGAGGCGATGTAAGGCAGCTTGAAATCCTTGTCAGATCACTTGTCAAAGGATTCCCGCAGGTGCGGAAAGAGATCACGGATTACCTTTATGAAAATGGCTGAAACACATCTGAAGATCTTCGTTGTTGAAGACGACGAATGGTACAACAGGCTCCTGGTTCACACCCTCAGCCTGAATGCAGATTATGAGATCAGAAGCTTTAATACGGCTGCCGGTTTCCTGGAGGCCCTGCATGAAGCGCCTGACATTGTAACCCTCGATTACAGGCTGCCTGACATGAACGGCCTCGATCTCCTGAAGAAAATAAGGGAGGAGAACAGTGAGGTGCAGGTTATCCTCATTTCCGAACAGAAGGATATCGAGACGGTGGTCAGCCTGCTTAAGCTCGGGGTCTTTGACTATCTGGTAAAGACAAATGATATCCGTGACCGGCTTCTCTTTACTGTTCAGAACATCAGGAACGGCATCGGTCTGAAGCGGGAGATAACCTCTCTTCGCCAGGAAGTGCAGAACAAGTATATGTTCCGCAACACCATCATGGGTGAGAGTCCGGCCGTCAGGGCTGTTTTTACCCTTATGGAGAAGGCCCTTGACACCAACATCACAGTCATACTTACGGGCGAGACCGGAACCGGGAAGGAGCTGGCAGCAAAGGCGATTCATTACAACTCAAAGCGGAAGGACAAACCATTCGTGCCAGTCAACGTAGCAGCTATACCTTCGGAACTTATTGAAAGTGAACTTTTCGGTCATGAGAAAGGAGCTTTCACAGGCGCCACATTCAGACGTACAGGCAGGTTTGAAGAGGCTGACGGAGGCACCCTTTTCCTGGATGAAATAGGGGAGATGAATCCCGCACTGCAGGCAAAGCTGCTAAGAGCCCTACAGGAGAAGGAGTTCGTGCGGATAGGAAGCAACAAGGCCATTAAAACCGATTGCCGGATAATTGTGGCAACCAACAGAAACCTCCTGGAGGAAGTAAAAAAGGGAAACTTCCGTGAAGATCTCTATTACAGGCTGCGCGGCCTCCCGATAGAACTCCCCCCACTGAGGGAGAGAGGCAATGACATGCTTATCCTGGCCAGTCATTTTACAGAGAGATTCTGTGCCGAAAACGGTATCCCCCTCAGGAAATTTACACAGAGTGCACAGCAAAAACTGCTCGGATACCCTTTCCCCGGAAACATCAGGGAGCTTAAATCAGTTGTTGAACTTGCGGTCACCCTCTCAGAAAACCAAACCATCGAAACTGAAGATATAATCCTTGACCCGGGAAATCCGCTCTCCGAGATCATGAATGAGGAGCTGACGCTGCGACAGTATGAGATTAAGATCATAAAGGCCATGCTCAGGAAACATAATAACGATATCAAAGTGGTGGCCGGCAAACTCGATATCGGGATCTCCACAATCTACAGGCTCCTGAAAGAAGAGAAGCAATCATGACATCTCAAAATCCTGTTTTCTCATTTTGAGAAAATAGTTCTCATATTGAACATATTCGCATGATGCGATGTTTCGTGGATGCTCTGGTTATCAATACATTATAGCTAACCACCATTCCCGGCACACCCTTTGCATTTTTCATGGCCGGAAAACCAATAAGAAGGAAAAACATGAAAAATGAAGAAACAACTAACCGTAATAACGCCAGCGATGACCCTTCAGGCATCAGTTATGCGGAAAACGCGCGCAGGGACGGCATTGCCAGAGGAGTCAGAACAACCGCAATCATCAGCCTGTTAATTCTCGTTGCGGCAGGCGTCGTTGCATGGCTAGGGTTCAGCAGGCACCAGGAAAAACAGCTGGCACTTATGGAAAACGAGAGGGGTACCTTCAATGAGATGCTGTCAGTTCGTGACTCAACCCTGAACGACTGGCTTCAGACGTTCACCCAGATTGAAAATGACCTCAATGCTCTCAAACAAAAAGAGAACCTTATCACAATCCGCAACTCTGATAATGTCGAATTCACTTTGACCAGGAGAGAGCAGATTCTTGGTGACATTAAGAGTATCAGCCTGCGGCTCGATGAAAACAGGAAGAAACTTGCATCCCTGAATTCCCAGCTGAAGAATTCGGGCAGGGAGATCAAAGGCCTCCGCGAAATGATAGCAGGCCTTGAAGCCAGGATTGAGGGACATGAGAAGGAGATAGCAGCTCTTGAACAGTCTGTCACTGAAAAAGATTTAAAGATAGGTGAACTTAATACTCTCACTGCTGACCTGCAGAACACCGTTACTGCGAGGGAAGAGGTTATCACCACCCAGCAGGCAGAGATGAACAGGGCTTACATTGCCTCAGGAAGCTACAAGGACCTGAGAGATTTGGGGATTGTCTCAAAGGACGGGGGATTCCTCGGAATCGGCAGAACAGAATCACTGGTCAATGATATAGCTGACAGCCTGTTTGCCCAGATTGATATCACCCAGCTGAAATATATACCTGTGAATTCCAGGGATGCAAAACTTGTGACTGAACATCCCACAGATTCGTATCAGTTTGTCCGTGAGGATGACGGCCTTGTTGCCAGCATCGAGATCAAGGATCCTGAACGGTTCTGGAAGATATCGAGGTATGCTGTTGTAGAACTAAAAAAATAAAGCCGGGATGACGGTGATTCCTTTGGAATTTCCTTCATTACACTAATATATACCCCGGAACTACAGGGTTGACAATCAACGGCAGAAGTTGGGACTGAGACTATCAACTGCCGGCGAAAGCAGGAGGGAGAGTTCCGGGACCTAAAAAGACGCTGAAAGGCGTCTTATTATTTGCTTTCAGCTGAAAAATATCCTAATTTTAGTGAAATATTGCATCGCGGGATGATCTTTGCTGTACGAATATTCCTGGCAGGAGTGGCGTTCATGGCATCTTCCCTCCCGGGTCTGTCTGAAGTGCCCGGGATCACTGATGAAATATCAACCCGGCAATATGAAGGGACTCTGTCTCTCACAGGGCTTAATGACACCGTGATTGTATACCGTGATGAGCGGGGCATGCCGCATATTTATGCAAAGAATGAGCATGACCTCTACATGGCAACGGGCTACATAACTGCACAGGAGAGGCTGTGGCAGATGGACCTTGTTCGCAGGAGCGCATCCGGACGCCTTGCGGAGATCTTCGGGAAGTCATTTGTACAGGCTGATATATTCTCCAGGTGCCTGCGTATCCGGGAAAAGGCGAGACAAATCATTGATAATGAAGATCCCCGTATCCTCAGTTCCCTGACAGCATATACTGACGGTGTGAATGCTTTTATCGCCTCGTGCGGAAAGCACCTGCCACTCGAGTTCAGACTTCTCTCATACACTCCGGAGCCATGGACTCTGGAAAACATTGCCAGCATTATCGGGTTGCTGGGCTGGAATCTCGACTGCCGCAATCTTACCGCTGAACTCTATGTATATCAGCTGGTAAGCAGGATCGGTGCCGAAAAGGCCGCTGCGCTGATACCTGACTGGCAGGCGACGGATGCTGTGGTATATCCTGATTTTGCCCTGAGTGACAGCGTCATTCTGCGTACCAGGGAGATGATATCTTCCCTGGCCGGCATTGCAGAACTCGGTGTTTCCGGATTGTCTTCCAGCAATAACTGGGCTGTATCCGGAAACAGAAGCGAGACCGGTATGCCGCTGATGTCAAATGACATGCACCTGAATCTGCCGTCGCCCGGCATATGGATGCAGATGCACCAGGTCATCCCCGGTGAACTGAATGTAACAGGAGTCCTGATCCCCGGCGCACCTTTCATCATAGCCGGGCATAACAGCTCCATAGCATGGGGAATGACCAACTTCAGGGTCGATGCCATCGACCTCTATGCCGAAAAGCTCAATCCTGACAATCCCGGCCTGTATCTTTTAAACGGTGATTGGAGGGAGATGACTAAAATGAAAGAAGTTGTGAATATCAGGGGAGGAAAGGCAGATACGGTTACCATCTGTTTCACCCACAGAGGGCCGGTGATATCCGGTTGCATCGACACAGACGACATCTCTCCGAACCTTCAATGGATCGGGTATGATTACCTGATGGGACTTCATGGCCATGAGAATCCGGCAATCAGCATGAAGTGGTCCGGATATGACGACAGCGATGAGGTGAAAGCCGTCTGGCTGATTAACCGAGCCAGGGGATGGGACGACTTCAGGGTCGGGATCAGCCTGTTCAGGGCCATTAGCCAGAATTGCGTATATGCTGACACAATGGGCAATATCGGGATGAGCAGCGGCGGCGGAATTCCCCTCAGAAACGGCAGCGCAATACTGATCAGAAACGGCGAAACCGATGAATATGACTGGAAAGGGTATGTTCCGTTCGATCAGATGCCCTGGGAATTCAATCCCGCTTCAGGTTATGTCTCCTCGGCAAACAACAGGATTGTGGACGATGACTATCCATGGTTCATCAGCAACAGCTTCGAGCTGCCATACCGCATCAACCGCATCAGGACAATGATAGGGGAGAAGGAAAAGTTTGGGATTGACGACTTCTGCATGATGATCACTGACCAGCACTCTGACCTGGCACGGCTGATGACCCCTTTGATCCTGAGGATCCGGGAAGATCATGTCCCGGTCTCACCGCTGGAGGCAGCAATGCTTGACACCCTCGCCGCCTGGGATTATGATATGAACCCTTCGCTTGTCTCACCAACCATTCTCGAATACTTTCGGACCAGCTTCAGGCGAAACCTCCTGGCCGATGAGCTTGGTGAGCTGTATGAGTCGATGTGGGATATCTCAGCCGAATACTACATCTACAGGTTGCTTGCGGAAGGATATGACGGGATGGTGGATGACATCACCACGGAACGCCCCGAGACGCAGGATGATATTGTACGCCGGAGCTTTACCGAGGCGATCGCTTCCCTTGAGAAGGATTATGGCCGCCATCCGGAACACTGGAACTGGGGGAGGATACACTCTGTCACCTTTACCCATCCGCTGGGTTCCGTAAAGATACTGGGTTCGCTCCTGCATCTGAATTCCAGGAAATACCCGGTCGGGGGAAGTGATCACACTGTCTGCCCTTTCTTTACCTATAAACCAGGATTTGCTGCAGTAAACGGGGCATCAGTCAGACATATCTTCAACACAGCCGACTGGGATGCGTCACTTTCAGTGATCCCGGGAGGTATCTCGGGTGTGCCCGGAAGTGAGTTTTACCTTTCCCAGGCGGATGATTACATAGACGGGAAATTCTATCCTGATCATTTCAGCCGCGAGGCGGTGCTCTCCTCGGTAAAATACACCCTGATGCTCATGCCTCCGCCCCAGCTTGACATCACTCACTGAAATGCCTATCTTTGTGAATGAGGAACTTTCAACTAAAAAAAATCGACAGAGTGAAAGAGCTTATTCACATAAGGACCGAATGCTACTCAGGCTACAGGGATGATGAGACTCCCAAGTGTTTCATGTGGCAGAACACCAGGCACGAGGTGAAGGAAGTAATGGACCGCTGGTACCAGTGGGACCCCGACCAGAAGCATCCGGTGGCAGATTACTTCCTGGTGGAAACCGTTGCAGGTGAACAGTACATTCTGAAACATGAACTGGAGCACAACAAATGGTTTCTCTGCAGGCCCGGAGGAGAATCTGTCAGGGAGTGTTGATTTTTATCCGTACCATCATAACCAATGTACCGGAATAATTTCTAAATTCGG
The DNA here is from genome assembly GCA_018262715.1 of Bacteroidota bacterium. Taxonomy (GTDB): domain Bacteria; phylum Bacteroidota; class Bacteroidia; order Bacteroidales; family VadinHA17; genus SR-FBR-E99. The sequence continues at coordinate 100,762 of JADFDS010000043.1, forward strand.
GTTGTCACTGTTTTAGGTGAAAAGCTAACCCTCAAATCGTAGAATCATGCAAAGTAATTTCAAAACATTTTTTCTCCTTGCTTTTCTGACTGTATTGCTTGTGGTGGCGGGCAGGCTGATAGGGGGAACCCAGGGTGCGGTGATCGCATTTGGCCTGGCCCTGATCATGAACGTAATCAGCTTTTGGTTCAGCGACAAGATTGTGCTGAAGAGGTACCGCGCACGGGAGGTGACCCGTGAGGATAACTCCAGGCTCTACTCAATTGTTGAATCGCTTGTTCAGCGGTCGGGAATGCCAATGCCAAAGGTCTATATAATCCCCGATTCGACACCCAACGCCTTTGCCACCGGCAGGAACCCGCGCCATGCCGCAGTGGCGGCCACACAGGGCATATTGACCCTGCTGAATGACCAGGAGCTTGCAGGTGTCATGGCCCACGAGCTGACCCATGTAAAGAACCGCGATACCCTCACCAGCACTGTTGCAGCCACACTTGTAGGCGCCATCACCCTCCTGGGCCAGATGGGTCGCAGCGGCTCGGGCTCAAGTCGTAATCCTCTGGTAATCATTGGAATACTGCTTCTGCCCCTCGCCGCTATGCTGATCAGGATGGCAGTGTCACGCACCAGGGAATACTCGGCTGACGAGGGTGGGGCCAGGATGTCAGGCTATCCGTTGGGACTGGCCAATGCCCTGAACAAGCTGGGCCGCGGTGTGGCTGCCAACCCCATTGATCATGGCAAACCTTCTGACAGCCATCTCTTTATTGTCAATCCCTTCACGGGCGGACTGCAGAGCCTGCTGAGCACCCACCCGCCAATGGCGGAGCGGATCAGGCGGCTGCAGGAAATGGGCTGATGATGTTTAACCAAATATCTCCTGACTGTGAAATATCTTAATCTTATCCTCTTTGCCGGTATGGTGGTAATGAACTACCTGGCGAACGCCCTGCCGCTGAACGGAAAGACAACCGGGCAGCTCTCCGATGCCTACCCCAACCTCTTCACACCGGCCGGTGTGACTTTCTCCATATGGGGATTTATCTATATCCTGCTTCTCATTTTTTGCGTGATCCAGTTCACCACCTCTTACCAGGCAGCCATCTCGCGCATAGGATGGCTCTTTGGCTTTACCTGTGTCTTCAATGCCCTGTGGATAGTGGCCTGGCATTATGAAAGGCTGCCGCTGTCCCTCATACTGATGCTGGGACTGCTTGTATCGCTGATATGGATCAATGTGTTCATCAGGGGGCTGCCCGATGCATTTATCAAGGCGGGTTTCGGAGTCTACCTGGGATGGATATGCATTGCCACAATTGCCAATGTCAGTGCACTGCTGGTGAATTACGGGTGGGGCGGATTCGGAATCAGTGAACAGACCTGGACAATCATAATGATTTTGGTTGGCGCGGTCATCGTTTCGCTGACCATATGGAGGCTGGAGAATCCATTCATCGGACTGGCGGTTGTATGGGCATTTGCAGGGATAATGATAAAACGGCAGGCTGACAACAGGGCAATTTTCATCACTGCTGCGGTGATGATGGTTGCGGTTGCAGTGGTGCTGATGCTGGCATTCTTCCGCCGCCGGCTTTCCGGTGTATAACGGAGCTACAATGCCTGATCGCCTGCGGCGAACCTCACTGTTGCCTGTTGCCCGGCTCAGATGAACATCCCGTCATAATCCATCCTTGGATCCGGGTGGGAAAGATCAATCACCCGGTGATAACCCGTATTTCCGTTCTTGTGCGTTGAACTCCCGGCGTTGTAGCACCTCGGGATACCCCAGACCCCGTGATAAACCCTCCCCACGGTGGTCTTGTTGCGGTGATAATGGCCGAAAAGCAGCATGTCAATCCGGTTCTCAATCACCTCCTGCAGCTTTTCGCTGTCTCGAAGATGCCTCCACAGCTTGAAATCAAACGGGTGATGGTGCATATAGACCACCTTTTTCAGCCCGTCAAGCGAGCCACCATCAAGCAGCTCCTTCAGCCTGTCCAACTGCGCATCACCAAGCTCCCCCTCAGAGAATATACGGTCGTGCCAGTGGAGCTCCTCTGCCGTGGAATCGAGCCCGATGAAGGCCACGCCCTCAATTATGTCCAGCTTCGGGAAAACCACACCGGGATTTTTGTAGAACCGCTCCTTAAACACCGGTACGCAGTCAGGATTTCCCATTGAGCCGGTACCATAGTCGTGGTTCCCCGGCACCAGGAGCACATTGTAGCCCAGTGATCCGAGCCTCGCGACAGACTCCATCGCCTCCTCCGCAATCAGCGGATCATTGGCGTTCTCCTCGAGGTCACCCGTTATTACGATGATATAGTTGGAGGCCGGCCGCTTCAGGAATGCAATGTTGTCAATGATTGTTCTGAAATTCTTCCCGCAGTTGCGGTAGCCGATGTGCAGGTCCGAGAGGTGGATGATCTTCTTCATGTCAGGGTGAGGCAATTAACAGGTACAAACCATAAAGGTAGCGATTTCGGCATCTTTGATCAAAACTTTTACGCGTGTCAGGCGTTTCTGAAGTAACTTTGAGTACAGGAAATACAACAGGGTCATGAAGATAAACAACAATGCCGGGATCTTCGCACCGGAGGTGCAGATGGAAGGTGCAAGCAATGTCAGGATGAAGATACTGATTGGTCCCGATGACGGATCAGGCAACATAATCATGCGCCACTTCTTTGTTGCACCGGGAGGCAACACGCCGTTTCACAACCATAATTACGAGCATGTAATCAAGATAGAGCGCGGAAAGGGCCTCGCCGTGGATGAGAAGGGCGTGGAGCATGAGGTCACGGAGGGTCAGAGCCTTTATGTCAGGCCGGGCGACCTTCACCAGTTCAAGAATCCCTTCGGAGAAACCTTCGAGTTTCTTTGCATCATCCCCAATCCGGCAAAACTGCAATAGTGCTTCACTATTGCCTTCCCGACATTGCATATGCGGGATTGGCTATCCTCATGTTCCGGAGCCATGGATTGCCTGTTTTCTTATTTTGTAATATGCGGGGATCGTCATAACTTCGTTACGGAATCATTAAAACACTGACTTATGGTATCACATGAAATTGACTATCGCATCTTCGGCGACGATATCCAGTTCGTTGAGATAGAGCTTGACCCGAATGAAACAATCGTTGCCGAGGCCGGCACCATGGTATATATGGAACAGGGAATCACCTATGAGACCAGGATGGGCGATGGCGCATCACCTGACCGCGGCGTGATGGACAAGCTCTTCCAGGCAGGCTCCAGAATACTGACGGGTGAATCACTCTTCCTGACCCACTTCACCAACAAAGGTTCAATGAGGAGCAAGGTGGCCTTCGCTGCCCCTTATCCGGGATCAATCATCCCAATTGACCTCAGGAACGTCAACGGAAGCCTGATAGTTCAGAAAGACGGGTTCCTGTGTGCTGCCTTCGGCACGAAGCTGTCGGTCACACTGAACCGTAAGCTGGGAGCAGGACTGCTCGGCGGCGAGGGATTTATCCTGCAACGCGTCGAGGGCGACGGAAAAATGTTTGTTCATGCCGGGGGAACGGTGATTGAGAAGCAGCTCAGCGGGGAGACGCTGCGGATAGACACCGGCTGCATAGTAGCATATGAACCCTCCCTTGATTTTGACATCGAGACCACCGGCAGCCTGAAGACGATGGTCTTCGGCGGCGAGGGAATTTTCCTAGCCACAATGCGCGGTACCGGGAAGGTGTGGTTGCAGAGCATGCCCATCCGCAAGCTTATCCGCGCCCTCTCACCCATGAGTTCCAACAGGGGCAAGGAGGCGCAGGGGCTGCTCGGAAACCTGTTCCAGTAGAATTTGCGAATTGCGATTTTGCCCGCCGGGCATACAGCAGTGTATACTCAAGCCCCCTTTTTTGCGGCCTGACAGAAAATTATGCCTACTGCTGACTGCCGGCTGCATTGTTCCGGAGTACCTGGCAGGTCCTGCCATAACATACCGTCTCCGGCTCACCGCGCCGCTGGAGGGAGTTGACCGGAATTGAGCTCCACGACAGCGGATCCCTGGTAGTATAGAGATGGAAGAGATCCTCGGTCAGCAATACGTTGATATTGTAAAAATCCGACTGATATGGTCTTCGGTGCACTGCCGGGGTCACCTCTCCGCCCGTGAGCAGCGCCACGCGTGTCAGCGCCGTCTCCGCCAGGCTCACTGCCGAAGGCACAGGGTGGTCAAACCATGATGCATATATCTTTTGAAAATCATCGGCATCAGATTCAATCCAGTGGCCGGACCCGTCGCGGAATGACCTGACATATTCCGCCATGGAATCCATCGTCTCTCCCCATGACTCATCAGTCTCGTAAAGCATAGAGACTGCCAGCAGCATTGCCGCGGCATCGGAGAGGAAGTTCTGCCGGAGCATCACCCCGTCATAAAATGAATGAGCCAGTGACGAGCCGTCCCGGAAAGTTTCCAGCAGCTTACGTGTCAGCTCTGCCGCCTCAGCCTCAAGCCCGGGCATATCCAGATTGCGGCCGGCCTGGATAAACGCCACTGCTGTCAGTGCATTCAGGCCGCTGAGTATCTTGTCATCACGGAAGGGCTGGCTGCGCTGCTTCCGCGCTGCCAGAAGCTTCTCCTCAATATCATCTACCCGCCCGGCATTCTTTCTGACCAGGTGGTTCAGCCCCTCGAAGTTGCCGTCTTCTGTTACCACATACACATCGCGGAACCTTGAAAGTTCCTCCCGGGTCAGCAGCGCAGCCAGCTCCTTAAGGCTCCAGAGGTAGGTGGCACCCTCCTTATGATCTGTATCAGCATTGAAGGCCGAGACATACATCCCGTCAGCGGCAAAGGTCTCGTGAAGGCCCCTGGTGATCTTCTCTGCCATCGTAAGATAGCTCTCCCTGCCCGTCACACGGTATGCCAGCGAATAACTCCAAAGCGACATCGCCTGGTCATAAAGCATCTTCTCAAAATGAGGAATTGTCCATTCGCGGTCAACGCAGTAACGGTAGATGCCTCCCTGCAGATGGTCATTCAGTCCCCGCATCATCATCGCGTCGAGCGTCGTGGTGACCATCCGGCTGAGGGTCTCATCGGGTGAGACAGAAAGACGGTAAAGCATATAAAGCAGGGTGGAGTGGGGAGGGAATTTCTGGCCCTGGCCGAAGCCACCGTCTTCGGCATCAAAATACTCCGAGAGGCTTTCAGTCAGGCGTTCAGAATCTGCGTGAGGCGCCTCCTGCTCCGTCAGGCTGAAGGGAACAATTCTGTCAGCCTGCTTCTCCAGAAAATCAATAACAGCCCGGGCTATATGGAGGAACGAGTACCGGTACCCTGATGTCTGAAGCGGAGCGTAGGTCAGCGCATGAACAGGCTTAAGGTCATGTGTGAGGAAAACATTCAGCGGCCATCCCCCGCTGCCTGTCTGAGCCTGTATGAAGTTCATCATGTACTGATCGATGTCAGGCCTCTGCTCACGGTCTACCTTGATGCTGATGAAGTGATCATTGACATATTCAGCTGTCTCCGGATCGGAAAAGGCCTCCCTGGCCATCACATGACACCAGTGGCATGTGGCGTATCCCACAGAGACAAGCAGCGGCTTCTTCTCAGATGCTGCATAGGCAAGCGTTTCGCTGGTCCATTCCTGCCACCATATCGGGTTGCCTGCATGCTGTCGGAGATAGGGAGATGATGACTCTCTGAGGTTATTGCGATTGAATTGTTCCGGCATTGTGATGTTTTTCGAAATTTAATCAAACCTGCCGGAACGCCTCCAGGTATTTCGCAATGTATTCATGCATCCGCTTCGAGCGGTATTGCATGATGAACCTCGGATGTTCCACTGCTATGATCCGGCCAAAGAAATTGTGCTTCGCGTTTAGCGCAATGAGGAACTTCTCATTCTTCCCGGTCCCGAGACAGAAGCAGGTGTCGGTCATCACCCCGAGTGCAATCTGCCTCCTGATGTTCTCAACCATGAATTCATATACGGCCGCGGTCAGGTCAGGCCGGTCATAGTAATTGTAGTTCTTTTCCCTGCCGCCCGGGCTGCTCTGCGTGAACCCCAGGGGGCAAACCGAAGTGATGTAGAATTGGCTGTAGAACTTCTCCTGCCCGCCATAGGCTTTAATCATCTCATAGACAAAGACCGATGAGGGTTCATGTGTCTGACGACCCGAATAGGGGATGCCGCACTCTGCCGTCAGCCGTTTCGTGTCAGTGAATGGCACTCCGGTGAATCCGGCGCCGAAACGGCCGGGATTGATACCAAGAATCAGCCGCCGCGGACTGTTGTCACTGTAAAATTTCCTGTAAAATGCAGATGAAACCTGAAAGATGTAGTCATCCTCACCCCTGAAGGGATTCATGATATTAATTCCGTCGGGCAGACTGCCCGTGAACTCCACTGTCCTGTTGAATTCAATGATCCGGTCTGCAAAGAAACGCATCTGGCATTTCGCATTTGGCATTTGGCTTCTCAGCAGATCGAATTTCGCAAATCGCAAATCGCAAATCCCTCAGACCTTCAGACTTTCCGACCTTTCGACCTTCAGATACTTCCCGTACTCTTCTATCTTGGCTGCCAGCCTTGCCTCAAGGTATTCATTCGAACCATGCAAAGCCTTGAGTATCTGCTTGGCATCAAACAGGTAGTCACTGATATGGCCCTTGCTCCAGCTTTTCGGCGGAGCCTGCAAATTGGTGATACGGTCGGCAAGCTTGACTGCTCCCACCTCGCGCGGACACTGCCTTATTTTGGCCAGGCTGTCGGAGAGCCTGTACTCCTTGAGCAGCTTCGGATCTCCCGTGAGCGCCCAGACAGCATCGGCAATATCCTTTCCGAAAACCATCTCCAGCTCCTGGCGGGTGGTTTCCGTGTCTTCTATCGTGTCATGCAGGAGAGCCACCTGGAGAGCATAACCGAGGTCAAATCCATGGGTTTTGCGTGCAGCCATGAATATCTCCATTGTAACATTGCTCAGGTGAACAACATACGGAATTTTAGCTCCTTTAACCTTCTGTGCGCCGTGCTTTTCCGCCGCAAATTTTATAGTCTCCTGGTAGATCGTCTGAATATCAGCCATATATGAAACACTAATTGGACCGGGTGAAGATAGTGAAAAAAATGCTGACATTTTAATTATCACAAAAAGTCATTATTCCAAACAGTCAGTGATTTTCCGGCGAAGTTGGCTGTGCTGACATCCTTCATGGCTGACATGCACTGATTTAGACTCCCTGAGCGGGCCATCTTTTTAATCCGGTACTTGACATGCTTCTTCCGGTAGCCTAACTTTACAGATAAGTAAATGGCCATGAAAACACTGAGATTTTTTTTAGCAATTGCTGTAGCCCTCAGCCTGCAACTGAATGTATGCGGGCAGGATTACAGGTTCCCCGGGAATGCCGGGAACCTTACCACGGTGAACCGCGAAAGCGGAATCACATCCCCGGTCACCGTCACAGTGATATATGACAACTATGTTCATTCGGAAGGGATGAAGCCGGACTGGGGATACTCAATCCTAATTGAAGGACTTGATAAGACTGTGCTGTTCGATACCGGTACAAAGCCTGCCATCTTCAGTTCAAACTTTAAGTTGACGGGCATCGACGCCGGGTCTATTGACATCCTGGCATTTTCGCACGAACACCTCGATCATGTGGGAGGTCTCTCTGCATTTGCTGAGATGAAGACAGGGATCCCGGCTGTCATTCCTCATTCCTTTACCCCTCCGGTTGTCTCATCCATCGTAAACGCCGGCTACATACCTCTCCTGGTCAGAGATGCCGCAATGATATGCAACAACCTGTATACATCAGGGGAATTTGATTTCGGGATTGCCGAGCAGTGTCTTGTCCTTGATACAAGGGCAGGACTCGTGGTGATGACGGGGTGTGCTCATCCGGGAATAGTGAGGATGCTCAGTGAAATCAAACAAACATTCAACAAGAACATAGTTGCCGTTTTCGGAGGCTTCCATCTTATGGACAAATCAAAAGCCGGGACGGAGGAGATTATTGCCGGTATGAAATCTCTCGGAATTGTAAGATGCGGCGCCACCCACTGTACAGGTGAAAAGCAGATTGACATGTTCCGCGAAGCGTTTGGCGAAAACTATTTTGAGCTCGGTGCCGGTAACAGGGTAATCTTCAACTGAACAACCCCTGATCTGCTCCCTGAGGGTTTTCCGGGGGAACAATCAGCCATGTTTCATGTTTATCCGATATGGGCGGAACTGTTTTATATGACGGTGAGTGCAGCTTTTGCAACAGCCAGGTGAGATTCATCCGGGAGCGCGACACGCGGAACAGGTTCCGTTTCGTTCCGCTGCAATCAGATGAGGGAAGGGAGTTGTTGCGCAAAGCCGGATTACCTGAAAATGAACTTGATTCTGTTGTGTATGACAGGTCAGGGCGGCAATACCTCCGCTCATCAGCCGTTCTGGGCATTTTAAGAGATATGGGCCGTGGATGGTCGCTGCTTTATTCTCTGGTGATTGTACCTGCCTGCATCCGTGATGTCTTCTACCGGCTCGTTGCAAGGAATCGTCACCGGCTGACTCCACGGAGCAGATCTTAGCAAGCTGATCATTTTCCCTGTAATTATCATGCCTGTTAAACAGGAATCTGCTTAAATTGCATCAAATTATCAAAGCCATGATACTGAGTACATGCGGACTCAAATGCGATGAATGCGAGTTCTACAACAAAACCTGTTCCGGCTGCCGTAACGTTATGGGAGCCACCTTCTGGGCAATTGAGATGATGCCCGCAAAGGTATGCCCGCTCTATGACTGCGCAGTGAACCAGCGGGGTCATAAAGATTGCGGCGAGTGCGCCGAACTTCCGTGCGCAACTTTCCTTCAGATGAAAGACCCTGCCACCTCCGACGAGGAGCACCAGCGTATGATAGGCATCAGGGTTGACTTGCTCAGGGCGACGGCCAACTGACCACCACAGCCTCCCCGTTGACCATGGAGGAGATCACCCGCAAATCGCTGCTTTACAGGAGCGGGCTGGGCTTCTGGTGCATTAACCATGTCCACGGCTGCAGCCACGGCTGTAAATATCCGTGCTATGCCTGGATGATGGCACACTCTCACGGCAGGGTGGGAACCTATGCCGAATGGTGCAGACCTTCACTGGTCGTTAACGCCGAGGCTCTGCTCTCAAAAGAGCTGGAGCGAATGAAGTCAAAGCCCGGCAACATCCATCTGTGCCTGACGACCGATCCGTTTATGTATGGTTACCCGGAAGTGACATCCCTGACCCTGCGCATGATCGAACTGATCAACTCATATGGGATTAGTTGTTCCACCCTCACCAAGGGTGTCATGCCGGTTGACCTGGCCGACTCCATCAGGTTCCCGGAGCAGAATTCGTACGGTATCAGCCTGGTGTCGCTCAGCGAGGAGTTCAGAAAAAAGTGGGAGCCGGGAGCTGCACCGTACAATGAACGTATCGGCGCATTACGCGAACTGCATGATCTTGGCTGCAGCACCCTTGTGCATATCGAACCTTACCCCACACCGAACATTATTGAACAGGACCTCCGGGAACTGCTTGATGCCGTTGACTTTGCCGATGAGATATGGTTTGGCTCCTGGAACTATAACAACCTCGCCAAACAGTACCCGGGCTTCAGGGAATTCTATGACGAGCAGTCGGCCATCCTCAGCCGTTTCCTCTCCACCCGCCAAGACTCGCTATAGAATCGCCGTTGGCGGTCAGGAATTGTATGCCAATTAATCGCCGTAGGCAATAAAGCATTGTATACGCAAGGCACCCCCATCCACCCGCACCGCACTTTATTCTCCGATGGACAAAAAGACAGGAAGACCCCATATTCCCCCACCTATCTGTAAATGACGTATCTTTATGCTGGATAATAGTGACCGGATGAGGAGCCTGCTTCAAAAATACCTGTCAGCACTGGTGCTCATGTCAGCAGTTTCGTCTGTGGCTTCAGGACAACCCTGGTACGTGGCCACCACCGGCTCCGACTCCAACGCCGGGACACTCAGCAGCCCCTTCAAATCCATTGAAAAAGCTGTCTCGGTGGTAAAAGGCGGGGAGACAATCTATCTCCGCGGCGGCACATATAACCTGACAGCAACAATAACCCTCAGCAAGAGCGGCGCAGAGAACACGGTCATTTCAGTCATCGCATATCCCGGGGAGGTGCCTGTACTCAATTTCTCAGCACAGACACAAAGCTCCGGCAACAGGGGCCTCGTGCTGACAGGCAGCTGGTGGCACATAAAAGGGATCAGCATCACCGGGGCAGGCGACAACGGGATGATCATCAGCGGCGGAAACAATAACCTCATCGACCAGTGCAGCTTCTATCGCAATCGCGACACGGGGTTGCAGATTGACAACGGCGCATCAGATAACCAGGTTCGCAACTGCGACTCCTACTTCAACGCCGATCCGCCTGACAACGACGATGCCGACGGCTTTGCGCCGAAGCTCACCGCCGGCAGCGGGAACAGCTTCTACGGCTGCCGCGCATGGCGCAACAGTGATGACGGCTGGGACGGATACCTCAGGGGAACCAATGATATCACCACCACCCTCGAATATTGTTGGGCTTTTGAGAACGGATTCCTGGAAAACGGCACCGATGCCGGCGAAAATGCCAACGGCAACGGTTTCAAGATAGGAGGGAGCGATGATAAAATGCTGATGCATAACTTCATCCTGAAGAATTGTCTGGCCTTTGGCAACAAGTCGAAGGGGTTTGATCAGAACAACAACAGGGGATCGATGACTCTCTATAACTGCACCGGCCATAATAACGGGGCAGATAATTACCGCATCAGTCAGGCACTGGCGGCCGGCAAGGCGCTTACCCTGAAGAACTGTGCCGAACTCGGGGGCAAGGTGAGCATCGGCACCTTCGCGGTGCAGGAGAAAAACAGCTGGCTGACGCCATTCGTTGTCACCACGGCCGACTTCCGGAGCACTGATCCTTCCGGTGCCACAGGCCCGAGAAACAGTGACGGCACCCTGCCGCACATCGAATACATGCACCTCGCAGCGGGGAGTGACCTCATTGACAGCGGGGTGGACGCAGGCCTGCCCTTCGCCGGCACGGCGCCTGACCTTGGATGCTTTGAGACAGGACTGACAGCCATCGTACCGGAATCCTCAGATCTCCAGGTGCTATTTTATCCCAATCCTGTCACAGAAACAGGATATCTCCGTTTCACTTCTCCATCCGGAGGAAGGTGCATTGTGCGGCTTTTTGATGTGACCGGAAATCCGGCAGCCACTATTGCGGACCTTCAGGCCGAACCTGGCGGGAACACCCTCAGGCTTGATTTCACCGGCATCCGCAAGGGCATTTATATATATGAGATTACAATCAACTCCGAAAGAATTTTTGTAGGCCGTCTTGCCAGGACAACCAATTAAGACTGAGAAAGCAGCCCGGTTGGCGTGGTTTTTGTTGCCTGTCATCGTGCCGGGTATCTGTTTCCGGTCTAACCTGAATGCCAATGAGAAAAACCTTCGCCATCCTGACAGTGCTGGTCCTTGTTACCTCCCCCGGCCAGGCACAGGATAAAGTCAGAAAATCAGTCTTCGGCGCAAACGCCGGCGTGTCAGTCCCGATCAACGAATTTGCGTATCACACCTTCACGTATGATGCCGGATTCGCCAGTCCCGGTCCAATGCTTGAGGCAGAGTATCTCTATTACGGAAAATTCTTCGGATTCTCTTCCAGCATCGGGTATTCCGGTTTCTTCTTCAATGAGAATGCATACAGGTCTGAATATGATCGTACCCTCGGAGGTTATGGCACCAACGATGTTTCAGCCGGAAACTACCAGGTGATTAAGTTCCTTGCAGGATTCACACTGAAAATCCCGGAGATAAATCATACTGAGGTCATGCTGCTCTTTCACCTCGGATACGCCGCATGCTTTCACCCTGAACTCCGGGTTACAAACTCAGAGCTTGGACTGATCAACAGCGTCGCCAGAAACAAGGGTGGAAGCCCGGTGGCAAACGCCGGCTTAAAGATAAACTACTGGCTTAATGAACGGTACGGCGTGTCACTCAACGGCAGTGTAACAACCACCGAGCCATCGTTCGGCGACGCGACAGGGCCGGGTCGTTCCTTCAATATGTTAATGAATTATACCAGTGTAAATGTCGGTTTCATCATGAACCTTAAAACCCCCTCGCTATGAAAAGATCAGCATACCTTTTAATCATACCTCTCCTGCTCAGTTCATGCGCCGGCAACAGGCTCAACTACGACAAAGGTATAATCCCGCCTGTTCCGGTGAATTTTTCAACGGTGAACTCCAGCCGCGATGATTACAACTCCAACCTGCAGATCTCATGGACCGAGATGACTTTCAGCCTGATCTTCTCGACAAACAGGAACTCAAACGGAGACAATTTCGACTTTATCGGATGCAACGGCCATATCATTTTCGACCTGATAGAAGGAGAATTCGAAATGAATGCAATAGTGTGGGGGTCAGGACTTCTTGAGGCTGTCAACACGGATAACAACGAGCTGGGACCATATTTTACCAGTGATTATCCCTACTTCCATTTCTATATGAAAGAGGTGGAGGACTGGCGATTCTTCTACAGCAGCGACCCGGAAGGGAACCTTGACATATTCTGCTGCAGGTATGAATTGGCCGATGATGGTTTTGATCCGTCAGGTGATCCGTTCGCCGTGACACCACTTAATACTGAGCACAATGAAGGCTACCTTTCTCTCCACCGCGGCGCTGCTGACAACAGGGAGACAGCTTACTTCATGTCTGACCGCGACGGCTCTTTCGATATCTTCGGCGCCACCGGCGAAGAGGGAAAGACGATCGATGAATCTTCATCCGTCACCGTCACGCGGTCATCGGGGCTGAGCAGCAGCGCCGATGATAAGTGTCCGTACATTTCCGGAAACGTGATGGTCTTTACCTCTGACCGCGAGGGCGGATTTGGCGGTTTTGACCTGTGGTATTCAGTCTATAACGGTCAGACATGGTCGGCGCCGGTCAATATGGGTGACCTGATAAACACGGAATATGACGAATACCGGCCGATACTGGTTCAGAGTGGTGAGTCTTATGTAAATGACCTGATGGTGTTTTCCTCCAACCGCCCCGGCGGGAAAGGCGGTTTTGACCTGTATTACGTTGGTGTCCCAAAGAGGTAGAGCAGTTCAGTCGGCAGTCAGCTGTCAGTCTGCAGTCAAATTTGCCCCCCCAGACCTCAGATTGAGGAACCGCCGCCGGCGGGACCGAAATCCCGATGTCCGAAGGGTGTCGGGACCCTCAGACCTCAGATTGAGGAACCGCCGCCGGCGGGACCGAAATCCCGATGCCCGAAGGGTGTCGGGACCCTCAGACCCTCAGACCCTCAGACCTTCAGACCTTCTCAAGACACAAACAGGCTCTTGCTGGAATACTCCGGATCACACGTCACGTTGACATTCAGCTTGCGCAGGCCGGCTTCATCACCCGGGGTGGGGATGTGTGTCAGGTGCACCTCGCAGCCGCGAAGCACCGTCAGCTGCTCAAGCGCTGCCTGTGCAGCGGGATTGAACAGCGCACTGATCCCCAGCAGAATCAGCGTCTCCTCCACATCCAGGCTCACCTCCTTGCCGTTGAGAATATCCTTCTTCAGGTAGGTGACCGAGTCAATGAGGGTCTTAGGCAGCAGAAGCAGGCTGTCAGGCAACCCTGCCATATGCTTCGTGGCATTGAGTATCAGGCTTGAGGCTGAATGCATCAGGGGAGAGTTCTTGCCGGTGATGATCGTTCCGTTGCCCAGTTCAATCGCTGCTCCGCTGAAGATACCACCGTTGCCCTTGCCGCCCTTCTCCGCTTCGGCGGCAGCCCTGCGTGCCGGCATCACAACCCTGCGGTCCTCCGGCTTCGCCTTAACCTTTCCCATGATCTTCCCGGCATGCTCCAGTATCTCCTTGTCAGCCAGCCCGATGGCATACTCCACGGCACACCTGAAGTACCTTCGTATTATCTCCTGGTGCGCAGCCTCCTGGATCAGGACGTCATTTATAATTCCCGCACTGGCACGATTGACACCCATATCGGTGGGCGACTGGTACATTGATTCACCTCCGGTAATCTTTTCAAGGATCCTCTTGAGCAGGTGAAACGCCTCGATGTCGCGGTTGTAGTTTACAACGTTCTGTCCGTACCGTTTGAGGTGATAGCTGTCAACAAGCACCTCGTCCTTAAGGTCGAGGGTGGCGGCCTCGTACGCGATGTTCACCTTGTGGTCAAGGGGCAGATCCCAGATAGGGAAGGTCTCGAACTTGGCATAACCGGCCTTAACACCATGCCGGTACTCGTGGTAGAGGTTGCACAGACAGGTGGCCAGCTTGCCGCTTCCCGGCCCCGGCCCCGTCACCACTACAATCGGGTGGGTGGTTTTAATATACTCGTTGGCGCCGTACCCCTCATCACTGACAATCAGATCCACATCGGTGGGATATCCCTTCGTCGGTGTATGGGTATACACCTTTACTCCCCTGAGTTCCAGCTTGTTCCTGAAAGCCCTGGCCGGCTGCTGTCCCGTGTAACGGGTGATGACGACGGCTGTTACATCAATGCCCCACTCCCTGAAATCATCAATGGTCTTGAGCGCATCCACATCGTAGGTAATGCCGAAATCAGCCCGCACCTTCTTTCTCTCGATATCGCCGGCATGAATGCAGAGGATCACATCGATCTTTTCCTTCAGCATCTGCAGCAGCCTCATCTTGACGTTCGGGTCGAAACCCGGAAGGACTCTCGATGCATGATAGTCATAAAGCAGCTTACCCCCGAACTCGAGGTAAAGCTTGTTGTTGAAACGCTCTACCCTCTCAAGGATGGATGCGGTCTGCTCAATGAGGTATTTCTCATTGTCAAACCCGGTATAGTATAAATCAGTCATTTAGCTCTCCCCCTGAATAATTCCGACAACAATCAGGATCAGCTTCCAATATTAAGTAAATTTTCTTTGTATGTTGGATTCAGCCGCGACAAAAAATATTCACCGCAGGGGGTTGAAAACTTAATTGCCATGCGGCGAAGCTCCTGTCGCCGGGGCGAAGCTCCTGTCACCCGATCTTCACCGAGGTCATCGTCAGCGATCCCCCGACAGGCTTGTCATTGAACAGTTCCACCGGTTCATCCTTCTCCTGCAATGCCAGCGAATAGAGCAAAGGGATGAAGTGCTCCGGGGTGGGAATGGCGAGCCTGAAAGCCCTGCCCTGGGCCTGGTAATTGATAAGAGGGGCATGGTCGCCCCCGAGGATGCTCTTCTTTATTGCCGCATCGGCTTCAATGGCCCAGTCATATGCATATCCCGGCGTGTTAACGTGGTCCCACGCCACCAGCCCCAGGTTATGCACCATATTGCCGCTGCCGATGATCAGCACCCCTTTCCTGCGCAGCGGCGCAATCTCACGTGCCAGGTCATAATGCTGTTGCGGAGTCAGGTGATAGTCGAGGCTCAGCTCCACAACCGGGATATCGGCAGCGGGGTACATCCGCCTGATCACGCTCCAGGCACCATGGTCAAGACCCCAG
The DNA here is from genome assembly GCA_018262715.1 of Bacteroidota bacterium. GTDB lineage: Bacteria > Bacteroidota > Bacteroidia > Bacteroidales > VadinHA17 > SR-FBR-E99. Next base: position 116,311 of record JADFDS010000043.1, read on the forward strand.
GTTTTGTCCAGCTCGATAACCCTGTCATGCACCGTCGTGGCAGTGGTGCGTGCCAGCTCCGGACTGCCGGGCGCAGGATACTGCACCTCGTAAAGTTCGCGGGGAAACCCCCCGAAGTCGTGGATGGTCTCCGGCTTTTCCATTGCTGTTACCTTTGTTCCCTTCGACTGCCAGTGAGCCGAAACGCACAGTATGGCGGCCGGACGCGGAAGCTTGCTGCCCATCTCGCGCCATCCTGCGGCAAATTCATTCTCCTCGATGGCATTCATCGGGCTGCCGTGCCCGACGAACAGCACGGGCATCTTCTCTGAGTGATAACCGTCACCGGCGAAACTCAGCCCCTCATCATGCATTCTTGAAAGCAATCGTGCCATAGCCGTCTTTTGTTATTCAACAATGCAGGCCGGGAAAAGTTAAACAGGACTATTATCTCATGCTCTGAATACCTCTTTTCTGACTGTCACTTTTTCGAGCATCTTCATGTCTACCTCAACACCAATGCCCGGCCCTGACGGCACATCCATGGTTCCGTCACTGTTCACAACAAACTCAGGAATGACTATGTCTTCCTTATAATACCGTTTGCTGGCAGAGATATCGCCGGGAAGAATAAAATTCGGAAGAGAAGCCAGGGCAACATTTCCGGCCCGGCCGATTCCCGACTCCAGCATCCCTCCGTGCCATACGGGAATCATCATCGAGGCACAGTAATCATGAATCAGTTTCGACTCGGTAAAACCGCCAACCCGCCCGGGCTTGATGTTTATTATCCTGCAGCTTTTCAGTTCAATCGCAGCCCTCGTATCATCGAGTGAATGAATGCTCTCATCAAGGCAGATGGGCGTCTTTATTTCACGCTGTAGCTTTGAATGATCATAAATATCCTCGTATCCGAGAGGCTGCTCGATCAGCGAAAGGTTGTACTCATCGAGTCTTTTGAACAGGTCAATTTCATTGAGAGTATATGCTGAGTTTGCATCCACCTGGAGGAGCAGCCGGGGGAACTCATTACGCAGAGCACTTACATACTGAATGTCATTTCCCGGGGCAATCTTGATTTTGATCCTCTTATATCCCTCTGCAAGATAACCCTCCACCTTTTTTATCAGATCCTTCTCCGTCGGTTGTATCCCGATACTCACGCCAACATCAACCCTGTCTCTCACCCCGCCAAGCATCCGCGAAAGAGACCTGTTCTCCGACCTGGCAAATGCATCCCACAGGGCAGCCTCCAGTCCCGCTTTTGCCATCATATGTCCTCTCACAATTGCATAGGAGGCAATAGCCTCATCAACCCCTTTCAGATCCTTTCCCAGGATGGAGGGGATCAAAAAATCACGAAGAATATGCCAGGCGGTCTGCACTGTTTCATAAGAGTAGTAAGGAGTCCCCTCAGCAACGCTTTCACCCCAGCCGGTGATGCCTTCGCCGTCAACGCGGACAATTATGTGTTCCTCATCATACTCTGTCCCCATGGATGTGACAAACGGACTGACCAGGACCATCTTGATGTGCCTGAGTTCTACCTGTGTGATACGCATTTCGAGTTTTTTTAGAGTTAAGTAACAATGATGGTACCGGGCGGGTTACTTTCGCGTAACCCGGAGTATCGGGAACTTGTCGTTTGCCCTGAGCAGATTAGCAAAACCCGGATATGTCACAAGACCCAGCATCGATTTGGGCTCGAGGGCAATGACTATCATATTCCCCTTTAACTGTGATGTGGGAACATATATATAATCGCTGTACTTAATCCCAGCATCGTGCTCACGCAAAGTCACCTCCGGGTTCACTATCATATCTCCCTCAAAGTCTGTTGAATCAATTGAGGAAACATCGTACTGTTCTATCCTGTAACGGTCACCGCCGGCAAAGTTTTCTGTCACAAGAGCATGTCTGGCTATCCAGGCGGTAACATCAACCAGCTCTGCGGGGATCATGTAACCGCATGGTTTCCTGACATCATACAGTGATCTGACCACAGGCCTGTAATCAATTACATTCACCACGGTATCGGTGCCTGTGGAATATGACCAGAGTGGCAGCGGAAGCGTACGGCCGTCTCTCACATGTTCATTCTGTATCGAGACGGTTTTTCCAGCCACGCCACGTATCAGTTTTTTCCTCTCAGCAGCTACCGTTTTTTTGATTTTCCGGTAATTGTCATACGAATACTCCAGCAGTCCCCTCATCCCCGTCATCTGTCCTTCGGCCCGGCGCCTGATGTTATCGGTAAAAAGATCCCTGCCGTTAATCCCTTCCTGGATGAATGAAAGAGTATTAAGGATGGCAAAGCTCTGCCTGCCGTCATTGATATCAAATGTGCTGTGCCTGATATAATCGATTTCCGGGGGCCCCCCGGGACTGTAAATGAAATTGGAAACATTTCTCCCGGAAAAGAATTCTTTCATAAATGGAAGAAAACTTTCATTGGATAGTCGCCTCAGTTTTTCTGAGACGTTGATATTGGTGGCAGTTCCAAGCAGTTCGTCCGAGTTGTTGCGGTAACCGTATTCTTTCCATGTCTCACCGTACGGGTAGTATTCATGAACATCCATGGTCACATCAAAATGATACTGATCGAAGAGCCGGTGCAGGGTGATGGTTTCCGGTTCAGTAAGAATCAGGTGATTGCGGTTCAGGTCAGCTTCATTGCCGTTACGGCGCTGACTTTCTTCTGATCCGTCCGGATTCACCTGGGGCACCAGCAACAGGTCAATACGGTCAAACAGGTACCGGTTTTCAGGTTTTAAAAGTTCTGCGGCAAGGAGCAGGGCTCCCTCTTTCCCTGAATGTTCGTTTCCATGCTGCTGCGCGAAAAGGAACACCCTGATCTTCGACCTGTCTACTCCGAATACAGAGGAGGAAAACTTCATCGCATAAATGTTCCTCCCCCGGACCGAGTTCCCGGCTGCCTCAACCGTGAGAAGGCCGGAACCGGCGTCAGCCTGCCTCACGAATTCACTCAGCTCTTCATAGGACGAAGGCCTGGTAAACCCGTTTTTCTGCAAAGGTGTCTGAAAATCCTGGGCTGATACAGAGTAGCAGCCAACCAGGAAACAGAAGATGATAAGCCTGTTCATTTTATTAATATCGAAGCATATGGAATACTATTCATAGGTCCCTTTTTTCAATCGCTCGTAATTGCGGGTCATCATCTGTCCGCGGGAAATAAGATCAGAGATTGCATAATCCTTGTCGAGAATCACGATGTCAGCATCTTTCCCGGGTTCAATCCTTCCCTTGTCCCTGAGCCTAAGGATTGAAGCAACGTTGGAGGTCACCACCGCAACTGCTGTTTCAAGGGGAAGATTTTCCTCTGTCACGGTATCAATCATCACCGACATGATCGATTTCGGTAATCCCATGTCCATGCTGATCAGCCTGCCCTCCCTGTCGAAGTTAGGCAGTGATCCGTTTCCGTCTGATGTCAGTGTGATATGTTCCAGCGGCACTCCGGCCGATAAAAGCTCAACGATTGCCTTCGATGGCTTGATCTCATTTTCAGGGTCATATGGGTATGAGCTGGCTGTCAGGTCAACATATCCCTTCTTCCCGTAGGCTTTTGCGTCTTCGAAAATATAGGGATTCCTGTTGCAGTGTGTCGGGAAAAACTGGGTCAGCTTCAATTCGCTGTTTTCAACAGCGTCATAAATCGGCCGGAAGGGATCCCTTGCATCACCCATGTGCATATTGGCAATACCTGCTTTTCCTCCGAGCATGCCGCCCACCCTTGCATGTTCCACGAGACGGATAAGCTCCGCGGTGGAAGGACAGGAGCTTCTGTGATCAGATATGGCTATTTCTCCGATTCCTATAACCTCTTCAATAAGGGCTATATCCCTTCCCACATCGCCAAGCAATGTGGGTGTGGGAACCTGGTATGAACCGGTATACATATAAGCTGATACACCCTGGGCCTTCAGCGACTTGACCTTCATCAGGACCGCTTCAAGTGATCTTGTGAACCCGTCGGTTCCCAGGCATCCTACAACAGTTGTTATACCGCCATCGAGCATATGTGACAGCTGCATTTCCGGAGTACGGGTGGCCGGCCCACCTTCACCGCCGGCGCCGGCAACATGAACATGGGCGTCGATAAGCCCCGGGATCACTCTCTTTCCGGTACCGTCAATGGTTATGATCTCGATACTCTTCAATGCCCTTGCGTCGATCTCATTTTCAACGGCAATGATTTTTTCTCCTGCTATAAGGATATCTTTTATGCCCAAAAAAACCGGGCTGTGCACTTCGGCATTTTTTATCAGCAGCATGTTCATAATCAGTTTTTTAGTAGTGAAAAACAGCTAGAATCCATTTAGATCCAGTGTTGCGGTCGGGAGCAGCAGCAACAGTCCGAGGATCATTAAGAACAGTATCAGGGGCCATGCCCACCTGAACCATTTTTCGTAAGGGATTTTGGCAACACCCAGCACACCGACCAGCACGGCAGAGGTGGGGGTGATCATGTTCGTTATGCCGTCGCCAAGCTGGTAAGCCACTACAGTCGCCTGCCGCGAAACCTCAATAAGGTCTGAGAACGGCGCCATGATTGGCATGGTCAGTGCTGCCTTGGCTGACCCGGAGGTCATTACAAGATTGATCAGGGTCTGGATCCCGTACATGATACTAAGCGAGCCAAATTTACCGACATCGCTCATTGACTCTGCAATGCCGTGCAGCATCGCATCAATGACCTTGCCGTTCTGCAATACAACAATTATTCCTCCGGCCAGACCAACTACAAGGGCAGCAGACAGAATATCCTTTACTCCGGCAATGAACAGCTCCGTAATTTTATTCGGAGAATAGCCCATTGCCGCTCCGCTCGAAAGCCCCATTACAAAAAACAGGGTTGCAATCTCCATCACGTACCAGTGATAGCCCATAACCCCCACCAGGAGAAACAGGATGGTGAAGATGAAGATGTCAAGGATAAAGAAATGCACTGACTTGCGGAGAGCAACATAAGCTGATATCAGGAACAGCCCCGCAATAACCGGGAGAGCCGGTATTGTAAGTTTTGCCTGCCCGAAACTGATAGTCGAAACAGGATACAAAACTGCAAAGACAACCATTACAGCAAAGAGGACGATGTACACGACCCAGGCAGAGACCGGGGTTGTGTATGCTGTTTTTGTCTCCCTCTGCAGAACCATCTTCCGCCATACATCATCAAGCTCATACATAACCGATCTTTTCGGATCACGTTTAATCCTCCTGGCGTACCATAGTACATACAATATGCCCGTCAGGGTGAGCACAACCCACATGAATATGCGGTACTCCAGGCCTGAAAACAGCGGAAGGTCAGATAATCCCTGGGCGATGCCTATGGTGAACGGATTCAGGGTTGCGCCTGCAAAACCCAGCCCGGCAGCAAAAAAACACATGCATATCCCCACTATCGAATCATACCCCATGCTGATCGCAAGAGGCACGAAGATGATAATGAATGCGATGGTCTCTTCCGACATCCCGAACACTGATCCGAAAAGGCTGAAGAGTATCATAAAGAGGGTAATGATGATATTGTCTATGCCCAGCCATTTTATGAACCTGAATCTCTCCAGCCGCCGGGCAACACCCAGAAAGGCAATAATTGAAACATCAATTGCCTTGCTCTCATTCATAATCCAGAACGCACCACCGATAAGCAGTATGAATATTATTATATCCGACTTGGCTACGAATCCCTCGAACAGGGCAGAAAAAACCTGCCATGTCTGAGGATTATTTTCAACGTTCTGATATGATCCGGGGTCAATGACAGTCCTGGTAGTACCGTCAGGCATTACTTTAAGCGTCCTGGAATATTCACCTCCGTCTACGAACCAGCTGGCAGCGGCAGCCAATACAATAATAGAAAAGACAAGGACAAAAGTGTGGGGGATCTGTCTCTTTTTCGCCATTTATCAGTTCCTCATTTTAATATCCGGAAGCTTTCTCCCGGCAGGTAGACATCAAGTTGAATATTCCGGGCTCCCAGCAATCCGTTTTCCGATTTCGGGTCAACCGGATTCCGAAGCACCACCACCTGGGCATCCAGAACCGTGGCTGTATTGCCTTCCACGAAAATACCTGCAGGCTCGTCTATTCCCACCACCATCTGTTCAGGGTGCTCAATGCATGCGCAGACCGACCTGTTCAGGCGCTTCCGGATAATGAAATGCTGGTCAATGATCACCTTTTCAAGCATCCCGAGACCCTCTATGGTTTCAACGTTCTCCGCCTCCATAGTGGCGAACACAACATCAGCATCCGGATTTTTCAGTTCATTCCCGGTGATCATGGTCTTGCTCATCAGTGCTGCTCCCGCGCTGGTACCGCATACCACATTTCCTTTTTCAAAGGCCTCATGGATGGCAGCCTTTATGGGAGTACCCTCAATCGCCTCCATGAAGCGGCTCTGATCGCCTCCTGAAATAAAAACCATTCTTGCATTGCGGATGGAATCGATCCTGGCCTGTGAATATGGTTTACCCCTGACAAAATGTAGGCCATGCACATTGTTCAGTCCCTGTTTCGTGAAATATGCAGTAGTGTAAAAAATTGCAGTATCAGGCTCTTCACTTGACATTGGAAGGATAACACCGTACCCCCCTTTGTCCAGTCCTGATTCTGCAACTATTTTCGAAATGATGGAGGAGGAGAGGTTTCCTCCTCCGAGAATGAACAGTTTTCCTTCTTTCGGGGTTTCGCTCCGGCACGAATAACCTGCTGCGCACAATGCCGTCAGCAGCATCATGCGTACCGCTATTGATTTTAACATACAGTCTCTTTTTTAATCCTTCTTGCCAAATTCTATTCCGCGCGGGCTTGATCCTGATTTAACATACCAGGTCTCAATACCTGATCCGTCACGGTTCGCTCTCATGATCTTGCCCGGAGTGCGGTCACCCCAATATATCTTATCATATTCAGCTTCGTATCCAAGGCCAAATACCACCCGGCTTACCCCTGTGGCAACAGTGCTGATACCGGTACCGTCGGGGTTTGCAGATTTGATATGGATATCTCCCGAAGCCACCCACTGGTCAAAATAGATCCGGCTGCCGATAACTATGGTAGATCCTCCCTCAACCAGCGGAATTATTTCAGTCTCACCTGTCCCGTCGAGGTTCTTTGACCACAGGCCGCCATTGTAATTAACCCAATAAAGCTTACGGTTGACCTGGTCTATTGACACCCCTTCCGGGTCGCCCGAGCCCTGTCCGGTGACGAAATCCTCTTTCTGGTTAACATCAGTGTTTGACATATCCGCCCTCTGGATGCCCTCATCCGTATCCCAGTAAAGCCTGTTGCCGGCATAATCTATTGCCAGTCCGTCAGGTCCGGGCAAACCGGTCCTGAACTCGGTCAGGTTGCTTCCATCGAGATCGCAACGGTAAATGGCGCTTGCATCGTAATCACTGATGTACAGTTTTGAGTTAACCGTATCAACTGCCAGGTCATACGCATCCTGGAATGGCCCGATGGGCAGTGCGGAAAATACGGGAGCATCATCATTGAGAAAGCCGGAATATACCGTGCTTCCGTCAGTAAAGAAAGCAGGTATTCCTGTCACTTCCGAATTCAATATGACGATCTCCTCCGATTGTTGCTTTATCTCCATCGAGACATCGGTTTTGATCATCAGCGATGCCGTAAAGACCCCTGATGCGGAATACAGATGCTCCGGGCTCACATCGGTTGACCTGGTACCGTCGCCGAAATCCCAGTAATAAAATGGATTTCCGGCCTCCGCCGGGACGATGGACTCATTGGTGAAATTTACCGTGGCCGGAGCATACCCGTTGTTGTCAACCGTGTAGGAAAAGCGGGGAACTGTGCTCGCGGGGGGAACGGGAAAGCCCTCGTCCTTGCAGCTGTTGAGCAGCAGGGAAAGTGACAGCACTATAACAATCCGACTTACAAACTTCATTTTCATATTTTCATTTTTTATTGGATCAGATCACCTGTTGTGGTCTGACCCGTCGACACTTCAGTCAGTAATACAGCCAGGCAGGCTATGCGGACCGGCGACGCCGGTCCGCATAGGGCCACCCGCTTTTCTATTTGACCAGCACAATGCCCCTCGGGCTTGAGAGCCCTGTAGCCAGGGTAACCTTTCCTGTACCGTTGAGGTTGGCTTCGTAAATCTCTCCCAGACCCCTGTCGGACCAGTACAGCTTGTCCTTCTCATAATCAATGGCAATGCCGAAAACACGGTCATCAACATCAGCAATTGTCACAACACCGGAACCGTCAAGATTGGCCCTCTTCAGTGTCATCGAATTCTGGTCATCAAAGTAAATCTTGTTGTTCTCGGTGTCCACAAATAATGAATATCCGTATACGCCTGAGACCAGGATTGTGGGATTGGTGCCGTCAAGGTTGGCAACATACAGATTCTCAAACCAAGCCTCATAAAAGTACAGTTTGTCGTTCTTCTCGTCAATGGCAACCGCCCTCATACTCGCTTCCTCTATTGTCACCAGTTCAGTCTGAAGGCTTGAACCATCGAGGTTTGCCCTGGAGATGTGCTCGGCGTCATCAGCCCAGTAAACCTTGTTATTGTCATGATCTATGGCAACACCGTAGGGATCAAGGATACCGGTTACTATTGATGCAAGTCCGGTACCGTCAGGCTTCATTTTCCAGATCTTGCCGTCAGGCGTGTCAGCATCATAATAATCACTGAAAAAGAGATAGCCTGTTTCATCGTCATAGGCAATGCCGGGCCCTGACATTCCTGCCACATCCTTGACAGTTGAGAGAGTATTGGTTCCGTCGAGAACTATTTTTCCAATGATCTCGTCGGAAGTATCCATAAAGTAAAGTGCCGGAATTACTTCAGGTTCGTCCTCTCCCTTGCACGAAACCATTAAGGTCAGTGCCGCAGCAGCAATCAGTAAAAGAAGTTTTGTAGCTTTCATTGTCATGTGTTTTAGTTTATCATCAAGATTTTAATATCCGGGATTTTGTATCATTTCAGGACTGTTGTTTGTCAGGATCTCATCGGCAGGGATGGGAAACAGTGTCTGGTTGGCCCTTGTGACATTGGGCAGCACATCTGATGCCCTCCCTGTCCTTACCAGGTCAAACCACCGGTGCCCCTCGAAGGCAAATTCCACCCGTCTTTCCTGCTCAATGGCCAGTAACAGTTCATCTGCAGTATCGGCACCTGTAGGACCAAGATCAGCCCTGCTCCTTATCGCATTGATATCCGACCTGACTGATGTGATATTACCACCGGCCAGGCTGGCTTCAGCCTCTGCCCTTATCAGGTACATCTCTGCCAGGCGCAGGACTATTATATTATCGGAACCCTTGCTCAGGTCATTGTATTTGTTGGCATATGCCAGGGCCCCGTCATAGGCTATTGATACTGCTTTCCGTTCGTCACCCGCCTCATAGGCACTGATAAGGCTTGCGTCAGGTTCAACCTCTCTTCTTCCGTTAAGCGTTTTCGGGAAATTATACTCGGCAATTCTGTTCCTGTCAAGCTCGGTGAAATCAATCTCGAATATCGTCTCTGCTGATCCGTCAGATGCGAAGACATCCGCATAGTTTCCGGGAAGGGTGTAACCTCCGTATTTGATCACACTGTCAGCCTTTTCGCGGGCCATCGCGTAATCACCCGAATAAAGGGAGAGTCTTGCAAGAAGGGCAAGGGCAGCATATTTCGATGCCCTGGTTTTGGTTGATACGGAAGCCTGCAGGTATTTAGAGGCCAGCACAAGATCAGACCTGATCTGGGCATACACCTCATTTACCGGGTCACGCCCGGCGTCAAGGTTGCTGACCCCTACCGTGGGTTCAATCTTGATGGGGATGGCCCCGAAATAGTTCACGAGGTTAAAGTGGCCCAGCGCCCGGAGAAAATAAAGCTCACCCAGCGCCCTGTTTTTTTCGGCATCGGTCATGTCAGCCATCTCCGGAACTTTGACAATCACATTGTTTGCAACGTTGATGCCGTCATAGCAGGCAGCCCAGATCCCGCTTATGGAAGAGTTTTCTGCCAGCATGGCGTTGTTGTCAACCTCAGCGTAGTCAGAACTGGTGGCGTCTGTAGGGTGCGAGAGGTTATCAGCGGCAAGGTCAGAATAAATCAGGTAAGTCCTGCCATAATAGCTCAGGTACTGAAGCGAAGAGTAACTGCCCAGTATCCCCTTTTCAATTCCGGCCTTATCCTTGAATGCCTCACCTGCAGGGATGGCGTCTTCCGGTTCGACGTTCAGAACCTCACATCCGGTCAGGATGGCCAGTATGCCGATTATATACAATGCTTTCTTCATAGCCTAGAATTTTAAATTGATGCCGAAATTGATACTGCGTGCAGCCGGATATGTGAAGAAATCCGTACCGATGACCGTATTGTCATCGCCCCGGTAATTCACCTCAGGATCAAGTCCTGAATAGTTGGTGAATGTGAACAGGTTCTGGCAGGTGAGATAGAGCCTGAGGCTCGAAATATTCAGCCTGCTCATCAGATTGTCGCTGAAAGTATAACCGAAAGTCAGGTTTTTGATCCTGAGGTACGATCCGTCCTCAATGAACCTAGAGGAGACGCGTTTGTTCGACGCTGCAGCCACCGCATCGGAGGTTGCCCTTGGGATATCTGTTATATCACCGGGCTGCTGCCATCTGCGTTCGATATCAGCTACCTGGTTGTCTCCGCCCTGAAGCGATTCCAGAAACAGGCGCGATCCGTTGAAAATATCATTACCGTATG
>JADFDS010000044.1 GCA_018262715.1 Bacteroidota bacterium
GAGGCTGACCCGGCAGACAACGGTCACAGGCCCGGAGTTTACATTGAATTCAAGATACCTGATGAATACCCTCTCATTGAAGAACAGGTTTACGATGAACTGGCCAGGATTGGCTGGAATCCGCTTGAGGGAGTTACACCATCAGCCGATGAGCCATTCCTGAAGGGAGACAGGGTCAACGTCGGCAACACCAGGGGAAAAATCCTTGTGCAGACATTTTCACAGAAGGGAATGATGAACATCAAAAGGGTATTTCGCGAACAGGTACCCGCAAGTTACCTCATCGGCAATCCCAAAACCAACCTATTTGCACAGGAGGCAGTGACTGACAGCATCGTGGCTTTCGCGCGTGAGTGCGGCGCACAGTTTATCGGCACCAATCTGGGAGATGAGAATGACGGCCTTTCTCCGGAGTTTGCAGCAAAGATCCGTGCCACAGGACTTAAGTCAAACGTTTATTCATTCAATACGGTTGAGCAGATGGAGAAATATTTCGGCCAGGGTGATGGGAAGAAAGCCTCTCCTCTCACTGAAGGCATGATCACCAACCGCACCGACCTGACGATAGATTTCTATCACTCCCGTAAGGTTCGCGCATACAAAACCGAAAAAAGCCCGCAGGAGATACTTGCGGACCTGGGGTATAACCAGTAAAATGAGTAATGCATGCCAGATATAAAGAAACTGATATTTCTGCTTTTGATTGCGGCAATAGCCGCCTGCACCGGGTGCAAGGAAGATCCGCCTCCTCCGGATGAGGGAGGATTGAAGATCACGGGGGTATCCATCCCTGCAAGCCTTAACATTCCTGCCGGAGGCGAGGTCACCATTACAGGCAGCGGATTTGCAGCAGGTGATCAGATGGTGTTCGTGCTCGTCAGCGATGCCGGAAAGGTTTATACCGCCACGGTAGCATCAGTGACAGGACAAAGCGCCGGTTTTACCCTTCCGGCCGGGTTAACATCCGGCACGTACAGCCTGACGGTCAAAAGAGGCACCGACAGCATGGTGCTCGGTACCCTGACCATAAATGTGGTAGCAGACAACGCCATTCCGGATAAACCGGGAATGACCCTCAAGGGGGTGGTCTACTGTGACGGAGAAGGGATTCCCGGAGTGGTTGTCTCTGACGGAGCGGAAGTTACGGTTACTGACAGCAAGGGGATCTATTACCTGCCGTCGTTAAAACAGAATAAGTTCGTATTCATCTCACTACCAGGCAATTACGAGATCGCCGCAAGCGACAATATTCCGCAGTTCTTCAAAAGGCTTGCGGGAGGCAACTCGGTTGAGCAGCACGACTTTTCACTTGTGCATACAGACAATAACAATCATGTTGTTCTCGCCATGGCCGACTGGCACCTGGCGAACCGCAATGATGACCTTGCCCAGTTCAGTAACGGGTTCCTGCCTGATGTGAATTCCACCATCAGTTCATACACGTCTGCCGGGAAGAAGGTTTACGGCGTTCCGCTGGGTGACATGACCTGGGATGCCTACTGGTATGACAACAACTTCCGCCTTGAACAGTATCTCATCGAGATGAAGAAAGTCAACTGCGTGATGTTCAACGTTATGGGCAATCATGACAATGATCCGTATGTTCAGGGAGACCTGCCGCCGGAAGCTCCTTTCAGGGAGATAATCGGTCCGACTTATTATTCATTTAACCTGGGGCAGGTTCATTATGTTGTTCTTGATGACATCCAGTATATCAATACAGGTGGAGCCCAGGGAACCATCGGAGAGCGGAACTACAGTGATGTTGTTGTCTCCGCACAGACCTCCTGGTTGGCAAAGGACCTTGCAGCCATCACCGACAAGAGCACGCCGCTGGTGATCTTCATTCACGCGCAACTGTACGGCAACCCCACCCTGAATGCCGGTGGGGAGGAGGTACACAGCCTTGCACTGAACAATGGCAGTACGTTGCTGCAGATGGTTCAGGACTTTTCTGAGGTTCATTTTGTCAGTGGTCACACCCATATCAATTTTACCATTGATGGCGGGGCGGTCATGGAGCATAATACCGCGGCCGTATGTGCTACCTGGTGGTGGACCGGCAAAACCGGCTATGCCAATAACCAGGTATGCAAGGATGGCAGTCCGGGTGGGTACGGTATATGGGAGATGAACGGGAAAGACCTGAAGTGGCATTACAAGAGCATCGGTAAACCCTCAGATTACCAGTTCAGGAGCTATGACCTCAACAAGGTGCATATTACAGCGGCTGCTTTTGCCCCCAACTCTGATGACGCTGCACTTTCGGAGTATGCAGGAGTTTATGCCTCCCCTAACCCGGTCAATGATGTTCTGATCAATGTCTGGGGCTATGATCCGGAATGGACCGTAGAGGTCAGTGAGGGTGGCACACCACTTACTGTTGAGAGGGTGACAGCAATGGATCCGCTGCACATAATCTCTTATGAGGCAAAGAGGCTGAATGCCGGTGCAACACCCACCAGCTCGTTTGTGACAGGTAACACGGCACATATGTTCAGGGTACGTGCATCATCAGCAACGTCAACGCTGGAGATAAAGGTCACCGACAGGTTCGGGAGGGTCTATACTGAAACCATGACCCGGCCAAAGGACTTTACATGGTCAATGCAATAAACTATATATAAATAACTTAAAACTACTAATCTATGAAATTCAAACCAGATCTTAAGGTTATTCTTGCCACCTTCCTGATGGCACTGGTTATGTTGCCGGTGATGGCTCAGGAGAGGCAGGTGACGGGAACGGTCTATGAGCCCGATGGTGTCACTCCCGTCTTCGGGGCCACCGTGGTGCTGAAGGGTACCACAACCGGCACCAGCACAGATGCGAGGGGAGCCTACTCGATAAGGGTGGCAGGTGCCAGTCCGGTGCTGGAGATCCAGTTCCTTGGATACATAAAACAGGAGCTCGCCGTTGGTGACAGGAATGTCATCAACGTGGTCCTCCAGGAAGAGGCAATTGAAGTATCTGCGGTTGTTGTCACCGCGTTAGGCCTGACGCGTGAAGAGAAATCACTTGGATATGCCGTTTCAAAGGTTGCCAGTGAAGAGATCACCCAGGTGGTGACGAACAACTGGCTCAGCGGCATGTCAGGCAAGGTAGCCGGACTCACCTTCAACAGCGCCAGTTCAGGCCCGATAAGCTCGATGAGGGTGACTCTCCGCGGCGACGCATCCCTGAGCTATGGTGCCAACGAGGCGCTCTTTGTAGTTGACGGCGTTCCGATCAGGTCAGGGACCACAGCCACCTCATCAAGCAGCAGCTATACAAACTCCGGATCAGACTTCCCGGTTGACTTCGGAAACGGCGCCAGCGACCTCAATCCTGAAGATATTGAATCAGTCTCCGTGCTTAAAGGTCCTGCAGCCACAGCTCTGTATGGATCACGTGCAGCCAACGGCGCAATTGTAATTACAACCAAATCAGGCCGTAAAACGAAAGGGATCGGCGTAACCCTCAACTCTTCAGTGGTTGTGGAGAGGCCGGGTTACTGGCCCGATTTCCAGACTCAGTTCGGATCAGGATCTGATATGGGATTGAATGAATACAACTTCTGGACCCTCGATCCGAGCCTTGTAGGCACGACTGACTATCCCCCGAGAAACCTTTCGCGCTATGCGTGGGGAGAAGAGTTCAGCGAGGACAAGCTCCGCTACCAGTACGCAGGCAAGAACTGGGAGACAGGCGAGATTGTCAAAACCCCGTTCGTATACCAGGATGACTGGTTCACAGGCATATTCCAGGACGGTATTACATACAACAACTCTGTTGACATCAGCGGCAGCAACGGTGAAGGACAGAACATCCGCTTCTCGATGACTGATACCAGGAACAAGTGGATCCTGCCAAACACGGGATTCCAGAAACAGTCGTATGCCCTTTCATTCGAGAGCCCTGTCAACAAGTGGATTGACTTTAAGACGAAGGTCAACTATTATCGCACTGACAGTGACAACATGCCGATGGCCGGTTATCACCAGACCACGGTTATGTATGACCTGATGTGGGGCTACAACTCCAACTCGATGGCCGACTGGAGGAATGAGTACTTCAAGGGAAGATTCAATGCCATCAACCGTGCGGCCACCATCTCCGAGGGCGGCAACAGCCTTGTATTTGCAGGTACCGGATCATACAACCCCTACAGGGTTCTCTATGAGGAACTGAATACAACCGATAAGGACAGGGTCTTCGGAAACCTGGGGCTGACAATCAAGATAGCCAGGGGGCTGACACTTGATCTCAGGACAGGTATGGACTTCGGCAACGAGTTCCGCACGCAGCGCAAACCCAAGATGACCTTCGGGTGGGAGAACGGTTTTTACCGCGAACAGGGCTTCATGACCTTCGAAGCCAACAGTGACTTCCTTCTGAAATACGAGAGATCCTTCCTCGACAGCAGGCTGACCACCACCACCGCGTTTGGGGGCAACAACATGAGTTCGCACTACAGGAGCAACACGGTGCAACTTGACGAGCTTGACATCGAAGGGGTTTATCACATTGACAACGTGCCCTTCGGCATATACCAGCGTCCTTCGAGCTTCAGAAACTACAAGATGATCAACAGCCTCTATGGATTCATGACTCTCGGCTGGGATGACACATATTATCTTGACATCACCGGCCGTAATGACTGGACCAGCACACTGGCGCCAAAGAACTGGTCGTACTTCTATCCTTCTGTGGCATTGAGCGTTCTGGTTGACCAGATGTTCGACTTCCGCACCACACTGCCGGCAGTATCCATGGCAAAGCTTCGCCTTTCATGGGCCAACGTTGGTAATGATACAAGTCCCTATGGTCTCGACCAGTACTATTCGGCATCTTCGATTAGCGGCGGTTATACCCTCCCGTCACTTATCCCTGACCCGATGATCGAACCTGAGAACATGGAGAGCTGGGAGCTGGGTCTTGACACGAAATTCTTCAAGAACAGGCTTGGCCTTGATATTGCGCTCTATCGCTCTTCAACCACAAACCAGATTATCAGCCTTGACATTGACCCGATAGTAGGTGCCAGCAGCATGAGAATAAACGTTGGCGAGATCACTAACAAGGGTATTGAGGTGTCAATGTATGCCACTCCGGTCAAAACCAGCGATTTCACATGGAACCTCAACTTCAACTGGGCGGCAAACAGGAACACCCTGGTCAGTCTGCATGAGAGCCTTGATCCCTCACAGCCCTATAAGCATGATATGGGCACCACCATCGGCGGAAGGCTCCATCTCTATTCATATGTGGGCCAGGAGATGTACCAGCTCTACGGCTTTGCCCTTAAGAGAGCGCCTGAAGGATCTTTCTATACTGATAACAACGGTGAAAGGGTAGACTGCTCGGGACAGGTGCTGATTGATGCCACCACCGGCCTGCCTTCGGTTGAGTCAACTGCTGACCACTTCCTGGGCAAGGTGAATCCTGACTGGAAGGGTGGTTTCGGAACCTCACTCAGGTACAGGAATCTCTCCCTGAGCGCCCTCTTCTCATACCAGATGGGCGGACACCGGTTTTCGGTGACCCATGGCATACTTTCATACCAGGGTAAGCTTACGAACTCCCTCGAAGGTCGCTATGACGGAATTGTTGCAGAAGGGGTGAATATGACAGGTACAGGAGAAGCCGCTACATTTCAGCCTAACAACACAGTCACCAACAGTATCTACACCTACTACCAGGCTATAACTCTTGACCGTTACAACGGTGAAGCCCATACTTTTGAGACCTCATTCCTGAAATGGAAGGAAGTACGTCTTGAATATGCCCTGCCTTCGGTATTCATCCAGAAGACAAGGGTACTTCAGGGAGCAAGCGTGGCGATTTTTGCCACCAATCTGTTCAGCTGGGACAAATGGCCTCAGTTCGACCCGGAGGGTGGTATGCTTACCGGTACCAATGTTTTCAACGGCATTGAGGCAGGCGCATATCCCATGACCCGTACGGTGGGCGCTAACCTGAGACTATCATTCTAATCAAAAACAGGCAACAAATGAAAAACATCAAGATATTAATCATCTGCGGGCTTGTTCTCGGATCACTCTACTCCTGCACAGGCAAATTCGAGGAGCTAAATACAAATCCAAACAAGACCCTGGTGGGGATGATACAGCCTTCAGGCATGTTCGAACCCATACTCTACAACTCTGCCAACCAGTGGCTTAACCGTACACATTATTACAACAACGAGCTTACCCAGTTCACCGCCTTCACCGGTGGCGTGACACGCAGGGAGCATCAGTATTTCCTTGAAGACTCAAGAGACTGGTACGGCTTCTGGAATCACTACGCCACATACGGAAAGAACATTGATCACATGTATGAGCTGGCGATAGAGCACGGCGACAGGTCACTTGAGGCAATTGCACTGACCTTCAAGGTACTCTTCTTCTCTAATATGACCGACATGTTCGGAAGTATCCCCTACGAAGAGGCCTTCTCGGCCAGGAAGCCTGGCGGAACGCTGACCCCGAAGTTCAACACCCAGAGGGAGGTTTACGAGTTCCTTTTTGAAGAGCTTGAAGCGGCAAATGATATCTATGCTACCAATCCCGTTTTCCTAAATCCTGCGATGGACGGAATGTACGGCGGTAATATGGCGGCATGGAGGAAATTCAACAACTCGCTGTATCTCAGGCTTCTCTGCAGGGTCAGCGGCCGCACTGAGATGAGTGTCGGCACCAGGTTGAACGCAATACTTGACAATCCCGACAAGTATCCGGTCTTCACCTCAAATGCAGACAATGCAACGGTGAAGTTTACCGGTACCGATCCTTACATCAGCAACTTCGGGACGACCACTGAAAGCGAGTTCACCTCTAGCGGAAGGAAGCTCACCCAGCAGTTGATCAGGCTTACGGTCCAGACTGACGATCTCGGAAACCAGGTCTATGTTGATCCCCGTCTTCCGGTCATCGGCAAGAAGAATCCCAATGCACAGGTTAACCCTGCAAACGTGTGGAAAGGAACTGTATCCGGCTGTACTGATATTGAAAGAAGTGAGGTTGACAGAGGAACCTCATGGCTGAATTATAAGGTATTCTGCAGAAGAGATGCCCCGGCCACATACATGGATTATGCCGAGGTTGAGTTCATTCTTGCAGAGGCTGCACTTAAGGGATGGATCAGCGGAGGTCAGGCTGCAGCCAAAACCCACTATGAGAAAGGAGTCGATGCATCAATGAAGAAATGGTCAGAGCAGGGTGCCTTTTCAGATCCGGCAATCACCATTACCAATGCAGATATTCAGACCTATCTTGCCTCACCTCTCGGGTCCTGGGACCTTGCGACCAGCAAGGAGGAGTTCCTTGGCAACCAGAAGTGGCTTGCACTCTTCTGGGTAGGCATGGAAGCATACCATGAGTACCGCAGGACGGGGTACCCTGTCCTCACTATAGGCGAAGGAACCATTTACAATGACAAGGTCTTCCCGACACGTTTCGGGTATCCCAACATCACCATGCTCACCAATGCTGACAACGCGGCTGATGCCCTCAGCGGAATGGGCGGTGAAAACGATATGAAAACACCGGTCTGGTGGAGCAAACAGGCAATTGCCGGCACGAAATAACCAGCAAAAAAGTTAAGAGATGAAAAACAAGAACATAACAAACTTTGGAAGAACAGCACTGATAGTGCTTCCGCTGTTCCTCCTCTCACTCTTCCTCCTCTATTCCTGCAAGGAAGATCCGGTTCAGGAAGATCCGTTCTTCAGCCTGGAGGGGAGCCCTACAGGACTGACGCTTACAAAGGCAGCCAAGACCACAAGTTACGTGGTTCGCTCCAACCGTCCGTGGGAGGTTGTGAAGAAGAGCGGTGCCGACTGGCTGAAGGTTTTCCCCGAAAAGGGAGATGCTGACGGCATCTTCAAGATCTATGTTACGGAGAACCCCCTCTTTGTTGCACGCACTGAAAACCTGGCGTTTATTGTCGACGGAACCGAACAACCGGTGTTGTTCCGCGTTGACCAGGCCGGCAACGTGCCATATATCACCCTTCCTGCAACAGTGACAGTACCTGCCGGCGGAGGCCCGTTCTCGGTTGATGTGGTTTCAAACGTCACGTGGACATATTCGCTCAGCGACGACTCATGGCTGGTTGAAGGGTCAGTCACCGCCCAGACGCTAAACCTGGTTGCAGAAATGAATACAAGCGACGATCCCCGGGAGGTAACCCTGACACTAACATCAGTAGATTTTCCTGATGTTAGTGAATCGGTTGTCCTTACCCAGTCATCGGGAAAAGTTGTGCTTGAAGAAGACTTCAACTGGCTGAACTACGGGAACGTTGTATTCTACACCACAACAAATGAAACACGAATAGACAACTGGACACAGGATCAGAAGGACAGGGGCTGGACCAGCACTATAAATACAGTGACTGGCAGCGGTAATACAGCAATGCTCTATGCACGCCCGGGATTCGTTAAAGTGGGCAAGACCAGCTACGGCGGCGACCTGATCTCGCCTGCCTTCGCTAAACTTATTGGCACACAGACAGTTACGGTGACATTCAAGGCAATACCCTATATGACCAAAGCCGGTGCAATGGATGAAAACGTTCTCAAAGTCAGTGTCATCGGCCCGGGTACAGTAAGCCAGGAGCAGTTTATCATTGACAACTGGCCGGTATATCCTGCAGATGATGGCGCCCATACTGACTACTGCGTCGGAATGTGGAGTGCACCGGAAGCTACCCGGACATTCACCATCACCGGAGCCACATCGGAAACACAGATTAAATTTCTGGGAGGAGACTATGACCTGACCACTGAGGCAGGGCGGCCAACCAGGAAGAACAGGATCTTCCTTGATGACATCAAGGTAGAAATAGTGCTGTAAAAGATTCGGTTAGTTTCGATTCAAGAGGTGTTCATCAGGGGGATGAGCACCTCTTTTTTTGTTTTGATCCCGGTTTGGCATAACTTTAAATGAAATTCGGAAGAGAAAGACCATGAGAAAGTTCTTCGTTCCACCCACACTTGTATGTGTGCTTGCACTTGCCGCATCATGTTCCACAATAGTGAACATGGAGAGGACCTACCCTCCTGAGGCACTCCTGCCGGCAGACAGCAACAGGTTCCTGTTTGTTAATTTCTATGATTACCAGGTGCCTGATTTTATCAGGGACAGCCATGAAGAGGGATATGCCGCTGCCGTAAAAGGTTTTGCCATGGGACTCTCCTCTACCATCCAGACAGACCCGCGCGCGTTGTTCATGATTGGTGACTCGCTCAGAAAAGGCTTTACGGTAATATCCATGCAATACCCTGAATTCAGTGATACTGTCAGGGCACTCTGCAGCCGGTACGGGGCCAATCTCCTGGTGGCTCTCGATTCGATAAGGTTGAGGGTTGACTGGGACTTCTACCTGGCTGAAAACGATGAGGGAGGCTCCATGCTGGCCAAGGACTTCTACCTTTTCTCGGATACCTATATGACTCTTTATTCAGCTGACGGAGAAGTGATTGACAGGTGTGCAGGAGAAAAAAACACTTTTGTCAAATCGAAATACACCATCTTCGGAATGATTGGCGGTCCGAATATTGGCAACCAGAAGGAGAGGATAAAACTGCTCACCGGATCAGCCGCACAGGATTGCATCGGGAAGTATTTTCCCTTCACCGAGGGGTACACCGGCAAGCTTTTTTCCGGCGGCGAGCTGGCAAAACTCAATCTCCTCATCACCGGGGGAAAGCCGGAAGAAGCTGTAGGTCCGCTGACGGAACTCATCAACAGATCATCGGATCCGATGGCATCAAAAGCTGAGTATAATCTTGCGATAGCCAATGAAATTATTGAAAACAGGAAAGAAAGGGAGGAGATCTGGAGGAAATACACAAACCCTGAAAAATAATTTAATTGGCAGGCAGAAACCCCGTTTAGGTCGCCAGCCGTCTGGTCTCAATGGCCATAATTTCACTAAAAAATGCCCGATTGTGCTTTAATTCAGTTTTTTTAATACTTTTACGCCGCTTTCACCAATACTGCACAGTAAAACTCAAAATGTGTAATTAAAAAAGAAATCAATGAAAAGGATCATTTCAGTTATTTCCGCACTCGTTGTCACAGGCTCACTCTTTGCAGGCGGCCTTGTCACCAACACCAACCAGAGTGCCCTTTACACCAGGCTACAGAGCCGCAACGCCTCAACAGGCATTGACGCGGTATACTACAACCCGGCAGGTCTTACCAAGCTGTCAGATGGTTTCCATCTCTCACTCAACAACCAGACCATCGGCCAGACGAAGACCATCACCACCAACTACATCTACCTCAACGGCAATCCTAAAGAATATGTCGGCAAGGTAAGTGCCCCGTTCTTCCCCGGTATCTATGCCGCTTACAAGACAGGCAAGCTGGCGCTTTCACTGGGCTTTAACCCGGTTGGCGGTGGCGGTGGAGCGAAATATGACAACGGACTTGCCATGTTCGAGATGCAGATAGCAGACCTGAAACCGCTTCTGACAGGAGCAGGCCTTACAACTACAAATTATTCTGTTGAGACCCTTTCGTTCGAAGGCTCTTCAATTTACATGGGCCCCCAGGTTAACGTCTCTTATGAAATCCATGAGATGTTCTCTTTTGCTGCAGGCCTCAGGGTTGTATTTGCAAGTGATAAATACCTGGGAGCTATTGAAAACATTATGATCAACCCCGTGCATCCGCTTGTCAACCCCACAGGCGCAATGATCTCAGCACCTGCTTTCTTTACTACTATAGGACAACCGGCAAGGGCTGCTCAGACTTCAAATACCTATGCCGATGCAGTAATGAAGGGAACCGGTTTCACCCCCATCCTCTCAGCCAACTTCGCCCCGGTGGGTGACCTCCTGAATATTGCAGTCAAATACGAATTCAAAACGAAGCTTGATCTCACAACCACAGTCAATGACAACAAGACAGCCGGCCTCTTCATCCAGGACTCTGTTGCTGTCAAGGACATGCCCGCAATGCTGTCGTTAGGTGTTGATGTAAAACCTTCGGAAAGGTTCCTGATTTCAGGCAGCTTAAACTATTATTTCGACAAGAACGTCGATTATGACGGTATGCCGGATGTGAATGTTGAGATGATCGACAAGAACTTCATCGAAGCCGGACTCGGTATACAGGTTGGAATAACTGACAGGTTCTTTGCAAGTGCCGGATGGCTTACAACTGTCACAGGCGTGAATGACAATTTCCAGAACGATCTGAAATTCAGTCTCAATACAAACACATTTGGCGGTGGTATCGGCTTCAGGATCAATGATATGATTGACCTCAACCTTGGTGGTTCATATACAATCTACGAGGAGGCAAGCGAGACTTACACCCACGTGATTACCACAACACCCATACTGGTCCAGGCTCCTGCAATCAACACCTACAACAACAAAACATGGGTTGCAGCCATCGGGCTTGACTTCCATTTCTAGGAACTGACCTCAACCTTTGAAAAAAACAGGGGCTGTCTCAGAAGGGGCAGCCTCTCTTTTTTCCACAATATGAAGAGCCCTATCCCGGGGCTCCTTTTTTTTATACAGCTCGGACCTTAATGTCAGTACTCTGCCCCCTGCCGCTTCAGATTCTCAAGATATAGCTTCAGGTCGGGCGTATGGGATGTCATCATCCTGTTGTACCACTGTCTGGCAGCCTCATTCCTGCCCATGCTCCGGTCAAGCATTATCAGTGAAGTGTATACGGAGCCCTCAATGCCAAGGTTAAGGCTGTCGGTCTCGTTGATGATCTCCTCATAAATACGGTATGCAGCCATTGAACTGCCAGCGCCTGACAGCGCGAAAGCCTCGTTCAGCTTTCCGTTCAGCCCGGCATCAGTCACAACTCCCCTGAAGGAGAGGCATCCTCCGACACACTCCTCAACTATCGAGAACCACGGGAGAACTCCCGTAGCGGGAAAGGTAAGCGAAAAAGACGTTTTCTCTCCCGGCCGCTTAAACTTGTAAGTTGCCGGACAGTACGGGAGTCCCTTCAGCCCGGTAAGCTTCAGCCTCACACCGTCAGGCTTCACAAGGAAAGTGTTCCTGTCTATGCAAAACCACGCGTTGTTGATGTCACTCATTATTGACAGCCAGACAACCGTGGCATCGGCATTGAAATCAACCCGCACGATCTCTGCCGTCAGAGGCGACTTCAAACCGTAATTGGGACTCTCAACGCTCTGTCCCGCGGCAATATTCATTAATGCCGCAAGCATAACTGTAAGGACTATCTGTTTCATATCAGAACCTGACTTGCAATTATCATACCGTAAAGTTAATGATTTACACCAACCCGATTTTCAGTCTTTTTACTCCCTCCTGCAAACCTGCGGAATACTATGTTTGTAACAACTTTGTCACATTTGTGTAATCTGAATGTAACAAAAGCAACAGATTTTTGTATTGTCAAACCTTCAATTATTAATCAGATGAGAATGAAGATTTTACCTGTCGTTATCGGCATTATGATGCTGACGGCAGTTCCATGCGCCGCCCAGGAGAGTACTGATTTCAAACCCTCCGGCAAATTCTTCGGGTTGCTGTTTGCCAACTACCACACCACTTTTTCAGGCGGTGACAACAACTCTGCCTTCGAGGTGACGCGATCATACTTCGGCTATGATTTCAGTTTTTCCAGGGAAATTTCCAGCAGGGTCATGTATGACGGCACCACCGAGGTTATCAACGGGAAAACCATTTATTCCGGTTACCTGCGAAACGCCTACCTTCAGTATGAAAACGGCAGGCTCCTGGTAAGGGGCGGACTGATCGGTACCGAGCAGATCTCCATGATGGAAAAGATCTGGGGATACAGGTATGTTACGAAGCCCCCGATAGATTATTCAGGCATGATACAGGCAGCTGACCTGGGTGTGATGACAGTGGTGCAGGCAGGTGAATTCCTTGACCTTGACCTCTCAGTCACAAACGGACGCGGTTTCAAGGATATAGCCGCAAACGGAACCTACAGGCTTTCAGCAGGATTCACCCTCACCCCGGCACAGAATATGCTCGTAAGGGGCTTCTATGACATGATGGGTCCTTCCGGCAGGATGCAGCGTACGGCCAGCATTACCGCAGCATGGATGGGTCCGAAGTTCAATGCCGGAGCAGAGTACTTCAGGCAGGATAATGCATCCATGACCGAAGGACGCAATTACTCAGGCATCAGCATCTTCACAAGGGTGCCGCTGGCAGAAAAAGTGAAGTTCTTTGCAAGGTATGACCGCATAGCATCGGTTACCATGGATGGGGCGGAAGATCCCTGGAACCTTTCAAGGGACGGATCATACATCTATGCCGGAATTGATTTTTCCCCGGTAAAGAATGTAAGGATATCTCCCAATTACAACAGCTACATACCCCCGGCAGAGAATTCTGACAATGTCGGAACCATTGGCCTCAACATAGAGGCAAAATTCTGACGGTTCCGGCAATGGAAAGGGGCTCTGCAAATCAATGAATCATAAAAAAGATGTAAATTCATAACAAAACAAGCATGAAAAAACAGATTTTCATCCTGATGGCCGCAATGGTACTGCTGCTCGTCTCATGCGGAGGCGGCGGTTCAACCACCGGCAAGCAGAAGCAGATCACCCTTTCAGCTGCCGGGGCCACCTTCCCGCAGCCATTCTACAACCTCGCCTTCAAAAAATACAATGAGGCAGGAGGTCCGCTCACCAACTACGGAGGCATAGGTTCAGGCGGAGGAATCAAGAGCCTTCGCGACCAGATAGTTGATTTCGCGGCTACTGACGCATACCTTTCAGACGCCGAGCTGGCAGAGATGCCCGGAGAGGTGGTTCATATCCCCACCTGCATCGGTGCAGTGGTGATAGCATACAATCTTCCGGGCGTCACAGACCTGCAGCTCACCCCCGAACTCCTTGAAGGGATCTTCCTGGGTAACATTAAAAAGTGGAATGATCCGAAGATTCTTGCAGCCAACCCGGGTCTTGCCGTTCCCGATATGGAGATCACTGTTGTCTACCGTTCTGACGGCAGCGGCACCACATACATCTTCAGCGACTACATGTCGAAAGTCAGCCCGGCCTGGAAAGCTCAGCTTGGGACAGGCAAAGCTCTCAACTGGCCTGCAGGAATAGGCGCAAAGGGCAATCCGGGCGTTTCAGGAACCATCAGCCAGAGCCAGGGCTCCATCGGTTACATCGGTTATGAATATGCTTTCGCACAGAAGATACCCATGGCTAAAGTGATGAACAGCGCAGGTCTATTCATAGAGCCGACTCTGGAATCTTTCACTGCTGCTGCCGCTGCAGAGATGCCGGCTGACACCAGGGTGATGCTTACCAACTCGCCTAATCCTGCTGCCTATCCCATCACCAGCTTCACATGGATCATCATGTATAAGGAGCTGGCATATGGCAAGCACAGCAGCGAGGCTGCCGAAGCAGCGGTCAAAACCGTGAAATGGCTGACCGGTGAAGAGGCACAGGCAATTGCCACCAGTGTTCATTATGCTGCCCTGCCGCAGAACGCCTCTCTGCAGGCCGCAGAGCTGCTCAGGGGGATAACCTACCAGGGTCTGACCGTTCTCAGATAAACAGATGTCAGGAGACAGGGTCACAAAGGTACTGCTGTTCATCTCATCACTGACAATACTTCTTCTCAGTGCCGGGATAGTCATCTCCCTTTTCGGAGGGGCTCTCCCGGCATTCAGGGAGTTCGGATTCAGGTTCATCATCTCTTCAGCCTGGAATCCAACCGCAGGAAGCGAGGAGTACGGGGCCATGTCATTCATCGCGGGGACGGTCATCACATCCATCCTGGCACTGATAATATGCATACCCATGGCCTTCTCCACCTCCCTCTTCATTGCCGAATACTACAACGGCACCCGCACCTCAGGGATACTGCGGAGCCTGGTTGACCTGCTGGCCGGGATACCTTCGATAGTTTACGGATTCTGGGGCTTTTATGCCCTCCGCCCCCTGATGGTGGCTACAGGCCTGACTGACCAGGGCTTCGGGGTATTCACCGCCTCACTGGTGCTGGCTATTATGATTGTTCCCTATGCCACCTCGCTCAGCGCGGAGATCATCTCCATGGTTCCCGCCGAGCTTAAGGAGGCAGCCTATTCACTCGGCGCCACACGGCGCGAGGTGATCTTCAGCGTGGTCATCCCCTCTGCCCGCTCAGGCATCATCGCCAGCTTCATCCTCGCCCTGGGAAGGGCCCTCGGTGAGACCATGGCCGTGACGATGCTGATCGGCAATGCCAACGTCATACCTAAAGGACTCTTTGCACCGGGAAACACCATGGCTTCGGTAATTGCCAACCAGTTCGGTGAGGCATCAGGACTGAAGATGAGTGCACTGATAGCCATCGGCCTGCTTCTGTTTCTGATAACGGCCCTGGTGAACTATCTCGGCAAACTGATCATCAAACGCTTCGCATGACAGAGATGTATCCCGTACTGACTGACAATATAAGCAGGAGAAACCGGACCAACATCCGCTTCCGGTACCTGGTGATAGCCGGTTCGGTCATAACCGTCATCCCCATCTTCCTGATAGTGGGCAACCTTGCTGTCAAGGGATTCCGGCAGATAAACCTCGCATTCTTTACCAAGCCGGCTCCTGACACCTTCCAGGCAATGATGGCAGCCTCATCGGGTGAGATCATCCCCGGCGGCATAGCCAACGGCCTCACCGGGTCACTGCTGATGGTTGTGCTGGCGTCGCTCTTCGCCATACCGCTTGGACTGATGACCGGAATCTATATCTACGAAAACAGCAGTCTGAAGTATGCCCGGTTCATCAGGAACCTCACCGAGATACTGCAGGGTGTGCCCTCAATCATACTGGGGATCATTGCCTATATCTGGATAGTAAAGAACATCACAAGAGGATATTCGGCACTGGCCGGGAGCGTCTCGCTGGCCATCATGATGCTGCCGCTTATCATACGCTCCACCGAGGAGACGATGCGCATGATACCCGTTTCCATCAGGGAGGCAGCATTTGCGCTGGGAACTCCATATTACAAAATGATTTATAAGATACTTATACCTGTCAGCTTCAGCGGCCTGGCAACGGGAGTGCTCCTGGCGCTCTCACGTATACTTGGTGAGACGGCTCCGCTGATGCTTACAGCCCTCGGCAGCCCTGCCATCAGCCTTGATGTCACAAGGCCGGTCAGCGCCGTGCCGCTGCTGATATGGGATTTCTACAATGATCCCAACATGGTCAGCCTGGTCTGGAGCGCCTCACTGTTCCTGATGGTATTCGTGCTTTCAATGAACCTCCTCGCGCGAAGCGTGGCATCAAAACATAAATACATCTGAACCTGATGAACAACACCCCTCAAAGTAATAATGTACTGGAGATCAGGGATCTGTCTATTGCCTATGAACCCGGGAAAAATGCCGTGAATGGTGTTACCGCTTCAGTGAAGCGAAACAGCATTACCGCCATCATGGGTCCCTCGGGTTGCGGTAAGAGCACCCTGCTGCGGGCCATGAACCGCATGCACGAGCTCTATCCCAACATCCGGACAAAAGGTGACATTCTGCTTGACGGTCAGAGTATCTTCTCAATGTCAGTAATAGAGCTTCGCCGTAAGGTGGGAATGGTCTTCCAGCGTCCCAACCCATTCCCAAACATGACTATCTATGAAAACGTGGTGGCCGGTTTCAGCCTCAACGACATACGTCTGAAAAAAAGCCAGCGCGACGAGATAGTTGAAAACGCCCTTCGCAACGTGACCCTCTGGGACGAAGTGAAGGAGTCGCTCTACAGAAAAGGGACCTTCCTCTCCGGAGGGCAGCAGCAGCGGCTCTGCGTGGCCAGGGCCATCGCTTTCAACCCCGAGGTGCTGCTCCTCGACGAGCCCACCTCCGCCCTTGACCCCATCGCCACATCGAAGATTGAAGACCTGCTGGGAGAGCTGAAGAAGAAATACACCCTGGTGCTTGTGACCCATAACATGTCACAGGCAGCCCGTATTTCAGACGACTCGATGTTCATGTACCTTGGGGAGCTGGTGGAGTCGGGCCGCACCGGTACACTCTTTACCACCCCGAAAGACCCGCGTACTGAAGCATATCTGACCGGGAAATTCGGATGATTAGGGACGTTTTTTATACATTTGCTAAAACACTTGATTATGAGTGAGAAAAAAGAACAGGCACTGAATGAGATAAAGACCAGCTTTGGCGAGATGGCAAGTCTTGTACTCCGGCAGCTGACCCTCCTGGAGAAGCTGATGGGCACAACTGAAGAACAGGCATTCACTGATCTGATTGATGAGATGGAAAAGGCCGAGAGCCGCATTGACAACCTCGAGGTGGTTATTGGCGAGCAATTTACCAGCACCATTGTGCTTTACCAGCCGGTGGCCTCCGACGTGCGGCGCCTGGTGGCAATATACCGCATGACCATTAACCTTGAGCGCATCGGGGACAGGATACATAACCTCTGCCGGATCATCGGCGATATCAGGAACACAACCGAGTTTACCTCAACCGCGTCTCTGATCACAAACATGCTCACCTCTGGAACCATCATGGTGGAAAAGGCACTGCTCTCATTCACCAATTCAGATCCTGACTATGCTATCTGGACAATCAAGAATGACACGGTGGTTGATGAGATGAATCACAAGCTGCTGCTTGGCCACCTTCGCAAGGAGAATATTGATGACCGGACCCGGTCAATGGTACAGAGCTACATTGAGCTGAAAGATATGATATCCAATATTGAGAGAATAGCTGATCATGCCACCAACATTGCAGAGGCATCGATCTACTCCCTGCAGGGAACAGATATCAGGCATACCGGGATCGGGAAAGAAGAGTAGTGAAGTCTGAAGGTCTGAAGGTCTGAAGGTCTGAAGGTCTGAAGGTCTGAAGTCTGAAGGTCTGAAGGTCTGAAGGTCTGAAGTCTGAAGTCTGAAGGTCTGAAGGTCTGAAGGTCGAAATTAGCGCACACAAGGAGTAGACATGGCATAGCTTGCCCATAGGGCATCAAGCATTTTAAATGAACGACAAAAAGAAAATACTGGCCGTTGATGATGAGGAACCAATCCTCGAAATCCTCTCATTCAACCTTGAGGGCGAAGGCTACCAGGTTGACACCTGCCTTTCGGCCGAGGATGCCATGCGCAAAAACCTCCACACCTATGACCTGTTCATCCTCGACGTGATGATGGGCCATGTGTCAGGGTTCCGCCTGGCGGAAAAGATAAGAAAGGAAAATGACCTCTCAACCCCGATAATCTTCCTCACTGCAAGGGACACGGAAAATGACCGGATCACCGGTTTCAACCTCGGAGCCGATGACTACCTTGCCAAACCATTCAGCGTCAGGGAACTGATGGCGCGGGTTAAAGCCATCCTCCGCCGGTCTGCGCCGGCACGGGTGACCATGGAGACAGCGGCCGGCTCCTTCACCGTTGACACTGAAAACAACCTCATCCTCACAGACGGCCGGGCACTCGAGCTTACCCGCAAGGAGTACGATATCCTCTCCCTCCTCATCCGCAATGAAGGCAAGATTTTTCCCAGGCATGAGATACTGGCAAGGGTCTGGGGCGGTGACGTCATTGTCACCGACCGTACCGTTGACGTGACCATCGCCCGTATCCGCAAAAAACTGGGCGAAAAGGGTAACATGATAAGAAACAAATCAGGGTACGGTTACTATTTAGGCGAATGAAAAACCAGTCAAATGACAAAATCGATAAGCTTCAGGCGTAGACTGTTCCTTTATTATTTCGGGATCTTCCTCCTCTTTACGGTTCTGATTCTGGCATTCCAGTACCACCGTGAAAAAGATATCAAAATCTCGGCTCTTGACAACAGGCTGAACGACATGGCTCAGCTTGTTGACAACTACATAAAGGTCAATTCGTTAAGCGAGACAGGCAACTATCGCCTGGTGGACTCGGTTTTCAACCTTATTCCGGTACCGGACCTCCGGATCACGGTATTGGCAATTGATGGCAAAGTGCTGTATGACAGCTCGGTGGACGACTGGTCAACAATGGAGAACCATCTCAACAGGCCCGAGGTGGGCAAATCGCTCTTCTCTCCCTACGGTACTGCAGTCCGGCACTCGGAATCGACCGGCAAGGACTATTATTACTTTTCGAGGTACTTCAACACACACTATGTCAGGCTTGCCGAAGAATACAACATCAATATCAGGGGATTCCTGAAACGTGAGCAGATTTTTCTCGTTTTCATGGCCATTGTCTTCGCAGGTATCTGGGCTCTGCTTGCTGCCGTGACGCGGCGGATGGGAAAAAGCATTACCATGCTACGTGATTTTGCAGCAAGAATGCGTCGCGGTGAAGGCAATGACCCGTCAATTATCTTCCCGAAGAATGAGATCGGTGAAACAGGCAAGGAAATAGTCAGGATCTACAATAACCTGGCACTCAACACCGCTGAACTGTCACTCCAGAAAGAAAAGCTCATCAGGCACCTCCATGTGCTCAATGAGGGAGTGGCATTCTTCACCCCTGAACGTACTGTGACACTCTCGAACAGCCATTTTATGGTGTTCCTTAACGCCATCACCGGAGAACACTCACTCACACCCGAGGGTTTCATTGATCACCCGGAATTCGCAGGCATCAGGACTTTCCTGAACAGCAATCTCGAAACAAGGGCCGGGAAGCAGGAAAATCCGTCCACCGAGATGAGGATTGAAAAAGGGGGCAGATACTTCTCCGTGAGATGTATCCTGTTCAATGACAAAAGCTTCGAGATTGTCATCACCGATATTACCCGCACCGAGCAGAACAAAGCGATGCGGCAGCAGATGACCTCCAACATCGCCCATGAACTCAAAACTCCTATTGCGTCTGTCAGGGGATATCTCGAAACACTGATCGTGAACAAAGACCTGGATGAGGAGAAGCGTAATCATTTCCTTGACAAAGCCCTTGGCCAGGCTGCCCGCCTCACCGACCTGATCAATGACATTGTTACCCTGAACAAGCTTGATGAGACAGGCAGCAACTTCCCGTTCAGTGAGGTTGACGTTGCAGACGTTGTAAGGGAAGTCTGCGACAACCTCATGACTGACATCAGGAGCAAACAGATGAAGGTCGATATTGCCATTGAGCCTGGCACCATGGTCAACGGAAACAGGTCACTGATCGTATCGGTATTCCAGAACCTCCTTGAGAATGCCATCACCTATGCCGGTGAGAAAGTCACCGTAACGGTGAGGACCCTCCCCGGTGAATCCGGTTTCCGCACCTTCTCATTTGCTGACAATGGCATCGG
The DNA here is from genome assembly GCA_018262715.1 of Bacteroidota bacterium. Classification (GTDB taxonomy): domain Bacteria; phylum Bacteroidota; class Bacteroidia; order Bacteroidales; family VadinHA17; genus SR-FBR-E99. The sequence goes on from JADFDS010000044.1 coordinate 20,238, forward strand.
TATTCCTGCGGAGCATCAGGAGAGGATATTCGAACGGTTTTACAGGATTGACGACGGCCGTTCGCGCAAGAGCGGAGGCACAGGTCTCGGACTGGCTATTGTCAAGAATGCTGTATTGTTGCACAGGGGAGAGATCTCTGTCAGGACACGCCCGGGTGGCGGAGCAGAATTCATTTTCTCGCTGCCGGCATAGACAGGACTTGTTCAGCCGGCAGGCGATGTAACGCCAAATGCATCAGCTTTCACGATCCCGGCAGCTTTTTATTGCAGCACAAGATCGGCCTCTGCCTTCCTGATTGCTTTACCGATGACTGCGGCCTCACCGTGGCCTGACTCATGCAGTTCCTTCAGCAGTTCCCGGCTCTTCTCCGGCGCCACCGCCATCAGTAACCCGCCCGAGGTCTGGGCATCATGAGCTATCATCTTCAGGTTATAGTCAAGATCACTGGTAAACCGTGTCCCTCCTTCGGTGTAATCCAGGTTGCGGAACGCCGCGCCGGGTATGCACCCCTGGTCAGCCAGGCTGTAAACACAATCGAGCAGCGGCACGCTCTTCATGTCAATATTTACAGTCACTCCGGAACCTCGTGCCATCTTAAGGGCATGGCCTGCCAGGCCGAAACCGGTAATGTCGGTGGCACCCCTGACGCTGTATTTCTGCATCAGCTCCGCACCACGGGCGTTGAGCTGCTTCATGATGCTCACGGCATTCTCAAGCTGCGAAGGTATTGTCATTTTCATCCTGTGTCCCGCCAGGATGATACCGGTACCCAGGGGTTTGGTCAGTATCAGCTCATCCCCTTCCCTTACCCCGGCATTGGTGATGACCCTGCCGGGATGCACCGTGCCGATCACGGCCAGCCCGTATTTAGGCGGGTAATCATCGATGGTATGTCCTCCGATGATGCTGACTCCGGCTTCGCGTGCCTTGTCATGGCCTCCCCTCAGGATTTCCTTGTATACCTCCATCGGAATCCGGGTTGAGGGAAACATCATTATGTTCAGCGCCACCAGGGGTGTTCCGCCCATGGCGTAAACATCACTTATTGAGTTTGTTGCAGCTATAAGACCAAATTCGTAACCGTCGCTCACCACCGGCGGAAAGAAGTCGGTTGTAATAACAAGGGCTGTCTCGTCATTGATTTTGTAAACGCCCGCGTCATCATGGGTTGCAATACCGACCAGGATGCGCGGATCTGCAGGCAGAGGCATATCCTGCAGCAGCTCCTCAAGCTGGCGGGGAGGAATTTTTGCCGAGCAGCCTCCCGTTTCGACAGTTGAGAGGAGATCAAATCCGGCTGGTCCGTTAACAGTGGTTGTCATATGGCATTTTCCCTGTCAGGGACGGATAATATGATCCGCATCCTTCAGCACGTTCAGTATCTGGTACATGTCACTGAAGCTTCCCGCCGGCAGGCGGTCACGGATGCCGAAATGATTGATACAGGTGGTGCACAGGTAGAATGAAGTACCCTTCTCAGACAACTCCCTGATATGATCCAGTACCGGCGAGTCATCCATTGCCATTTTCACCCCGGCGTTGTAAAAGACCACTGCTGCGGGTGAAGGTTCCAGCAGCACGAGGGTCCTGAAGAAGGAGACCATCAGTTTCGTGCCAAGCTCATCGTCACCACTGCCCATCCTGTCCGATGTAACGGCCACAACTGTTTTCCTGCCGCCGGCAGCAACCGGTGCCTTTTCCGGGGTACAGTATTCGGTTTCGTTGGCGTCGGGCTCACTTTCGCCTCTCCTGACAGTAATAACTGAGAGGCTTCCCTCCTCCCGGACTGTAAAATCCATCCTGTTGTCAGTGAGATATCTCTTCACATTGCTGAGGGAGGCAGGGTTGTCAATCAGTATCTCCACATCCTCGCCGGAAGCCGCCTCAACAAGTCCCTGCCTTGTTTTTATCAGAGGGGCCGGACAGGTGAGACCCCTGGTATCTACAGTTTTCATACGCTCCGGAAATTGGTTCAAATATAATCAGAAATGGCTACCTTTGAGTTTCACCTGTATGGTGCGTTGAAACCTGCGTAAACAGGAGCTCACAGAATTCTTAAATGTAAAGTTTCGGGTAAATTCCACCGGACAGGGACTCTAAAACCTATAAACGAATGAAAAGAACTGCTTTGTTAATTGGTTTGTTTCTCATTACCGGAGTGTTGCTTTCAGGCCAGCGCACATCCAGGGATCTCGAAGGTGCATGGTCAGGGATACTTAAAACACCCTCCGTCGAAATCGAGGTGGTATTCCGTTTCACGATAACGGGTACCGACTCCATCAAGGCATTACTGGACTCCCCGGATCAGGGCGCTTTTGACATCCCATGCGGGGAAGTCACATTTCAGGAAGACACAGTCTTTATTGACATTCCTGTCGTCCAGGGAAGTTACCGGGGTGGATTCAGCAGCGACTCATTGATTACGGGAACCTTCACCCAGATGGGACATAAAAATGCCCTGTCGGTTAAGAAAGGGGCTAAACCGGTCGTGCACAACCGCCCGCAGGAGCCGGTGCCTCCATACCCCTACCGCGAGGAAGAAGTCACCTTCATGAATACCGTTGAGAACTTCAGCCTGGCGGGCACACTCACCCTTCCGCAGGGCGAGGGGCCGTTCCCGGCCGTGGTCCTTATCTCCGGCTCCGGCCAGCAGGACCGCGATGAGGCCATTTTCATGCATAAGCCTTTCAAGGTGCTGGCTGATCACCTGACCCGTAACGGCATTGCGGTGCTGCGTTATGATGACCGCGGTATGGGAAAATCAAAGGGCAACGCAATCAAAGCCACCTCACTGTCTTTCGCCGATGATGCAGAGGCAGCGGTGACTTACCTGATGGAGCGCCCGGAGATAAATGCCCGTAAGATCGGCCTTGCAGGCCACAGTGAGGGCGGACTGATTGCCCCGATAGCAGCATCGCACAACAGAAACATAGCCTTCATTGTCTCCCTGGCCGGTCCGGGTGTGACTGGATATGACGTCATACTCAGGCAGACTGAGGATATCATGAGAGCCTCCGGAGCTGCGCAAGCCGAAATTGCAGAGACACTGGCTACCAACGGTCAGCTCTTCCATATGCTTATTGACGAGTCCGACCAGCGCAAGTTTTCGAAGGATGCTATGGAATGGTACGGGAAGGAACTGGACAAAAAAGGTCTCACACAGGAGGAGCGCCAGCAGAAAATGGCCGCATTCGCCCAGGGACTGGTCTCAGCCAATAATCCATGGATGCGGTATTTCCTGGCCACTGACCCGGCTCAGTTCTGGTCACAGGTAAAATGCCCGGTCCTTGCCCTCAATGGCGAGAAGGACCTGCAGGTGAGCCAGGAGATAAATCTGCCGGCAATCAGGGCTGCAGTGCGAAGCGGCGGTAACCGCAAGGTAAAAACCGTTATGCTCCCCGGCCTGAATCACCTGTTCCAGCATTCGGAAACAGGCTCTCCCGATGAGTATATCAAAATAGAGGAGACTTTTTCACCTGGGGCGATGGAGCTCATTAGTTCCTGGATAAGAAAAACCATGAAGATTAAATAAGGTCTGAAGGTCTGAAGGTCTGAAGGTCTCAGGTCATATATCATGTAATCTTGCGCTCAAAGAGTCAACACCACATGACTCTCAGACCCTCAGACCCTCAGACCCTCAGACCCTCAGACTCTCAGACTCTCAGACTCTCAGACCTTCAGACTATTCCCACTGCCTAATCTCTGAATCACCTTGCGCCCTGCCGCCTTCATCCCCCCTGAGGCATCGTTGATGACCAGCTGCACTGCCCCGGCAACCTCGTTGACCATCTCGGGGTAGAGCGAACAGAATGATGCAAGTATCTCCATCCCGTACGCCTTCGGCGCCACCGGCCCGTTTTGCCCGCGCATCGCCGTCATACAATAATCAATCAGCTTCGCGTGGTGCGATTTGGGGATGTCTGCAGTTTCACTCTTCGTCAGGACCCTCATGAACGACCTCTGCACGCTCTCATTGGGTGCCGAGGGAAGTGCGTCAATAATCAGCGGGAGGAATGGCGCCATCATCTTCGGGTCAACGTCAACCACCTTCGAGAGAGCCCACGAGGCCATAAACCCAACCCTCTTTTCAGTGCTTGAACAGAGGGTAACCAGTTGTGACAGCAGGTTTGTGTCTGATACCGCCGACTGGGCCACCATGGTTATCTCCTCAACACTTGAGACCCTGGCGATCATTTTCGCAAGCTCCTCGCCGGCCTCGGCAGTAATCCTGGCCGTATCCTCTTCTGTCTCACGGTTTACCTCACACCTGTGACCGGCCACATACTGAGCGGCAACAGGTATATCCGCTGCCGTCATGTCAAGGCCGGTGAGCTTCTCCGGCTGCATCCACCTGTACTGATCATGCTCCCGGAGAGCCGGCTTTGACGCCAGGGTATCGCAAATGAAGGGAATCAGCCTGATCTGTTTGTTGCCATAATCATGCTCCACATAATCCAGTTTTCCGCAGATAACGATGTCCATCCCCAGCTCCTCGTCAATCTCTCTGAGGATACACTCTTCATGATCCTCTCCTGCCCGGGTCTTTCCCCCCGGAAATTCCCATTTTCCCGCATTGCCCATCCCGGGACCGCGCCGCACCGCCAGCACCAGTCCCTCCTCGTTCCGTATGACGGCACAGGTAACGTCAATCATGGCTGCTGCTTCGTAATGGTTTCATAATCAGGAATATGATCGAGAAGATTAAAGCTTCGTCCTGCGGTATCAATCTTCCCCGCGAAGTGTGTTATGCCGTTGGTAACCACCAGGTACCTGACACAGTAGCTGAAGTTGTAGTTTATTACCTGGTTAAAGACCTCCTGGGAGATTTTCACCTGAGGCGCCTTGCACTCGACAATCAGCACCGGCTCCCCGTCCCTGTCGTGCACCAGGATGTCAGCCCGCCGCAACATCCCGTGGAGTCTGAATGAGGTCTCAACCTTTATAAGTCCGGGCGGATAGCCCAGGAAACCGGTCAGGTAGTTGACGAAGTGCTGTCTGACCCACTCTTCGGGAGTGAGTGCCACGTACTTCTTTCGAAGCGGGTCATAGACAAGCTTGTTGCCCGGACCCTCTTTAATCCTCAGTGAACAGGGAGGCAGTTTCAGCGGTTTCAACTTTTATTGTATTTTTGGTTACCCTTAGGCAGGGCAAATATAAACAAACAGCATCTGAGAACATGAGGACCAAGGAAGATATAGTAAACAACTGGCTGCCCCGCTACACGGGAAAAGAACTCGGCTCATTCGGTGAGTTCATTCTGCTGACGAATTTTACACATTATGTGGAAACCTTTGCCAGGTGGAACGATGTTCCGGTGGAGGGAAAGGACAAGAACTGGCCCAATGCAACTGCCGGTGGAGTCACTATCATCAACTTCGGCATGGGGAGCCCCAACGCTGCCACGGTGATGGACCTCCTCAGTGCCATCCAGCCGAAGGCTGTGCTCTTCCTTGGCAAGTGCGGAGGGCTGAAGAAGAAGAACAAGCTGGGTGACCTTATTCTTCCTATAGCTGCTATAAGGAGCGACGGTACCTCTAACGATTATCTTCCGCTGGAGATCCCTGCACTGCCTGCGTTCAAGCTGCAGAGCGCCGTCTCCGCCGCCATAGTGCGGAACAACCTCGAATACTGGACCGGCACCGTATACACCACCAACCGGAGGGTTTGGGAATATGATGACCGCTTCAAGAAATACCTTGTCAAGACCAGGGCCATGGCCATTGACATGGAGACAGCCACAGTCTTTACCGTCGGCTTCGCCAATGAGATTCCCACCGGGGCGCTCCTCCTCGTCTCAGACCAGCCGATGATCTCCAGCGGCATCAAGACCGGCGAGAGCGACCAGAAGGTCACCAGCCAGTTTTCAGACACACATCTTCGCATTGGCATAGAAGCACTTTCGGAGATAAAGGAAAACGGTATCTCGGTCAAACACCTGCGCTTCTGATGGCTGCCGATTACAAGGAAATAATAAGGGATCTGCGCAACAAGATCTATAAGCCCGTTTACTTTCTTGCCGGGAAGGAGCCATATTATATTGATCTTATTACTGATTTCATCGAGGAAAAGGTGCTTGACGAGTCGGAGAAGGCGTTCAATCAGACTGTCCTCTACGGCCTCGATGTGTCGGTGACGCAGGTGATTGAGACCTGCCGCCGCTTCCCGATGATGGCGAACCAGCAGGTGGTTATCGTCCGCGAAGCACAGAAACTCAAGAAGATCGATGAACTTCTGGTTTATGTCGAGAACCCTCTCAATTCCACCATTCTCGTCATTGCGTACAAGTATGAAGACCTTGACAAGAGGAAATCTCTTTACAAATCGCTTTCCAAAAAGGGATGGTACATTGAGTCAGACAAAGTGCCTGAGTACCAGATTCCAGGGTGGATTGACAGGTACCTGACCGACAGGGGGATCATGACAGGCGCTGATGCATCGAGGCTTTTGTCAGAGTTTCTGGGTAACGATCTCGGTAAAATTGCCAATGAGCTTGACAAGCTGATAATTTCGCTTCCCAAAGAGAATCCGCGCATCACCACTGACCTGATAGAGCGGAGCATCGGCATCAGCAAGGACTACACACCCAATGAACTGTGGCGGGCAATTGTCTATCGTGATCCGCTGAAGGCGGCCAGGGTGGTGAACTACTATGCAGGCCATTCGAAGAAGGAGATCATTCCGCTGATCTTCCCGGTGCTCTTCTCGAGCTTCAGTCGCGTCCTTATCTACCACAGCCTGAAGGACAAGAGTGACGGCAACGTTGTTGCGATGCTGAAGACTTATCCCGGATATGTGAGGGATTTCAAGGCTGCAGCAGCTCTGTACAGTGTGGGGGCCTGTATGAACATCATCTCGCTGGTACGTTCATATGATCTGAAGGCCAAGGGGTTCGGCGAGGCCGGCAGCGACGCCGGCGACCTGCTGCGCGAGCTGGTTTTCAAGATAATGCACTGATTTGCGTGCCTGTCCTGCGGTTTGCCGGTGTCACCGTAATTCTGCGGCTGTCGGTCCCTGGCAGTGATGCCGGCAGGGTCAGTTCATCTCAGGTGATTCCGGGAATTCCGCCCAGATCCGGTATTTGTTGTTTAATGACCTCAGCACGTCACGCCATACGTTGCCGCGGCTTTTCATGATAACCTCCGGAGGGACCTTTGCAATCACCCATGAGTTCTCCTTCAGCTCACGCTTCAACTGCCCCTTCTCCCAGCCGGAGTAACCCAGGAAGAAGCGCACCTGGTCGCGCCCAACGGTTCCGGTGGCAATCAGGTTGCGCAGGGCATCGATCTCTCCACCCCACCAGATTCCCGGTATCACCGGCACGCTTCCAGGCACCTTCGTGCCGAGGGAGTGAAGGTAATGCAGCGTGTCAGGAGAAACGGGACCGCCCACCGAAAGGTGCTCGTCCCATCCGTCAAATCCCTCCACGGCGCTGCTCACCATCAGGTCTGTCACCCTGTTCAGGATAAACCCGACGGTGCCCTCAGGGGTGTGCTCGGTAAGGAACACGATGGTCCGGTTAAAGAAACGGTCGGTCAGGAAGGGTTCCGAAATCAGTACCCTGCCCTTTCCCGGGATTTTGTCTTCGGGATTTATGCTGAAAATGTCAGGATATTGAGGCATAAGTCAGCAAAATTGACCATACAAAATAACATCTTTTAGCGGCATATTCAAGAAAAATCGCGGAAAATAGTAAATTGCACGATCCAACGCTAAAAAGCATTCATGTCTCTGAAACAGTACAAAACACCGACGATGCTGCAGTCGCTTCTGCCAATCGCCGTGCTGATTGTTTTCCTTACCCTCAATGTAAAATTCTTTCGTGATGACACCCTCTCGGGTGCGAACCAGATGGCGCTTATTCTTGCTGCTGCAGTTGCCGGTATTATTGCAGTAAATCTCGGATACAGGTGGCTGTTTATCCGAGAACGCGTCATCAAGGGAATAGGCACTGCCATGCCAGCAATCCTGATCCTCTTTCTGATCGGCTCCCTGGCCGGGACATGGATGGTCAGCGGAGTGGTGCCGATGCTAATCTATTACGGTCTTGAGATCCTTCACCCCAAGATCTTCCTTTTTGCGGCGGTGATCATCTGCGCAGTTGTATCTGTCTCCACCGGAAGTTCATGGTCAACTGTTGCGACAATAGGAGTCGCCCTGCTTGGCATAGGCAAAGCGCTGGGTTTCAGTGAGGCAATGATTGCCGGTGCAATCATCTCAGGTGCATATTTTGGTGACAAGATGTCACCCCTGTCTGATACCACCAACCTTGCACCGGCAGTTGCAGGCACAGATCTGTTCACGCACGTACGGTATATGGTGATAACCACAACGCCGTCACTGATTATAACTATGGTTATTTTCCTGATAATCGGATTCACCATTGATCTCCAGGGAGGCGCCACCAATGCCGATGCCGTGCAGGCCGCAATAAAGGCGAAGTTCAACGTGACGCCTGTCCTGCTGCTGGTGCCGGCCATGCTTATCTATATTATCGTTAAAAAGGTACCGCCACTTCCCTCACTGCTTGCAGGAACCCTTCTTGCTGCTGTATTTGCAATCATCTTTCAGCCTCACATCCTCGAGGAGGTAGCAGCCACGGGCGGATCGTTCGTGAAGCAGGCGTATATAGCCATTATGAAGACTATGTTCGGGTCAGTAGCTGTAACAACCGGTGATCCGTCGGTTGATGAACTGATGAAGACACGTGGTATGGCCGGCATGCTTAATACCGTCTGGCTCATCATCTGTGCAATGGTCTTCGGAGGAATCATGGAGGCCTGCGGTATGCTGAAGACCATCACCGGAAAACTGATGAAGTTTGTTCACAATGCCGGCACACTCGTTGGTTCAACCGTGGCGACATGCCTCTTCTTCAATGTGACGGCATCTGACCAGTACCTCTCAATAGTAATCCCGGGCAGGATGTATGCGAAGAAATTCCGCGACATGGGTTTCAAGCCTGAACTTCTGAGTCGTTCACTGGAGGACTCCGGGACGGTAACGTCAGTGCTGATACCATGGAACACCTGCGGCGCCACCCAGTCAGGCGTGCTGGGCGTTTCCACCTGGGCGTACGCACCCTACTGCTTCTTCAATATCATCAGCCCGTTCATGAGCGTTTTCATTGCTGCCATTGGATATAAGATCAGGAAGTATACCCCTGAAGAGCATGCGAAAGTGCTTGAGGAGGCTGATGCCGCCGACAGGGAGCTATACAGGGAGGAGGAGGTCTGACAGGCACACCATAACCGAACAAAGTGATGGCAGGGGTGTTTTAATTGAAGGTCTGAGGGTCGGAGGGTCGGAGGGTCGGAAGGTCTGAGGGTCTGAGGGTCTGAGGGTCGGAAGGTCTGAGGGTCGGAAGGTCGGAGGGTCTGAGGGTCTGAGGGTCGGAGGGTCTGAGGGTCGGAAGGTCTGAGGGTCGGAAGGTCGGAAGGTCTGAGGGTCTGAGGGTCGGAGGGTCGGAGGGTCGGAGGGTCGGAAGGTCTGAGGGTCGGAGGGTCGGAGGGTCGGAGGGTCGGAAGGTCTGAGGGTCGGAAGGTCGGAGGGTCGGAGGGTCGGAGGGTTGGAGGGTCGGAGGGTTTGTGATTTAGTTGTAAATTTGCATTGCGGAGAGAAAAATTATGCTGTTAAAGCTTTTGATAATATCAGCCATATTGGTCGGCCTCTCGATGGCAGGCCTGGCCATATCAATACTGCTCAAGCCGAAGGGGCAGTTTCCTGACACCCATGTGGGTCACAACAAGGAGATGCGTAAGCGTGGCATAACCTGTGCAAAGAGCACCGACACCGGCTGCAATCCCATCGACAGCGAAGGGTGCTGTGGCTGCGCAGTCAACAGTGACTAGTGGTAATTGCTGCAGGCAATATAGTCTGTCACTTTTATGGACATTTCGTACAGTTGTTTTGCCCGTAGGGCACTCAGAATTAAAGCATTGTATATTCCCGGCCCCTCTTATTCCGTAAGGATCATTTTCCTGATCCCTTCTGACACCCAGCTCTTCATTGCGCCAGTTTCGTCAGAGTAAATAAGGTATCCCTCAAGAAAATCATACTTCTCAATGAAGGCAATGGCCGCATCCTTCCCTCCCACCATGCAGGCTGTTGCCCAGGCATCTGCCACGGCACCCGTGGGGGCAATGATAGTGGCGCTGAGCAGGGTGTGTCTTACCGGGTAACCCGTTCTCGGATCTATGGTATGGGAGTATTTTACCCCGTTCTCCACGTAAAATTTCCTGTAGTTGCCTGACGTTGCCAGCGCCCTGTCATCAAGCCTGATCGTGGCCTGGATGTCTGCACCCGGGGTGAAATTCCCGTCGGCCGGGGCATCGATCCCCACCTTCCAGCCCATCCCGTTCTTGTCTCCTGCTGTCCGGACTTCACCTCCCACCTCGACAAGACACTGCCTGATGCCCTTGCTGATAAGCAGTTCCGCCACAAGGTCAACAGTATAGCCCTGAGCAATGGCATTGACATCGATGAACATGTCGGGATCTGCCTTGATGATACGGTCACCCTCGAGGCGTACCTTATTCATCCCAACCAGTGACATAAGCGAATCAAGCATGGACGGATTAAACCGCTTCATGGCGTCAGGGCCGAAGCCCCATGACTTCACCAACGGACCAATGGTAATATCAAACAGACCGCCGCTCTCAGCAGAAATCACCTCAGAAGCCCGGAATACCTCCCGGAAAAGAGTGTCTGTCAGGTCACTGCGGTTAAAATTTATCGCAGAGATAACCGAGGAATCATTATAGATTGACAGTGAATTGTCAATTCCGGTGAAGAGATTCTCAATATCCTGCCGCAACGCCATTACATCGAGACCGGGAATTTTCTCCACAACGATGTGATAAGTGGTTCCCTGGGTGAAACCGTTTAACTCGGCATACTCAGGCTGCGGTGAGCAGGATGCCATCATCAGTGCAATGGCGGAACAGAACAGAGTTATACGCATAATGTCTTAAACTCGAGCCAGGGGTTGAGATTTGACAGTTCGCAATTCGGCAAAACCTCAAATCGCAAATCGCAAATCCAACTAGCCTCCAAAATCATCAAACGCAATATTCTCCTCCGGGACACCCAGATTGTCAAGCATGTTCAGCACGGCGGCATTCATCACGGGAGGACCGCAGAGATAATACTCAATCTCTTCGGGAAGCTTGTGCCTGCTCAGGTAATTGTCAAGCAGTACCTTATGTATGAATCCCTTGTATCCTGTCCAGTTATCCTCCGGCAACGGCTCGGAGAGGGCAATATTGAATGTAAAGTTGGGGAACTTCTTTTCCAGCTCACGGAACTCATCCTCATAGAAGATTTCTCTCTTCGAGCGGGCACCGTACCAGTATGATATCTTGCGTCCCGACTTCTCTGTCTTGAGCATGTGGAATATATGCGATCTCAGGGGAGCCATGCCGGCACCGCCGCCAACATACACCATCTCGTTATCAGTATGCTTGATGTGGAACTCGCCGTAAGGCCCGCTGATTGAAACCTTATCACCCGGCTTGCGTGAGAATATAAAGGTGGAGCATATCCCCGGAGGGACGTTCATGAACTGCTTCCTGGCATTGTCAAAGGGTGGTGTGGCAATACGGATATTCAGTATGATGAGGTTCTTTTCCGCCGGGAAGTTAGCCATTGAATAAGCCCTGTATGTCTCTTCTGTGTTCTTATGCTTCAGATCCCACATTTTGAACTTGTCCCAGTCGGCTCTGTACTCCTCGTCCACATCTATATCCCTGCCGAACTCCACATCGTACTTCGGAACATCTATCTGGATGTAATCACCTGAGCGGAAGTTCAGGTCTTCGCCTTCAGGCAGCTTCACCACGAACTCCTTGATGAATGTGGCGACGTTCCTGTTGGAGACCACCTCGCATTCCCATTTTTTTACTCCAAGAACAGCCTCAGGTACCTTGATTGTCATGCTCTCGCGCACCTTGACCTGACACCCCAGGCGCCAGTTGTCATGCTGTTCACGACGGGTGAAGAAGCCGGTTTCGGTGGGTAGTATAGAGCCCCCGCCCTCGGTGATCTGGCACCGGCACATTCCGCATGTGCCACCTCCGCCGCAGGCAGATGGGAGGAAGATTCCATTGTTGGACATGGTCGACAACAGACTCGACCCCGGTGAGACAACCATCTCCCTGTCATTGATCTTCAGAGTGACATCGCCCTGGGGGGTGAGCTTCTGCCTGGCATATAACAGCACCACCACCAGCAGTATCATCACCAGTACAAATACCGCAATGCTTATGAGAACGGTGCCTGCAATTGATAATCCTAATATCATTTCCTTACGATTTCTTTATAGTGTGATACCCAGGAAGCTCATAAATGCTATCCCCATCAGTCCCGTTAATATGAAGGTGATCCCCAGTCCGCGCAGCGGGGCAGGCACATTTGAATAGCGCATCTTCTCCCTTATCGCGGCCAGTGCCACTATAGCCAGCAGCCAGCCGATCCCTGAGCCAAGACCGAACACAGTAGCCTCGGCAATGTTCTCATACTCCCTCTCCTGCATGAAGAGCGAAGCGCCAAGGATAGCACAGTTTACAGCTATCAGCGGGAGGAATATGCCAAGGGAATTGTAAAGTGCAGGGCTCGATTTCTCAATTACCATCTCCACAAGCTGCACTATCGACGCAATCACTGCTATGAACATGATGAACGAGAGGAAACTGAGATCGAGAGTCGCAAAGCTCTCATCAAGCCATACCAGCGCCCCCTTCTTAAGCACATACTGTTCCAGCAGGAAGTTCACCGGCACGGTTATGAGCAGCACAAAGGTGACGGCAATACCCAACCCCATGGATGTCTTAACTGTCTTCGAAACTGCCAGGTATGAACACATACCCAGGAAGTATGCGAAGATCATGTTGTCGATGAAGATCGACTTTACAAATATGTTAACAAGGTTTTCCATGATCCTGCTGTTACTTGTTTTCGATCAATGACTTGTTGCGTGCGCGCTGGAACCAGATGATCAGGCCCACGGTTATAAGCGCCATAGGCGGAAGAATCATCATCCCGTTATCCTCGTAACCGAACTTGTATACGCCCAGCTTCTCCATCACCGGGTAGCCAAAAATGCTGCCGCTGCCAAGGAATTCACGGAAGAACGAAACAATGATCAGTATCAGGCCGTAACCGGCTCCGTTGCCGATGCCGTCAAGGAATGAAGGCCATGGTTTGTTCGCCATGGCGAAAGCCTCCAGGCGGCCCATTATTATGCAGTTCGTAATGATCAGCCCCACAAAGACCGAAAGCTGTTTGCTCACGTCAAAGGCAAAGGCCTTCAGGAACTGGTCAACTATGATTACCAGGGTGGCTATTACCACCAGCTGGACTATGATCCTGATACGGCCAGGTATTGATTTGCGCATCAGCGCTATAATCAGGTTTGACAACGCCACCACAACCGTGACCGATATGGCCATGACAATGGCAGGTTTCATCTTCACCGTCACCGCCAGAGCCGAGCAGATCCCCAGCACCTGGACCGTTATGGGGTTGTCAATCCCCAGCGGGTTTGTCAACAGTTTCCTGTTCTTTGCCGACAACAGCGGCTCCTTTTCAACTTTTTCCATATCTACTTCCTGTTTTGGCTGAGGTATTTCTCATATTTTTCAAGTCCGTCGTGCACCATTGCTTCCAGCCCTTTGCTGGTGATTGTCCCTCCCGAGATGGCATCCACCTCGTGCAGGTTACCCGGCCTGGCGCCGCCTTTCACCACCCTGACCGAGACAAAGTTGCCGTTCTCATAGATGCTCTTGTCGTGAAACTGGCTCTCAAAGGGGGTGGTGTTTATCTCCGCTCCCAGTCCCGGAGTTTCACCCTTGTGGTCGAAAGTGGCGCCGGCGATTGTGGAGAGATCCTTCTTCAGTGACACATAACCCCATATCGGACCCCAGAGTCCCTTTCCCTCGAGGGGAATGATATGCAGGGTATCACCGTTGTCTGCCACCGCAATGAAGACCGGCAGGTACTGCTCTGCCAGCGGTTTCTTCTGCTCGGCGCGAAGGGTTACAGTGAAAGCATCCACACCTTCGAACTTTTTTCCTTCGGTATTGATGACGAAGCTCTCCTTTATATGCCTGTCATAGAGCTGCACAGCATCTGACTTGTCAGACACCACATTGATGGAGGAGAGAATATTCATCTTTTTTTCCACTTCCACGTTCTTCTCCTGTCTTGGTTGGAGCAGCAGCGCCATGAGAGACAGGAGTATGGCGACGGAAACAACCATCACAACCGAGAATATAATTATATACTTATTGCTGAAGTCTTTCATATTCTGTGTAGTTAAGCTGTCTTTACTCTTTTTATCCTTCTCCTGATGTTTGCTTGCACCACATAATGGTCAATCAGCGGAGCCATCACGTTCATAAGCAGTATTGCCAGCATCGTTCCCTCAGGATATGCCGGGTTGAAAACCCTTATAATCACCACCAGGATGCCCGTCAGCGCCCCATAGATATACTTGCCGGTACCTGTCTGTGCCGCTGTTACCGGATCGGTTGCCATAAAGACCGCACCAAAGGCGAAGCCACCCATTATCAGGTGGTAGTATGCAGGTATCTGCGTATACTCATTTCCACCCGTGGCATTGAGCAGCAGTCCCATCCCGAGTGCCCCGAGGGTCATGCTCAGCATGATCCGCCAGCTGCCAACACCGGTCAGCAGAAGAATGAATGCGCCAATCAGTATCGCAACGGTCGAAGTCTCACCTACCGATCCCGGGATGGTACCGATAAACATCTCCATCGCCGAAGGCATCTGTGAAAAACCGTCAAGCTTGGCCAGCGCCAGGGGTGTGGCTCCCGAAAAGCCGTCAAGACCTCCCCCCTTCGTCAATCCCTCAATCCATACCGCATCACCGGTCATCCAGCCGGGATAGCTGAAGAAGAGGAAGGCTCTTGCCGTCAGCGCGGGGTTAAGGATGTTCATCCCGGTCCCTCCGAAGATCTCCTTGCCTATTATCACGGCAAATGCAACCGAGACGGCCAGCATCCAGAGAGGAACATCAACCGGCATTATCAGAGGGATCAGCATCCCGGTGACGAGGTAGCCCTCATTGATCTCATGACCCCTTATCTGTGCGGCAATAAATTCTATCCCCAGCCCCACAACGTAGCTGACGATGATCAGCGGCAGGATCTTCAGGAATCCGAACCAGAACATGTTCATCAGGGTCCAGTCATTGATGCCGAACGCCCTTGTGTGCTGCAGGCCTATGTTGTAGCTGCCGAACAGCAGGGCAGGCATCAGTGCAATGATCACAACGGTCATCGTCCGCTTCATGTCCATATGATCCCGTATATGCGATCCGCGCGTTGTAACCTTATCAGGAACAAAAAGGAAGGTAGCAAAGCCGTCATAGACGGAATGCAGCTTCTCAAAGCGGCCTCCCTTTTCAAAGAGAGGCTCTATCTTTTTCATCTTATCTAGCAGGAAACTCATAGCAAGCTCTTTCCTTAATTAATTCATCTCTTTAATCATCAGGTTGATCCCGCTGCGGATGATCTCCTGTATCTCGGTTTTTGAAGGATCGATGTATTCGCACAGGGCGAAGTCCTCCTCAGCCACTTCGTAAATGCCCAGGTTCTCCATAAGTTCTATCTCGCCGGCAAGAATGGCTTTGAGAAGATGGACGGGATATATGTCCATGGGAAGGACATTCTCATAATGCCCCGTTACAACAAATGCCCTGTGGCCGCCGTGAAGGTTGGTGTCAAGGTTATACTCTCTCTGCGGGAGGAGCTTCGAAATAAATGTTCTCCAGTAACTGAACTTCTTCAGTCCCGGAGCGGCCCAGCCCAGGAGCTCATGATAGTCACCCTCGGGAATCACGGTGACCATGTTGTCATAGAAACCAAATGACCCTTCCGGTGAGATTTTTTTCCCGGTAAGCACGTTGCCGCTGATGACCCTGAGGTTGCCTTCAACAAGGTTACCTTTGAGGATTCCGGCTACGGAGGCCCCGGGCTTTATGCGGTGATACTTGCGGTGCTGCGCCCCCTGACCGGCAAGCGCAATTATCCTCTCACGGTCATGGAATCCTGTGGTGAAAAGCCTTCCAATAGCAATGACATCCTGCAGGTCAAGCGTCCAGACAACCTCCCCCTTGGAAACGGGGGCAATATGATGTATCTGCACACCCACATTGCCTGCCGGATGCGGACCGGAGAAACGGTGGAATTCCACGTTCTTAAGGTTTTTCATCTCTGCCACCCTTGTTCCTTCGGCATCCTGCGAAAGATGCACCTTACCGTCAGTGAGACGTGAGAGGGCATCTATACCGGTCTGCAGGTACCCGCCATGAGTATTGGCCATCACAAAGTCGAGATCAGGAGCAAGCGGGGCGGTGTCAAAGGTCGAGATGAAAATGTCCCTCGGAACAATCCCGGGCCTGGCCACGATATGATATGGGCGCTGCCTCAGAACAGGCCACATCCCGGAGCTCAGAAGCTTCTCTTTAACCTGTTCCCGGGTAAGGCTGAGAGGGGCGGCACTGCCGAAATCGACCTTTTCCGATCCCTCCTGCCCGATAACCACCTCGGTAAGCAGTCGTTTCTCACCGCGAATGATCTCCCGGACCACACCGCTTACCGGTGACACATACTTTATCTCAGGAAATGCCTTGTCATGAAACAGCACACTGCCGCACATGACTTTGTCTCCCTCCTGTACCTCGAGACGGGCAACAAGACCCGGGAAATCGGCAAACCTGACCCCGAAACGGGTCACGGCCACCTCGGGGAGAAGAATCTTCTCCGCCTTTCCGGCAAGCCTGATGTTTAATCCTTTACGTAATCTGATCAGAGTTGACATATTTGAATTGAATCTTAATTCCTTTAGAGATGGCAATTATACTACATTGTTAATATTTTCACAGAAAAGTTGATTTTTATCACATAACTCTTTTTGCAGACGGTTGTTCAGAGTGCGGCAGGATATTTGTAATTTAGTCCTAAAATAGTGATAATGGTAAAATCTATCCCGCGGATAAAATTATTAAGTTTATCGATATTCTTTCTATCATGTCCTCTCTTTTCTTTTTCATCTCCGGAATTTTCATCGGTCGAATCTGCTGATGAGAATGTAAAAAGTGTCTGCTTTGAAAAAGAGGGCTGGAAGCTCGCATACCCTTTCCTGCAGCCGGTATCAGGCGATGAGATGACTCTCAGCTTCGATCTCATCGACGGCAACGCCGGAACCCTTTGGTATAACATAACACATTGTGACCGTGACTGGAACAAGAGTGACCTCTTTACAAGTGACTACCTTGAGGGATATGATGAGAACCAGGTGACTGACTTCCTCCCTTCGTTCAACACGAAAGTGAACTACGTCCACTACCGTCTCACCCTCCCGAACAGCGATGTCCGTTTCCTGGTATCAGGCAACTATGTCATCACAGTCTGGGAAGCAAGCGAACCAGACAAGCCGCTGCTTGTCAGGCGTTTTTATATCAGTGAGGGGAGCACCTCAGCTGCCGTGGTCTTCCGCAGGCCGATGAAACCCGGCACAACCGACACGCACCAGCAGGCTGAGATCACCGTCACCACGGGTGGCCTCCCCGTCACTGACCCGTACCGGCAGGTGACCCTGACCGTGATGCAAAACGGCCGGGCTGACAGAATGCATGCCGGCCTCACCCCTGATTTCGTAGGAAACGGAAGGCTGGAATACAACACCCTCTCAGACAAGACTTTATTCCCTGGCGGTAATGAGTTCAGGTACTTTGACATTAAAACGGTCAGGCAGACCAGGCAGAATGTCAGGGCCATTGACTTTGTAAATGGAGTGTACAATGCGTTTCTCATACCTTCTGACAACAGGGAATTCAAGCCGTATTTCTTCAATGAGGACTTCAACGGCAAATCGGTTGTTGCAATCGAGGAGAGCAATGATCCCGACCGGGAGGCTGATTACCTGTGGGTCTGGTTCACGCTGCCGGCATACCAGGAACAGCGGGGAGGGTCAGTCTACGTGACGGGTGATTTCTGCTCATGGCAGTACACATCTGATAACCGGATGTCGTGGAACACCGCCAAAGGATGCTACGAGGCTTCGCTGCTGCTGAAACAGGGATGGTACAATTATGAGTTTGCGTTTTTGCCTGACGGGGCATCATCGCCTGAGGGATTCCATTTCGAAGGCAGCCACTGGGAGACGGAGAATGATTACCTCATCCTGACCTATTTCCGTGATCCCACCACGAGGTACGACCGGTTAACGGGCATCACACTGGCCAATACTCGGTAAGGAGTTGCGATTTGCGAATTGCGATGTGCGATTTCAAATCGAAAATCTCCTAACTATGTTTATCTATACCATATAGCATATAAAAAGTATGCTCCATGGTCTTCACTATCTCTGCCATGTACTCATGTACGGCCTTGACTGACCCGGGGAGGGTGTAGATGAGGGTGTTGCCCATGGCACCCGCAACGCCGCGGCTAAGCAAAGCCCTTGGATTCTTCGTACCGTACTTCACCCTGATCTGTTCCATGATACCCGGTATCTCCTTCGTTAGCAGCGGCTTCACCACCTCCGGGGTGATATCCCGCGGACCGATGCCCGTACCACCGGTGGTTATTATAAGGTCTGCTGCCGGCGCCTCGAGCAGGGTGGCACGCAGGGCCACAGCCTCATCGGGAAGGACACTTTTCCTGATCTCGCACTGCCAGTCCGCAGCGGCCATGGCATACTTCACATACTTAACCACGGCCGGACCGCTCAGATCGGCATAGCTGCCACTGTGAGCCCTGTCGCTCAGGGTGATCACATGAACCCGGAATTTTTCAGGCAATGTCATGTTTCTCTTTGTTTATCAGTTTGATATCGGAAATAACCATCGTCTTGTCAACCGCTTTGCACATATCATATACTGTCAGCAGGGCCACGCTCACCGCTGTCAGCGCTTCCATCTCCACGCCGGTCCGGCCGGTGCAGCGTACTGTCGCACCGGCTGCCATTCCCTTCGCATCAGGCTCAATCTTCACCCTGACCTGGTCAAGGGTGATATTATGGCACAGTGGTATCAGTGTACTGCACTGTTTGGCCGCCTGTATGCCTGCTATCTCAGCCACGGTAATGACATCACCCTTTTTCATCATGTTATCTGCCACCAGCTTCAGGGTTTCCGGCTGCATATCTATCCTGCCTGACGCGGTTGCTGTCCGTTGCTGTTCCGGTTTTTCCCCGGTGTAGACCATATGTGCTCTTCCGCTTTCATCGGTGTGTGTCAGCTTTGCCATTATATCATCCTCCTATGTTGTAAAAGCCATTTACATGATTTGTCGTTCCCTTTTCAGGTTTCGAATCCAGGGCCTGGTGCAGGGCTTCCTCAGGGCCCAGTTCGCGGATGCTGAATCCCCTGTCGCTGAAGAGGCATGGACGCAACATTCCTTCGGGTGTGAGACGAAGCCTGTTGCACTTCGCGCAGTGTCCGCCGCTGCCCCCGTGAACCACAGAGAAGGTACCCGTCGCCAGGTCCATCTGCCTGATGAACCGGACCTCAAGCCCCTCTCTCATACAATACTCTGCAACCTCGCGGGCATCCGACTCGTCGGGCGTACTCTTTATGACGCAATTGATCTTGACAGGACGCAATCCGGCCTTCTGTGCAGCTTCAATTCCTTTTAAAACAGAGTAAAGGTCACCGCCGCGGGTGACATATCCGTATTTGACGGGGTCCAGAGTGTCAAGGCTGACATTGACCCTCATCAGTCCTGCCTCTGCCAGAGCCGTGGCATAACCGGCAAGCAGAATGCCGTTGGTGGTCATCGAGAGATCTGTCACCCCGTCGATGTCTGCGATCATGCGAACCAGTTCAGTCACCCCCTTCCTTACCAGCGGTTCACCTCCGGTGATGCGCACCTTGCTTATGCCTGCAGCCACTGCCACCCGGGTGAAGGCCGTGATCTCGTCATAGGTGAGTATATCCTCGTGCCTGATAAGCTTCACTCCCTCCTCCGGCATGCAGTAGCGGCAACGCAGGTTACACCGGTCGGTGACCGAGATGCGCAGATAGTTTATATGTCTGTTATACCTGTCTAACACTTACCATTTCTCCCTTCTGAATCCAGCTCTGTCCGCGGGGTATGATAATTACGCCCCATGCTCCCGTCATGGCAGATATGTGTGCCGAGCCGTGGTACTCAACCGGTAGTGCCTCGCCGGCTGCGGTGATGGTGCATGGTATCCATGACATCCTCTCCGCCTTCTTGCGTGAGTAGTCAGCCGCCAGGGGCATCTGAAGCACCGGGGCCTGTTCAGAGACTCCCGCCATCCTGTCGAGGAATGCCCTTACCATCACCTCAAACTGCACGAAGACGGAGACCGGGTTACCCGGAAGGCCGAATACGGCTTTCTTATCCCCTGTGCAGAATGTAAGTGGTTTGCCGGGTTGCATGGCAACCTGGTCAAAGTGTATGGTCAGTCCCAGCGAACGCATCACCCGGGGAACGAGGTCAAAATCACCAAACGAGACACCGCCGGAGATTAGCACCACATCGTTTTCCTCGAGTGCTTTCTTCAGCAGGGATGTGATGGATTCCACATCATCACGGGCAATGCCGTAGTATTTACCCCTGGCGCCTGCCCTGGCTATCTGCGCCATGAGCTGCGATGCATTGCTGTTGCGTATCTGGGCCCCGGCCGGGACAATGTCGGGTTCCACCAGTTCATCACCTGTGCTGATCACTCCAATCCGGGGACGGCAGCTGACGGTTACCTCCATGGCACCCACGGAAGCCAGCACTGCTACGTCCTGCGGTTTAATATAATGACCGGAGCGCAGAACAGTCTGATCCTTCATTATATCTTCTCCCGCTTTTGCAATGTTGTCGTTCCCGGCCCTGCCGGTGAACTTTACCCGTCCGTCAGAAAGTTCCTCTGAGTCCTCGAGCATGAACACGTAATCAGCCCCTGCGGGCACGGCAGCGCCAGTCATTATGCGTGAACATGTGCCCGGCACAACCTCCTTCTGAGGCATGACGCCAGCGGCAACTGTCTCAAGCACCGTGAGCTCATGTCCTAGATCCGTATGACGGCAGGCATAGCCGTCAACGGCGCTCTTGTTCCAGGGAGGCATGTCCATGTCACTCCTCACCGGCAACGTCAAAGCACGTCCGGCAGCCTCTGAAAGGCTGACAACCTCCCTTCCGAGACGGAATGATGATTCCGTCACAATCCTGAATGCTTCCTCAAATGTTATCATATCATTTCAGTATTTATTCATTTCTTCTCCTTCCCCTACCATTTTCAGCGATTCAGGACGGAACGAAATGATTACCGGTTCTCCTGTTACATATTTCTCTTCATCCATCTCGCGGCGCGTGATGTCAGCATAAAAGTGATCGCCGGCATTGATGGTGATCTCGTAGCCCAGGGGGGAAGGTACGATGTCTTCGATGACACCGTGAATATTGTTTATCTGCACGCCGGCTGCACCCTGCCTCGAGAGAAGTACCTCGGTGGCAGCAATTATCAGCAGCCCCGAAGAAGGGTAATCTCCTTTCGGCAGTTTGAATTTCGTTCTGTTGTCAGTTATGCATGAGCAACAGTTATATGATCTGACAAAAGTGACCCGGAAGAAGTTTTTTATTCCGGCGTAGCGGGCCACGAACCTGTTGGCCGGGTGAGTGAATACCTCGTCAGGGGTCCCTTCCTGGATTATCCGTCCGTTGTGCATCACGCCCACCCTGCTGGCAAGGCTTATCGCTTCGCCGAAGTCATGGGTGACATGCACTATTGTCTGACCGTTCCTGTTGAGACGGCGCAGCATCCGCCTGATGCTGTCCTTCAGGCTGGCATCCACTGAGGCCATCGGCTCGTCGAGAAGGAGTATCTTCGGCTGCGTCACCAGTGTCCTTGCCAGCGCCACTCTCTGTTTTTCCCCGCCCGAGAGGTTCTCAGGCTTGCGAAGAAGCAGGTCGGTAATGTTCATCTCCCCGGCAGTTCGCTGAACCCTGTCAACCCTCTCCTTAAGAGGGAGCTTCATTACCTTCAGGGGGTACATGATGTTGTCCTTCACTGAAAAATGCGGGAAGAGGGCCAGGTCCTGGAATACCAGTCCGATGCCACGGTCCTGTACCCGTTTGCGGGTAATATCCTCACCATCCAGGAATATTTTTCCCTTGTCGGGGGGAGTGAGGCCGCAGATGAGCTCGAGGAGCTGTGTTTTGCCAGCGCCGGAGCGGCCCAGCAGCACATAGTAATCACCCTTTGACACCTCCAGTGATATTTCCTGAAGCAGGAAGGCATCGAGCCTTTTGCACAGTTTTTCAGTCCGTAGCATCATCTTCCCTCCTGAATATCTGGCGGCGTTCTGTGGCGAGCACCCTGAAGAGCACGAAGAAGAACAGGGCCACAAGGATAAATATTATTGAAGCGGGCCTGGCGGCGCTGAGGCCGTAGGTATTGAAGCGGTCATAGATCAGCACAGGGGCAATCATGGGGTGGTACGCGATGATCACCACAGCTCCGAACTCGCTCATTCCGCGGGCGAACATCATGATGAAGCCCGACACCACCGACCGCCATGCCTGGGGCAGCGAGATGGTAAAGAATATGCGCGACTGTGTTGCGCCGAGCATCAGCGCCGCCTTCTCTGTACGTTCCGGTACCGCTGCGAAGCCGTCGCGGGCAGCATTGATGAGGAAGGGAAGACTGACGAAGGCCATTGCCAGGGCTATACCGGCACCGTTGTTGACAAGCAGTATGCCCGCTTTCTGAGCTGCACCGCCCAGGAATCCGTCACGTGAGATGAAACCCAGCAATGCTATTCCCGCCGCCGTGTGAGGGAGCACCACAGGCAGGTCAATAATACCCTGCACAACATTCTTCAGGGGGAACTTCCTGCGTGCCATGATCCATGCCAGGGGTACGGCGCCAACTGCAAATATGATGGTCGCCGCAAAGGCGATGGCCAGGGTGTACCACACGCTGCGTATCACAGCCGGATCTGAGGCAGTGCTGCGCATCTCTTCAGGGGAGGTATGCAGGAACATGCCGGCCAGCGGTGCTATGATAAAGAGAAGCACCAGCGATGCCAGCAATGCAAAGATCCAGTTGAAGAGCGTATGGCCTTTCATAGCATTGATTACTTTGCCGGGACGGCAGCCATGAATTTCCTCAGTGATGAAGGCACTGCATCAGTGTCATCGGCAACGGCAGGAACAAGCGGGTCCTGGCCACACTTCCTGAAGATTGCGGTGCCCTCTTCGCCAAGCATGAATCCGAAAAACCTCATTGCCAGCTCCTTCTGCGGCGCCTGGTCAAGAACCGTCCCGGAATAACTTATGTAGTCACCCCGTACCTCCGTGCGTATGCCGGGTGCCTCTCCGGGAATCATGTATGAAACAGTTTCGTACTGCTCCGTCAACTGCGGTGACGAGAGGTTGATTTCATCAGGCAATTCCAGGTACTTTAATCCATGCTGGATGGCAACAGATTTATACTGGAACATATAATCAATCACACCGGAAGAGACAAGTGCCACCAGGTCAACCTCCTTCGGCCTTATATATTCAGTGTTCTTTCCAAGCAGCGAATCAGCAAGCCCGGACCTGCCATAATACTCTTCCGCCAGCTTCGCGGCGAAGACCGTGCGATACCCGCACGGATCGGCATCAGGATCAGCCCTGCCCATTATGACATCGTCCTTCAGGAGGATGTCAGCCCAGTTGTCGTCGCGAAAAATCAATGAGTACTTTGACTCCGCCCTGTATGCAATGACGATCTCGTTTGTTGCAAAACGGATATTCCACGATGCATAATCCGGTACAAGCAGGCTGCTTACGACGAAATGATCAGCTGAAAGCATGATGTCACATGGCTTGTCCAGCTCGGTTATCTTGCGTGCAGTATGAAGGCTTCCGGCTGCCTCGGTGAGGATTGTAACGCCGGGATTTTCTTTCATGAACACTTCGGCAAGTTCCTTGACTGGTACCGAGAGGCTGCCGGCATGGAGGATGATAAGCTTATTATCGCCCCGTCTGCTGCCACTGCCACCGGTACACCCGGAAAACAGGACAGATATTACCGCCATGACCGACAGGATCTTTCTCATTTTAACCCGTTTATTTCATTAATCCGGTTAAAGAAGACCTTTGCTATGCTCTTCATGGCAATGTCAGTCTCATGGCGAAGGCTGTTGTAGGCTCTCACCAGCTGTCGTCCCTTTTCTGACAGGATAGTCCGGCCGCCGGATGCTCCGCCGCGTCTCTTCTCCGTCAGGTTGAAGCCCAGGTGTCGTTCCACGTCGTGGAGCATGCCCCAGGCCTTGCGGTAACTCATTCCCAGGTTACGGGCGGTTGCAGTGAGTGATCCTGTACGGTCAAGATCAACCAGCAGCCCGAATCCCTCTCCGTCGAGGATGCGGTCCTTTGAAATTGTCTCAAGCCACATCTCGTACCTGAGGAAAATGTCATAGTAGGGTTGCCCCTTATGTCCTGCCATCGGTAAGACGGTTTACTTGTAGAGACACCTGTATGCGGCGGGTTGTGCAAGCTTCAGTTTGAATTTCTGATTTGCGGGCACCACGAAAGTCTGAAAGGGGGCGTATGTCTTCCACTCTGTCTCACCTGGAAGGAGGACGGTCATCGTACCTGATACCACAGTCATATACTCGACGGTGGAGGTGCCGAACTCGAAGTCGCCGGCTGCCATAACACCTACTGTTGCGCGGCCATCTTCATTCTCCAGTGCCATCGATTTTACGTTTCCCTCAAAATACTCATTTACCTTTATCATGTCCGATTTGTTAAGTGTCCGGCAAATTTACATTTTTTGCATAACGCTTCCAAACCCGGGGGACTGACGACTTCCGCAAGCGCTATTACTTGAACCGTTCGGTAATGAGGGCCGGCCATTCCAGGTCGAGTTCCTTCAGCGTCCTCAGCACCACCTCGGCAACCGCATAGAGCTTCTGCCAGTTCTTGTCGGCGGGGGCCACATGCCACGGCACATCATTGCAGCGCGTCAGTATCTTCTGATACACCTTCATATACTGGTCGAACTTCTCGCGTGTATCCCAGTCGCCGTCCTTGTGTTTCCAGTGCTTCTCCTCCATCTCTATACGCTCCATCAGCCTCTCCTTCTGCGCCTCCTTCGAGACGTTAAGGAAGAATTTAAGCACCTTCGTGCCGTGATCCTCGAGCATCTTCTCAAAGGTATTTATCGTTTCATACCTCTTCTCAATTATCTCTGCGGGGATGAATTTCTCCACCGAGGGCACAAGGATATCCTCATAATGTGATCTGATGAAGACCTGCATCACACCCTTCGCCGGACAGACATTATGGATCCTCCAGAGGAAGTCGTGCGCATACTCCAGGTCAGTCGGCTTCTTGAAACTGTATACCTCTGTTCCAACAGGGTTGCAGTATTTCAGGAGTCCCTTCGTCACCCCGTCCTTGCCCGAGGCATCGGTTCCCTGCAGCACAACTATTATGCTGTATTTGCCCTGGGCATACATCTTGTGCTGAAGCTCACCTATCTCCTCCAGCATCTTGTCAGTCTTCTTTTTAATCTCCTTCTTGTCCCATTCCTTGTTAAATGTGGGGTGCTCTGATATTTTCATGATTTTACGCTTTTGATTCATCATCTGCTAAATTAGGAATTAAAGCTGAGGAATTCAGATTTCGAACAAAAATGCACAGTTTTTTAAAATTCAGCATTGCTGATATATTAAACCTGTGATTATCTGCGTTGTAAAAAAGCACTAACCCCTAAACATCATGAGAAATTGTCTTTTACACGTTGTTGCTGTCCTTTTTCTGTTGCCTGTCTTTGCTTCAGCACAGCAGCCTGAGATGAAAAACGGTGTCAGGCCTGACGGTGTGGTTACCGTTCAGGACCTGCATCCATCGGAGCAGGCTGTACATCCTGCTGCAGCGCGTGCAATGGCGCGCGGTGAGAAACCCGGTGCTTTCAGGAACGTCAGCTATGAACTGGCTCCAAATGTCAGGATGCTTACTCCTGCCCAGAAGAGCCGTATCAGGCTGCAGCAGGACGGCATACTCGATCTCTCCGGCGGAGCTTTCAGACCAAGTCCGGATTCTGTTTATCTTGATCCTGAGAGTGACCTTGTAATGCAGGCGGAGCCAGTGGATGACATACGCATGCTGGCACTCCGGCCATCAATGTCAGCCGTTTTTCAGGACATTGACGTACCTGAACAGGAGGTTCCGCTGACACTTGCAAACACCGTGTCAATGGCTGAGGGTGTCATTGAAAGTTCCTTGCAGCTGAACAACAAGTATGCGGTCAATCTCCGGTTTGACAGTGTTACTTTCGTCCTGGACAAGACTGACAAGGACTCACTACTGGCGACACTCGTCGGACAGATACTGATCACAAATCCCCGTGTTGAGGGGAAGTATACAAAGAACAACGGTTACCGGCTCGTCTTCCTGGCTTCGGAGCAGGTTGACATGAAGATCTATACCAGCATGAAGCTGAAGGAAGAGGCCAAAACCCCGATATGGGGAACAGTGATAGAGATGTCAGATCTTGGTAAGTGCGAGATAGGTTTGTTTATACTTGCCACCCTGGAAGGTCATGTGACCCTGGCGGTGGAGATCCACCAGGGGATTGAGATGGCTATGGGAGCCAAGGGTAATACTTTCTGGTACCTGCCCACGAGCATCAAAAATGTTTCAACTATTGATTCATGGTGTGACATTGGTTATGATATTACCTCGCAGATGAAGGCCTTTATAGGCTTCCAGTGCACTGCTAACCTGAAGGTTAAGGGTTACAATGCCCTTGATGTCTATGTCAACGGAGGAATGGAGGGGACTGTTGCCACTGACGGGATGACCCTTGATGCCGATGTGGGGCTCAGGCTCAAGGCTGGCGGGAAGATAGTATCAAAGAAATTTACGCTGCTCGACAGCTACTATTCTCTCTGGAAATACAAGAAACCTGATTTTCACGGTTACAGCATGGTTATTCATGAAGCTTGCGCCTGGGGCGACTATGTTGCCGGGGAGGTTCACACTCTTGTGCCCGGAGATGTACCCGGCGTGACGGAAAAAGTACCGTACAAGGGCAGCCTCACTTTACTGGTCAGCCGGCCGGATGGTTCGGTGGATCAGATCACATCCGTCACGGGTGATGACGGAGTCTTTATTGCACGTAATGTGCCTCTGAAGAATGGTGACAAGGTGAGGATCAGGCTGCCTGGCGTGCCAAATCCCAGTCCTGAGCTCAGTGTCACGATACCCTTCAGGGAGGTAAAACTCTATGCAGCGGATTACTTCACAGGTGTGGCTGAGGGCATTGTTGCCGGTTCAGGCAGCAAATGGGCGAAACTTGCCGGAGCACAGCAGGGATCGTCGCCTGCCGCAGCATCTGTCTTTGCAGGCGGATCTCCTGCTGACCGTTATAAAGGGGCTGTTCCGCAGCAGGAAGCCGTCAGGCGTCTGAATGAGTTCAGAAATAATCTTACCGTTTACCACGGTCCGATAGAGTTCATAACCAGTTCCGGACCTGAGGTGAGGCTGGCCGGTGGACCCCTGAATGTCAGTGGCACCAAAGATAAGTCAGGTCAGAAGACCGGTTCAGGTACCGCCGGGGCACGCGCAGCTACAGGGCAGGGCACCGGGGCACGCGCAGCTACAGGGCAGGGCACCGGGGCACGCGCAGCTACTGTTCAGAACCCGGGAGCAAGAAGCACTGTCAGTGCGGGTAACAGGACTCCGGCGAACGTTTCTTCCTCAGCCGGCAAGGCTCTTAGTAACCGTGGCACGGTTGACAATCCTCTTGGAATGTTCTCGGTGGGCGGCCTCACACTTGAACCGGGACAGAAGGTGAAAGCCCGGATAGAGGTGGAAGGGTTCACGGTGGAGTCGGAGTGGATTGAGACCGACGGACTGATGGTTTCAGCTGTTGAGCATGAAAATTTCAGGGCATCAGCCAGGCCCGGAAGCGAGACCTTCTCGGCAGACAGCAGCTTCGTGGTGGTGAGTGCCATCCGCGGTGAGACTGCTCCGGAAGGAACCGTTACGCTGGTGCGCGGAGCCGATGCACCACATGCGTCACTGACAGCACCCCAGTCCGTACCCGAGTTCCCCGAGGCAAAAAAGGCAAAGGTATGGTTCAGAAAAGAGGTCAGGCTGGTTCCTCTTGCGGAACACCCGGGTGCTGCCATAGCATCAACCGGACCTTGGAACGTGGCATACGGATTCTCATCACCGGGAGATGCCCTGGACCCCCTCAAAAACAGGATGCACCCGTTTGAGATGGTGACTTATGTCTTCAAGGGAAAGAACCTCGGGTACTCAGTCGTCACGGATGAATGTATATCATGCACCGCTCCGGCTAATGTCATTGACAGGATTGGCAGGGAGAGTATTCCCGGAAGGCCGTCAGACACAACGGGTCGTCCTGCGACGGTTCACAATGAACCCGGTGGCACGCCGGCGGTCAAGCCCGGCCAGCAGGTAAGAAAGCCGGTGGTTATAAGACAGAGCAGTCCTACTTATTGAACAGGACCTTCACGTTACCGGATTTTAGCCTGGTTGAGAGCCATTTCTCAACCTGCTCTTTTTCCTTGACGGTGAGGTCTTTACCCTTGGTCGTCACTATGACCAGCGCCAGTGTGTCAGGAGTTTCCCTCTCCTTCACATAGTTGAGCGTCCGCGCATAGGAGACCTCTGATACCTGGGGATAAATTACCGCCATCTCGGCAAGGAGGTCACTTCCCTTTTCCCTTATGGCTGAGATTCCGGTCAGCTCGGCATTCCTCTCCCGGAGAAGCAGGTTCAGACGGTTGATCTCTGCCTTCAGCGTCTCCACTTCACTGTTTCGTAATGCGAGATCGGCATAGGAGAATCCCTGTTCCACCTGGACATTCACATCCCCGAGAGAGAAGTCGTTGGCCCGTTCGAGGATATCCTCCTTCTGCACCTCGGTGAGGGATGTGCCTCCGTAGATAAGCTGAATTGTGCGGGTTTTGGGGTTGATCTCATGCTTGAGCAGATAGTTGCCTTCAACAACACTGATGTTTTCAACATACATTCCGGCCCGTTCAGTGAATTTCTCCTTCTGAACCATCAGGTATCCAAAATAAATACTGGGAATCAGCACCAGTGTCAGGACAACCGAGATCATCTGGTTAATCCTCTTTTTCTGCGCATCCGCGATGGTGCCCCTGATAGGAAGCTTGAGTATCTGTGAGATAAGAAAGGCAGACAGGGCGATGAATACCGTGTTGATGGTGAAGAGGTAAAGGGCCCCGAAGAAAAAGGTGAAATGTCCCGTCGCAAGGCCGTACCCGGCGGTACAAAGCGGTGGCATGAGAGCCGTGGCGATCGCCACCCCCGGGATGACGTTGCCCTTCTTCCTGCTGGTGATGGCCACAATGCCGGCCATTCCTCCGAAAAAGGCGATCAGCACATCATATATGGTAGGGCTGGTGCGGGCAAGCAACTCGGAGTGGGCGGTAGAGATCGGGCTGATGGCAAAATAGGCGGTGGAGGCCAGAAGACCGGCTATCACGGCAAAGGTGAAGTTCTTCAGTGCCTGCCTGAAGAGGGAGAGGTCATAGGTGGCAATGCTGTATCCGATGCCGTTGATCGGACCCATCAGCGGAGAGATGAGCATCGCACCAATGATCACTGCGGTGGAATTCATGTTCAGCCCAACCGATGCAACCAGGATGGCAAAGACCAGGATCCAGAGGTTGGTGCCCTTGAAAACGAGCTCCTTCTCTATGGTGTCATGGATATTTTCATATTCATCGAGGTCACTCTCAAGGTTAATCAGCTCGAGCATTCTCCTGAGCGGTCTGTTGTATTTCATAATCTCTGTTTGCTGATACAAATATAGTTATTTGGGGTATTCTGGTCAGGCAACAGTCCAGTCAGCAGTCTGAGACTGCAGCGGCAGCGCAGGATCAGTCCCGTATCCGCCACCGGCGGATCGGGAAGGCAGTATTAGTAAGCAGCCGGCAGTCTGAGACTGCACCGCCGGGCGGAATCACTTCAGTTCCGCCGTCTTGCTGATGGTGCCCGCCTTGCGCGACTCGTACTTAATCTCAATATCACCCCTGCCGCTGACCAGGAACTGGTACTCCACCTTTCCGAGACCCGGCACCTGGCACATTTGTACCTCGGGACGGTACTCCTTGTAAGTGACAAGATTCATCCATGCGTTGGTCAGCACCCCACCGCCGGCCACTTTGGCACTCCGACCCGTAACAGTCAACTTATCAATTGGATACAACTTATTCTGCATCGTCTCGTATGTTACTGACGGCAGGGCGCCGCTGTTCACCAGCCTAACCCTTACACTCCACAGGTCACCGCCAACCTTTTTCACCTCAAACACATCCATCGTAATTTTCGGTGTCTGCCTGGCAGCGAAGATGACTGAAGAGGCGTTCCTGTGCACCAGGTCCTGCAGCATGAACGGATGCGGCAGACGCGAACTCATTTTCGTCCACCCTCCAATCTCTATGTCACCGTAAAGCGGATGCTTATAAGCCTTCCACTCCTTAAAGAGCTCACCCTGGTTAACGTTGTCATCGAACAACAGTCTCTGCCGCTCACCTGCTGAGGGATCTTCACTTCTTGAACGCTCTTCCTCACCCCTCTTCATCGTGCCGTCATAGGTCTCAGTCTCAGGTTGGTACAGCTCTCCCACCAGTGAGTATGACCCTACAAGCTTGTCTGTAAAATCAGTAAAGTCGCCGTAGGTAGAATAGAGGTCCTTCCAGCTGATCAGGTACTGGTATCCGGGCACGATCTTCTCCATGTGCCCTCCGAGGTAGTCATATACTGCCACGTCTCCCTGAGGAAGCTCGCCGGCAGCCTTTGAGGTGGGGCCCCTGAGATACATGCCTCCGTTATTGTGGAAGGCAAACACCAGGATGATATTGGGCCTTGCCAGCATCCATTCGGCGATGGCCCTGATGCCCTTCCCCTCGAAGGGGTAGTTTCCCGCTCCGCTCTGCACGTAAGGAGGATTCCAGTTCATTCCCCAGTTGCGGTTTCCGTCGACATACCCTTCGCCATCCTCATTGACCTGTCCGTCGCCGTCATTGTCTATCCCTTCCTGCCCGAGCCGTGTCCATTCACCCTTCTCACCGGGCTTGACGGTGATCATCAGCCGTTTGTCGGAAGGGTCGCTCCTCAGCCTGCCGAGGGTGTCCCTTATTCTCATGTTGGTGATATTTCCGTCGCCGTCGAGGTCATCCGGACCGTCCTCATCATACAATCCGTCGCGATCATCATCCATCCGTATCCGCAGTCCCCTGTTAGAGCTGGGAGTATTTGCATCCGAGAAGAAATGCGCCCTGCCGTCGACATTCACCACCGGTATTATATAGAACACGTTACGGTCTACAACATCAGTTATCTCAGTAATTTTCCCGTAGTTTGTCAGCAGCCTGTTGGCCAGGTAAAGACAAACCTCCCCTGCCTGGATCTCGTTGCCGTGGATGTTGCCGTCGACATACACTCCCGGCTTGGAAAATGGCTCTCCGGTCTTCGGGTTATTGATTGTCAGCGCCCAGATTATCCTTCCTTCCTCGCTTCGTCCCACCTCATCAAGCTTTGTGAATTCCGGATATGCTGTGTTGAGCGCCTTCATTGCCTCAACCATCTTTTCATAACTGTAATAGAAATCAAAGCGGAGGGGCACCTTCACCTCCTGCGCCCGGGCTAGCATGACGGCAAGCGCCATCAATGCCAATGTCATAAATACTCTTTTTCTTTCCATGGCTCTACCCTCCGATGTTTGTCGTTTCACTGTCATTACCTGCCTGTTTCGACTCCAGCCTGAGTGTCAATGTCCCTTTCTTCGGGCTCCTGACGAGCCAGACATATTTGACTGATTTCATGCCTCCCACCTCGCCGACGGGAGTCCTTTTCTTGCCGGAAAGGATTTCAATCCCATCTCCTTCGAGGGTCAGTATGGCGGGTGCCGGCACCTTGTTCCGCTTGCCCATAGCTATAGGGAAGGAGAGGTAACCCTCATTGGTCACCCATGCCTCAAGCTGGTAAACTCCGCCTCCCTTTTCCGTTGTCTTAACCTCAGCGATAGCAAGCCGTGGCAGTCTTTTCACCAGTTCCGGGATGTAAGGAAGCTGCAGGTCCAACAGTGAGTCAATCATGCTTTCCGGGGGTGTGTTGTCAATGAACGGAGTAAACCCGCCTATCTCCACCTCGCCAAGGGTCGGATGCCTGTAGCTCTTCCAGGGAATGAATCCATGGCCATCGAGCCATTTGTCGGAGAAAGCCAGCTGTGCCAACTCCTTCGGATCGCCCTTCTTCTGGTTTACCTTCACTGTGTCGTTCTTCTTTTCATCGCCCTGGCTTTCCTTCTTTTCCTCCTTCGGTTTCGGAAGGCCCCAGAAATCCATGGTGAACACCGGCAGACCGAGCTGGTAGTATGCCCACTGCTCGAATGATCCGTCTTCCGGCTGGGCCGGATCGAACCTTTCGGCGGTGACGCCCTTCTTCTTCAGGTACTCCTTGTAGTCTGACGAGATCTCATTATAGAATGTCATGTCATCAGGCATCGGGTTAACCACGGCCCCAAGGCCAAGAAAGCTGGCTATCATGCTCTCGTCAGCCGTCATGCCTGGGGGCAGCATCGGCTGCACCAGTTCAATGACCTCGGCCATGGTATAGGTTCGTGAGACGTCAATACCGAGTGAGGCGCCTATCTCCCGTGGTATGCGGATGTTTTCGGTATCAACCGGGCCCTTTTTGCCACCCTTCGGGGGCGAAACGAGGTAGTTGGTCTGACCGAAGGCAAGAACCATGGCAATTTCGGGATGCGAGAACGCGAACTTAAGCATCGCCTCCGACTCAGGCTCCGAACCGGGATAAAGGCCGCTGCGCCTGCCGAATTTTTTAAACAGGTGCGGGAAGTTGATGTTGACGTTCGTGCCGCCAGGCACATCCTCGTTATACTGACCGTCACCGTCGTCATCGATGCCTTCAGTGTAGAGCTTATAGATTCCCCTCTCGCCCTTTGCGGCATCAGCCTTTCGCATCAGGCGCGGTTCGCCCTCAACGGGTACCCATGTGCCGTCAGGCACCTTCACCCTCATCTGCGTTATGATGCCGTTGCCGTCGAGGTCATTGTAGCCGTCCTCATCAGTCTGGTCATCAGTATCATCGTTGAACGGCCTGCCGTTGCCGGGATCGGCCCAGAGCGGTTTGGTGAAGTAACGGGCATAGGCATCAGGATTGCCCACTGGCAATATGTACCATGTCAGCTTCCCGTTCAGCGACGCGTCGGAGACAACCCGCGAGGCTAGTGACATTGCAGCCTCCGTAGCAAGCGGAGTAAGGCCTGAAAAATTGGCACCGACGAGCACCGCCGGAACGGAAGTGCCTGACTTTCCAATCTCAATCATCAGCATCTCCCTGCCGCCGGGGGTGACTGCGAGCTTATGCACCTTCACCAGCGAAGGATTCGCCAGTCGGAGCTGCTCTACCATGCGGTTCACTGCTGCCGGATCACTGTACTTTTCGGTTGCTCTGACCGGTGCCGGCGCCATCAGCAGCAAAGCGACAAGAAGCATCATGCCTCCCATCACGTGTAATCTGGTATAATTCATCCTGGAAATGGTTTTGCGTGGTATCTGCTACTTCACTTCGATTCCAAATAACTCTTTGTATGACTGTATTATATAGCCGTCGAGCCATTTATAGTGTTCGAGGATAGCCTCTTTCTGTTGCTTTCCCTTTGCAGGTAATGCCTCAACCAGGCCGGCAGTTTTCATGAAGATCTCTGTTTCCACCGGTCCGAGCTTCTGCAGAATACCGGTTTTTTCCTGATTGAGGAGTATGGCTACATTTATGTACTTCGGACCGGAGCCCCTTTTAATGGGGAAGAGCTGGTTCTTGAGGGTCATGGCCGCATCACAGAGGGGAGCATGCATATTTTCCTTCATGCTCACCACAGCCGGCAGGTTCTTTCCTGCGCTGACCCACACCGGTACTGCCACCGTCGTCAGCGGGAAGCCTGCAAGTGTCCACATCATGGCACCGGCCGGGTCTTCACCCGGGGCTGCGCCGACAACCATCATCACGGATGCTGTTGAAGGCCTTGGAATGAAGTCCTCAAAATACCTGAACCTGGCATCTGCAGGGCTTGCAGGAAGATTGTCGCGAAGGTTTTCCTTCGTCAGGGCGTGTGACAGGTTGCGCGATATGCTGTTGAGCAGGTTCTGCGGATCGAGCTTTTTCTGTGCGAGCGCCATGTTCAGGGCGAGGCTTGCAGCCTCATACCTGATATAGCCGAAACCTATGTCCGGAGTGCCGGTGAATGAGTGGTTGGTGCGTATTATAAGACCGTAAGGTGCGATTGCCGGGTCATTGGCATCAATCTTTTTCCAGCTGAAGTTGCCGGTTTCATAATAGGCTGCACCTCCCTGTGCGTCAATTACTCCGAAGTTGGCATCAACTCCGATTGGTTTTGGCATTTCGCTGAGCATCTTCTCGAAATCGGCCAGGGTGGCGCAGGAGGCAAGAGCCATCTTCATCACTTCGCCCTCGCGGTCTGCCAGCTTGGTGGTATCACCGCTGTTGTTGTTATAGGCAGCTGAGTTCATGATGGCGAAGCCTGCGGAGTTGAATCCGCCCCATACCTCGCGCTTCCACGACTCCTTCGAATCAACCAGCCCGATATAGTCGTACTTGCCGTCGGTGAAATATACAAGGGCGTTGTCGAGGGTGCCGGTATCCCTGTTTTTGTACAGCAGAGGCCTGCCGTCAGGGGTGTGCTTGCCTGACATGAGGAATGTGGTGCATGACCAGACCTCGCCCGTAGTGCCGGCAAGCAGCATCACGAACGCAAACAGTGTCAGTTTCTTCATAGGGGTTAAAATATAGTTTGGATAAAGTTATGTTTTTTTTAACCCCGTCAGGTCCGCCGGGTAACATGTTAAGATTTTTTAACCCGCAACCCCGTCCGTGGCATTGAAAACCACAATTTCTGACCGGTACTGCCTTCCCGACTGCTACTGCCGACCGCCGACTGGCACTGCCTTCCCGATCCGCCGGCCGGCGGATGCGGGACTGATCCTGCGCTGCTGCTGCAGTCTCAGACTGCCAACTATTTTATCCTCTTCCCTTCGACCTTCTGCCCTCCCTGGTAAAGTATCATCCTGTTGAATTTCCCGTCAGGGTCAGCCACAAACTCAACCTGGGCTTCGACCACCTTCAGGAAGAACTTCGTCTCGCTTTCAGCGAAAACTTCGAATTTACCCTGTCCTGTTGCCTGTGTCATCAGCCGGTTGCCTTCACGGGTGAACGTGATTGTGAATCCGGGCTGCAGTTCAAATTCACCTGTGTACCTGTCAAGAGTAGCTTCACTGAGTGTGATTGCTTTCTTTTCCTCAATCTTCTTGTCCGTCAGTTTCCATTCATCAAGCCTGCCCCTGTCGTCAGACACGAATGATACGATTTTACCGGCAGCATCACGGCTGAAGGTTGCATACATGAATGCATCATCAACCAGGAACTTATCCTTTTCAACCGGGAACATCTTCCGCGTTCCTGCCCCTGTCAGGGTGGCCGAAAGCTGGTTCCCGCCCCTCGTTACTGTTACCTCCCTGCCGGCGTCATTGAAATAAACCCCGGCGTATTGATCAAGGGTTGCTTCGTCAAGCGTTATCCCGGTGGTTACCAGCGGCTTGCCTATAGCCATGGCGGCCATCTTCAGAGCTGTGAATTCAGGTGCTTTGGCAGTGCTGTTGGAGAAGAGTGCAACATAGACATCCTCTTTCGGAAGGTAGACTGAGCTTGTCAGGTAACCGAAAATTCCGCCTCCGTGCTCAACTGTGGGGCTGCCCTGGAGCTGGGACAGGAACCAGCCGTAGCCGTACCCGGAACCTTTTCCGTTGCTAAGCCTGTACTCAGTAACGGCTTTTTCAAGAGTCTCCTTTTTTACCAGTTTGCCTGCGTAGAGCGCCTGGTGCCATTTGAAGAGATCACCGACGGTTGACATTATGGAACCTGCCGAGTAAGGTTGTGTCATGCTGCAGTAGTCGGAATTCGCCACGCCATCGCCCCCCTGCTGATAACCATAGGCGCGGTTTTTAATAATTTTTGTATCACTTCCGTAGCATGTGGAGGTCATTCCGAGAGGGGTGAAAAAATTCTCCTGGATATAATCCGGGTAGCTCTTTCCGGTGACTTTCTCAATGATATACCCAAGCAGGAAATAACCTGAGTTGTTATAATTCCATTTCGTTCCAGGGGCAAATTCCATCGGCTGGTTTTTGAAAGTATTTATCAGTTCGTCGGGCTTCATGTCAGTCCTGACATTCTCAATGTAACCGGGCAGGTTTGTATAGCTTTTTATCCCTGAGGTGTGGGTCAGCAGATGTTCAATAGTAATAGTATAGGCCTGTGTCGGGTAATCAGGGATAAATTTTGTTATATCGTCCTGCAGTGAGAGTTTTCCCTGTTCCATTAGCTGGAGGATTGCAACTGCAGTGAATTGTTTGGTGATTGAGCCAATCCTGAATACCATATCTGGTTGCATCGGCACATTCAGCTCGAGGTTGGCCATGCCAAAGGCCCGGGTGTATATCACCTGACCGTCCTTTGCAACCAGAGCTGCGCAGCCGGTCTCGTCAGGCTTGAATTGTTCAAGAAGCATTTTGTCATAGTCCACAGCAAGTTTTTTGACATTAAGCGGCTGTGCTGCAAGAGGAACAGTGATAAAATAAGAGATCACTGACAGTATAACTGTCACAAGGAATCCTGCTTTTTTCATGGTCATGGTTTTATGATGGTACTCAATAAAGACGACATTTGGGCATCAGTGCTGCTGTGAACATCTGAGGGCTGCAGTTGTTTCATTAAAGTTATGCAAAATGAGTAACTGTATGAAATTATTTATTGCAGCAATTGCATTGCTCATTTTCGGACTGGCGCCATTACCGGCACAAAAGATCGAAAAGATCGGTATCCCCGGACTGGAAAAGATTCTTGCCAGCCCTGAAGATCAGTTGTATGTGGTCAACTTCTGGGCTACCTGGTGCCCGCCATGTGTCACAGAACTGCCATACTTTGAAAAGCTTTCCAAAGAGTACCAGGGCAAGGGAGTAAAATTCATCCTCGTAAGCCTTGATTTCCCCAGCCAGATTGACTCGAAACTCATCCCCTTCCTGAAGAAAAACAAGATCACCGCTGATGTAAGGCTGATGACAAACCTCGACTACAACAGCTGGATCGACAAGGTTGATCCCGGCTGGCAGGGAAACCTCCCGGCAACCCTGTTCTTCAATAACGCTGAGAAAACAAAATACTTTCACCCCTCAGAGGTGGATGAAAAAGAGCTGAGAGATCTGATAACCAAATACAAACAGTAATTATTAATAAAACCGACAAGATCATGAAGAAGTACCTGTTTATATCTGTGGCGGCCCTTATGATGACGGGCCTCCTGAACGCGCAGTCGCAATACAAGGCTGGCGACATCGCATCTGATTTCAATCTTAAAAACGTTAAAGGCGAACCGGTATCACTGACAGATATTAAAGACGCTGACGGATTCATCGTTGCCTTCTGGTGCAACACCTGCCCGGTGGTGAAGAAGTATGACCAGCGCCTGCAGGAGCTGCACGCGAAGTATGCACCCAAGGGATACCCGGTGGTTGCAATCAACGCGAATGACCCGGCCGTTTCTCCGGGCGATTCATATGACAGGATGAAGGAGACCGCCGCTAAGCTGAACTATAAGTTTGAATACCTCTTTGATGAGACCCAGGAGACAGCACGTAAATACGGAGCAACCAATACACCACATATATATATATTGTCATGGAAGGACGGCAGACTGGTTGTTGATTACGTCGGTGCCATCGACAACAATGCTGATGATGCAACCGCAGCAGACAAGAAATATGCAGAGGATGCCCTGAACAGCATCCTGAAGGGTCAGGCCGTCGCCGTGGCCGGCACGAAGGCTGTGGGATGTTCCATCAAGTGGAAGAAAAGCTGAGTTGCCCCGATAAGGTAAACCTGTTTAACTTAATGAATGGCATCCGGCATTTACCTGCCGGGTGCCGTTTCTGTTTCCCCCGGTTTGATAGCGGCATCTTCAGCCGGCGGCTCGGAGGTGATGTTTCCGAACTTGTCGACGTAAGCTATCATATTATCCAGTCCGCCACCCGGTGAGTTCTCCCTCCGAAGCTGCTTCTTCTGCTCCTTTTCCTTTCTCTTCTTCAGACGCTTCTCGGTCTTTTGCTTTTTAATGAAACTGTTGTTTGGTCCTGCCATATATTACTGATTTTAATTAACAAATGTGATTGCCCTGCCGCTTGCCCCGGCTCTGCCCGTGCGGCCGATACGGTGAATGTAGCTTTCCATGTCTCTGGGTTGCTGGAAGTTAATTACATGTGATACGTGAGAGATATCAAGCCCTCTCGCAGCCACGTCAGTTGCCACAAGCACCTTTATTTTCCTGTTCCTGAAAGATTCAAGGGCTTTAATCCTGTAATTCTGCGATTTGTCGCCGTGAATCTCATCGGCTGTTATGCCGCCTCTGCGGAGGTCTCGGCATATCCTGCTCACTCCACGCTTTGTTTCGGCAAAGACGAGCACCTTCTCAAAAGAGTCTTCACGCACCATTTCAAGGAGAATCTCAATTTTCCTTTCTCCATCCTTAACTGAGATGATATCCTGTTCTATATTGTCAGCGCTGATGTTGCCGGTACGGACCCTGACGACAAACGGGTTTTCCATCAGTCCGTCAATAATCTTTCGCTGGCTGCTGTCCTCCGTGGCTGAGAAAAGTATCGTCTGTTTCCGGCGGCCCATCCCTTCAACCAGTTTCTGGATCTCAGGGGCAAAGCCCATGTCGAGCAACCGGTCAAACTCATCCAGCACAAGTACCGAAAACCTCCGCAGGTCGAGGGCTCCCTGCCGCACCATGTCGGCCAGCCGACCCGGCGTGCCAATGATTACATGGCCCGGTTTTCTCAGTTTTTCGATATCGTGCCTGACGCTTGTGCCGCCAATGAGGCAGGTGCTGAAGAGCTTCAGGCCATGGGCAATGCTTCTGAACTCGGTGTCGGTCTGAAGTGCAAGCTCACGTGTCGGAGAGATAACCAGAACATTGCCTGACGGGTCTTTTCTTATCAGATTATTAATTAAAGGTATAAGAAATGCTGCGGTCTTTCCTGTCCCTGTCTGAGCCAGGCCTATAAGGTTCCGGCCCTCCAGCAATGCTTCCAGGGTCTTGTCCTGAATCTCAGTGGGCACCTCGTAGCCCTTCTTTCTCAGGTTGCTGATGATTGAACCTTCAACGGGGAGGTCAGTGATTAATCTTCCGGCCCTGTAGATAGTTTCATCTGCAGGAACAGCCTTCCTGACGAAGCTCTCGGGAGGGAGCTCCCCTGCGTTATGTTTTTTCCTGCTGTTGAAGTTTGCCGTTTCTTTTTTTCCCTTTTTGTAAGTCCTGTTTTTTGCAGATCGTCGATCTTTTTTGTATTCCATTCTGAATTAATTGGTTAATGCCTCTGAAAAATCATTAACCAGATATCTGTTCAAAATGGTAATGTTCTTATGGCGAAAAAATGACTGAGCCTAGGCTGGTGGTGGTAGAAAGGATCTCTGAAAAATTTCGGGGAGATTCGCGGTCTATACAGATCTAACCTATGCCAGAATCGCGGCAAAGATACATTTTTTTCAGATACCCCGCAAACAGGTCATGGCTGAATGCCGGTCGGTGTCAATCCGCGGACAGTCCACGAGACATTGCCGGCGAAAGCCTGCCTGAGTACAGGCGATGGATCAAAGCCGGAGGAAACCGCCTCGCGGAGGGCAACCCGGGCAGCGTTGAAAATAAGTGTTATCTTGGCGGATATGAAAAAGATCGCTATCATCAGCCCAAGCGTGAGGCAGGGAAGGAAGAGCCACAGGGTGGCACTCTGGTTCCGTAGTTACCTGAAACAGAATAACCTGGCAGAAACTGATATCATTGACCTTTCGGAATACCGGTTCCCGCTCTTTGAAGAGAGGCTGAAGATGCAGCAAACACCGCTCCCTGAAGCGATTGAGATTGCAGGGAGGGTCAGGTCGGCTGATGGCGTAATCATAATCGCACCGGAATACAACGGAGGTTACCCGGCCAGCCTGAAGAATGTCATCGACCTGCTCACCGATGAGTGGCGCCGCAAGCCCGTAGCCATCTCCACTGTTTCAGACGGCCCCTTCGGGGGAACACAGGTCATCACCTCGCTCCAGTTCACCCTCTGGAAGATCGGAACGATCACAGTCCCGGCAATGTTCCCCGTGCCACGGGTCGAAGAAGCATTCAGTGAGACAGGTGTACCGGCAGAGGCCGAAGCCATGAACAGGCGCTCTGCCAGGTTCACTGGCGAACTCCTGTGGTTCATCGAGGCAAAGGCAAGGATGGAGAGCTGACGCTTTCTCTCCTGCCCCATGGCTGCCCCTGATCCATGTCTTTTTATATTTTTCAAATAATGAGCCACATAGCCATTTTGTGCAATCTTTGGCATAACTTTTGAATTTTACTATCGCGAAGAGACAGTTCTTCGTAAAACGTAAAGAGATGAAAAAGTTTTTCTGCACTACGATCCTCACAGTCCTGATGGCTTCAGCGGCAATAGCCGGAAGGCAGGATTATCCTGAGGAGTACCTGGGTCTCCCGGGTGACAACCTGAACCTCTACGCAGTCATGAATCTTTTCCAGGAGTCAGAGACTCTTGAGGCCTTTGAAAGAAGCCTTAACGAGGAGAACTCCAGGATCAACAACCTCGACCTGAACAACGACGGTTATGTCGATTACCTTACCGTTTCCGATTTTGTCAGCGGCAATGTCCACACGATAGTCCTCCGTTCGGTTCTTGACCGTAACGAGTACCAGGACGTGGCAGTATTCACCGTTGAGCAGCTTCGCAACGGCGAGGTTCAGATACAGCTGATCGGCGACGAGGCTCTTTACGGAAGGAATTACATAGTTGAGCCTAACTATGCTGAGACGCCCAATCCCGGTTACACCGGACGGACCGTCCAGAGGAACAATGTGACCGTGGTCACCACCACCTACTATGAGGTAGCAGCCTGGCCGGTGATCAGGTACATCTACAGTCCCCGCTACGTCATATGGCGCTCCAACTGGTACTGGGGTTACTACCCGGTCTACTGGCATCCCTGGAGGCCGTTCTTCTGGCACCACTACTACGGTTACCACTACCACTGGTATCCACACTACTACGCTCACTACCGTCACTGGCACCAGCCGAGGTGGAACCACTACCACGACTACTACTACGGCAGCGTAAGAGCTTACTCACCCAATGTATCGCACCGCATCACTGCCGGTTCATACAAGCAGACCTACTCGAGGCCTGAAACAAGGAGAGACGGTGAAGCTCTTTACGCCAGCACGGCAGGAACACGCAGCAGGTCAGTCGGCAGTCAGGCAACAGCCGGAAGGAGGCAGTCTGAGACTGCAGCGGCAGCGCAGGATCAGTCCCGCACACGCAGTGTCGGGACAACAGCCGGAAGGAGGCAGTCTGAGACTGCAGCGGCAGCGCAGGGCAGTGAGACACGCAGGTCGGCAACGACCCAACCCGCAACCAGAACTCAGAGCAGCAGCAGCGGACGCAACAGCGCACCCGCAACCAGAACTCAGAGCAGCACCAGCAGAAGCAGCAGTGCTCCCGCAGCAAGAACTCAGAGCAGCACCAGCAGAAGCAGCAGTGCTCCCGCAGCAAGAACTCAGAGCAGCACCAGCGGACGCAGCAGTGCACCGGCAGCAAGGAGCCAGAGCAGCAGCAGCGGGCGCAGCAGCGCACCGGCAGCCAGGACCCAGAGCAGCAGCAGGAGCAGCAGCGTACCGGCAGCCAGGACTCAGAGCAGCAGCAGGAGCAGCAGCACACCGGCAGCAAGGACCCAGAGCAACAGCAGCGGACGCAGCAGCGGAACTGTCTCAAGCCGCAGCAGTAAAAGCAGCAGCAGAAGCAGCGGCACCCCTTCAAAGAGCAGCAGCAGAAGCAGCAGCTCATCAGGAAAATCAGACAACAGCAGCCGCTCATCCCGAAGATAAGGGGCACAGAGCAGGTTGCTCAGTGCATTGATTATACCGCCAGGTGCAGGGGAAAAACACCCCTGCACCTTTTTTTTTCATGTACCTGAACCCCTATTGTGAATTAGAATATTTTCTATTTACTTAGATGCGCTTAACTTAAACCTAAAAACCAAACTAGTGTCATGTCAATTATGAATTGACGGATATAATCTGTGTAATTTCACTCTGGCATCTGTGGTTGTAAACTGCCATTTTATTCTTGAGTCCTTATTATTCCGGTTACTTTGCCAGGCTTTGACCTCAGTCTTAATCGTTTGTAAATCCTCAATTCTTCTGTTCAGGCATTGCTTTGTTAGTACATTGAGCTCAATCTCAGCCATATTCAGCCAGCTACCATGTTTAGGTGTAAAAATAAACTCAAGGCGATCCCATATCCTCTTTGCCTCCTCGGGTTCAAACGTCTCATATAATGCGGCAGCACTGTGTGATGACAGATTATCCATAACCAGTGTGATAACCTCTGCGTCAGGGTATAACTTATCGCATATGTATTTTACCAATAATGCCCAATCTTTCTTGGTCCTTTGGTTGGTGACCTTTGTGAAGCGCTTTCCTGCCAGTGGTTCATTTATCATGAAAACATTGCATACACCACAACGTGAATATTCATAATCAACCCTTTCTTCAAAGCCTGGCTTGGGAGGCAATGCTCTGCGAACCTCTTTTATCAGCTGTTTTGGCGTTTCATCCATACACACTACCGGCCTTGATTTGTTGTATGGGCGTTTGTAAACATCCAGAACCTGCTCCATCGCTGCCACAAAGTGACTGTTTTCTTGGGGAGGAATCACCCATCCCTTCACTCTCCAAGGCTTAAGTTCGTTTTTTTTAGAACCTTTCTTACAGTCTCATGCGAAATGACATCAACATATTCCAACTCTACCATACGGTCTGCAAGTAATCTTAATGACCATCGGGCATAACCCTTTGGTGGTTTACCGCAAGCAATCGCTATTAAATGAGCCTCAGCTTCTCCGTCTACTCTCTTTCGATATACCCTGCTTGTTGGGGCAATGTCCAGTGCGGCATCAAGTCCTTCAAGAACAAACCGCTTCTTTACCCGGTCTATCGTTCTCATGCCGATCTTGAGAACTTTGCAGATCTCTTCATTGGTTTGCTGATCTTCAGAGTACTTACCTTCATCAACATTAAGCAGGATTAGTGAATGAATAACTTTCTTGGCAGTATGACTGCCTTTTCTGGTTATCTCTTTCAATTGTTCTCTCTCTTCCTGGGTAAGGGTTACTTTGTACTTTATCATGGCTTTTATTTTTGATAAAGATACAAAATATTTAATTACGTCATACTATAGTTGACATGACACTAGTATGAAGAAACTTTCACTGTTGATTGGTTTGCTTGTATTGAGTGTGACAGCACTTATCGGGCAAACGAAAGTCATTACAGGCACAGTTACCTCCGCCGTTGAGGGGGAGGGCGCTCTGCCGGGAGTTACCGTACAGGTTAAGGGGACAACAATTGCCACCCCGACCGATGTCAACGGTAGATACTCATTAAATGTGCCGGAAAACGCAACTACTCTTGTTTTCAGCTACATCGGCATGAAAAAGCTGGAAGTTGAGATCGCAGGACGGTCAGTCGTAGACGCAGTTCTTGAATCTGAAATGGTCGGTCTGAATGAAGTGATTGTATCCGCATTCGGTATCAAGCGTAATGCGAATGAGATCGGTTCAGCCGTTACCACGATTGAGAATGAATTGATTACCCAGGCAAAAGCCACCGACGCCGCATCGGCCCTGTCAGGTAAGATTGCCGGCCTTCAGATCAATACCGTGAATGCCAGTGTTAACCCTGATGTCAGGGT
This sequence comes from Bacteroidota bacterium, assembly GCA_018262715.1. Classification (GTDB taxonomy): domain Bacteria; phylum Bacteroidota; class Bacteroidia; order Bacteroidales; family VadinHA17; genus SR-FBR-E99. The sequence continues at coordinate 64,175 of JADFDS010000044.1, forward strand.
CGTCCTCAGGGGTAACCGCTCATTCCTGGGCAACAACCAGGCTCTGCTCGTCCTTGACGGCATCCCCGTTAACCTTGCCTACCTCTCAACCCTGAACCCGAATGACATTGAAAGCATGAACGTCCTCAAGGGCGGTAACGCTGCTGCTCTTTACGGTTCAGAAGCCGCAAACGGTGTTATCATCGTGACAACCAAATCAGGATCGCGTGACAAGACCTCCATCCAGTTCAGCACAACAACAACCTTTGACAAAGTATCATTCTTCCCGCAGCTGCAGGATCGCTTTGGCTCAGGTTCAGCATCTGACAACTACGGCAACCCGCTTTACGAAGCTTTTGAAAATCAGTGCTGGGGACCGGAGTTTGACGGATCAATGGTTCAGATAGGTCTCGATGATGAGAATGGCGCAAAACTGATAGTACCCTATTCACCACTCCCGGATGAGAAGTACAAGTTCTGGGATACCGGCATGACCTATCAGAATGACCTTTCATTCTCTTCGGGAAATGAGACAGGTACCATCTACCTTGCCATACAGGATGTAAAAATCAATGGCGTTGTCCCCGGAGATGAAGCCCGCCGTGACGTATTCCGTTTCAACGGATCAAAGAATTACAGAGGCTTTACAGCCAGTGCAAGCATCAACTACACCATCCGTACAACCAATACCTCAAGGTCAGGTGTCTACTGGAACGTTCTGAACACCCCCATGCAGATTCCTCTTACCGACTTCAGCGACTGGAGCGGCAAATACACTGACGCGGCAGGAAATCCTATGACAAACTGGGCAGACATAGACCATTATTATAATGCATATTACCCCAACCCCTACGAAGAGCTTGAAAGGCTGAGGCAGGAGACAAGGAGAGACTACTTTACCGGTGTCGTTACCCTTGAACAAAAATTCACGAAGTGGCTCAAGTTCGAGGTCAGAGGTTCAATAGCCCCAAACTGGTATCGTTACGAGAATAAGAACTATGCCCGTACCTACAGTCCGTACGGACTTCTCATGTACACACAGTATGGCCGCAGCGTAAGCCGTACCAAAAACCTGTCAGCCTATACCGTTGGTGAAAACATGGGCTTCAGGTTCACCACCGATGCTATCCTTACATTTGATCACAAGTTCAATGACATTTCAGTAAGGGCTATCGCCGGCGGAACCACCAGGGACAGCTTTGGCAAGAGCGGTGAGCATGTTGCTGCCACTCTCGAAATCGATGACTTCTTCAATATCAAGAACCGTGTTGGGGAACTTGGCGGATCAGCCAGCTGGAACCAGAACAGGAGCATGGGTCTCTTTGGAGACATAACCCTTGGTTACAAGAACTATGCTTACCTGCATGCTTCAGGCAGAAATGACTGGTCGAGCCTTCTTGATCCCAGCCAGTGGTCATTCTTCTACCCGGGCGTTGATGCATCACTTGTCCTTTCAGAGCTTATTCCGGGCCTCAAGGGTGATATCATCAGCTACCTGAAAGTCAGAGGAGGTGTATCAAAGGTTGGTTCTATCAACATTGACAACTACTCACTTGAGAATACTTTCGGTGTTGCAGGCAACTTCCCCTTCGGAAGCCTTTCAGCATACAGTGTTGGTAACACCCTCAACAACAGGTATCTTGAGCCTGAATTCACCCTCTCAAAAGAAGCCGGGGTGGACATCAGCTTCCTGAACAGCCGTATCAACACAAGCATCACTGCTTACCAGACGAACACCACCAACCAGACGGTTGATATGACGGTTTCAAGCGCAACCGGTTACACCAGCTCCAAGATCAATGCCGGTGAGATGCTTAACAAGGGTATTGAGCTTGAACTCAAGACAACCCCGATAGCTACTCCCAACTGGAGATGGGATTTCAATGCCAACTATGCATACTGGTATAACAGAGTTGTATCACTTGCAGGCGACCTTGAAGAAATCGACCTCGGCAACACTGCCATATATGCTATCAAGGGCATGGCCTTCCCGACAATCAAGGTTACCCAGTTTACACGTGACCCGCAGGGAAGAGTCATAGTTGACGGAACAACCGGCATGCCTACGATCGATGCACAGACCATCCCGAGAGGCCAGACGGTTCCCAAGCACCTTATCGGACTTCAGTCAAGCCTCAGCTGGAAGAACCTTTCGCTCGCAATCAGTGCTGATTATCGCGGCGGACATATCTTCCGTTCCGACCTGTATTATGACCTTCTCTTTACCGGTGTCGGCAAACTTTCTGCCATCAACGCACGTGAAAGATTCGTATTCCCCAATTCAGTCATAAATACAGGGACCGCAGAAAACCCGGTTTACACTCCCAATACGAATGTTACAATTCAGGACGGTGGCGCCGCATGGTGGACAAGCACGATGAGAAACCTCAGCTACTACTCAGTGAACAGCGCTGCTGTATGGAAGATCCGCGAAATATCACTCACATATGATATTCCTCAGTCAGTACTGGGCTTTACGAATAACGTCGTTAAAGGACTCACAGTTGGTGTTGTCGGTAGAAACCTGTTCATGTTCCTGCCGAAGAACAACCTCTACACAGACCCGGAATTTGGCAACACCACAGGTAACGCTGTCGGTCGGACAACCAGTTCTCAGACTCCTGCAACAAGGACTTACGGTGTCAACCTGACTGTATCCTTCTAATAACCCATTCAAAATTTCAGAAAGAACATGAAAAAGTTAATAATAATCTTAATAGCTGTAGCGACTATCGGGTTGTCAGGTTGTGAAAAATGGCTTGACATAAACAAAAACCCCAACGATGCTACCAGAGCCAATCCCGACCTGATTCTGCCGGGAGTTCTCAAGACATGGGGAGCTGATGTTCAGAACCTCACCCAACTTTATGGAGCATGGATGGGTTACTGGTACCATGCAGGCGGATGGTCAGGATGGTACAGTGAAAAGAAATACGAGATCACTGCCAGTTACCTGAACCGTTTCGACTACTACCCGGGCCAGCTGACTGACACCAGGTTTATCCGGTTGAATTCAGGTGACAATGTAATGTATCCTGCAATTACAGATGTTGTTGATGCATGGTATTATTCACGTCTGATAGACCTTTACGGAGATGTTCCTTACTCCGAGGCATGTCAGCCTGAACTGACTCTTACTCCAAAGTATGACGATGCAGAAACCATCTGGCTTGACCTGATCGACAGGCTCGATAATGCAATTACCGTATTCAACAATGCAGTGAATGCAGCTGACCATGCAACAAATCCGATCTATAGTTTCAAGCCTGCCAGTGACATAGTCTTCTCAGGTGATTTTACCAAATGGAAGCAATTTGCCAATACTCTTAAGCTGAGGCTGGTAATGAGGCTCACCAACGTCAGGACTGCCGCAGAACTCAAGGGAATGATGGACAACACCGTTGCTCACGGCTTTATCACGGCCAACGTTAGTGTCAACCCGGGCTATTCGTCATCAGACGGTAAGACCAACCCCTGGTGGAACACCTTTGGCAAGAACTTCAGTGGCACCGTTCAGACCTCCAACACCCAGTATGTCCTGAACAGGTACTTCCACGAGAAGATGGCAGCACTTGCTGATCCGCGCCTTGAAAAGTATTTCTTTGCACCTGCATCGGCTTCTCCTGCCGGTACCCTCATTTCAAGGGTTCTCGGCGTTGACGGCGACCTGGTCACCCAGCCCAACTCAACCACCGCAGCCAACTATTCATGGCTCTTCATAGCAGCGAATGCTACTGTGACAAGCGGCAGGGTCAACAGTGGTGACGGCGCTCTTGACAGGGCTGTCATCATGATAGGTCCTGAGGCATACTTCCTCCAGGCTGAAGCCGCTTCCCGTGGTATTATTACCACCGGCATGACTGCACAGGCAGCCTACGAGGCAGGTATAACAGCTTCAATGACTGCTTCAAAAGTTGCTTCAGCTGACATAGACCCGTACCTCACCAGTGTAAACGTGGCATGGAACACAGCATGGTCAGCCACCGAACAGATAAAAAGGATCATTGACCAGAAGTATATAGCAAACTACTTCCTGAACCATTTCGAATCATTCTGTGACTACCGTCGTACAGGATATCCGAACCCGATGCACCCGACATTCACCAATGACGCGGCTCTTGACCCGCTTAGGGAGATGCTGAGCTACTATCCGGGTGGTCTCATCAGGAGGCAGATACCGAGGCTGTTCCCGTATCCGCAGGCTGAAATCAACATTAATAATGATGCTACAATGGCTGCCATCAATGCTCAGATTTCAAAGAATGGCGTTACATTCAACACCACTTCCTACCCGTTTGACGCCAGGACATTCTGGGATACTGCACCCAAGACAATCGGATACGATTATTAAATCAATAAAAACTACTGACAATGAAAAATATAAGTATAAAACTGTTATCGCTTCTGGTCCTTCTGACGATGTCTCTCACATCATGTCTGAATGACCTCGAAGATTTCATTGGTGATTTCAGCAGTGTTCCAGCGATAGCCGAATTCAATGAAGCAACGAATGCTTCCACAGGTACCGTGGGAAGGGAGATTATCGACCCGACCGCACCTGCAGAGTTCTCTCTCCGTCTGAACATCACTGTAATCAACACTCTCAGCACCGATACAAAGATCACCCTTGCTATCGACAATGCCCTGGTGGCAGCTTACAACACCTCCAAAGGGCTTACGGGTGCAGCTGCTGCCGTACCGGTTCCTGCAGCTGCTATCACTGCTCCCACACTTGAGGTGACCATACCTGCAGGACAGAGGGAGGCAGAATGGGAATTTTCAATTGATGCCACAAAAGTTCCCAATCCTGTGACCACCTTCTACATCCTTCCTGTGAAGATTGCCTCCGTGAATAATGACATTACAATCAGCGGAAACAATTACATCAGGCTCGTGAGAATCCTGGCAAGGAATGAGTTCGACGGCAAATACAAGATGAAAGGCTTCATCATGAGACCCGGTGACACCGGAGGCCTCGAAGGCTGGTTCAAGGATCAGGATTACAGTCTCAGCACTGTCAGCGGCAATGCAGTCAAGATGAACAGGGTTCAGGTATGGGCTAACGGCTCAAACGTTGGCGGTATCGAAGCCTGGACTATCGTCGTTGACAACTCTGGCACCTCGCCCTATCCGATCACTGTTATTGATAATGTCCAGGGAGCAGCATTCATCATGGTTCCGGGCTATGACAGCCGCTATGATGCTGCATCCAAGACATTCTTCTGGAGCGTTGAATGGGGTACGGCAACTCCCAAGAACAGGGGATGCACAGATACCCTTGTTTACGTAGGCCCAAGATAATGGCTTGACAATTTTGACTATAAGAGAGGCTGCCTCAGAAGGGCAGCCTCTTTTTTGTCTCCGTCTGCAGATACACAGCTGTCAGATTATCCTATGTCTCATACGGTACCGGTCACCGCTGACCCTTTCTACCATTCCCGGCGGCGATCACTGAAAATACTGACTCCTCCCCGGTTCTTATCACAACCGGATTATCTGAAATGATACGTTCGCCAAATCCGTCGAGGATGATCTTTCTTAACCGCAGCTCACCTCCGAAAACTTTTAATTTAGCCTCCCGGACTCCCCTGTCGCCTGTCACAACACATTCGCCCCAGGCGTAGCCGTTTGACCAGAAGGTGACTCCTTCTGAAGACCTTATCTGAAATGACTCATCCACCGCGGAATAACGGAACCGGGTGAGTGCAATCACTGGGGTCCATGCTGCCATTGACTGCACCCCCCGGCACAGACAATCGGGATCGCCGAAAGGATTTCCACTGAGACCGTCATGGTCTGATTGCACTCTGGCTAGAATCTTCAGTCCGTCCCCGGGCTTTCCGCTCAGGAACATACCGGCAGCTGTAATGTATTCATGGCCGGACTCCGTACCGGGTTGCCTGCCTTCAGTTTTTATCCGCGTACCGCTCCTGAAAAGATTGCCCAGGCCGCAGATATCAGCCATGTACCGGCCGGCCATCTGACCGCCAGAAACAGTTCTGCCGAGCGTCCGTTTCAACATGTTATCGTCTGTCCATTCCGAGCCCCGCCTGAACAGCCCGTCAGTCAATCCGGTGAAATCACTGTCATTCACAGCCTTTGACATCTCATTCGCAGCCCTCAGGGCCCCGAGGTACCATATCTGTGTCTGTAAGTCAGCCTGAAATCTTCCGGCATCAGAAGATCCATTGTTGGCTCTGTCAATCACTCCGTCCCTGTCATGGTCCGGTCCGCCTGCAGACCAGGCGTTGGTAATGACTGACTTTATCCTGCCCCAGCGCTCCGTAAGGAACAGGCTGTCTCCTGATAATTGCCAGTCACGGTAAAATCTCATTACAGCACCCAGTTGCCCCTCAAAGTCAGCAGCAGGAAGGGCCGCTGCTGCAAAGCCCGGCACTTCTGTTACCGACTGTGCAGTTCCTGTAAAGCTGTCACCTGGAATGTCAAATTCAATTTCTCTCATTGATCTGGCAAGCCTGCCAAATAGAAAAGGCATTGCCTGTTCATTGTTCCATCCAGTGGTGCAGTAATCCTGGCAGGGGTCATCACCATTGATGGATCCTTCCCAGCCGCGGAACTTCCCGTCAGCCGTACGGAACAGCTGCGGAGACCGCAGGCCGCTCAGGTTGAAAAGTGCGGCTTCCAGAACCGGCTGAGGAAGTTTGCTTGCCATCAGCGTTCGCACAAACCTGACCGAGTTCTCCTCAAGTAAAGGCATGTACGGGATTATTTTCTTTGTGACATCCCATGCATTGGTGAAATCTCCTGTATAGAAATTAACGTCATTGCTATGACCCGGCAGTTCTTTACTGACGGGAAAATGCCATGTAATTATGAACCTGAAATACCTGCTCCGGCCCGGCCCTATCGTATCCCTGAAAGCCAGTGATGCAAATGGCTGACCTTCAGGCCCAGTCTGCAACTCAGTGAGTTCACCGTCACTGCTGAAGTCATCGCGGATCTCCTTTATTGCGCCAGCCAGGTCAGAAGCTTCAGATCCGGTCCTCCATGATATTGTATCCTCTCCCGCTGTTGAGAGAGCCATGGTGCGCCGTGCAGGATCAATGATGTCAGCGTCGCCGGAAGACATATATATTCCCTGGATATCCCTGTAAAAGATATATTCATTCCAGGGCTGGCCGGACCCTTCAGGTATTCCACCTACGTCGGGATTCATCACCGGCTCGCCCGCGCTACCACCAATGAAGTTTCTCATGGTGCCGCAGACTGACACTATCACGTCGTCCATGGTTTTGTTCCTGACTTCGAAATAAAGGGCCGCAACAGGCAGTCCGCTAACCTCCGGTTCACCCGGGACCATCGGGTTGAATGCCCTGATTGTCACATCCACCGGCATCTCATCGTCAGAGAGATGCACCTGTCCAAAGGGGAAGGCTGCATCAAACGAAGCATTGGCAAACCGTGGCAGACCATGCAGCAGTTCAGAGTCTCCGCCCCTGTTTTGATCTCCCTCCGCGCATGCCGGTCCAGCCAGGGCCTTGACAACAGCTCTTGAACCACCTGTCCTGGCATAAATTGAAAAGAAGGGAGCATTCTCCGGGTCTCCTGTTGCCTCAGATCCTGTGAGAGGCATGCCGGAAAGTCTCCAGTCCTTCAGTTCGCCGTTCCCGGCCAGGGAGACCGTCCCTGTTCCTATTCCTCCCAGAGGGAGGGCAATCCGGCACAGGTGATCCATGTCATATGACCTGATTACCGGCCACTCACCGGGCGGGGAGACAGTCACGAAGTCGTCAGAACAGGAAAGGGAGATCAGTGTTATAAAAACAAATGCCAAAAATGCTGAGCCTTTGGTTCTCATAAAGAAAGATGTTGATCCACAGATTAAAACTTGTAATAACAGGTGATATGCAGTCCGCTTTCAGGCCATTATCGTCCCGTGAGGCAGCAGCATCCGCTACCTCTTTGTTCCGACAAGGGTTATCAGGATGACACCGCCGCCACCCCTTGAGCCGTAAATTGCAGCGTCAGAGCCCTTCAGCACGCTGATCGACTTGACCTGGCGGGGACTGATATTATCTATTGTACTGACCACAGCGCCATCAACCACGAAAAGCGGGTCGGTGCTGAGCATAATGGAGTTTATTCCCCTGATTGTGATCTTGTTGCCATTCACCTGTACTCCCGGCACCTTACCCTGGATAAGCTGATAAATATCTGTATATACCGCGTTCTCATCAGCCTGTCCATCAATGTAACCCACATCGGTTGTCAGATCCTTCCTCTTGATTGTCCCGTATGCAACCTCGATTTCCTTTTCTCCTTCAGGCATTTCAAACTCGAAATTCATTAGCGCCTCCCTGCCGTCAAGAACAAAATCAACCACGGGCGCTCCGTCATATTCCGTCAATGCAGAGCCCATATTTGTGCTGTATACCCCGAGGCTCTTCACTTCCGGCCTGATCCGTATCCTGTAGGCGCCGTTTCCTCTTGTCACCACCCCGGTACTCTGCCCGTCTGCTATAATCAGCACTCCGCGAACGGGTGCCATGGTTGTATCGGTAACCATTCCGGTGACCGTCACCATCCTGGCCCGTTTCTGCCCCATGACCTGCATGGCTGCGACAGTCACAAGCAATATCAGTATTAAAGTAATTGTTCTCATTTACCATGATTTAACATCACGCAATTTACGAAATTGAGAACCATTTTTCAAATTGATCCAGTGACACCGGTGCTCATCCTCGGCCACTATTCCAGCCTGACAAAGTTTTCGATCTTTTTTTACTACTTTTGCTGCCCTCCACACTGGAGATTATTAATCAAACATTTATGACTTTTGACGAGCTTGATCTGGACCCCGAAATTCTTGATGCAATTGACTACATGGGATTCAGGGAGACCACCCCTATACAGGAGAAGGCGATCCCGGTGATCCTTGAAGGGCATGATCTTATTGCCTGTGCACAGACAGGCACCGGGAAGACGGCTGCTTACCTCCTGCCTGTGATGAATGACATTGCATATCACCGGCCTGCACATACCCACACCCTTATACTTGTTCCGACACGTGAGCTGGCCCTTCAGATTGACCAGCAGATACAGGGTCTGGCATACACGCTTAATATTACCTCACTTGCCGTTTACGGAGGAGGCGAGGGTAGTGCCTGGGACCAGGAGAAAGCTGCGCTGACACACGGGGCTGACATTATTGTGGCGACTCCGGGAAGGCTTATATCACATCTCAACCTCGGTTATGTACAATTCACGGAGTTGCAGGTGCTTGTGCTTGACGAAGCAGACAGGATGCTTGACATAGGTTTCCATGATGACATCATGAAGATCATTTCCTTCCTTCCGAAAAAGCGTCAGACACTGATGTTCAGCGCCACAATGCCGCCAAAAATAAGGTCGCTTTCCAAACATATAATGAAGAACCCGGAGGAGATCTCCCTGGAGATGTCGAAGCCGGCCGAGGGGGTGCTCCAGGCTGTTTACCTGCTTGAGGAGCCGCAGAAACTCCCCCTGCTCAACAGCCTCCTGGCGGACAAGCCCGAATACCACAGCATCCTCATCTTCAGCTCAACAAAGAAGAAGGTGCATGAGATTGTCAGGGGGCTCCGCTCACGTGACTACACTGTGGAAGGCATCTCATCAGACCTTGAACAGAAGGAACGTGAGGAGACTCTGCTGCGGTTCCGCTCCAGGCGGACGCGTGTACTGGTTGCCACCGATGTGCTGAGCCGGGGTATCGATATAAAGGACATCAACCTGGTTGTCAATTTCGACGCACCCTCAGACGCGGAGGACTATGTGCACCGTGTGGGCCGTACGGCTCGTGCTGACACCACAGGGGTGGCAATAACCCTGGTAACCAGGGCTGACCTGTTCAAGCTCCAGAGAATTGAAAAACTGATCGGTTACCAGGTGTTCCGTGCACCGCTGCCCGACTTCATCTCTTCAGGTCACGGTGACACTGCGGGCCATCGCCCGTCGCGTCCCCGCTCCGGGAACAGGAAATTCAGGCGCCGCTGAAATCTTTCGCGGTATCGCGGAAGAACCCCACGTTCTGTTTTAAAAACCGGGCAGGGAACCATTGTTGATTATCTGATTGTTCTATAACTTTGATCTCCACTAATCCTTTTTCCCGATGACATCAGACGAAAAAACAATGATCATTATCGGCGGAGGCTTTGCCGGCCTCGCCGCAGGTATTTACGGACGCCTCAACGGCTATAAAACAGAGATCTACGAGATGCACAGTCAGCCGGGCGGACTGTGTACAGCATGGAAGAGAAACGGCTACACCTTCGACGCCTGCATTCACTGGCTGGTGGGCTCCTCGCCTGAGAGCAACATGAATAGCATGTGGATCGAGACAGGTATCGCACCAGGAAGGAAATTCGTTTACGCCGGCGAATACTACCGCGCCGAGGGGGCTGACGGGAGAACAATTATCTTCCATGCTGATCCTGACAGGCTTGAGAAGCATCTCCTTGAGGCTGCCCCTCAGGATAAGGAAACCATAAAGGATTTCATCGCAGGGATAAGAATGTGTTCTGCATTTGACTTCCCTTCCGAAAAAGAACCGTTCCTGACACGGATCAGGAAACATGTCAAAACCTTCTTTACGTTCATGAAGTACGGAAAAGAGTTCCGCAGGTGGACCGGCATTACCGGTGAGGAGTTTGCTTCGCGCTTCAGCGATCCCCTCCTGAAGCAGGCATTCCGCGAGATATGGATCCCGGAATTCTCGATGGTCTTCCTCTTTTTCACTTTCGCTTACCTAAGCAAGCGCAACGCCGGGTACCCGATAGGCGGGTCAATGCCAATGTCGGAAGCCCTTGAAAAACGATACAGGGACCTTGGCGGAGTGATACACTATAATAAAAGGGTGGCGAGGATACTCACCACTGACGGCCGGGCTACCGGAATAAGGCTCGTTGACGGCACCGAGGCAAGTGCCGGCAGGGTCATCTCTGCAGCTGACGGGCATGCCACACTGTTTGATATGCTTGACGGAAAGTTCCTTGATGACAAGATAAGGGAGCAATATGATACATGGCCGGTGTTTCATTCACTCCTGTTCGTTTCGCTTGGAATAAAAAGGAAGTTTGATGATATGCCGGTCAGTGTCTCCGGATTCTCCTTCCCGCTGAATGAGCCGGTAATGGTTGCAGACAGGATGAGAGACAGGCTTCCTGTGCATATCTATAACCAGGATCCGACCATGGCTCCTGACGGGAAGACATCAGTGATAATAATGCTGGAATCAGACTACGCATACTGGAAGAAACTGGCCGAAGACCGGAATATCTATGTTCAGAAGAAGGATGAGGTGGCCGGGCTGATAATCAGGCTGCTCGGGCAGCGATTCCCGGGGATCGGGGACCAGGTGGAGGTTACCGATGTAGCAACTCCGCTTACGTTCGAGAGCTTCACCGGAAACTGGAAGGGTTCATTCGAGGGATGGCTCATCACCCCGAAGAATGCTTACACGATGATGAAGCCGATGCCTCAGACAGTGCCGGGGCTGCGAAATTTCTACATGTGCGGCCAGTGGGTTGAACCGGGAGGCGGGCTGCCCACCGCCATCATGTCAGCCCGGAGGCTTATCAGGCAGATCTGCAGGGAAGACGGCAGGAAATTCAAGACTGAATAATCCCGGCCGACAGCTGCCGGCATTCGCTATGGGCGCTATGAAGCCCCGGCAAAAGCAATCGCCATAGTCATTTGCGAAGTGATCACCAAAAATATATTTGCATTTGTACAATAAAATATTGTATTTTTACATTATATAAACATCTTATATATTATCAATATGCTTCAAACTGATCTTATCAAAGGTTCTCTCCGGACAATCGTTCTCAAGCTGCTGAAGGAAAACGGCCGCATGTATGGGTATGAGATAACCCGCAGGGTTGAGGAACTCACCTCCGGAAAAATCAAGCTTACGTACGGTGCACTTTATCCCGTGCTCCATAAGCTCGAAAGTGAGGGAGTACTGGTCACGGAGGCAGAAAATTTCAACAACCGCATCCGGATCTATTACAGCCTGACGGAGATAGGCCATTCACTGGTCAGTGAAAAGGTCAGGGAACTGATGGAGTTCATAGAATCTCTCCAGGGCATTGTTAACCCGAAGACTGGTCCGAGCTATGCCTGAGCTGACTTTCAGTGATATTGATTGCATCAGGCAGGATGTGATTCGTCAGGAAATCTGCTATTCGCACCTTGCTGACGAGCTCATCGATCATCTCTGCTGCGATGTGGAGAATGAGATGGCCGGTGGTCTCAGCTTCCGCGACGCATACAGGAAGGTGAAGGAATCACTTGGGCACCGCAGGCTCAGGGAGATACAGGAAGAAACTCTTTATGCTGTAGACACCAAATACAGGAATATGAAAAACACAATGAAAATTTCAGCAATAACCGGTACCATAATGATCGGTTTTGCTGCCCTGTTCAAGATCATGCACTGGCCCGGCGCCGGTATCATGCTTACCCTCGGCAGCCTTTTACTGGCTTTTGTCTTCATGCCATCGGCACTGACGGTTCTCTGGAAAGAGACACACAGCGGGAAGAAACTCTTCCTGTATATATCGGCATTCATCACCGCAATGCTCTTAATAATAGGTGTAACCGCAAAGGTACAGCACTGGCCGATGGCCGGACTGATCCTGGCTGTTGCATCACTGTCAGGGACCCTTGCCTTTGTCCCTGCCCTGCTCTCTGCAAAACTGAAGGATCAGGAAAACAGGTCGAAAAAGATAGTCTATATCTTAGGTGCTGCAGGCTTGATCTGTTCCATCATGGGATTGCTCTGCAAGATTCAGCACTGGCCACTGGCAACCATACTTCTGACATTCGGGACTGCAGTCATATTCTTCGCAGTATTTCCATTGTACACCTGGATGACCTGGAGGGAAGAAAAAAACGTCAGCGCCAGATTCATTTTCATGATAGTCGGCCTGATAGGTCTGATGTTGCCGGTTTTAATGCTCAACCTCAGCCTGCAAAGGACTTTTGAGGCAGGTTACTACATACATCATGAAGAACAACAGGCTCTGTTTGATTACAGGTTCAGGTCAAATCAGTCATTGATCAGTCACTGCAATGACTCCTCTGCTTTACCAATCCTTAAGGAGCTAAATGACAGGACCGTTGAACTGATATCAGTCATCAACAATACCGAAGCCAGGCTCATTGCCGAAGCTGAAGGAAAACCCGGGGTGCCGGCAATACTGACCAATCAGATGGCAAAAACTGAGACCGGACCTGTAATACAGTTCAAGGCGATAAAGCAGCCGTTCCATACTGCTCCTTTCAGGAACTTCCTGATGAAGGATTCAGGCCTGCGGAATGAACTTGCCGCTGCCCTGAAGAAATACTCTGATTATCTGTCGGGTCAGTTGCCTGCAGATAAGTTTGAAATGTACGCGAAGCTTCTTGAACCTTCCGTTTACCTGCAGGAGGTAAATCCTGAAACCGACAGGATCCCGCTGATAACCGGACTGCATATGTTGGAACTGCTGAAAAACAGCATCCTTGCTGCAGAGGCATATGCAATTGAAACGGTTTCGGGAACTAATAACCAATAAAACTTAAGGATATGAAACAGAAGATATATACCCTGGGGCTTATCATTACGTCGGTAATCTTTCTTGGTGCTCTGCTTAAGATAAATCACTGGCCCGGCGGAGGGCATCTTTTGACTCTTGGTATTGTCACGCTCGCCGTGGTATTCCTTCCGCTGGCTTTGAGAAATCATTACAGGACTGAAGGCGGGAGAAAGAATCTGCTGCTTTACATTGTAACATGGGTCACATGTTTAGTTATGTTCGGTGGTATGCTTTTCAAGCTGATGCACTGGCCGGGAGCGGGAAAAGCCCTGCTGATAGCCCTCCCCTTCCCGTATGTTGTTTTCCTCCCGGTTTTTCTTGCTGTGACATCAAAGGATAAGAATTTCAGCATTCATAATACTGTTGCTGTACTTTTCCTTCTTGCAGGCACGTCAATCTCCTCTGCATTGCTGTCGCTCAATGTTTCGAAGGAGAGGCTTGATGACAGCATGCGGTTGTCGCGGAGTTATAACAGGATTGAGGCGGTACTTGATGAGATCCCTTCTGCTGCGGGTCACACAACGGCTATAAACAATATAGATGAACTTCTGGGCATTATTGATGACTATCAGCGCAGAATATTCTCCATTGAGGGTATGTCGGAGGAAGACTGGAATAATGATCCATGGACATTCCCGTTCCCGGAAAAAACATCTATCGCAGATAAAACCCTGTTCATCGGAGGGAAGGATCCCACTTATGACACAAGGCTACAGACCGGGCTGGGAGAACTCGCCGGCGAACTTCAGAAGTCTGCCGCCAATGAAGAGATTGCCGGCAAAATACCATTAATCCTTGGCTTCTATGAGACGCCCGGTGACAACCTGGGGTGGACGCAGGGTATGTTTGTTGTAAATCCCCGCGTGTGGTCACTTATTTATCTTGACGGCCTGGAAACAAATCTGAAGCTGATCAGGGCAGGAATCTGACCTTGTGAATAAAAGCCATCTTCCGGATCTGAAGATATCATACATCTTACAAAATACATCCTGACAGCCTCATCCCATGAGGGTTTGCGGAGGTTTTGGCACACCCTTTGCATTACCTCCATTGAAGAGCGATCTTCATAAAACGTAAAAAGATGAAAAAGTCAGTTATCACATCGGTCCTCGCAGTTCTGGCAGCCTTAACGACGACAGTCGGGGCACAGAACTACCCGAAGGAATACCTGGGTCTCCCCGGTGACAACCTCAACCTCTACGCGGTCATGGACCTGTTCCGTAATGCTCCCACCCTTGAAGCTTTCGAGAGAAGCCTCAACGAGCAGGACTCACGGATCAACAACCTCGACCTCAACGGTGACTGGAGGGTTGACTACATTGCCGTATCGGACTACCGCGACGGCAGGGTGCACAACATCGTGCTCCGTGCGGTGCTCGGGCGCAACGAGTACCAGGATGTGGCGGTGATAGTGGTGGAAAGGATGAAGAAGAAGAGGGTTGTGATACAGATAATCGGCGACGAGCTCCTCTACGGGAGGAACTACATAATAGAACCGGTCTACGCCAAAAAGCACAGGATCAGGCACGAGTACGGCCCGGTCTACTACGGAGGCGCGACGATATACAACAACTACTACTACGACATGTGGGACTGGCCGGTGGTTGTCCACATCTACAGTCCTTACTACGACGGATGGAGCTCATCATGGTACTGGGGTTACTACCCCACCTGGTATGAGCCCTGGAGCCCCTGGTACTGGGACTACTACTACGGATACCACTCCGGGTGGCACAGCCACTACCACAGCTACTATCACCACAGTGACCGCTACAGGTACCAAAGGTACAATGACTACTACTACCACAGTGTAAGGCAGGAGTCGCCCCAGGTACAGCGCAGGGTAGCTGAAGGCAACTACAGGCAGACCTACTCACGCCCCGAGCAGAGGGCTGAAGGGATGGATCTGCAGCGCAGGACCCGCGAAGCGATAACTGAAGGCACCCGCAGCCAGGCTCCGGCGAACGCCGGCACAAGGCGGCAGGCAACCCCTCAGGCAGTGAGCGGAACGGTTCCTTCTGAGGGCAGGAGGACCGCCGCAGGCACCGAAGGACGACGTGCAGCGGAGACTGAAGCAACCAGAAGGGCTTCCACCGAGACTGTCAGCAGGAATGCTGAGGAGAACGGACAGACCAGAAGAGCCGGCACCGGCACCGTCAGCAGGGAAGCTGCCGGGAACGACGCCACCAGGAGGAGCACCACCGGCACGGTAAGCAGGGAAGCAGCCACCACTGAGGAAGCAAGAAGGGCTCCTGCAACGTTAAGCAGGACCGATCAGAACAGTGAGCACAACGCGCAGACAGGTGAGACGGTCAGAAGGACTGCTGCCTCTGCCCCGGTAACGGTGAAGAGCGCTGAAAGCGAGGCCGCAGAGGCACGCGAAGCTCAGGCACGCGAAGCTCAGGCCCGTGAGGTACAGGCCCGTGAGAATGAGAGAAGGGCAGCTGAAGCCAGGGAAGCACAGCAGCGCGCCGCAGAGCAGAGGGCAGCTGAAGCCAGGGCCGAGCAGCAGAGGATGAGCGAACAGCGTGCCGCAGAGGCCCGCGAAGCTCAGGCCCGTGAGGTACAGGCCCGTGAGAATGAGAGAAGGGCATCTGAAGCCAGGGAAGCACAGCAGCGTGCCGCAGAGCAGAGGGCAGCTGAAGCCAGGGCCGAGCAGCAGAGGGTGAGCGAGCAGCGTGCCGCAGAGGCCCGCGAAGCTCAGGCCCGCGAGGTACAGGCCCGTGAGAATGAGAGAAGGGCATCTGAAGCCAGGGAAGCACAGCAGCGTGCTGCAGAGCAGAGAGCTGCAGAATCACGCGAGAATGAAAGAAGAGCCGCCGAAGCCCGTGAAAACGAAAGAAGAGCCGCCGAGAACAGAGCCGCCCAGCAGAGAACACTGGAATCAGGTTCCGACAGAATCAGCCGCAAATAAAACTTAACTGACTGTTCAATAGTCCCGCTGACCACCAGATCAGCGGGACTTTATTATTCTATCCCGGACTTGCCGGAACATATCAACATTATAATTGTTCTATATTCGTTAAAAAAACAACAATGCAGACAATTCTCGGCGCTAACGGTACCATAGGAAAGATCCTTGCAAAAGAACTTCCCGTGTACACTGACAGGATACGGCTTGTAAGCCGGAACCCGATCAGGGTGAACGAAACTGATGAACTGATGCCCCTTGATCTGACGCAACCGGGAGCTGTCGATAAAGCCGTGCAAGGCTCCGAGGTCGTATACCTTGTAGTGGGCCTTGAATACAAGTTGAGGGTATGGGAACAATACTGGCCGACCCTGATGAGAGATACAATCAATGCATGTCTCAAATATGGGGCAAAACTGGTGTTCTTTGACAATGTCTATATGTACGATAAGAACCACATGTCACAGCTTTCCGAGAACACCCCGGTCAACCCGCCCAGCCGCAAGGGTGCAGTCAGAAAATGGATTTCCGAAATGCTTCTGGAAGCGGTAAAGGATATGGGTCTGCAGGGGCTGATAGCCCGTTCGGCCGACTTTTACGGTCCTGCCACTGAAAACAATTTCGTGACCCAGATGGTTCTGAAGAACCTTTCTGACGGTAAGAAGCCGATGTGGTTTGTGGGATCTGACATCAGGCACTCCTTCACCTACACCCCTGACGCAGGCAAGGCGACAGCCCTGCTTGGCAATACGCACGACGCCTACGGCCAGGTCTGGCACCTTCCTACTGACAGCAGGCCTGTCACAGGCAAACAGTTCATATCAATGATTGCCACCGAATTGGGTACCACAGCACCAAAACTCACCATACTTCCCAAATGGATGCTCCGCCCGCTGGGCCTGTTCATCCCCGTGATGAAAGAGATGCCGGAGATGATGTACCAGTACGACAGGGAATACTTCTTCGACTCATCTAAATTCACCGGCCGGTTCGGTACAAAGGCCACTCCCTACGAGGAAGGAATCAGGGCAACCTGTCAGGCTTACAGGCACTGATAAACAGTGCAATGCATTCTGAGTGGCCATATCAGGCATCACCCACCTCCCATTTTGGAATGAATTTTGTTTAACCGGTAATGCCATTCTTTTAGACAGGCATGCTATTTTTGCCGATAGAGGCTGTTAATAATACTGAAAAAAGTAAGGCGGAACCGAAAAGCCAAACGAGTAGGAAAACATTAAAACTTTTTTATCATGAAGAAAATGTTATTTATTGTTGCACTGATAAGCCTTAGCGCTGTTGCAGGCGCACAGATCAGTTCCAATGCCCTTGGTGCCCGTCTCTACGGAGGCGACAGCTTCAGCGGGGCAGAACTGTCATACCAGAAGGGACTCAACGACAGGAACAGGCTTGAGCTTGATGCCAGCTTTGGCTTCAGCAGTGAGTTTACCAGGGTGGCGCTTGTTGGGATCTATCACTGGGACTGGAATATCGCCGGAGGATTCAACTGGTATGTAGGTCCTGGCGCAAGTGTTGCATATGACAACTTCAATGAAAATTCCTACGTCAATATCGGCCTTGGCGGCCAGATTGGCATTGAATATAAATTCAAGGATCTGCCTATTTTGATCAGCCTTGACAGCCGCCCGATGTGGGATTTCCTGGGTGATGTCAACGGACTGGGATGGGGTGCAGCCCTCGGCATAAGGTTTACCTGGTAACCCAGGACACCGGGTAAACCCGGATGCATTTAAAAGACAGTGAAATACCTTCTCAGCATACTGCTGCCACTCCTGCCATTGATCATGTCAGGCCAGGCAGCATCAACGGAACCGGAAGTGTGGTTCACCGTCACCCGCGTGGTTGACGGTGACACCTTCTGGGTTGATGACGGCAGCGAGAAGGGAATGAAAATAAGGCTTATTGGCATTGATGCGCCTGAGCCGCGAAACACCGGAACAAGACCGAAAGGGTTTTTCGGTGCCGAGTCAACCAGTTACCTCCGGGAGCTGTTAAGAGGAAAGAAGGTCAGGCTCGAATACGATGTCTCACGCCTTGATCGTTACAGGCGCACACTTGCGTATGCATACCTTGAGGACGGCACTTTTATCAACGCCGAGCTGGTGCGAAACGGCTATGCCACGGTGATGACAATGCCTCCCAATGTGAAATACGCTGAGACATTCAATGAGCTGGCCTCGAAGGCCCGAAAACAAAAGAAGGGACTCTGGAAAGAGTCGCCTTCTTTAAAATAAGATAACAGGAAGCTGACTGTACGGTTACTTTACCTGCTCCAGGAGCGAGTTAAGACGCGTCCTTGCTACTGAACCCTTTGTTGTGCCTCCCACTTCTTCCACTTCCTTGTGAATGGCACCTTCGTATGACCCGGTGATTTTCCCTGTCTCGGTATATGTGGTATTATCCCCCATCAATTCATAGTCGCCAACGCTGATATCATTGAACTTAACCGAGTAGAGGCCGTCAGGGTTAACGGTTACATCAACGCTTCCGCCATCACCGGTCAGGTAATATGAATCTCCGTCAAACGAAATACCGCTGATGAAAAACAGTGCAAACGGATAGAGACACCTGTCATCATCCTCAGTATAGCCAAGTGAAGGATAGTTGCCGCTGAGGGTCTTGACATTCTTATCCAGAACAGCCAGCGCAAGCATGGTTGTGTCTCCGTTTTCAATGTTTCCGAACATGAACTGGAAGACATGCATCTCATTTGAAGCTCCCTTATTGAAGACCTCTTCTATAAGGTAAAGATCATTGATCAGGTACTCATCTCCGTCAAATGTAAATGAGTTCACCGGATCATTGTTCTTTGAACAGGAAAACAGTGTCAGCAGGGCAGACAGCCCGACAAGCAGAATTGCATTTTTTTTCATGACAATTGGTTTAATGAATCATTATAAATGAGTTATCAGAAGACAATTCCCGTTATACGGTTGCAGACCCGTATTACTTGAAACACAGGCAAACGCTGAATTATTGCAGGAAAGCAAATAAAAATTGATAGTTTTACAGCAGAATACATTATCCGTCTGATACCCGTCATATGAAAAAAATTGCCCTTCTGCTGGCACTGACAGCCGTTGCAACAGGCCTGTTCTGCCAGGTTGACACAACCTCAGTATCTTATGTAGCATACTGGTCCACAGGTGATTCATACGATTTCAGGGTTCACAAAACCAGCATGCAGTGGGTTGGTGACTCCCTCACAAAAAATGACATTTCGGAGTATACAGCCAACTTCGAGGTGGTTGATTCAACTGACACCTCCTACACCGTGGTCTGGACATTCAGCAATGAGCTTATCAATACGTGGGATATACCTGACGAACTGCTTGAAGAGCTCTCGAAATACTCAGTAACTGAAGTAGTTTATACCACAACCGAACTTGGCGAGTTCAACGGTATTGAGAACTGGAAGGAGCTCGGGGAAATGATGCGTTCCATGTTTTCCGACGTCTTCAGGGTGATCTCGAAAGACTCCGGAGAGGAATATGAAAAGCTGATGCAGACTGCCCGGCCAATCATCGACATGTACAGTTCAAAGGAGGGCGTGGAACAGATGGCCTTCCCGGAGCTGATGCTGTTTCATTTCCCCTTCGGGGCGATGATACCCGTGGCTGACACCATTTCATACGAAGACCTGTTCCCAAACCTTCTCGGCGGCGATCCGATAAGGGCTGATGCAAAACTGTGGTTCGAAGAGGTCGATTTCGAAGAAGAACGAAGCGTACTGGTGCAGGAGTCGAAACTGAACAGGGATGATACGATGGCTTTCCTCCGGAGTATTTTTGACAGGATGGGGGTGGAAGACGCATCACTGACCGAGGCTCTGGCGATGGCTGTTTATGAGATCAATATCAGCAACCGGTACGACTATTACTATTATCCCGGCGTTCCTGTCAATATTGAATTTAAGAGGAACATGACCATTGACGTTGCCGGGCAAAGGACCAGGAGAAATGACACGATCACCATCGAGCTCCTCTGATACCCGGGAAAATGGCTTCAGAGGCTGACATAAGATCCGGAATACAATTGAAGGAATTACGATTGATATTTGTCTTTCTGGCAGTTGCAATGCTGCTGTTGGCTGGATCCTGTTCGCGCAGGGCTGTGCCTGCTGACTCAGGCAATGGCAACTCCGGGCGAAGTGCAGGCGGTGTTCTCATCAAAACTCCTGAATTTTCCCTGCGTATACCCGATGTCTCCATCAGTCCGTCCGAAACGAAGCGGCTGGAACAGTTCATGAATGCCGGGATTGAACGTTCAGTTGGTACCGGTACTGTCTCCCCCGCTGCGATAATCGGTACGGCACGAGAATACCTGGGTGTGCCGCACTGCATGGGTGGCACGACGGAGAAGTGCACGGACTGTTCAGGGCTGATATTCAGGGTTTTTGCAACACACGGGATAATACTTCCGCACAACTCAGAGGAACAGGCCAGGTACGGCAGGATTATTACTGAAAGGGAGCTGCTCATGCCGGGCGATCTGGTCTTTTTCGTCAGGACATACAACACCAGCCGGCTGATAACTCATTCGGGCATTTTCATCGGTGAGGGCAGGTTCATCCATACCTCTTCCAGCCAGGGAGTGACAATCACTCCGCTGGATGATCCGTACTGGAAGGATCGGTACCTCTTCGGTACGAGAATCTTCGAGTGAAACTCACTCCACGGGCATGTCCCGTGCCGCATCCTGGGCCGGTTATACGAGATCCCTTACCTTCCGTGTTGCTCCTGTTTGGAGAGAGAACTGATCATTGAGTCAAGCATTTGCTTAAGCCTCAGGATTCCACTTTATCACAACCTTGCCCCGGGCGTGTCCGCCGGCAGCATACTTCATTGCTTCAGCAGTTGTTTCCGGTGAAAAGTATTTCTCAATCACCGGTTTGATTATCCCATCGGATGCAAGCCCGAGCAGGTACCTGAGGTCGTTGGTGTCCGTTTTTGCAGCCAGGAAAAGCATCTTCTTCCTGCCCAGGGATAAGGGCTTCCCGATCACTATGGCCTTAAAGATCTGGGAAAGAGCTCCTCCGACCAGCACATACCTTCCATCGGCCTTCAGTGCCTTCCGGCATTTCAGCAGGGAATAATTCCCGTTAACAGCTATAATCAGGTCATATTTCCTGTTTCCCACCGCAAAATCCTCCTTCGAATAGTCTATTACACGGTCTGCGCCCAGCAATTGCGATTGCTCCACATTCTGCGTGCTGCATACGGCAGTTATTACCGCGCCGAAATGTCTGGCCAGCTGAATGGCGATTGTCCCCACCCCGCCGCTGCTACCCAGTATGCAGACCTCCTGCCCTTTCTGTATCTGTCCCTTGTTCCTGAGAGCCTGCAGGGCGGTCATCGAGGCCATGGGCAGGGCCGCTGCCATCTCAAATGAAAGGCCTGCAGGTTTATGAACAAGAGCTTTCTCAGTAGCCAGGGCGAAATCGGCAAAACCTCCGAATCCGCACCCTGAGAGATCACCCACAACCTCATCGCCCGGCCTGAACAGCTTTACATTTTTGCCGGCTGATTCCACTACTCCCGAAATATCTGCCCCGAAAATCTTACGGGCAGGTATCATCCCCATCTTCATCGAGCGGTAATCTGCAGCATTGACCGAGGCCGCGCGTATACTGACCAGCACCTCATCATCCTTCGGAAAAGGCTTCTCAACCTCTCGAAGAACAAGCCTGTACGGCTTTGCTTCCCTGTTATATACAACCGCCTTCATTATACTGTACTATATCTCCTTCGGCCTGCCCCACGTAAGTACTATGATCATTCCCACAATTGCCATTACCACAGCGCTGGCAAGGGTCTCGAGCACAACAGGCACCAGCGAGTTGTACATAGTGGTCATCGAAAAAAGCGACAGGTCGATGGTGGCAGTAAAAAGAGCTCCGAACAGCGCGCCTGTTTTCAGTCCGTCAACAATACCGCGGGCCCCGGACCACTTCAGGAACAGTGTCAAAAACAATGCGATAAGGAGATTGGACAGGATCATTGCCCACCAGATCATCTCCCCTTCCGGGCGATTGGCACATGTGTTGGTCATCGGAGCGAAGAAATTGTACAGCAGCACGCCGTAAACGAGCCAGCCAATGAGGAAGTAAGCTATTCCCCCGAATAAAGTACCTCTTAAGATTTTCATAGCAAGTGTTTTTCTGGTTAATGGTACAATTTATGAAAAACTCAGAATCTGTCCCTTTTGAAATAAATCACTGACTGCTGATGAAGTCACAGTCATACTATTCACCCTCCCGTTGCCGTTAAATGATAGTCAAGGGATGAACCCGAAAGGGGGGAGAACATTTAAAGGGACAAGATGAGCCAGGGAGCGAAGCAGCCGGACCACGCCAATCATGGCGATGACTATTCATATGCAATAAAATCAGCACTTTTCGGGGTAGCCGTCGGCGACGCGCTGGGAGTGCCTGTCGAATTTAAATCCAGGGATTACATGAATCTCCACCCGGTAACCGGGATGACAGGTTACGGGGTTCATAACCAGCCTCCCGGCACATGGTCTGATGACAGCTCCCTCACCTTCTGCCTGGCGGAAGCGCTGACTCAGGGATATGACCTCAGTGCAATTGGCCAGAGCTTTGTGAACTGGTACTTCAGGGATTACTGGACAGCCGGCGGGAAGGTCTTTGACATTGGCACATCCACCGGTGAGGCTATTGTGCGTATTTTCAAAGGAACAAATCCGGAGCTGTCGGGTGACACAGCAGTGTCATCAAACGGCAACGGTTCGCTTATGCGGATACTGCCGCTGATGTTCCGGCTGCTCCCAAGGCCGCTGACAGAGCGTTTCGAGATAACCCGTCAGGTCTCTTCCGTCACCCACGGACACATACGGTCAATAATATCCTGCTTCTACTACCTCGAGTTTGCGAGGCAGATCCTTGAAGGCCGGGAGAAGTATGATATATACAGGGATCTCCAGAAAATCGTTTCCGGCCACCTCTCAGCCCTGCTGATTGACCCGGCAGAGGTGGTGGTTTTTGACCGCCTCCTCAAGTATGATATATTCAGGCTGAATGAAAACGAAATCCGCAGCGGCGGTTATGTCATTGATACCCTGGAGGCAGCCGTTTGGTGCCTTCTCACCACAGGCAGCTATAGCGAAGCAGTTCTGCGCGCAGTCAACCTTGGCAGTGACACCGACACCACAGCAGCCGTCACCGGCGGGCTTGCCGGGCTGCTTTACGGATTTGACACCATACCGGATTCATGGGTAAAGCAGATTGCACGAAGAAAGGATATTGAGGAACTTGCAGAAAAGCTTGCTGTGGGCCTGAACGGCAACTGACATTTTTTTTACCTTTAACCCTCCGTGGAGACCGGAGAACTAAACCCCCGGTAGCCAATGCCGTAAATGGAGGCAGAAATCATTATAAGAGACCTTGACCAATCAGAAACAGGCATCCTCAAAACGATGCTCTACAATGCCATATTCATACCTCCTGAAGAGGTAAAACCCCCTCCGGAGATAATAGAACTGCCTGAAATTGCCGTATATATTAAAGATTTCGGAAGAGAGGGCGATATTTGCCTCGTAGCTGAGATTGAAGGTGTCATTGCCGGTGCGGTATGGACCAGGCTCTTCACTGCCGGAGCTCAGGGTTACGGATTCATAGCACCGGAGATTCCGGAGCTGAGCATGTCGGTGCTGGAGCAATACCGGCGCCAGGGCATCGGGACCATGCTGCTGGCCGGAATGCTCAAAAAGCTTGCCTCAAAAGGCTTCAGGCAGGTCTCCCTGAGCGTTGACCTTGCCAACTATGCATACCGGATGTACAGGAAACAAGGGTTTGAAGATTATGCCCGTCATGATGAATCGATGACAATGCTCAGGCAATTAAAGCCGTAATTTACAGCGACGAGATGGAGACAAGAATAAAGATATGCTGTATCCATGATATCCGTGAGGCAGAGACAGCCATGAGGTACGGCGCTTCTGCAATAGGCCTGGTGGCAGCCATGCCCAGCGGCCCCGGTCCCATACCTGATGAGCTCATCAGGCAGATCGCCGCCACAACGCCACCGCCAATTGCAACATTCCTGCTCACAAGCCGGACTTCGGTCAGGGAGATCATTGAACACCACCGTCTGACACATACGAATACTATCCAGATAGTTGATGCACTGTCTGAGGGTACCTACGCAGAGCTTAAGTCTGCCCTGCCGGGTGTTAAGATTGTGCAGGTGGTTCATGTGCTCAGAGAGGAGTCTGTGGAGGAAGCCGTAAGAATCTCACGGTCTGTTGATGCAATACTGCTTGACAGCGGTAACCCGAATCTCAGGGTGAAGGAACTCGGAGGAACAGGGCGGGTGCATAACTGGCAACTGAGCCGCAGAATAAGGGAGCAGGCCTCCTGCCCGGTGTTTCTTGCCGGCGGACTGAAGCCGGAGAATGTAAAGGAGGCCATTGAGACTGTTGAGCCGTTTGCGGTCGACGTATGCAGCGGGGTAAGGACCAACGGTCTGCTTGACGCAGAAAAGCTTGGCAGGTTTATAAGTGAGGTGCGGGCAGCAGACAGAACAATTCATTAAAAATGATATCATGAAACTGAAAATTCTGGTCGGCAGCGGAAGGAAAATAGGGTTATTCACCCTTCCCTTCCTGGTGGCAGGAGTCGCCCTCAATCTACTTTTCCCGCAGTTTTTCAGGGTTGGCGGTCCGACGGATACCCTCAAATGGCTATCCGCCGCCATACTCGTACCGGGAGTAATAATCTGGATCTGGTCAGTTGTACTGATACTTGTTAAAGTACCACGGCATGAGCTTATCACCACCGGGCCTTATGCCCTGGTCCTGCACCCGCTATATATAGGCGTGGCGCTGCTGGTGCTTCCATGGTTCGGGTTCCTGCTGAACACCTGGCTGGGGCTGCTGATAGGGCTGGTGGTCTACACAGGGTCAAGGCTCTATGCTCCTGAGGAAGAGAAGATCCTCGCGAAGATTTTCGGGGAAAGATGGGACAGCTATCGCAAAAAGGTACTGCTCCCCTGGCTGTAAGCCGGACCTGCACATTAATCCTAACTCTATACTTGCAATGGACAAATCAAAAGAACTGACAGCCACTGTCAGGCTCATCAATGACAAACTGAACTTTTCCGGCACTGTTGAGGGGAACATTCCGGTATCAATTGATTACACCCCGCCCCTGGGTGACAACCTGGGATACACATCACTGGAGTTGCTGTTACTAAGCCTCTCATCGTGCCTCGGAAGTGCAACCCTCACCTTCCTCAGGAGGATGGGCAAAACCATTACCGGCTTTGAAATCAGGTCGAAAGGTTTCAGGAAGCCGGAGCATCCGACAGGCTTCTCTAATATCATTATGGAAATGGACATCACATCCGATAATCTTCATGAAGCCGAAGTGGACAAGGTGGTGAAGCTTGCGGAGGCGACCTACTGCCCTGTATGGTCGATGCTCCGGGGCAATGTGACCGTCGAGGTGAAATATAACTTCATGAAGTAAAAGTGCTGTTACATTCAAGTCAGAATGGACGAACCGAAAACCTCCAGATCAGAGTATATCTCAAGGATCAACAAAACCCTGGATTATATAGACTCCAACATTGAAAATCTGATGACCCTGGGTGAGCTGGCATCAGTGGCAAACTTCTCCAAATACCACTTCAACAGGATATTCCACTCCATTGTGGGCGAAACCCCTTTCCAGTTCATCCAGCGGGTAAAGATAGAAAAAGCAGCCATGCTTCTTCTGACAAACAGGAAGATGACCGTATCCGGGATAGCTACGAAATGCGGATTCTCAGATCTGTCGGTATTTTCACGCAATTTCAAAAGCTGCTTCGGGGTATCCCCTACAAGTTACAGGGCGAACAAACCACAGAATAGCAATTTAAGTCAAACGGTTAGCAAGGGCAGTCAAGCCGAAGCAAAAGCCGTCCCTTATTTTTGTCCTGAGTTACAAACAATTAAATGGAGGACAAATATGAAACTGAACAAAAGTGTTGAGGTTAAGGAACTGCCGAAGATGACACTTGCCTACATCAGGCACATCGGACCGTACAAGGGTGACGACAAGCTTTTCGAGGGTCTGTGGAACAGCCTGTTTGCATGGGCCGGTCCGCGCGGCCTCATTGGCGGCAAAGGCTTCAGGTCACTGGTGATCTATCATGATGATCCCGGTGTTACAATTGAGGACAAGCTAAGGATGAGCGTCTGTATCACAGTACCGCCGGAAACGAAGGTTGACGGGGAGATCGGAAAGATGGAGCTGGAAGCTGCAAAATATGTCATTGCCCGCTTCGAGGTCAATGCACAGCAGTTTCAGGAGGCATGGGACTGGCTATACGGAGAGTGGTTTCCTGCCAGCGGTTACCAGCCGGACGAAAAGCCCTGCTTCGAGATGTACCCCGAGGAACCAAGGGACGGGAAATTCGTGGTTGACATCTGCGTGCCGGTGAAGCCGATATGATAAAATCCGGGGTGTCAGTGAGATTTGAGCCTGCCACAGCGCAGGCTCTCTTTTTTTAGAAACCACCGGCGGGCAGCATCTGGCGGCTCTTTGCTGATTGAATAACTGCTCATTCTCAATATTTTCCGTGAACTTTTCAGCCGGTTAATCCTTATTACTGAAAACAAACCGGTTATGAAATTCAGGCGGATAGTGTTTCCCTCTATTGTCAGAACCGTACTCCTGCATATTCTGTTCTGGATTATGACGGTTATATACTTTGCCTGGGGTTTTGGCCTGAATGTAAATCCCGGAAGGTCTCTGATAAATTCCGCACTTTATCTTCCCGGATTCTTTCTGATGGTATACACGCTCCTGTATGTGCTGGTTCCAAGATTCCTTTTGAAAAAGAAGCTTTTTTTGTTTTTTGCCGGACTGGGGATTGTACTGGCAATCTGTATGATCTACTCCAACCTTGCCCAGCTGGGCCTTGATGCTTCAGCCCCTCTCAAGGGCATGACCCTTAAAGTCGGCAGGAATGTGCTCCCCTATCTTCATGTAGCTGGAATAGCTCTTTCAGTCAGGATGCTTATGTACTGGTATGAACAGCGTGAGCAAACCCTGGAAGCGGAACAGAAGAAAACAGCAGTGGAACTGCAGTTGCTGAAGGCACAGCTCCATCCTCATTTTCTCTTCAATACACTGAACAACCTCTACTCCCACACCCTCGAGGCATCACCCAGATCTCCGGAAATAGTGCTGAAACTTTCAGAATTGCTGAGGTCTATGATCTATGACAGCAATGCCCCTAAAATTCCCCTTGCAAAGGAAATAGGACTGCTGCGAAACTACATTACCCTTGAACAGATTCGCTATGGAGACCGCCTTGAAATTTCAGTCACAGTAACAGGAGAGGCCGGCAGATATCAGATTGCCCCGTTCCTGCTTCTCCCCTTCCTTGAGAATGCATTTAAGCACGGCACCGGAAAGCAACTGGGACGGTGCTGGATAACCATCGATATTGAAGTGGCAGGCCCGGTCATGTATTTTAAACTGGTCAACAGCGCAGATCCTGAAAAGGATGAGGAACCTGCAAATACAGGAGGATTGGGTCTTGCGAACGTCAGAAGAAGACTGGAACTGATGTACGCTGACAGGCACCGTTTACTGACGACCAGGCTGAAAGAGACTTTTGTCGTGGATCTTGTTATGACACTGGAAAAAACCGAGGAAAGATATGCAGAAATGGAAATGTCTTATTGTTGATGATGAGCCCCCGGCGGCGAGAGTCCTCCGCAACTATATCGAATCCCTCGATTACCTCGAGGTTGCAGGAACATGCAGTAATGCCTTTGAGGCAATAGAGATGCTGAACTCGATGAAGGTTGACCTGATGTTTCTCGACATCAGTATCCCTAAGATGCTGGGTACGCAGATGGTCAGGACCATCCGGACTACCCCGCGGGTGATTTTCATCACTGCTCACAGGGACTATGCTGCAGAGGCATTTGAACTTGATGCTGTTGACTACCTGATGAAGCCTGTCTCCTTCGAGCGGTTCATGAAAGCTGTAAACAAATTCCGGCAGGTATGCACCCCTGACCCGGAGTTGAACGACCACTCTCCGGGCTTCCTTTACTTCCGCACTGAAAGGAAGATGGTGAAGGTCTTTCTCGATGACATTACCTATATCGAAAGCTTCAGGGATTATATCATCATCCACAGGCAAACCGCAGCTGACCTGAAAGTAAAATGCGGAATAAGCAGTGTTGAAAGCATGCTGCCCCATAACCGGTTTCTCCGGATACACCGCTCCTTCATCGTGTCAGTGCCGAAGGTGACAGCATTTACAACAAATGATGTCGAAATAGGCACCAGGGAATTGCCCATCGGAAGGAGTTACCATGAAGTTCATGAGAAACTTACATCCGGTAATGCCGTTTTCAGGGGGATTGAGCTTTAGTCAATGATTGAAAAATCCGGCCGGGAAAGTGTCCGGCCGGATTTCACATTACATGGAAAACTGCAACCTTAAAGAGCCCTGAGGTTATTGGCAAAGACGAACCTTGCCAGCTCACGTCCCTTCATTTCTCCATGGATGACATCATTCCTGAAATGGTACCCGATGTAGATCCTTGATTCTGCGCATTCACTTGCGAACTGCGAGAAGGAGGAGAAACTGCGCTCCACACCCGGAAGCGAGTAACTGCCTATCTTGTACTGAACGTTATCCCTCTTGAAATAGAGATGCAGAATCTCAGTTACTGCCCCTGCGGCCTCTGCATGAGTTGAAGGATATGTCGGAGTCGGAGGCGTATTCCTTGCGCCACTCAGAATAGACCACCCGGCATCACCCGTCGTTGCTCCATTGCCATCAAGTTCGCCTAGCCTTATAGCAGTTTCAGGCCTCCAGAGATTGTAATGATACTTCCCTTCAAATGAACTCTGAACTGCGTCGAACTGGGCCATATGGACAAGAGCCAACAGCCTGGCCGTTTCCCAGCAGTCGAGATTGAATTTGACTGCCACTACCCGTACAACCCTGTTGATGGAGCTTGCCACGTTGTCAAGGAAGAATAATCCCATCTCAGCCTGCTCCGGAGTTCTTGCGGTGCTGCTGTTGCTGCCGAGGAGCTTCACCTCATTGTAGTCATCGGCGTATTCGAAAGAACCGACAGAATACGGCGGTATTGCACGGAACTGGTCACTTGACAGGACCCCAAACGGTTCAAGCTCCCCGAGGTCCGGGGCATAAGCCGCATTGGCCGGCCAGTTCGGGCCTGGATTTGCAAAATTGCCGGGCGATCTGTACTGACCGGGCTCAGTTCCCTGTGGATAAGCCTGGAAAATGAGCGGAAGGTCTCCACTCCTCTTAAGGAGCATAGCCGCAGCTGCCCTTGCACCTGCATCAATGGCCATGTCCCTGTACTCTGATGCTTCAACCTCTTCCAGACAGGCCTCAAGAAGTATACCTGCATCACGCTCCGTAGCCGGAACCAGTGCCACCAGGACATCATGTGCAGCCTGTGACGCTGCAGCATTGGCAAGGCCCTGGATAACCTTCCTGGTAATGCCCTTCGTGTTTACACCGCTGTTATCAAGCGCATAGGTCTCATAATAAGGGATAACCTGGTTAAGCGCATCATGCATGGCAAGCATCACCATGGCATATATCCTCGCCTCCGGCGGAGGCGGCATCTTGTTGTCCACCACCTTGCTTACAGCCTCATTCCATTTCAGCACAATACTGTTGTCAGTAGGCTTTATCAGTCCATTGTAGGCAATCTTAAGATCACCAAATTCAGATTCGTCAATCGGTTCATCCGTTTCGCAGGAGCCAAGTGCTACTCCTATTATGACAGCGGCCCCCAGCAGTTTAAAGTGTTTTTTCATGACTGTTTTGTTTTTAATGGTTTTATGATGCAATATTAAAGGACCCGGATATCCTTTTATATTACCTGATGACATTTGATAAGGTTTGGTCGACGAACAGCAATTTCAGGTGGACGAATCGGAAGACCTTTTTGTCTGCCATTTTGCAGCGCTTTTGAATCCGGAAGGTCTTTAGCCTGGGAATCATCCCCAGCCATCAGCCTGAGGTCAGAAGCGACACAAAACATATTGATATGAAAAAGTCATTACTATTTCTTTCGGCCCTCCTGCTGGGAGTGGTGGTATGTGCCCAGGAGAGGCACATCATTACTACTGACGGTGTAGACCTTTATGTAAATGTCAAAGGTGAAGGAACTCCCTGTCTTTATCTCCACGGTGGCCCGGGAAGCGGGTCATACTGGCTTGAGAAGTTTGCCGGCGACTCGCTCGAAAAGCATTTCCGGATGATTTATCTCGACCAGAGAGGTGTGGGCCGCTCCTCCAGTCCCGCTGACGGCAACTATTCGATGGACAGAATGGTGAAAGACTTCGAGGAGGTAAGGGAAGCGCTGGGAATCAGCCGGTGGATCACGCTGGGGCACTCGTTCGGAGGCCTTCTGCAGATGGGCTATTCACTGAGGCACCCGCCGGCAGTTGAAGCCATGGTAATGATAAACTGCTCGCTGAACATGGGGCTAAACTACAAGACCAGCTGGTGCCCGAAAGCCTGTGAATTGCTGGGAATCACTGACAGAAGCTATTTCGTGGATGAATCGATCCCGCTCCACGTCCGTTGGGACAGCCTGATCACTGCCCTGAACAGCAGTGACATGATGTGGAAGATGGGTTTCGCTTCGCGCGAAGAGATGAATATAATGAACAGCACATACGGTGAGTTGCCATCGTGGAACGGCGATTTCAGCGAAGCGGCGATGAGGATGGATGATTATGGTGAAGACTTCACTGAAGCCACCGCGAAGGTCAACATGCCCGTTCTCTTCATATACAGTACCAGGGATTGGATGATCGGACCGGAGCACTACAAAACGGCACAGTTCCCTGAGATGATGCTGGTCAGCATCGATGCGGCACATATGCCCTTCTTCGGCGACAATGCCGCGGTCATGAAAGCAATCAGTACCTTCCGGAAGAGATACAGGCTGTAATATCCGGGGGATTCCCTTTGATTTTCGTAAATTGTTGTCCGGATTTTACATCTGCGGATTGATCTGTGAACTCCTTGAATGTAATTTCCTTTATCAGAAAAAGTTATCTACAATGGCAGAGCTTAAAACAAAGAAAAGCGGGGCTGATGTTAATGAATTCATTAACTCATTTGCCGACACCGAACAAAAGCGGAAGGATAGTTTCGAACTGTTGAAGCTGATGCGTGAGTTCACCGGCTTCGAGCCGAAGATGTGGGGTGCATCCATGATCGGATTCGGACAGTATCATTACAAATCAGAGCGCAGCAGCCAGGAGGGCGACTGGCCACTCGTTGGTTTTTCACCGCGAAAAGCGGCTATCTCGCTGTACGTTTATACCGGGGCGCCCGAACATGAGCACCTGCTGGAGGGGCTCGGCAAATTCAAGAAGGGTGCAGCGTGCATCTATGTTAAAAAGCTGTCTGACATTGACCAGGAAGCTCTGAAGAAGCTGATGAAGACAACCATCGGATTCCTCCAGGCCAGGCACGGAAAGTAACCTCAAACATAGAACCATGAAAGGCAGAATTCTGACAGTAATGATCACAGCGCTGGTTACGATAATCCTGATCGCTGTGGCAGTTTATCTTATCTTCGGCTTCAGTTCCAAACCGGGCAAAATCATGTCCGTCAATTCCCCGCAGGGATCATTTGAAGCATATGTGGTTGAAAGTCCTTCGGCGGACCCGCCCAAACAGAGTCTTTTCATTGCAAAAGCCGGCACCGGTGAGTTCAGGCTCGTTGCCAGCCTGCCCGAGGATATTGAGTCGGCGCATAAAATTTACTGGACTGAAGACGGCAATAAAGCCATCTTCGTAACCAGCTGGCACCTGTTCGTTACGGATGTTCAGACATTCAATACGATGAAGATAAGCCTCAATCCCGACTGGTGGAAGATGCACGAGGGGAAGAAGACCTTTTCAAGCTCCGGCACCTCTGTTGTTATGGAAGAGCTCATTCTGAACGGGTCTGACAGTCTGACCTACAGGACGAACCTGATGACTCAGCCTGTGACGGTAAGCCTGACTGGTCTCTGATGATCACAATCCCGGATGGAACAAAGAGATTACCTGCTTCGCGAGATTGAAAAGACAGGAGCCATCATCATGGCTATCCGCCGGAAGCTCTTTGGCAGGACGGATGAACCAGCCATATCCGTGGAGAACCAGGCCGAAGCGCTGCAGGATGACAGGCCGGAAGAACGCAACCATTGAAAGGATAATTGCATCAATGTGAAAAGTACCATTGTGAAATCTATTGTCATATTAACACTTATTGCCCTTCTGTGCCCCGGATGCGACAAGGGCAGCTTCGACTTCAATAATCCTGATGTCACCGGGTTCGTCAGACAACTTGAAAACGGGACCTATAACCAGTATGAATACACCGAAGATGGTGAGCGGCTCTGGACGAAGATGCCTGCTTTTCAGAAGAAAGATATACCTGAACTGATCAGCCTGGCGAAGGAAACCGGACTGATCTCCCCGTGCGATCATTTCCCGGTCAATCCGATATCTTCCATGTGGCCGTTCAGGGTTGTTGACGGCAGGGAATGCATTATGCTTGGTGAATACCTGTTATGGTGTGCCGAGGCTGTCATTGAAGGAAAGGACTTCGCCTCGCTCAACCCGGTGCTCTACAATAAGGATTACCCCAATGATCAGCGCCTCGACGCCGCTGAGATCATGGCCGTAAGAAAGCTTTACCAGGAGTGGTGGGATGAGTACGGGCACCAGGCTGACCCGGAAAAACTACCGCTTGAAGGAACCGTTTACATCTGGAGATAAACCCTTATTTTTTCTTTACAATGATTAAGTACCACAAGACAGCAAAAGGCATATCCATTGCCGAGATCCTGCCTGGTTCAGAGACAATAGGCACCACTGAAGACCTGCTTGATATCCTCGCCGATGCCGGCTATAACGGCAGCACCGGGCTGATAATCCATTCCGCAACACTTACCGGCAGTTTCTTTGACCTGAAGACAGGCATCGCGGGTGAGATACTGCAAAAGTTCTCCAACTACAGGATGAGACTTGCCATCATCGGCGACTTCGCGAATGTCAGGAGCAAGGCACTTCGCGATTTCATCCGCGAGAGCAACACCCGCGGAACGATAAACTTCGTGGAAACGGCTGAGGAAGCCTTAAGCAGGTTAGAAAAATGATAGTTGAACCCACTGTCATTACCGGATTGATTATTGTCATTCCCATCCTGCTGACCAGGTATCTGCTGACATCGCTTCTGAGTAAGGAGGCTGTCAGGCGGGCGGCATTCTTCCCTCCCACCCGGGGTCTTGAGAAACCTGCATACCTGGTAAATATCGGGACCACCCTGCTGCTTCTGGTCATTCCTTTTTTCCTGAGGATTAAGCTTAACGGTTTCATGGGTATTGCAGGCGTCTGCCTGTCACTGGCGGCCCTGGTTCTTTATGGTATGAGCATCGTTCAATTCGCGAGGCCTGATGCCGGCGGCATAAACCGGTCGGGATTGTACGCCGTCTCGCGCAACCCGATGTACGTCGCATTTTTCCTCTACTTTCTGGGTGCATGCATGGTTACCCGTTCGTGGCTTCTGCTGGCAATCCTGCTGGTTTTCCAGGTTTCCGTTCACTTCATGATCCTCGCCGAGGAGCGGTGGTGCAGGGAGACATTCGGGGAAACCTTCGATAAATACATGGAGAAAGTAAGCCGGTACGGCTTAGGCCATTATAAAAGCATCCTGCACTAATCGCTCTCTTCATAGCTGAACAGTTTGTCAGGTGATTAACACTGTATATATTTGTTTTTACATGACGGAGATCCGATGATCTGCCATGAATAACCCCAAAAAATGTCTGCCATGAAACGTAATCTTATCTGCCTGCCTGCCGTCCTGTTGCCACTTCTCCTCATCACCGGCTGCCAGCCAGGGACACAATCCCGGTATTCACCCGAAACGGAGGAGAGGATAAAACTGGTCGAAAACAACCTGGGCGACTGGGTAAAAGGTTACGGCTGGGCCGATGTCGACGAAAAGCGACCGGTGACGGAGAAAACCCTGTTCCAGGCAGCATCTATCAGCAAGTCGCTCAACGGAGTGGGTGTGTTGAAACTGGTGCAGGACGGGAAGCTGGATCTTTATACTGATATAAATCAGTACCTTAAATCATGGAAATTCCCCTATGACAGTGTCTCCGGGGGCAAGCCCATAACACTGTCCGCCCTCCTGAGCCACACTGCAGGGCTGACAATACACGGATTTCCCGGATACGCACAGGGCGACACTCTCCCGTCGGTTCAGCAGGTAGTCGACGGACAGAAGCCCGCCAACACTGAAGCTGTACGCTCCTTCATAGAGCCTGGTACCTGCGTTGTTTATTCAGGAGGAGGAACCACGATAACCCAGCAGATAGTGACCGATGTCACAGGCCGGCCCTATGATGAGTATATGCAGAAGAACGTCATTGACCCTATGGGAATGAAATCCAGTTCATACAGGCAACCTCCGGCCGGAACAGACACCAGCCTGCTGGCAACAGGTTACAAGGCAGACGGCACCAGGGTAGATGGCAAATTCCATATCTATCCCGAGCAGGCCGCGGCCGGACTGTGGACCAATCCCACCGACCTGTCTGGGTGAAGGCTTACTTCACCTATGATACGGATTTCTTCGTCAGGGAGTCGCGCGAGGACATGAAATTTATACTTGACCCGGCCGGCAAAGTCACCGGCTTCAGCGCCGGCGGAACTCTGGTCAGGAAGGTGAACTGAATCCTGAGCATGCCGGCCTGTTCCGGAACTATGTTGAGAACCAGTCATATGAAAACAACATGCCGGGGACTGTGATCACCACCGGTACCTGGCTTCTGGCCGCCATTGTACAATGAAATAATAAAATCAACGCCATCATATATAATACGGATAATTAAGGACGGGGAAAACACAAAACACCATAATAATGAAAAGATACTATGCCATTGCAATCCTGGTTTTTATGAGTATTACCGGCTTGTCACAGAGTCCGCGCATGGACTATTCTGAAGCATTCAAACTGATTGAAGTATGGCTCGATGCACAGAGGGATTATGAACGTCTTCCTGCACTGACCGCAGCGGTGGTTCATGACCAGGAGGTGCTCTGGGCAGGCGCATTCGGACTGGCTAACGCTGAAGATTCAGTTAAGGCTGAACCTTCAACCATCTTCAGCATTTGCTCCATCTCGAAACTCTTTACCTCTGTGGCAATTATGAAACTGTATGACGAGGGGAAACTCAGGCTGGATGACGAGATTGGTGATCTTTTGCCCTGGTATGACCTTAAACAAAAATACCCTGAAAGCGGACCAATAACCGTTAGAAGCCTTCTTACCCATTCATCCGGTTTGCCAAGGGAAGCAGACATACCTTACTGGACGGCTCCCGACTTCCGGTTTCCGTCACGTGACCAGGTAAAAGCAGCGCTGGGCAACCAGGAGACGCTGTATCCCTCATCAACCATCTTCCAGTACAGCAACCTTGGCATGAGTTTGCTTGGCGAGGTAGTTGAGCAGGTATCAGGTATGCCGTATGACGAATACATGGAAAGAAACATACTCGGGCCTCTGGGGCTGAATGAGACAGGAACCAGTTTGCCTGAAGCCTGTCACGGGACAAGGATGGCAGTAGGATACAGTGCCGTGAACCGGAACCTGGAAAGGAAAGAAGTGAACTTTTTCCAGGCTAATGCCATTAAGCCTGCGGCAGGATTCTCATCAACTGTCCTTGACCTGGCGAAATTTGCCTCCTGGCAGTTCCGCCTGATGGATACAACCTCAGAAGAAGTACTGAAACCATCCACACTGAAATACATGCATAATGTCCACTGGACAGATCCGGACTGGAATATAACATGGGGCCTGGGCTTTGTCGTTACCAGGGGTGAGGATGGGAACACGTGGATTGGCCATGGAGGGGAATGTCCGGGCTACAGGACACTTTTACAGTTATGTCCGAAAACAAAGCTGGCAATATCCATAATGATCAATGCCAACAACACAAATCCCGACAAATATGCAGGTGCAATAAATGCCATACTGGCCGGAGCTGTGGCAACCACTCCGAGAGACTCCGGTATACCCGGAAAGAAGAATGCTGATCTCCAGGATTATGTCGGATATTATTCTGATCAACCCGCAACCAGTGAACTGTATATCTCCACATGGGGAGGTGACCTTATTTTACTTACGCTTCCGAATGACGACCCGGCAGGCTCAATGGTCCTTTACAGGCAAGTCGGGAAAGACACCTTCCGGAGAGTCGGGAATGACGGTGAGCTGCGGGAGACCCTGGTATTTGAACGTGACACGGACGGGCGGGTGTTCAGGTACAAAACCTTTGAGAATTACGTTATCAGAATAAGCCGGAAGCAGGCATAATTCAACCCGGCTATAGCCAAAGGCTAACATCCTGGCATTCTTAAATCGTTATTAATAACTTTGAAATCACTGTACTGTGATACTATCACCGCTTATCAGATTTCTGAATTCAGACCAAAGATGAAAAACACAAAGATCAGGCAAATCATTCTGATATTGTTGCCACTGGCGCAACCAGTTTATTCCCAGAATAATAATTACATCCAGGCCGATAGTGTAATGACGATTGGCATAGACCTTATTAAAGGATTGCCAAATCAGAACTCGCAATTCGTAGCGGTGAAAAGGAAGGCCGGGGAGATCAGGTATCTTCCTTATCAGTTAACAGGATATGGTTTCCGGGGCGGGCCGGAGTACGTTTCCAGAAGCATCATTGTAAACGGTCAGCCTGAAAGGGTTTTCCTTGAAAGAATCAGCAAGGGGAGAATTAATCTTTACTATTATACTGAAAAAGGCCTCAAAACCTACTTCCTGGAGAAGGATAGCACGGTCTTCGCTGAAATACCTGATCGCTATGATTTCCGGGCACCGATCCTCGAACATACTTCTGACTTTAACTGGAAAGCCAGCCAGGTTCAGCTGGCCCGTTACCACAGGAATTCACTTAAGAAACTGATTTCGATGTACAACAAGGGCATAAACCGGCCGCTTCCGTTCCCCAGGTTCGGAGTTGCAGCAGGCTATTCAGTGATGAACCTGGCTGTGCCGGTGGGGCTGAATGTCGGAGAGGCGCCTTTTCTTTCCTTTTCACCGGCCTCATCCCCTCAGGTGGGGATTTTCGCCGACCTGCCCGTCTTAGTGAGTGATTTCTCCGTCAATACGGGAGTGTATCTTTCTAAGCACGGCTTCAGCGCCAATTCTGTTACCTCCATGGCAGACATAGATGTCGTGGTCAACCTGATCTCGGCAAGATTGCCCGTGCTGCTCCGTTACACGGTCCCGACACTGACCTGGCGACCCTTCATCAATGCCGGCGGCATCGGTTCCTGGCATTTGAAGTATAAAAGAGAGATTTATGAATCCACCATCAGGGAGAACAGTATAATCATCAATGAGGTTGAGTCTTCATCTGTCTCTTCCCGTGTGAGGTTTGGCTATTCTGCCGGGGCGGGCATGCAGTATAACCTGAACAACAGGAACGCTGCCTCCCTGGAGGTGAGATACAGTCAGTTCCCCGCGACACTAAGGGAATCAGACATGAGTTTCACTGAAGTCTTACTAAGTTAT
This sequence comes from Bacteroidota bacterium, assembly GCA_018262715.1. GTDB lineage: Bacteria > Bacteroidota > Bacteroidia > Bacteroidales > VadinHA17 > SR-FBR-E99. The sequence continues at coordinate 102,299 of JADFDS010000044.1, forward strand.
TCCTTCTGATCATGAAAAGGAAACTGGCTGAACCGGGAATCCTCTTTCTCTGCATTTTACTCCTTGCGGGCTGTGAGGATGCTGAAAGGGGCCCGAAGGATTATCCTTTCGTACAAATGGATAATGTCGATGTTCTGTCAGACGGAGTCACCTTCCAGGCCCGGATTACCAGCCCCGGAACTCAGAACATCGTTTCATACGGATTCGTCTGGAACGAGACTGACAATACTGAATTCGAAACCTGGTCAGAAAAGGAATTAACAGGGATCCTGAGTGGCGGTACATTCCAGGCAGAAGTCCATACTGATATTGTAAAGGATCAGGTTTATCATGTGAGACCCTTCGTAAAGACTGTAGAAACGACTGTATTCGGACCAGTCACCATGTTCACAGGCAGGGGTTCGAGGCCGGCAAGGGTGACGGACTACAGTCCGAAGGAGGGATTCGACGGCACCGTGGTCAAGATGTACGGTTCAAATTTCAGCCAGAAACAGGGGAACCTGTCAGTCTTCGTTGACATTGCCCCTGCAGAGATAATAATATCTTCTGAAGACTCATTGGTCTTTAAAATACCTGAAACACCTCTGGCTGGCCGCGTCCGGTTAAAAGTGGTTTCCGGAGACCGGGAGATCATAATAGAAAATGCATTTGAAATTTTTGGCCCCGAAATATTTGAAAGCTCAGTTACAGAAGGTTACGCTGGTGACATAATAACCATCAGGGGCAAAAACCTTACCCACTATGGCCCGCCCACGCTCCACTTTGACTCATTTGTGGCTGAAACAATTGAGTCAGAAGAAGATCAGGTAACCGCCGTGATACCTTTTGTAAACAACTTCTATCACGATAAGGCAGTTAGCGTCTCCTTCTTCAGCGGACAGAAATTCGGCGGCCTGAATACTCCTTTCACCGTTAAAAAATCGTGGGACACAAAGACTCCCACTCCCTTTGACTGGACCTGGACCTATGATGCCTTCAGCTATAACGGCAAGGGATACATCCTCGAGATAAACGCCAAACTGCTGTATGAGTATGATCCTGTTGCAGACAGTTGGGATCCGGTCTCAGACTTCCCGGGCGAACGCTCAGAAAACAACATTTTCCTCCCCCATGATGATAAGTTCATCGTTATCGGCGGAAATACCGACGGCGCCTCATGCCCGGTCTGGGAATACGATTTCACAACAAAAATATGGACCAGGCAGGACGATGCGCCATTCATCTTTACACTGGCAACCCACGTCACCCTGAATGGCCTGGAATATATAATTACCGACAGCGGACTGGTCTGCACGTACAACTATTCGACACGCGGGTTCACAAAGAAATACCACTTCCTTCACCCCGTCAACCTGTTTTTGTTTGCATACATCGCGAACGGAAAAATACATTTGGTTACATACGGATCCACATGGTCATATGACGAAGGCACGGACAGCTGGACAAAAGTCTCGGATAACCAATTCGAGAAAGATTACTACTATGTTCCTGCCATTGGATTTTATTACAGCGGAAGTCCCTATGTGCTGGAAGATGGCGTTGAACTTTACAAGTACCTTGCTGATTATGACAGATGGGTCCTGTGCGGGTACTATCCCGGATGCCGCGGGGACAATTCATACAAGACCGTGTTTGTCATCGGTGACTACGCTTACGTTGCAGCCACAACCAGCAACTATGACGGATGCGCCCCGTTGCATTTTGCATACCGTGACCGGTAACCTCCCACTGCTGGCACCTCGGGTCTTGAGGCTCTGACACGATCCGGCACCTCCCTGTGTTGAGGATCTGCCCCTATCCGGCACAGTCGGGCATGAAAGTCTCTGCCCGGGATTTCCCCCCGTGACCCGGTCAGGCATCGGGACCTCCACCTCACGTATTGAGACAATATCGAAGATGGATGGCGTCGGCTTCACCTGGGCACCGGACGAAGGGCTCAGAATCGGCCCCACCTATCGTATCGATTACCATATCATCGAAGGGAAGGCAAGGTACCCGAGCTATTTCGTGGTGAAGGACGGCGGGGAGATGATTAAGGTCGAAAAGGAGAATTTTGATCCTCTGTTTGAACAGTTATTTGGCGACTGCCCCGCGATGCAGGAAGAGCTGGCCATGAACCCGGACCTGAAAAAGTTTAAAAACTTCATGATTCTTGCGGAGGTCTATAACAGGCTCTGTGCGCTCTAAGGCTGACGACGGAATATTCCTGACATCACGGCAGCCATTATTTCTCCCCATATCAGCTCCGACGGAGGCACAATGGGTGGGGCGTCCATCTTCCGCAGCATTAATCTGAGCCGTCTTCTTTCGAAGATGCCGCGATTCTCCAGGTCAGCCGACATACGCTCATTCGCATTTATTTCTTCCTCGATCACCTGCTTCTTAATCTTTATCGCTTCATCATTAACCTGATTTCTGACAACCAGCCCGGATTCCGGTCCATACTCCCTGCCTATGAGCCGGCTCAGCTTCTCCATGATAATTTCCATCTCCGGGTGGTTGACCTTCTCCCTCATCTTCATCAGCAGGCCAAGTATCTGCTCCGCCAGTCCCGCATCGGTGATGCGAAGACTTAGAATCGAGTATCCCGGGTCGGAATAGAAATAGAATCCTGACTCCTGCTTTATCGGTGCATTGAACCCGAGGATGTCGCTTCGCATCACTCGGATATCATCACGGAGGGTCCGCTCCGAGACGGTGGCATACCTTCCCCTGTCTGAGGCAAGGGCCTCGGAGCATCTCGCCCTCAGCTCGTCAATTGACCACCTGCGTCTTCCCCCTGCAAGGCAGGAGTTGATAGTCTTGTATCTTATCAGTGCGTTAAGGTTTGCCGGCATGATTTTCTTTTTTTTCCATTGCAGAAAGGCTGCAATGCCATGGTTTTTCTTTGCCCACAGTTTAAAATTAATAATTATAAATGAGTAACAAAACCATGAAAACAAAAGCGATCCATTTCACATCTTTTGGCAATGCCGTGATCGTCCAGATCAGCAGCCAGCCTCTCTCTGCATTCCCCTTCCTCCCCGCCGGGCCAGCCATCAGGAACGGCAGCCTCATCATCTCGGAGCTGACAGCCTCCGGCTCAGTAGGCCAGCTCGCGGCCATCAACCAGACCTCTGACTACCTCCTGCTCACCGATGCCGACGTCCTCACCGGTGCGAAGCAGAACAGGGTTGTCAACAGGTCGGTGCTGCTGGCCCCGTCGTCAAAGACCGTCATAGAGGTCTCGTGTGTGGAGCGGCTGCGCTGGGACTACTGGTCATCGTCGTTCAGCACACCCGGGTCAGTGGCTGATCCGAATCTGCGGGGCAGGAAAGCAGGCACCTTCTCGCGGATGAAGCCTGAGAATGAACCCGGCTTCTGCAACACGCAGGGCGAGGTGTGGGATCATGTACGCGCAAACCTGGCATGTGAGGGGGTGCACAGCCGGACGGAGAGCTACGAGGAGCTGCTGCAGGTCAGGATGCAGAAGGCAGACCGGGTTTTTCCTGAATGCCATCCCGCCGAAGGGTGCAACGGCCTGGCCGTCATCCTTGACGGAAAGGTTATCTCGGCCGATATATTCGGAAATGAGGACTCCTTCAGGTACTATTTCCCGATGCTTTGCGATGCCGCTTTCACCCTTACGCGCCCCGGCGATGATAAGGAGCAGCCGGAGATGCATGAAGCTTACTTCAGGGCGCTTGAGGCCATAGACGAGTTCAACGATGCCGGCCGTCACACCGAGGATGCACACCCCGGGGCAGGCACGCTTAGCATGGTTGAGACGGAACGGCTTGTGGGCTTCAGCCTGGTGCACGGTGATGAGATGATACACAATGCGCTCTTCGCAAGACACGATCCGGCAACCAGGCTATTTGCCGAATAGCCTGCAGTTGACGGTCCGGGCTCTCATAGCCTTTGTGGAGTAGGTGGCCCGGACCTGTGCCCCACTGCGGAGCATAAGGACCAGGGGGGAGATGCGAGGGTGGTCACCGGGTTCCGGTTCCCGCGTATCTTCGGTGCCGATTTTGCAGGCATAGTAAGGGAGACAGGCCCCGGGCTCCAATTCAATCCTATAGCTAATTACAATATATTCAATTTGTTAACCGTGGAGATTCGTCAATGATTCTTATTTACGGCTTTTTCAGTAATATTTCTGCTAATTTAGTTGTTTATTTGTTTTTCCCGTTATATATTTGCAAAAACAGAAGCCGTATGAAGAAACTTACCAGAAAAGAAGAAGAAGCAATGCAGATTCTTTGGAAAGCCCGGAAAGGATTCATTAAAGAGCTCATAGACCTTCATCCTGAACCAAAACCCATATACACAACATTCGCATCCATTATCCGCGGACTGGAAGAAAAGGGGTTTGTCGGTCATAAAGCATACGGGAAGAATCACGAATATTTTCCTCTCGTTAAAAAAGAAGAATACAGAAAGAGCTTCATGAAGAAAGTTGTAAGTGACTATTTTGGATCATCTTATAAAAACGTGGTATCATTCTTTGTGAATGAGAAAAAAATCACTGCAAATGATCTCAGGAAATTCATAGACATAATTGAGAAAGGAGAAGGTAATGGATAGCCTGATCATATATCTTATAAAGGTATCCGCAGGCACTGTCACCCTGTATCTTTTCTACCTGGTGTTCTTTTCCATGGATTCGTTTCATACCAGAAACAGGATAGCTCTGCTGTTGGTACTGTTACTTCCTGTTTTTATTCCGCTCATCGGCACATTTGACTTTCTGGCTGACATTGAGTTTACCCCAGCTTCAGGTGTCATTGGCAATATCATAATATCTGAGAACCAGTTGGATTCAGCCATTTCGGAAAAAGTCAGGTCCGTAAATGTAAATAATCTTCCGGGCTGGATATACCTGGCAGTTGTAACAGCCTTCATATGCCGTGGAGTAATAAGTATTTCAAACACTTTAAGAATCATAAGGAAAGGCCATGTCCATCAGAACACTTTCCCAAGAATAATTATCTCAGATTCTGACCACCCGGCATTTTCATTCTTCCCTTATGTTGTGATCCCCGGGGAGGTATTTGACAGCGGTGATTATCCGGATATTCTGAAACACGAAACAGCTCACGTCAGGCAGGCCCATACATTCGATCTGTTGCTCTGTGAGTTGTTTATTGCTTTTCAATGGTTTAATCCTTTTTTATGGCTTATCAGAAGATCCATGATCTTAAACCATGAATACCAGGCTGATAATAGTTCAGTGAAGAGTTTAATCAACAAAAAAACATACCAATACAGACTTCTTAACATTCCTGCAAACATCAGGACAATTCCATTGGTTCACAGTTTTACAAGGTTAATTGAAAAAAGACTGGTCATGATAAACAAGAAACCAACCCGCAATGTTGCCGCAATGAAGTCGCTTCTTGCTCTTCCGGTTGTTGCAATCTTAATGATGTTTTTCTCATTTAGTTCTGATCCCGGATCAATAAATCAGGAAAATCAGAAACTCACATTGTCTCAGGCTTCTACAAAGGAGTTTTATGAGTTCCTCTTCACAAATATCAGTTATCCTGAAGAAGCAAAGAATTCCTGTGATACGGGGCGTATCTATGTCGTCCTGAAAATCAAAAAAGGTGGAACTGTCGAAAAAACCAAAGCATATTCTGATATTAAGGATATTAAAGTTCCAATGATGGATGAAATTGTAGTAGTAGGTTACAAACCATCATCGGTCGGGAATGTGGATGACAAATCAAAACCGGCAAATGATCATCCGGCATTGAAAGCTGAATGTCTGCGTGTCGCAGGTAAGATCGGGAGTCTTGATATTCCCGAATTCAGGGAAAAAGACATGGAATTCGCTCTCGCATTCAGGTTTATGCTTAAATAGACAGCCCTTTTTATTGCAGGAAGCTTGTTAAGATATTTTTTAATAATCCCGGATTTTTCCCGGGATTATTAATTTTGACCAGTCATCATATATGATGACAAAAACCTGATCAACTCCTAGGGTCTTGTATGCCTCTTCCAGCGCTTCATTGCTTCCGGTAATTACCAGAAGCCTGATATTTTCATGAAAAGGAGTCCTGCCTGAAACCAGGTTAAATTATTCCGGTCAATAAATGTTACCTGTTTTTCATCTGTATGGCAGAGGAAATAGTTTTCTGCCACTTTTCCGCAAGGGCTCTTTCGCTGCCCAGTGAAGGAAAAACCTCACTGTTGTAAAACTCCAGCCTCTTCCCGCTCAAAGCCCTGTCACCGAACGTAATTACGAGGCTGATGCCTTCGACCACTGTCATGCTCCCGTTCGGAGTCTTTTCAGTCCTGGCCGTAATATCAACCCTGCAGTCTGTGACACCTGACAGCTCCGTCATCTCTTCCTGCATTGACCCTCCGGCTTTCCTGAGATAAACCACCGTGCCCCTGCCCGCGTCAATGCCAATGGCATAGGCCCCCTTCCAGGCATCTGTTGCGGTCAGTGAAAGTCCCTTTGCAGACGCTGAAGCCTTCAACGCGACGATCATCGACTTATCCTTACCAACATTCCTGAAATGTCCGATAACAAACGGCAACAGTATGAGCAGCACCAGTCCAAAAACTATAATATAAACAATAATTCCCATCTTCGTATGTAATTATAAATGAAACATATAGCTGCCTGAACAACACGCTATGGAACAATTGCCACATGTACGCTGTTCGGGGCAGCAATTAATTAAACGACAGATTGTTGCCAGGCTGATGAAACCAGCCGGCACTGACTTACAGGAAATAATGAAACGGGAAAATCAGGTCAGTTGAAGATACATCTATATAAACCGTTCCGGCATATGACCGGAAGGCTGTTTCTTTTACTATCTCGCCCGCTCCTGACCAGACCGGCAGGTCTGACAGACCATGCGCCACTGTTCTGTCGAAGGGAGCAGGTGGTTGTTTGAGGGCATCGGCAGGATTGCCGGTCCCCTTATTCAGGATCAGCAGTTCCGGATAATTGCCTTCGGTAATTGCCGTGCGGGAAAACGGAGCATCTTCCTGCAGCGGTTCGTTATACCGCGGGTAATAACCCCTGATTCCATAGCAAAGGAAAAGGAACGTAAGTCCCAGAAGTAATCCTTCAAAATGCCTTTGCCTGACCATAATGCAAAGATAGCAAATTAAGTTTGGGACCATGAGCCTGACGCTTACACCTGGCAGTTCTGAAGCTTCTGCCTTCGGCGAATCGCCTGACTCCGTTGCCGCCCTTGCGCAAGGTGTCTTCACCTCTTCGAATGGTGTCTTCACCCCTTCGCACCCCTGCGCAAGGCACCATATCTGTTTCGCGCTCCGGCGCCATGTGCCTTCACTGTTTCGCACCCCGGCGCAAGGAAAAAACAGATCAATTCTTCCTCTAAACCTTGGATATTCAAAATATTATAGTTATATTTGTATGATTTATCATTCACTAATAGCATTTATTAAACATTATGACTGATATTTCATTCAATAAATGGTCTTCCAGCAGTGATAAAGGCCTGACTGAACAGATCGGCGCCTTTGTGAGGCATCACCGTATAGAGCAGAACAAAACCCAGGGTGAACTGGCAAAAGCAGCCGGTATCAGTCGCTCCACCCTGAGCCTGCTTGAGCGGGGTGAGACAGTCACAGTCACAACACTGATCCAGGTGCTGAGGGTATTGGATCAGCTGAATATCATGAGCGCTTTTGAAGTCAGGGAAAACATCAGTCCCCTCGCTCTGGCCAGGTTGCAGAAAGAAAAACGACAACGGGCACGAGGCAGATCCGCAAAAAAGGAAGAATCTTCTGAAGGCTCAGAATGGTAAGGCATGAACGTAGCAGAAGTAAAGATATGGGGGAAGCCGGCAGGCGCCGTAGCCTGGGATGAAAAAACGGGCTTTGCCACCTTTGAATATGACCCTGATTTCACTCGCCTGGGCTGGGACCTGGCTCCCCTGAAAATGCCTGTTGCTGACTCCGGACGGGTTTTTGCTTTTCCGGAACTCAGGAAAGACAGAAACACGGAATCCGATACCTTCAGAGGGTTGCCCGGTCTGCTTGCAGATGCCCTGCCCGACAAATACGGCAACAGTCTGATAAATGTCTGGCTCGCACAGCAGGGACGCCCGCCGGAGAGCATGAATCCGGTGGAAATGCTCTGCTTCATCGGCACCCGTGGCATGGGAGCCATGGAGTTTGAACCGCCGGTGCTGAAAGAGTACATCAGGCCATTTTCAATAGAAATCCACAGCCTGGTTGATACCGCCCGAAGAATTCTCAGCCGGCGTGAGGCCTTTACGATAAATCTCAGACAGGATGAAGAGAAGGCTGTACAGGAGATTCTGAAAACCGGCACATCGGCCGGTGGCGCCCGTCCCAAGGCCGTGATAGCCTGGAATGAGAAGACCGGGGAGGTACGGTCAGGGCAGACCAAAGCACTCAGGGGATTTGAACACTGGCTGATAAAGCTCGATGGCGTCAGTGAGGTTCAGATGGGAGTAAGTCACGGTTACGGGAGGGTTGAGATGGCATACTACAATATGGCGAAGGCCTGCGACATTGAAATGATGCCATCGCGACTCCTGGAAGAGAATGGCAGGGCGCACTTCATGACACGGCGGTTCGACCGTGAGGGCGCGGAAACAAAGCATCATGTGCAGACATTCTGTGCCCTGAAGCATTTCGATTACAACCTGGTCAACAGCTTCAGTTACGAGCAGCTTTTCCAGTGCATGCGGGAGCTTAAACTGACCTATGCCGATGCTGAACAGATGTTCAGAAGGATGGCTTTCAACGTCGTTGCAAGGAACTGTGATGATCACACAAAGAACTTTTCATTCCTGCTGAAGCATGGGGGCAGATGGGAACTGGCGCCGGCCTATGACCTGTGCCACGCTTACCGGCCGGGCAGCGAGTGGGTCAGCCAGCATTCACTCAGCATCAACGGCAAGCGTAAGGATATTACCAAGGCCGATTTGCTGGTAATTGGCGACTTGATCAGGCTCAGGAAAGCTTCTGAAATCATTGATGAGATAAACGAGACAGTCAACCGGTGGAAGAATTATGCTGACGAGGTTCATGTGTCACCGAAGCTGCGCGACGAAATAGGGAAAACCCTTCTGAACCTCCGGTGATGAATTGCGCCTGTAAGTCTCTCTTTTTCAGTCTTTTCCCAAATGTCGGGTAAATGACGGGCAAAGTACCGTCAAAATATTTTTTGCATTGGGTTTTCAATCGTAATATTGGTGAAGATTCAGAAATCAAGACAATGAAACAACCGGAATTAGGCAGAAAGATCACCCTCCTCAGAAAAGAAAAAGGTCTCACCCAGGAAGAACTTGTAGACAGGTGTAATATAAGTGTACGAACCCTCCAGAGGATAGAAGCCGGCGAGGTCACCCCAAGAAGCTACACAGTAAAAACAATCCTCGCGGCTCTCGATTACGACCTGAGCAGGATATCAGATAAAGACTCAGACAGAAGGAGTTTCGCCGGATGGCTGAAGGATATCTTTCTGATTGATATTGACCCCGACCGGTCAGGCACTTTTATTATTAAACAGCTTAACATTGCGTGGCTGCTCGGCCTGGTCTATTTCATTCTCGGGTTCCTCGAATCTGCGGCAGACTATTTCCGGATGGAAGATGACCGGATGATCTTCAGCATCCCGGTATATGTAACTATCAAGGTGGCTGTCCTGATCACTTACTTTTACTTCCAGCGAGGCTTCATCCTTGTGGGCCACATGTTCAGGAACTACCTACTGAAGATCATGTCATATGTCCTGATCTTTGGCATCTTCCTTATAATAGCATATGATATTGCTTCACTGTTCTATGAATCCGTTGAGCGGGAATACATACTGGGAGCCCAGGCACTGACTTTCGGAGGGATACTGATCCTTTACGGGATCTCGCTGATCAAGCTTCAGAGATCATTCGGGCATGTTCCGGTTATCGCAGGTATCTTTGAGATTGCCGCAGGCTTCTTCTTCCTGACAATCATACTGTCATTCATCGGATATATAATGCTTATCCCGGCCGAACTGCTGGAGATTGTGATCCTCTTTAAGGCAGTCGAAATCATTAAATCGAAGCAGCCGGTGAACGGGGCGATGACATCGTAAGGCGCGTGCTGGCACTGAAGGCCGCTACTGATCCTGATAATGCAATACTGCAGTCCCCCTCGGCACCGGACAGGTCCCCTGAATTGGTTGACAAAATAAGAGCTACCTTTGTGAACCCACAGGTCAGTATCGGTAATACTCTGTCCTGGTGCAGTTATTATGAGAAAGATCTGTCTGCTTGCTTCACTCCTGCTGCTGGCCATCCGGCCGGGGAAAGCACAGAACATAACCATACAGGTAAATGCGAACGAAGGACGCATGACTGTTTCGCCATACATCTACGGCCGGAACAATAACCTCTCCGATGACCCAGCAAAACCCACCACCGAAGCAAATATCAACCTGTATAAAGAGGCCGGACTTCGCTTTGCGCGCGAAAACGGAGGAAACAACGCCACCAAATACAACTGGCGGAGGAAGCTGGGAAGTCACCCCGACTGGTACAACAATGTCTATGGCCATAACTGGGATTTCGCATCGCAGGATATACAGACACGGATGCCGGGACTGCAGGTCATGTGGGCTTTCCAGCTGATAGGGAAAGCTGCGGGCAACAGGAACAACAACTTCAACGACTGGTCGTACAACGGATCGAACTGGTGGAGCGGCGTTGGCCAGAATCTGGCCGGGGGCGGCCAGGTGAATCCTGCCGGCGGCTCCCAGGCACTTGTGAACGGAAACCCTGATCTCTACCTGGTCAACTGGACCGCCGATTCAACCACGGATGTTCTTAATCACTGGTTCGGAACGGGAGGTCTGAGCCTGGATAAGAATCAGTTCACTTACTGGAGCATGGATAATGAGCCGGAGATATGGAACGGTACCCATGACGATGTGATGCCTTCACTCCTGTCTGCCTCGGCTTTCATGGATTCATATTTCGCCGTGGCGAAGAAAGCCCGCGAGAGGTTTCCTGAGATCAGGCTTACAGGCCCGGTCCCTGCCAACGAATGGCAGTGGTACAAATGGGGTAATGAAGCGCTGACCCTCGGCGGAAAGTATTATTGCTGGCTCGAATACTTTATAAAACGTGTTGCCGACGAACAGAAAGCAACAGGAATACGCCTCCTTGATGTGCTCGACGTCCACTGGTACCCGTCGGAATCATCGAATGCCGACCTTGTACAGCTTCACCGTGTATTCTATGACGAGACTTACGTGTACCCCGGCGCCAACGGTGTGAAAACGATCAACGGCGGCTGGGACGGAGCACAGACCAAAGAGTACATTTTCAAGAGGATAAACGGCTGGCTGAACACTCATTTCGGCGAGAATCACGGCATAACTATTGCTCTGACTGAAAACGATATAAGCTCATCAAACCCGAATATTGTTTCAGTGGTTTACGCATCCATGCTTGGCACATTTGCCGATAACGGTGTGGAAATATTTACTCCGTGGTCATGGAAGACCGGGATGTGGGAGACGCTGCACCTCTTCAGCCGCTATGCGAAAAGTACCAGGGTCAGAACCACCTCAACAGGCGAGTCAACCGTCTCAGGCTACAGCACCGTCAACAGCAGCAATGATTCACTGACGGTCATCCTTGTCAACCGTGATCTGAGTGCATCGCGGACGGTAACGGTAAACCTTGCCGGCTTTACTGTCCCCAATGGCAGCTACAATATCCTCGAGCTGTCCGCTCTGCCCTCGACCGAGACATTCGTTTCGCACACCACAAACGCCATAAAAAGCAAGACAGTAGCAGTTTCCGGCAACTCGTTCACACTCACCCTGCCGTCCCTGTCAACCACTGCAGTGATACTTGCCGGAACCGGAACAGGCATTGAAGAGAATCAGCCGGAATCGGGTGATTCGAACACGTTAAGGGCCTACCCTAACCCGACATCGGGAAAATTCACGATTCACCTCGATGAACAGGTGCCGGGGGACCTGACCCTGAAGTTCACCAACCTGACAGGGAACATGGTGCTGACCCTGAAAGCTGGAAACGACTCGGAAATCGACCTGTCACAAACGACTCTTGACGGCGGCATGTACGTCGTAACAGCTGAAAATGAAGGCCGCTGCTGGCGCACCAAGCTGATTTATGAACGGGGCAAATAATTAAGCTTCTCCATCATCCTGTGTAAGAACCATTTAGAAAAATTCTTAAAGATTTATCAAAAATAATGTCTTATTTTCTTGACATCGTGTATATTTTATTTATCTTTGTGTCGTTATACTTTTACTCATAGTATATAATAACAGACACGTGGAGGTATTAAAATGGGACACCATGAAAAACAATCAATCGTATCAATCATCGGCTCAGTGCTGGTGATCGGATTCTACTCGCTCTATGTTTACAGGAATTACATCCAGGCAGATATGGAGCTGCTGAACGATTTTCAGTTCTGGGGGAAATCGTTTCTTTACCTTATACCGGTGGCAATAGTTGTACAGATAGTGATCCAGATCCTTTTTGCCATTGCAAACCGCATAATCACCCAGGAAGATTTACCCGACATCACCGACGAGCGGGATAAGCTGATTGAACTGAAATGCATCCGGATCTCGCACTGGATCTTTATACTGGGATTTATGCTGGCGATGGGATCGCTGGCCGCGGGAATGAAACCATATGTGATGTTTCTTACCCTTATCTCATCAGGATTCCTGGCCACCCTGGCATCCGAGATTGCAAAGATCATTTATTACAGAATGGGGGCGTGATATGAAAGAGGAAAAGATAATGATCAGCAACAACATCCGCAGGCTACGATTCTTTGCGAATGAGATGACACAGCAGGAGCTGGCTGACAAAACAGGGGTTACACGCCAGACAATTGTGGCAATCGAGAACGGAAAGTACTTCCCCTCGCTGGAACTGGCATTCCGCATTGCTTACACCTTCAGCGTTCAGTTATCCGACGTTTTTGCATATTTCCCGGAGAATGACCCGGTGCATAAAAAAGTAATTGCCAAACAGTCAAAAAAAGAAAAACAGTAAAATGAAAGCAATAATATATACAGAGTATGGAGAACCGGATGTCCTTCATCTGCAGGAAGTGGAAAAGCCAAGCCCCAAAAGCAACGAGGTGCTTGTAAGGATTCATGCTGTCTCGGTAAATTACGGGGATATTATAGCCCGTAAAATCAGGAACCTGCCGGCAGGTGAGTTCAATATGCTGTCATTGTTCAGGGTAATGGCGCGGTTTGGCTTTGGCTACAGCAAGCCCAAAAGACAGATCCTGGGAAACACATTTGCCGGGGAGGTTGAGACTGCGGGCAGCACCGTGAAAAAATTCAAAGCAGGCGACCAGGTTTTCGGCTATACAGGCGAGACCATGGGCGCATATGCCGAATACCTCTGTATCCCGGAAGACGGCATCATTGATGCGAAACCTTCGCATCTGACATATGAGGAGGCTTCGGTAGTCCCTTACGGAGCGACAATGGCGCTCTGTTTACTGAGGAAGGTGAATATTCAGAAAGACTGGAAGGTGCTGGTTATCGGTGCCTCCGGGGCGATCGGTTCGGCAGCCGTACAGCTGGCCGCACATCATTTCGGGGCTGAGGTCACGGGTGTTTGCAGCACTCAGGGAATTGAATACGTAAAGAGCCTGGGAGCAGTCAGGGTCATTGATTATAAAAAAGACGACTTTGCGAAAAGCGGGGAGTCATATGACCTCATCATCGACATCCTGGGGAAAGGATCCTTTTCAGGATACAGGGGATCACTGAGGCAAAAAGGGATTTACATGCCGGTAAGCTTCAAGACCGGGAAACTGCTTCAGATGCTATGCACGTCTGTTAGCGGAGGGAAAAGGGTCATTTGCGCGCTTGCAACTCCAAAACAGGAGGACCTTGAATTGATAAGGGAATTCCTTGAAGGCCGGAAGCTCAGGCCTGTAATTGATCAGAGTTTCCCCCTTGAAAAGGCAGCCGAAGCCCACAGGTATGTTGAAGCCGGGAACAAAAAGGGCAGTGTGGTTCTGACAGTTTAGTACAATTGCCGGTACAGGAAATTTAACCTTATAAATTCGCAAATCCGCCAGCCGGCGGACACAGTCGCAAATCGCAAATCGCAATTCCCGGGTCCTGTCAGAACAACAGCGAGAGACAGGTAAGGCCGCCGTCCATCTTCCTGAATTCTGACATATCAAGCTCGATAATGTTGTAGCCGAGCTCAAGTATCTTCTTCCTTGATTTTGGGAATCCTTTCGCAACAAGAAGAAAATCATTGACCCGCAGACAATTGGCCGAATAATATTCTTCAGGTTCAGGGATGATTGTATTTGCCGGTTGAGCGACCTGCGAAAACACCGGGGTGGAAATGAAGCTTCCGTCTCCAAGGTATGCGATGTCCGATTTCAGGTGCAGTCCTGCCTCCACACTAATAAATGAAGTAGTGAAACCATATCTTGAAAGGATTGCTGCCAGCTGGCTGGCTCCTTCTGCATTCGTCCTTTCGGAAATGCCGATGAAGTAATGGTTCTCAGCCCGGAGAATGTCTCCCCCCTCCAGGGTGCCGGGCGCTGTGATTGCTTCCGCTGGTCCATAGCCGGCCAGCACCTGTGCGATGGCCTCCTCCTCTCCCCTTCTTGTTGTGGCTCCCGGCCGTGATATGACCTTCACCCTGCTGTTGACAACAGCCGTATCCTCCACGAAACAGCCGTCTGGATATCTTTCATCGGCATCCAGTACTGTCAGTGCCACACCGCATTTTATAAGCGCCTCACAGTATGCACCATGCTGTTCGAGGGCTTTGCCGGAATCCGCCCGCCCGAGGTTTGATGTTGTTATCCCGCTGGCAAAGTTCCTGCCCGGTCTTCTTACTATTGCTCTTGTATACAATTCTTTATTTGATTTTTGAATGTCTCTGTTACCTCAAGTATAATCAAATTTCGGGTGAACTCAAACTCATAGCATTTTTATTCATTTATTTTGTTTGTTTCGTTTATTTCGTTTAATTTTGCATAAAGTCAAACTATGATCACACAATGAAAACAATCGATAGTCGGAAACCAACCACACAAGAGCAGCTCGCCGCGAAAGAGTCCTACGAATCGCTTGTCTCATCTATAGGATTGTTGCAGAACAATTTAGCTGAGATTGAGATCTCGGAAACAGGCAAAAGAATCAGGATTCCTGTCAGTGTGTTGAAACTGTTGGTCCAAATTCTTAAAGAGATAAGCCAGGGTAATCCGGTTACCGTAGTCCCGGAAGCAACTGAAATAACAACGCAGGCAGCCTCAGAAGTCCTGGGTTGTTCAAGGCCTCACGTCGTTCGCCTGCTTGAGGAAGGTAAAATTCCCTACTCGAAGGTTGGCAAACACAGGAGAATCAGATACGATGACCTAATGTCATTCAAAAAGAAAATGAAGGTATCCCAGAAAAAGAAATTACAGGATCTTATGAAACTTGATGAAGAATCAGGATTGTATGATACATAGTGTTCGATTTACCTGCGTTCTTGACACCAACGTCTTCTATCCTCTTTGGATACGGGACTTATTGTTATGGTTTGCATACCATGATTTGTACACTCCTAAATGGAGTAATCACATCTTTAATGAATGGATCGAAGCAATGCTCCGGAAAGGGATCACGGAAATTGAAGCACACAGGAGGACCAAAATAGTTAACGATGCTTTTCCGGATGCATTGGTTGAAAACTATGAACCTTTGATAGAATCTCTTTCACTTCCTGACCTCAAGGACAGACATGTGCTTGCAGCCGCAATCAAGGTAAATGCTAACCTGATTGTCACAAATAACCTGAAACACTTTCCTAAGGAGTACCTTGCTAATTTTGGTATTGCAGCAACGGATGCGGATGACTTTCTGACAGACATTATCGACCTCAATTATAGAACGAGTATCAAGGCCTTCAAAGATATGGTTACAAGTAAAATCAGACCTCCCCTTGATTATTACCAGGTACTTGAAATCCTCAGGAAAAACGGATTAAAGAATACGGCAGACCATCTTCATTCCCTGCTATAATAATCACTCGTTATGGATTGTATTCCCAAAATATTATAAAATTCAAGGTATATAATCCATATATTCTGATATCGAATATACCATACCCGATCCAAACCCATGCCAACTGCAGAATGGAGACTGCTGTCTCCCTGATATGGTCATAATTCAATTTTTCTTATTTTTATAATACCCATATTTAATCACATGATGTCCCCTCCCCGAAAGCGCACCAGATTCAAAATCGGCCCCGGAGCCCTGGTCACAGCAGCGTTCATCGGACCGGGGACAATCACAACCTGCACCCTCGCCGGCGCCAGCTTCGGTTACGCTCTCCTCTGGGGAATGGTCTTCTCGGTGGCGGCAACAATAATCCTCCAGGAGATGGCGGCACGACTCGGCATCATCTCACACAACGGCCTTGGCGAGGCTCTCCGCACACACTTCAGCAAACCAGCCTCCAAGCTGTTCACAGCTATCCTCGTCATCTCGGCAATCACAATAGGCAATGCCGCCTTCCAGACCGGCAACCTGCTCGGCGCATCACTGGGCCTCGAGACACTTTTCGGATCCGGGGCCCCTTCAGCCTCAGGGTCAGCAGCGATAGCAGCCGGGGCAGCAGCAGCCGGATCAGCAGCACCGGTCGGCTCTGGCTCCCTCTTCAGTTCCGGCATCCTGACCCTCCGTTTCTGGGTGGCCATCAACGCCGCCATTGCCTTCATCCTCCTCTTCGTGGGCAGCTATAAGCTCCTGGAAAAATTCCTGGTGGCACTGGTGATCCTTATGAGCCTCACCTTCGTCACAACAGCAATAATTGTGGCCCCTGCCCTGCCGGCGCTGCTGAAGGGGATGTTCGTCCCGACAATACCTGCCGGCGCAGTATTAACCCTTGTCGGACTCATCGGCACCACGGTGGTCCCCTATAACCTCTTCCTCCATGCCTCGGCAGTACAGGAAAGGTGGCACAGTCCGTCCGACCTCCCGGAGGCAAGATGGGATCTCTCGGTGGCGATGATCCTAGGAGGGTTTATATCTATGGCCGTCATCGTCACCGCAGCAGCAGCCTTTGCAGGCACCGGTACGAATATCACCTCCGGCGCCGACCTCGCACAACAGCTTGAACCCCTTGCCGGCCGATGGGCAAAATACATCACCAGCATCGGCCTCTTCGCCGCAGGCATCTCCTCCTCAATCACCGCCCCCATGGCCGCCGCCTACGCCACCGCCGGCATCATGGGCTGGAAACGCGACCTCCGCTCTGCACGCTTCCGGATGGTGTGGATGTTCATCCTCCTGGCTGGCGTCACCTTCTCAATGCTCGGGTTCAAACCGGTCGAGGCCATTCTCTTCGCGCAGGTCGCCAACGGCATCCTGCTGCCGGTGATAGCCGTCTACCTCCTCGTGGTGATGAACAGCCGGAAAATAATGGGTGACAACGTCAACACACTCCTCTCAAACATCCTCGGGGGTATCGTCGTGCTGACAGCGACTGGACTGGGCATCCGGAGCATACTGCATGTAATCGGCATACTCTGACAGCCTGCGGCCGCGCATCTGATAAAGGCATCCGGCAGAGGTCTGCAACCTCAGGCAACCGATGGAATTGCAGGAGAATCAGCTCTGCCCTACCCCGGAGCTCTAATCACCCTCTTCAAGACTGAACAGGTCGTTTACCGGTTTGTCAAAATACTTTGAGAGCCTGAGAGCCAGGACGGTCGACGGCACGAACTTGCCAAGCTCAATCGAGTTTATTGCCTGCCTGCTCACCCCTATCTCCCTGGCCAGCTCCTCCTGGGTGATATTCCTGATTGCCCTCTCAACCTTCAGACTATTTTTCATGACTCAGCGATTTTTTGGCTCTGTGAAGTAAATACTGAAACCGGATTATGAATATCACCAGGACTGTAAACATGTTGATAATCATCACATAGAAAAATCCGAAATCATAAAAGAACATAAAACAGAACAGCAGGATGCCATAATTGATGTATGTAGCCCACAACAATGACTCAAGCCTGATTCTGGCAATAAACTCATCTTCTGTCTTTTCCCTCGAGAATGCAACAAAGAAAGCGCTGATAATGAAAAGTATGCCTGTAATCGTATAGGTGAGATTCTTGTGTACGAATCCCATTGTGACGGATTCACCCAATATCTCATTTGAGTAGAACGTAAATACCCTCGCATTAAGAAAGTCAAATTCGAAATCGGAAAAGATGATGTAAAGTCCAAACAGGGTTGTTGGGATCAGCATGATCCAGCCGGGTGTTTTGAACTTGTTCGGTAAAAGCATTTTCGTTTTCATAGCACTTTACGTTTTTATTTGATGCAAATGTAATACATACTTTACATTTATGCAACTATTAATTACTTTTTGTAATATTTATGTGTCTTTATTGATTGCTTTTTACAACACAAAACAGACAGGAGCCAGGTGACAGGCAGTTGGTGGCAGTGAAAAACCTTTCACCCTTTACCCTGCCTGCTCCGGGATTACCGCCGGACGGGCTCCGGAGACCGGCATGCAAAATCATGACAGCGGACCGTATCTGAACCTCTCAAAGTTTTTTTTGAGAAAAATATTTGGAGATTATTGCAATTATATTTTACTTTGCATCTCAAAGTACTTTCAATGAGAGAGCAACTGGATGTAATTGCACAAAGTCAAAAAAGAATTAACTACTTATGACAAAAACAACAAAACGATGAAAAACAAAAGACTGATTATCATCCTGGCAGCAATGTCAGTTATACTGCTTATCCCCTTCATTGCCATGCAGATCACTGATGAAGTAAATTGGACATTCAGCGACTTCGCAATAATGGGCGTTCTGCTATACGGCACTGGTTTATTATGTGAACTCGTAATGAGGACAGTGAAAAGTGTTCCGAACAGGATTCTCATCTGTGCGGCTGTTGTGATTGCGTTCCTTCTCATCTGGGCGGAACTTGCAGTCGGTATATTCGGGACACCGTTTGCCGGATCCTAGCAAGCAATATTTTGCGAAAGGCACCGGTTTTCGGTACTTTATGCAAAAAATCACTCCAGGTTGTTGTTCATCGCAAAAACTATTCTTACTGTTTTTCCCCTGATCATTGTACCAGTCCGGTAGAATTTACAGCATCCTATTTCCAGCCAATGAGTATAGACATCAGAGCGGGAAATAATTACCTTTAAATCAAAAAATGGGTAATTGGATCTATCAGCTCAGAATCACTTTAATTGAATCAAGGCCCAGGATCTGGCGCAGGATCTTGGTGGAGGAGGACATACTTCTCTCAGATCTTCACAAGATCATACAGACCACTATGGGTTGGACAAATTCGCATTTGCATCAGTTCATAAAGGACGAAACCTTCTATACTCAAAGAATGCCTGGTGATGATTTTTGGGAGGAGATGAATAATGTGGACTATAAAGGACTTAAACTAAATGAGTTATTGCGTTCCGTCAAAAAAACAATCATTTATGAATATGATTTTGGGGATGGCTGGATGCACGAAATACTGTTGGAGAAGTTTCTTAAACCGGATCCGGATGTTAGATACCCTGTCTGCACTGATGGCGCCATGAAATGCCCACCCGAAGATGTAGGCGGAATGGGAGGTTACATGAGAATGTTAAAGGTCCTGCGAAATCCCAATAACAGAGAATACGAAAGCTTCATTACCTGGCTTGGAGGGAATTTCGACCATAAGGAATTTGACATTACAATGGTTAATAAACAATTGTCAAAGCGCAACTACGGACTCCCCCGGTTTTAATGCAGACTCTCCCAACCATGGAAGAATTTGCAGATATCCTTAATTGACTGACCTGATCCTCAAACTTCAGCCGCAGTAAGAAGAACCTTTCCCTCATCTCTCCGTATTGAAGCCTTTTTTCTACATTTACTTTCCGTATCGTGAACAGGTATGCCAAAAACCGGAAAGTGACAATGTATATCGACATAAACTGTGATCTTGGCGAGACCGACCCCGCAACCGGGCCCGGCAATGATGAGGCAGTCATGCCCTTCATCTCCTCGGCCAGCATAGCCTGCGGGTTCCACGCGGGCGACCCGCTGACGATAGAACGCACAATACGCTCGGCCATGAGACACGGGGTGAGCATCGGGGCGCATCCCGGATACCCCGACCGTCAGAACTTCGGCCGTAAGGCCATGAAGATGAGCCACGATGAGCTGAGGGCAATGATACTCTACCAGGCGGGAGCCGTCATGGCCATGGCCGCGGCGGCAGGAGCACGCATGCGGCACGTCAAGCCCCACGGCGCACTCTACAACACCGCCGCAACCGACTATGAACTCTCAGTTGTAATAGCCCGGGCGGTGAGGGAGCTTGACCCCTCGCTGATACTGGTGGGGCAGTCGGGCTCGCAGATGATAAGGGCCGCCAGGGACACGGGCCTCGCCTGCGCCTCGGAGGTGTTTGCCGACAGGGCCTATGACGATAATGGCGCGCTTGTCGCACGAAGCATCGAGGGTGCGGTGCTGCATGACACCGACCTGATGATCCGCAGGGTCATCAGGATGATACGCGAAAAGGTTGTGGAGACCATCACCGGGAGACTCATACCCATTGAGGCAGAGACCGTCTGCATCCACGGCGACAATGAGACCGCCCCGGTTTTTGTCAGGAAGCTCTCTGAGGCGCTGCGCGCCGAAGGGATCACGGTAAGGCCCCTTGGGATGTAATTATTGGGAAATGGCCAGGGACGGAGACA